>NZ_JBHSIU010000011.1:0-614259 GCF_042653625.1 Dactylosporangium cerinum | reverse complement strand
CAATCGGCGCCTTCCTCGGCGGCTGGCTCGCCTCCACCTACGACATCCGCACACCGCTCTACGCCGCCGCCGGCCTCCTGCTCACCATGACCGCCGTCACCGCCACCATGACCACCAACCGCCGGATCGAGGCGGCGCTGCGCGACGCTGCCGCGACCGGCGGTCCAAGCCGCCCGGAATCCGAAGATCCCGTTCGGGAGGGTGCACCCGCACTGTCCTGACGCTTTCACGGAAGGTGTCACGGTTACGCCGAACACCAGGCTGTGGTGTTCGGCGTAACCGTCGTTGCAGCGGTACCTGCCGCGCTACCGGTAGTTCGTGATCACGCCCAACAGGGGGTCGGGCGGGCCAGTCACCAGCTGGCAGGTGCCGGCGGTCGAGCATCGCAGCACTGTTATCGCCGGTGGCAGGTTGGCCAGGATCAGCTGCGCGTCGTCCTGCCACGTCGCGAAGTCGATGTCATGGCGCCTGACCGGCTCGCTGGTGCCCGCCTGCAGTTGCGTCGTGCGGAACAGCCACGTCCCGCGCGGGTACACCGACACGGCGACCCAGGTGCCACGCGGCGAGAAGCGGCCATGGGTCAGGCTCACCCCCGATCCGCACACCTTCTTCCCGGTCGCTGACAACGAATCGCCGATGGGCGCGATCGATAGGCACTGTGTTACGCCCGGGCCGGAGCCCCGCTCGGTAGCCAGGAGCGCAAGTTTGCCGTCGGCGGAAACGTCCCGCACATCGATGCCCGGCGACGTGGTCGAGGCGCCGGTCTTGAGATTCCAGATCGCCACCCCGCTGAAGCCAGGACCACCGTCAGCCGCCGCAAGGAAACGCGCCACCAGCCGGTCACCGCGAAGCCACAACTCCTCCAGCTGGGTGCCGCTCAACGGCGACCGGAGATCGATGCGGTGCCGCACCTCCAGCGACGGCAGGTCGAAGACATAGATGGTGTTACCGACCCGCGCCCCCATGGACCGGCCGTCCGCGGCGTACCCGACCGGCGCGCCCTTGAGCGCCGGCTGGAAGCCCTTCAGCTGACCGGCCTCGGTGAGAAACTCGATCGAATGGAAGTCCATCACACCGCCGGACCGGACCACCCAGCCCCCGGCCACGCCGGTCGCGTCAGACGCGGTGCCTCCGCCCGGATTGGGGATCGTCACCAGCCGGCCCGAGGCCGTCCGGATCGTATTGCCGGTCAGCAGCACGTCGACGCCAACCGGGGCCGAGCCTGCCGAACTTGCCGTTGCCGTGGGGCTTGGTGCAGCGGTACCCGTTGCGGTAGGGCTGGGTGCAGCCGTACTGGTCGGGTCGGGCGACACCGCGGGACCGTGGTGCTGGCCCGACGGACCGGCACCAGCCGCTACCGCGCTGACGGTGATGACGGCGGCCAGCGCCGCCGCCGCGGCCACGACGGTCACGGACCGGCGCCGGCGCACCGCGGACCGACCGTGCCGGATCAGCTCATCGGCGTCCAGCACCTGGGGTGCGAAGTCCTCGACGCTGCGCGTGATCGTCGCCCGGAACTGCGATTCGAATGACGTGTTCACAGCGAGTTGATCTCCTCACCCATCCGATGGCGGAGCGCGGACAACCCGCGCGCGGCGTAGCTGCTGACCGCGCTGCGCGAGATGCCGAGCATCTCGGCAACGTCCGCCTCGCTCATGTCGTCGTAGTAGCGCAGCACGAGCACCGCCCGTTGCCGGACCGGCAGCGTCAGCAACAGCCGGCGCATCTCGTCCGCGTCGGCCAGCTCACCGCTGGCATCCGCGACCGCACTGTCGGGCATTGCCACCGCCGGCTGTTCGGTCGACCACCGGCGTCGCCACCACGACGTGGCCGTCGTGGCCATGACCCGTCGAACATATGCCTCGGTCGCGCCGGGATCCTTGATCCGATCCCACGCGACGTACGTCTTGACCAACGCGGTCTGGAGGAGATCCTCTGCCCTGCCCCGGTCTCCAACCAGCAGGTACGCGGTGCGCAGCAGCGCGGCCGAGCGCGCCACGACGAATTCCCGGTACCGCTGTTCCCCCGACTGATCCATAATGCTCCCCTGGTGAGCTGTTACAGGGTGGACGCGGCGACGAGCCCCCGACCCTGCGACCAGTACTTGTCGGCTACCAGACACCCTTCCGGGCTGGATGCGCCCGGGTTCAAGCGGTGTGCGCGTCGTCCTCCGGAAGCGGTAGATGCGTCACGCGGGTGTGCCCGTCGTCGCTGGGCTGCACGGGTTTGTTTGAAATGCCGTTCGAGTCGGTGCTGTAGAGGTGCACACCAATGTCCGCGAACTCGATCCACAAACCCTGCGGAAACCAGCCGGCAACCGCGTCCATCGGCAGCGCGCCGCTAAGATCCGCACCGCCCTGGAAGTATGGGCTCTCGGTCACCGCCCATCCGGTCAGGACGCGACCGGCGACCGCGGCGAGCGGTTGAGGGTGCGACGATCGCCACTCGTGCGGCCGACCGAGAATTTCGGGCCGGGTCCTCAGATCAATGGTGTTCCAGGTAATTGACAGGTCATCCCAGCCCCGCCAGGCGAGCTCCAGCTGAACACCACCGTCGAACACCAGCACCAACGGGATAACTGGTTGCCACAGATCCCTTTCCAGTTCCCAGCCGATCCAGCCGGCCTGCAGCCGCCGTCCCACAAGCGCGAGCAGGCCGGACCGCTGGCAACGCAATTGCGTCAGTGAGGGCACAAAGTTGGACTGCCATCCGGACATGGCTTCGTCCCAGCGCGTCGGCCCAGCGGAGTTCCCCATAGCGCGGAGCATATGGATCTCCCCGCCGTCGTACCGGCCCGACCGCAGCAACTCAGTAGCACCTGTCCGACGGTCACACCATGGCACGAGCCTTGCGACGCTCAAACCTGCGCTGCGAGGCTTCCGTTCCTGCGGATCTGCTCGACGGTCTCGCCGGCCGTACGCCGGTGCTGGGCCTGCGCTGTCAGCCTCAGTCCACTGTGAGCAGGCCCCGGCGGAACGCCTCGGCGACCGCTGCGGCGCGGTCGTTGACGCCGAGCTTGGCGAAGATGTGCAGCATGTGGCTCTTCACGGTTGCTTCGCTGATGAACAGTTTTGCGGCGGCCTCACGGTTGGTGACGCCGTCCGCGATGAGTTTCAGGACTTCCAACTCTCGGGCGCTGAGCGCGTCGACCGGGGTGCGCACCTGAACGAGGAGCCGGGTGGCGACGGACGGGGACAGCACCGCCTCGCCGCGCGCGGCCGTGCGGATGGCGTGGACGAGTTCGTCGCGGCCGGTGTCCTTGAGCAGGTAGCCGGTGGCGCCGGCCTCGATGGCGGGCAGCACGTCGCGGTCGGTGTCGTAGGTGGTCAGGACGAGGACGCGGGCCGTGACACCGACCCTGATCAGTTCCTTGATCGCGGTGACCCCATCCATTGCGGGCATCCGCAGGTCCATGAGAATCACGTCCGGGCCCAGCGCGCGGGCAAGGTCCACGGCCTGCGCGCCGTTGGCGGCCTCGCCCAGCACCTCGAACTGCGGGTCGCCGTTGAACATCCCGCGGAGGCCACCCCGGACGATGGGATGGTCGTCGACGATGAGCAGCCGGATCGGCGGGTCACCCACGTGCCACCGCCGGGACACTCGCCGAGATCGCGGTGCCGGCGCCCGGCGCCGACTCAATCTCCAGCGTGCCCGCGAGGCGGTCCACCCGCCTGCGCATCGAGGTGAGGCCGAAGCCACCACCGCCGCCGACCCGTGCCGGGTCGAATCCGGCGCCGTCGTCACGCACGTCCAGCGTGGTGACGTCGTCCATGTAGGAGAGGGTGAGCCCGACCCGGGACGCGCCGGCGTGCTTGGCCGCGTTGGCCAGCGCCTCCTGCGCGGTGCGCAACAGCGTCTCCTCGATCTCCGGGTGCATGGGCCGGACCGTACCAGTCACGGTGAACTCGGCGGTCACCTCGGTGCGCTCCCCCCACTCGGTGACGACCGCCCGCAGCGCCTCGTCCAGCGGCGCGGCCGCCAGATGTCCGGGACCGACCGCGTGCACGGATCGGCGGGCCTCGGCCAGGCTGTCGCGCGCCAGCCGGACCGCGATGTCCACGTGCCGCTGCCAGTCCTCGCTGCGCCGCGCCGCCTGCAGCTGGGTGATGATGCCGGTCAGGCCCTGGCCGAGGGTGTCGTGGATCTCGGCCGCCATGCGCTGCCGCTCGTCCAGGACACCCGCCTCACGCGCCTGGACCAGCAGCTGGGCGTGCAGGCCGGCGTTC
Organism: Dactylosporangium cerinum; assembly: GCF_042653625.1. NCBI lineage: Bacteria > Bacillati > Actinomycetota > Actinomycetes > Micromonosporales > Micromonosporaceae > Dactylosporangium > Dactylosporangium cerinum. Next base: position 610,033 of record NZ_JBHSIU010000011.1, on the reverse strand, counting down.
TCCCGCATGGTGTCCTGGAGCTGTTGCACCATGCGCGTGCGCTCCGCGCTGCGCTCCATGGTGACCTCACCGAAGAAGCTGAACATCACGACCCCGCCCACGATCGCCGCCGTGAAGAACAGGAACGTGAGGATGCCGGACGGGGTGGGCTCGGGCAGCCCGCCGCTGTAGGTCATGACGCTGATCGCCGCAGTAGCGCTCACCCCGACGAAGCGCCAACGGCCCCGCAGGTACCACCACGAGTGCAGGTAGCCGACGAAGCCGAAGAACGACGCGAACCACATCCCGTGGGTGCACAGCAGGCCGATCAGCGCCACCAGCCCGGCGACGTGGACCGGGCCACGCGGCACCAGCCACAGCCAGCCGGCCGCGGCCGCGGCCAACGCGAGCATCGACCACGGCCGCTCCCCCGTCATCAGGCAGAGGACCACGGAGACCGCCAGCAGCACGTACGGCGTCGCCGCCAGCTGCCGCTCCTGCAGCCGCTCCCACCGTTCCAGCCGCTCCGTCATGGTCACTCCCAGCGAAAGAACCTGGCCGCCACCGCGCTGATCATGACAGCATAGGCAGCGAGGACCCCGAGCAGGACCGGGCTGGGCGTGGTGTCCGCCCACACCTGGTGCATGCCCTGCCGGAAGGCGCCCAGCGGCGTGTACTCACCGATGCGGGCGAGCAGTTGCGGCATCTGGCTGGCGGGCTGCATGAGCCCGGCGAGGTAGGCCATCGGGAAGTACAGCAGCACACCGACGCCGTTGGCGGTCCGGCCGTTGCGGGCGAGTGCGGCGATGAGCAGGCCGACGGCGAACATGGCACCGGTGCCGAGCAGAAACGTCACCGCGACCGGCCCCACGGCGGTGGGCAGGCGGGCGTCGAGGACGGTGCCGGCGACCGCGATCAGCAGCGCACACGTGGCCAGCGCCAGCACCAGCTGCAGGACGACCTGGACGGCGAGCAGGTTCGCGGGCCGGACCGGCGTGGTGGACATCCGGCGCAGGATGCCCCGCTCGCGGTAGGTGGCCAGGGTCGTCGGCAGCAGGTACAGCCCGACCAGTCCCACGGCGATCGCCAACGCCATCGGTAGGAGCACGGTGTCGCCCGGCTCGATGGAAGTGCCGAACGCCACCAGGATGAACAGCGGGATCAGCAGCGCGAAGATCGCCCCAGGCTCCCTGGTCAGCAGTTTCACTTCGACGACGGCAAGCTTCATCATGATCTTCATTCGAGGGGCCGGCCGGTCAGGGCGACGAACGCGTCGTCGAGGGTGCGCTTGTCGATGCGCAGGTCGCTGACCAGCACGTGGTGGCGGGCGAGCTGGGCGGTGACGGCGGTGGCGAAGTCACCCCGGCCGGTCACGACGACGCAGTCCCCGGTCCTGGTCACCCTGGCCACCCCGGGCAGGCCGGCCAGGTCGGCCAGTTCACCGGCCATGAGCGTGAACCGCATCTCGTGGTCGGCGTCGATCTCGTCGACGATGCCGGCCGGGGTGTCCAGCGCGACGATCCGGCCCTGGTCGATGATGGCGGCGCGGTCGCACAACTCCTCGACCTCGTCCATGAAGTGGCTGACCAGGACCACGGTCACACCGGCCGCGCGAATCCGCTTGATCAGTGCCCAGGTGGCGCGGCGGGCCTGCGGGTCCAGACCGGTGGTCAGCTCATCCAGAAACGCCACCCGCGGGTTGCCCACCAACGCCAGCGCGATGAACAGCCGCTGCTTCTGCCCACCGGACAACTTGCCGAACCGGGTGTCGCGCTTGTCCTCCAGCCCCCATTCCAGCAGCAGCTCCCGCCAGTCACAGGGCTTCGGGTAGAACGAGGCGTACAGATCCAGCGCCTCCCACACCTTGAGGTTGTCCGGCAGCTGCGTGTCCTGCAACTGGACGCCGACCTGCTCGCACAGCGCGCGCCGGTTTTCGACCGGGTCGAGACCGAGCACCCTGATCGACCCGCTGTCAGGCCGGCGCAGACCCTCCACACACTCCACGGCGGTGGTCTTGCCGGCACCGTTCGGGCCGAGAATGCCGAAGATCTCACCCTCCTCGACACTGAACGACACCCCGTCCAGCACCGTCAGATCCGCGTACCGCTTGCGGAGGTCCATGACCTCGATGACCGCCATGCCTCAATCATCTGGGCCCGGCGCCGCATCCGAATCGATCCGCCGGCTACGCCAAAACGCGAATGCTGCTGACCCGAAAATCAGCCACATGGTTGATGCGCCCGGCATCACCCCGATCGCGCCCGACGCCGCACGATGGCCGACGCGCCGGCTCCGTTCAACGACCCGCTCGATTCCGCCTGACTGCTGCCAGGTCGCTCGAGTGCTCGTCCGGGTCGAACTGGTAACACGTCTCGATGATGTTCACCCATTCGTCGAGCTTCGCCAGCGGCAGCCGGTCCATGTCCCGGACCAGCATCCGCAGGACCATGCTGATGGCCAGGAGCTCTGCGGATGTCGACGACCGCGAGACCGGTCAGGTGCTCGTGCAGGCGGCGCGACTGCCGGACGTACCAGTCGCGCAACTCCCGCCGGAACGCGCCGAAGAACGTCGCCGGCCCCGGCGCGGGCACAGCCGCCGCGATCAGCGCCGGCAGCCACGCCTCGCCGTCGGGGCCACCGGCCAGCGCAACCTGCTCGGTCCGGGACAACTCGGCGTCCTGGAGCACCGGCTTGATCACGAACGGGGAAGGTGTCCTCACCGCGTAGACACTAATGACCCACAAGACGATGGTGAGCCGGCTCCGTGTTGGCGATAAGCTTTCGCCGTGGCTGACCTGGACGAGTTCCGTGAGCGAAGCCATCTGTTGGCGGAGGTGGCCCGGCCGATGATTGCGTCCGGCGCCGGCGCGGATGAGGTCGCCGCGGAGCTACTGCGGATCTCCGGTTCGCCGATCCTCACGATCAGGGCCATCGCCGCCGCGACCGGCATGGGCAACGGCCAGGCCAAGTGGATCGTGCACCGCAACCTCGAGCCGGAGGTTCGTGCGGCGGCGGAGCGTCTGTGGGCCGACGCAGTCGACGCCTTCGAAGACGTCAACCACCCGCCCGCTGAGGATGACGCGGCGCGTTGACCTGGCCCCACGGCTGGATGCCCGCCATGCCCGTTACGGGCGCAATCGCGGCTTGATCAGGTTTCCGGACATGCCGCCGTGGGAGCACATGGCCGCAGGAAGCCCATCAATCTCTGTTGACACGCGACTCTGCCGAGATCCGTGCGTCTCACCGACGGTCTGTGTTCGGGTGCTGGTGATGCTCGGCGAGTTGCTTCAGGTTGAGCAGTTGCCGCCGAGCCATGACCAGGTCGCCGATGGACAACCCGAGGGCTGTCCAGCGGTTCGTCTGCATGACGACCTTCATGAGCAAACGCGTCGCGGAGCGTTCCTCAGGCACGAGGACGTAGGACATGAAGGCCGCCATGATCGTGCCTGTCAGTTGCTTCCCCGGGTCGACCGAGAGGATCCTGCCCCGCTTCCGGCCGCCGGCAGTCGTGAACGCTTCTCCGACCCGAGGATCGGCAAGCCCCAGCAACTGTTGCGGTGAGCGGCGGCCGAGGTTGTCGATCCAGTCGTAGGAGTACGGCGCGACCCTTACCTGCGCAAGCCACGGCCATACCGCCGCGGCGGGCGCTTCGACCCGCACCCCGCGCCAGGCTTGCAGGGCGGGAGACACGACGAAGTCGTCGCACGGATAATGGCGCAACGTCTCACTGTCGGTCACACCCCACCTGTCACCGATCATGCATCCATCATTCATCAGGCTCGACGTCCGCACATGCCGCTGTCCGTGAGCGCAGAGGGGTCGACAGAGCGTTGTTCCGGCGGGTTCGCAGTGAGGACGGTTCGCGCTCGGGCTGGTGCTATGTCCGTAGCACGGTGGGTTGCGCCTCGGGTCGTCCATAGGTCAGGACTCGGCTCAGGTACTGCCGGAGGAGCTCAATGGCTTCCGGCGCAATTGCCAGCTCGACCTGGATTTCGGTGTCGGTCAGGCCGAGTTCGGCCAGTGCGTGCTGGTCGATGATGACGTGCATGCGGTTGCCGTCGATGGCGAGTTCGCGGACGCATCCGTACGCGGTGCCGTGGGTCTCGGTGACCAGGCAGTGGGTGTCGTGGCCGAGTCTCACGTCCTGATCGTCCGGAGGTTCGAGGCCTGCCTGGAAGACCAGCGCGCGACCGGTGCCGTCGTCCCGCTCAGCGATGGCTGCGACCAGGCACAACTCGTCATCTACGCCGGAAACCCGCCCGATGAACTCGATCGGCATGGCGCCTTTGTAGCACGGTCGGCCGAACCATCATGCTGACATCCGCAACTGCCGCCGTGGGAGCATGTGGCCGCACGAATCCCATCACCCTCTGTTGATCTGGACCAGGCCGACGGTGTTCTCGCTGCCGCGCGACTCTGCCGATGAGCGCGCGCCATGGCCGCGTGTCGGACCGCTCGGCAGCGGCGTTTCCGTGGGGCCTCACCCAGGTCTAGTCAGACGAGAGCGCCTCGGCGATCATTCGATGTCCTTGGGCTTCGAACGGCTCGTCACCTACGCGATAGGCCCACACTGCGGTGGCGATCGCCTCGCGGACGCGGTTGCGATACCACGCGGCCGTCTCGCGGGGATCGGTCCCATACCCGGCGAGAAAGGCTGTATCGAGCTTCGGGTCGCGGCGGAAGTCCTGGACGTCCAACCGGGCGAAGTCCGTGAACGCCGGACGCATCGCCGCACGGCCGAAGTCGATGACGCTCACGACGTCGTCGCGGATGAGCCAGTTCCGGGGCTGCCAGTCGCCGTGGGTGGGTACGAGGGCCGACGCAGGCGTCGGCCAGGCGGGGATCTCGGCTTTCAGCCGCTCCACGGTGGCCGCGGCGATCCGGTGTGGTTGGCTGAGCAAGGCCAGTGACTTCTCGTTCTCGCGCCTCTCGTAGTCGTCATCCGTGACGCGAGTCTGACCGTGTAACAACGCCAGCAGCTCGCCTGCCTGCCGATAGGTGGAGGGCTCGTCGGCGTGCTCGCTGTCGAGCACCAGTTCACCGGGCAGGTATCGGGTGACGATGAGCTTCGCGGCCGCACTGCCGTACACCAAAGTGGGTGCACGGCCTCTGCTGGTCCATGGGTCTAGCCAGTTGAGATGGGCGTGGAGTTCCCGCTGGATGTGGTGGTCATCGCCGCCGCCGGCTTTGACGATGAATCGTGACCCGGCGTGGGTTATCTCGAGGACAGTTGTTGCCACCAAGCCCCAGCTGTGGTTCCTCTCGACGTTCGCGGAAGGAAGCCACTGGTCCACCAGTACCTGCTGCTGCGGAGAGAGGTTTCCGAAGGCAGAAGTCACCGCAGGATCATACGAGGCGACCGACCGGGCTCGATCAAACAGTAGTTGGCGACCGCTGGACATCCGCTCATGCCGCCGGTCGAGCGCCGCCAGCCGGACAGGTGTGATTCTCCGTATGTGGTGCCGGATCCGTGACGGCCCGGCGCTCACCGAACTGTCGAGGGTTGCGCCAACTCGGGCGGTACGGCGGACCAGAGGTTGTTCGGACCGGACCGCTGGCTACGAAGTCGTGGTGTGGGTGAGCGTCCATCGGCCGAATCTCAGATCGCCGCCTGGTTCGACGTAGGGTTCCACGTCGAACCGGTAGTTACCCGGCTCGAGTTGCAGAAGGACTCCCGGGTCAGGGTCGGATGACAGCGGTGCCGCGGCAACGGGTATGGGTGCGGGCCGGGCCGGCACGAACTCACTGCTGTACGGCCCGGCGCCGTCGGCCGCGGCGCTGAACACGGCGAGATGGCCACTGTCGAGGCTGATCAGGTCGCCGACTGGGCTGTCCCGGTGCTGGTGAGCCAGCGCAGCCGGCAGGGTGGCGGGATAGTCCTGTCCAGCAGCGAAGACGAAGGCAACGGTGCCACGGCCGGAGGTGAACACCTCGATCCATCCCTCGTCGTTGGGGCGGCCGTCGATGGCGATGAGCGCAGCACGTCCCGGCCCGACCGGGATGCTGGTCACGTCCTCGTCAAGTTCGCAGACCTCGTCATAGACGTCGTCGGTGTGCCCGAGCCAGGAAGCACGCAGCGTCGCATCCATGGCCAGGAACACGTCGCCGCAGGTGTACAGCCGACCGACATGCATCCACACCCGGTATCCCCTCAGAGTTCGCCGCCGAGTTGTCTACTGGGCAGCCAACCACAAGGTCAGTCGCACGGAACTGCCGCCACCGGGTGCCCCGCGAGACAAATGGTCGAGCTTGATCACGTACGCACACATGCCGCGACCCGGGCGCGGTCCTCGTCGCTCGCCGTGACGAGCGCCGCTGCGCAACGGAGTACATAGCGGCTCAGTCTCCCGAATGGCCGCCGAAGTGGATGTGCGCCGGTCTGCCGTCGTGGTAGCTGATGATGTACGTACCGACCCAGCGGTCCCGTTCGCCGGCGATGTCGGTCCCCATCCACGCCTCTACCTGGCTCGCCGAAGGCTTCACCGTGTCGAAGGTGTAGATCAGGTTGTCGTCAGCCAACGGGGACACCGTCGCGAATGCCGGCTCGGCCGACACACCATTGACCATGTCAATGATCGAGTGGGTTCCCGAGCGCGGCTGCGCCTCGACGAGCGTGTCCGGGTCGATCGGCGTCGGCCCGGACCTGCGCTCCAACCAGTCCTCAACGATGGCGTCGTAGCGCTCGGGGTCGGTGTCGCGCGGGGCGAGACTCGCCCGGAACTCGTCTTCCGTCATGTCCAGGTCGGGATCGCGGGACTCCCGGTAGTAGTCACCCCGCTCATAGACCTGTTGCCGCAACTGCTGGAGCGCGGCGTTCACATCGGCCTGGTAGTCCACGGTGTACCACCATGCAGACGAACCCATCAGCGCTCCTCCCGAGACCAAGCAAAGCACCAACGATCTTTCCACGCGACCTGGCTGCCTCGAGCGCAAGCCCAAGATCGGGTGCACGCACATGCCGCTGGTCTCGCGCGGCTGCCGACTCGGAAATCATTACGCTTCGTGGCGACACCGTTGCGTCGAACCGCAACAGCGGCGCTCGCTCGTGCCGATGACAGCGCAGTTGATCAAGGCTGCGGAGAGCCCTCAAGGCGCGCCAGGCCCACCCCGGGACTTGCGCCTTTGGCGTGGCAGACCCCGTTCTCTACTCGGCGTGCTGCAGCGCGACGGCGGTCGGCTGGGCACAGCTATCGTGGGGCGCAGGGCTGTGCCGTGGGACAGCTGGCCAGGAACAAGACGAGGTAGCTGTGCATGTCGTGAGGCTGCACCTGGATCGGGTCGTGGCCGGCGACGGTGAAGAACTTGGCACCTAACGCCACCCGTCCGATCTTGAAATCGAAGGTACACGGGCCCCGACCGAGTTGGCTGGGTGTGCCTGGCCCCAGCCGGTAAACGTCGAGTACCTGGCCGGTGTCGTTGACGAACGTCAGGTGGGCGCCCTCGGTGACGTCGCTGAAGTCTCCGATACCGCGGCAATGCTGGTCGTTGTCGTAGAAGCCGTAAGCAGCAGTGAGGACCACGGACCCAGTTATGGGGCCGTCTTCGCCGAGCAGCCGAGAATTACGTGTCACGCATGCGACGACGAGCAGTGCGGCAATCCCGATCGTGACAATCACGCGCAACCAGATCATCAGCTGGTGCGATGGCGACTCCGGCTCGTCCGAAAACGGCCGCCGCTGACCGCTGTTCATCGCATCCGATGGAGTGCCCACGGCCAACAGTGTGGCGCGAGGTGTCCAGTAGCACACCTCGCCCAGAGCTCGCTCAGGCGCTTCACACTCTCGTTGCCGGCCCGACCCCGGCCTGGCCAGCCTCGGGCTGAGCCCGGTCGACGCATTTCCTAACCCGAGTCCGCGGCACGATCAGCACCGCAAGATCCCGTGCGCGCTCATGCCGCCTAGGGAGAGCGCAAGTTCGACCGCGTCCGTCACACCGCGTGACGAGGCCACGCGGCAACCAGCGCGCTGAACTGCCGATGTCAGTGTGTCTGATCTTGTCCGAGGCTGGGCACCTGTGGTCGTGCCTGGTCGGGTTGATCGGCTTCGAGTTGGACGGCAACATCGTCGTCGACCAGTTCAACGGCGTCGTACCAGAGCAGCGCTGGGGGCATCTGCTGTCGGGCGGCGGAGAATTCCGGTGAGCGCTGGAGTTCTCCGCCGCCCGGTGACCAGGGCGTCTGGATCACTTTGGACGCATGGCAGCCGAAGGAGTGCGTCGGTCGAGAACCGCCGGGACTGCCCGGCATCCTCCCGCAGATGGAACGGCGCTGTCGCTTGCGGGGTCAGTGTTTCTGCAGGTCGCGGCCGAGGAAGGCGAGTAGGCCTCGGTGGGTGGGGGCGTCGTCGGGTGCTGCTCGCTCGGCGCCGAACATGCCGGGCTGCCGGAAGGTGTCGAAGTCCATGCTGTGCATGATGGCGAGCAGTTGTTTGCACTGGTGCTGGTCGACGCGGTGCTCCTGGCTGGTGGCGACGGCGAGGTCGACGCCATGGACCAGGACCTCGGTGAGGTGGATCAGCGCGGCCATCGGCCCCGGCACGGCGCCCAAGGACAGGTGCACGGTGGTGGCCAGCGCGTCGGGGTGGTGCCAGGCGGCGCGGTCGAGGACGGCCGCGTGGGCGTAGGCGCGGTGGGGGTCGTTGCCGAGCCAGTCGGCCTCGTGGTCGGCGCCGGCGTCGGTGCCGGACAGTTGTGCGGCGAAGATGCGCATGCCGCCGACCAGGTGGTTGAGTTCGGTGCGCACCTCCCAGCCGGGGCACAGTGAGGGCTTTGCCAGTTGGGCGGAGGTAATCGCGTCGACGATGGTGCCGGTCATGTCCAACGCGGCGTCGATGCGGTTGACAATGGTGGTCATCTGGGTCTCCGGTGTGTGGATCGGGGTCATACCGCGGTGTGGCCGAACATCCGCAACGTCTCGTGTCAGAACTGGGGATCGGCGGGGAAGCACAGAGGTCGCATCACTCGCTCCTATAGCAGCTGCTGACTGCGTTAAGACGCTAGGCGCCGCGCCGGTACAAACGCAAGTGTGAGCTGCGTTAAGCTGCTGGCGTGATCGAAGAGGCCAAAGCTCGACGTCCCGGTGGCCGCAGCACCCGGGTGCGTGCTGCGGTTCACCGGGCCGTCACGGACCTGATCGCCGAACGCGGATACGGCGCATTCACCGTCAGCGACGTGGCGGCCCGGGCCGGCGTGGCCGATACCAGCGTCTACCGCCGCTGGGGCAGCCTCGAAGCCCTTACCGCGGACGTGGCCATCACCTGGTTGACCACCAACTCACCCATCCCGGACACCGGCAGCCTCGACAGGGATCTGCGCGCCTACGCCGCCGGCGTAGCCCGCGACGTCAGCGGACCCGACGGGCTGGCCGTCCTGCGCCTGGTTATCGCCCTGTCCAACGCCGACGAGGTCGGCGTGCAAGCTCGCAACCAGTTCCTCGCCGAACGAAGCCGGCAACTCCAAGGCATGCTCGACCGCGCCAGGCACCGCGACGAACAGCCGCCCGAGCCCTTGGACATGCTCGATCACATCCTCGCCCCGATGTACATCCGTATCCTCTTCGGCGCCGGTCCGCTGACGCCCGAGTACGTGGACTCACTCGTCGACCGACTCCTCGGGGAAAGTGCTCAGGGCCGGAATGGGTGAGCGACGCCAACCATGCACTCACGGGCGTCAGCCCAGCCCGTTCACCCGCAGCAGGCCGGCGCCGACATCGGTGACCTCGTAGAAGACCTCGCGGCCGTGCTGGGCGCGTCCGACGATGCCGGCGCAGTGCAGGGCCGAGAGACGCTGGGAGACCGCGCCGAGGGATAGCCCGTCCGCCGCGCAAGGTCGCTGGTCGTCGCTGGCGCCCGCAGCAGATCAGCGAACGACAGCGGACCCGCACGGCCGTCCGGCTCCCAGGGAACGCCGCACCGTCATGCGAATGGTGCGGCAGGCCGCGCACGAAGGCTGCACCGCATCCACGACATCAGAGCGAGCACCACCCCACGGCGGACTTGATCAGGTGCGCGGATCTGCCGCTGATCGAGCGCAACGGCTCGCTGGCGACGGTTCGCTGCGGCGAGTTGCTGGAGGTGCCGAGCGCCAGCCCGAACGCGTCATTGTCCTGCAATCGGTGAGTCGGTGGCGAGCGTCATGCTGAGTGTGAGGAGTTGCAGACACGGTACGTCCGGGCGGCCGAACTCGAAGTGCGTGCCGTCGCCGCGAACGGCCATCTCGATGCCCTGCCAGGAGCGGACAACACGGCCTTGTGGTGCAAGGAACGCTGACGCCTGCCGCATCGTCGACCATCGCCACAGTGTGCTCCGCGGGCCGAACCACTGATGACATTCCGGGCCCAGATGCGCGACCAAACGAGAGGGTGCGGCATCCGCTTCTGCCGTACGGCGAGCGCGACGCACCCTCACCGCACGTCGGGTCGACCAGCTTCCTGAGGTGCCGAAGGTGGTGAGTCGGTGCGGTTCCCCTGGGAGTTGAAGCGGGCCGACCGTGACAGCGCGCGCGGGACGCGGAAGCCGATGCCGGTCTCGAAGATCAGGGCGACGTCGTCCGTGGTGATGCCACAGCCGGTGAACCGCTCGACCGCCACCAACCCCTTCTCCGTTCGGTCGCCGGGTTCGGCGAAGTCGAGCCCGGCGAGAGCTGCGGCGACCTGCGGCGGGACCGCCTCTTCACGTCCCCAGGGTTCGAACGAGGCGAGCAGTTGACCGCCGTCGGCGAAGGAGAGCCGGGTAACCGCGTTGACGTTCCAGAACATGCTGGCCGCCCGGCCAGAGGCTGACGCGGCGCACAGCACCGCCGCATTCGAGCCCCGGTGACCGTTGTCCTCCACGACCAGGACCGCGTCGCCCGTGTCCAGCGCCGTGACCCACGTTTCGATGGCGCCGGGCGACGACAGATCGCGCCGTATGCCGTCGATCGGTTCGGGTCGGTTCGGATCGGCGCCGAAAGCACGCAGCGTCTGTTCCAGCGTTGTGCCAATGACAACCGTGACCGTCGCCGCCACCGACAGCGGGCTGCGACGCACCCACCGGTAGGCGTGTTCGGGGCGCGGCGGCCGGACCGGCTCGGGCTCGCCGCGCAACCGGTGGCCGAGCCGGTCGGTGCGCTGGTGCACGGTTTCCGCCGCAGCCGGCGCCGCCCAGACGATGAGCTTGTAGCGCTCGAATTCGGTGTCGAGGTCATCGCGGCCACGGGCGTGGACCCGTACCCGGTAGTCGCCGGGCCACGGCGGGGTCTGCCGGCGCAGGCTCGGACTGCTCGTGCCGTCGGGCGCGATCACCGACGCGCGGCCCTCGGCCGCGGGCCAGCTGACCTCGACGATCTCCTCCCACCCTGACTCGACCTCGGCCGGTGCCTGCGCGAGCACGGCCAGTTCGACGTGCACCGAGCCCTGCGCGACACCGGTCCGGATGACGGCGCCGCCGTCGGTCACGGCCACCAACCCGTTACCGGCGAAGTCGGCTTGCCCGACGACCTCGTATTCAGTCAGCCCGAACCGGTTCCCGGCCACGCTGACCGAGCCGTACATGCCGCGCGGCAGGAGGTAATCCGCGCGGACCTTGGCCAGCAGCGCCGCCGCGTAGGCCGGCGGCATGGATCCGTCCCGTAGCAGCAGTGCCGCCGCACCAGCCCCGAGGCCGACGATGGCAGCGGCACGCTCCACGACCACCGGTGGGGCTACCTGATCGACCACGGCACCGGCAACCGCCACAGCCAGGCCGAGATGGGCGGCGCCGTGGCGGGCAGCGATCGCGGGCTCGTCCGTCACGGCCGGCGGGATTGTGAGCAACCGCGTGACCGCCGGGTGTGCCGCAATCCCTGTTGCCAGGGCAACCGTGCGGTCGGCCAGTCCTGGATGCAGTCGCTCCAACAGCGCGGCGGCGGATGTCGCCTCGCTGTCGTGCCCGCCAGTTGCCACCCACGCGTACCCACCCGGCGCAAGACCCGGCAGATCCACTACGAGGCTCGGCGCGCCGCTCCAATCATGACCGGCAACGACGAGCTCGAGCGCGCCGAGCAAACGCTCCACCAGTAACGGTCCCAGCGCTCGCAGCGCGGTCAGGCACGCGGGCTCGCTGTCGGCCGTACCGCGGACGACATGCGTGCCCGGAGAGCGTAAGTCCGCCTCGTCCGGCGCGCCCAGCCGTCCCAGCGTCCGGGCGGGCGTGACGGGAACCCACTGGGTGAACACCGGGATCGCCGCCGCGACGAAGGCCGCAAGCCCATCGCTCGGCAGGTCCGGTACATCACTCATCGTCCGCCCCATCGCCCGATCCCGTTGGCCCGTACGCTACCGGACTCATCCAAACGCGCCGATTCCGTCCGGGCGTCAGCAAGACCGCGGGCGCTATGTCCGCAGCACGGCGGGCTGCGCCTCGGGTCGGCCATAGGTCAGGATTCGGCTCAGGTAATGCCGGAGAAGCTCAACAGACTCCGGCGCGACTGCCAACTCGACCTGGATCTCGGCATCGGTCAGGTCGAGATCGGCCAGTGCTTGCTGGTCGATGACCATATGCATGCGGTTGCCGTCGCTGGTGAGTTCCCGGACGCATCCGTACGCGCTGTCTGCAGCCTGATCCACGGCCGGTGCCAACTCGTACCGATGTGCGGTCGGAGGCGTCACCCCTCATTGACCGGCACCAGCACAATGTCTCCCTCAGGACGTGGGCCGACAAGGGGCTGACTCGACATCAAGTACGGGCCGGATCACGTGGCTGCACATTGACTGCCGATCGACAATGATGGTCACAAATACGTCGAGCGGGGGCGCAATGATCGAGGTCGACACGTACCTGGCAGCCGTGACGCAGCGGATCGAGCAGGCCGGCGGCCAGGTCCAGCGAATGCGGATCGGGCCCATCGACGCGGTACTCGGTGACTTCTTCGAGGCCAGCGTCATCGCGCGTGGCCACATCCGGTTTACGGCGGTGATCGCACCGGTGGCCACGGTGACCGCCTTCGCGGTCCGCGACTTCATCAACCACGTTCACCAATGGTCGCTGCGTACCACGCACCAGGTCCCCGGCGGTCGCACCGAGATCATCAACTTCGCCGGGTTGGTGTCGCACGAGGTGCACCCCGATGCCGTAGCGATCGCCGTCGACAAGCCACCGCTGCAGGGTGTCGGAAGCACCCGGCCGGTGGTGATCGACCTGGCCAAGGGGCAGGTGCACACCTGCACTCGTACCCGGTTCCTCGGTATGGCGCTGCAGAACACGATCAGTGCAAAGCAGCAGTTCCTCTACCCGCACCCGGCCGAGTTCCCGGCGCAGCGCCCACCGCTGCCCTGACGTCCGTTCGTATCGCAGCCCGGTGGCGTCGCCCGAGGTTCGAGCCACCGCCGCCGACCCGAACCGGCACACTCTCATGCCGCCGTCCGTGCGCGCCGATGAGCGCGCAGGTATCCGGCGCCGACGCGGCCGGTCGTAAACGCCTCGATCGTGAGGTTGAGGACGGATAGCGTTGGCGCGGTGACCGGGACGCTGCTGTTCATCGTTGGGCCGCCGGCCGTGGGGAAGATGACCGTGGGCGAGCAGATCGCCGCCCGGACCGGCCTGCGGCTGTTCCACAACCACATGGCGATTGAGCTGGTGCTTCGGTTCTTCCCGTTCGGTAGTCCGCCGTTCGGGCGGTTGGTTGACCGGTTCCGTCGTGACCTGATCGAAGAGGTGGCGGCCAGCGATCTGCCCGGACTGAGGGTGCCGCAGCTTCCTGTTCTGGCCCACGAGGCGAGTCGGCCGGAAGTCCATCAAGGCCAGATGATCTTGGCATCCGGACATGCTGCCGGTCGGACGCTACGGCTCGGCAGTGATCGTCGCGCTGCGTACCCCGTCCCGGCGCCGTACTCTGCGGACTTGACGCCTTCGAGCGCGTCACTGGCGACGGACCGGCGAACCGGCTTCGGTCACAGCGTCGGGGTGGCAATGACGCGTATCGACCAGCGTGTCGAGAACCAGCCCTCGTCGGCAGCGAGATCCCCGGTCGGGCAGTAACAGCAGCGGAAGACGTCCGCACATGCCGCCAGTCGGACGCTGCCGCTCTTTGACGGTCGCAGGGTGTAGCAGTTCAGGCTGTGCGGTTGTGGTAACAGTCGCCACGTATGGTCGGGGTGGATCAATTGTTGCTTGCCCTCCTCGGCCGGGATGTGATTCATGAGCACGCTGGACATTCCGCTGTTCGACATCGGTGCCTGGCGGACCGCCGGCGTCGAGGAACGCGCCGTGCTCGCCGCCCGGCTCGACCGGGCCATGCAGGACTGCGGGTTCTTCATGGTCAGCGGGCATGGCATCGACGAGGCTCTCAAGGAGAGCATCCGTGAGTTGTCCCGCACGTTCTTCGCGCTGCCCGACACGGTGAAGGAGGCGTACGCGACAGGCGTCGGCGGGCGGGGGTGGATCGCACGTGGCCGGGAGGCGAACGCGTTCTACGGCGAGGTTGCTGATGCGACGAAGGCCGACCTGAAGGAGTCCTTCACGCTCGGGCGTGAGGACCCTGCCGGTGATCCCGCCTGGTTCATGGCGAATGTCTGGCCGGATCAGGTGCCCGGATTGCGCGAGCCGGTCACCGAGTACGCCGCCCAGGTCCAGGACCTCTATCGGGAGGTGCTGGAGGTGCTGGCCACCGCGCTTGGGCTGGAACCTGGCTACTTCGTCGAGCGGACCAGGAATGCGCCATACACGTTCAACATCAACCGCTATCCGGCACTATCGGTCACCGGTGCGCCGCTGGAGGGGCAATTCCGGGTAGCACCGCATACCGACTGGGGGATGCTGACCATCCTCGACCGGCAGCCAGGCTACGGCGGGCTCCAGGTGCAGACGCTCGACGGCGAGTGGGCGGATGCGCCGTACGTGCCGGGCGCCTTCACGGTCAACATCGCCGACCTGCTCGCCCGGTGGACCGGCGACCGATGGCGTTCCACCCGGCACCGAGTGCTGCCACCGTCGCAGGCCGACCCGAACGAGGAACTGATCAGCCTTATCGTCTTCTGCGAATCGGACATGGACCGGGTCATCACGCCACTCGCACCCCCGGCCGGCGGCGGCACCGACCATCCGCCAGTGGTGGCCGGCGACTACTACCGAGAGCGGGAAGCCGCCGCGTCGATCATCTGAGTCGACCAATCCGGTGTACGGGGATCTGCCGCGAAGCGGGACGCTGCTGAGTGCGCTGGAGCATGGCGTGGTGGATGCCGGCCGAGCAGATTCCGGTACCGTGTCGGCGTGGCCAACGACGACGGCGTGATCGGTAACGATCCGCTCGTCAACGGTATGCGACTGTCCGTGCGACTTCGGCGGGACTTCACCGTCACCGACGCGGACCGCCTCCTCGCGACCGCCCGCCACACCTACTGTGAACTCAACCCAGGCACGAGCGTCGACGAGGCCAACGACATGGTGACCTGCGCCGCCGACGCGCTGTTCATCATCCTCGAACAGGCTGGACTCCTCGGCGACAGTGCCGACGAACGGCTCGCCGGTCACGCCTCCAATGGACTGGCGACCGGCGGATGGCGGGCACAGATCGTGCTCGATGAGCTGCACCCGTTGTCTCCTCGACCTCGAGGCGACTGTCTGCGCGGAGATGACGTCTTCGCACTCCCGCCCGACGACGACCACTGACGGCCTTGCCGCACCAGGCGCCGCACGCGATTATCCGAACCGTCCCCAGACCATCGACGAGCTCTTTGCCGACGAGAGGGTCCAGGAGTCGGGCACCCATTCGATCCTCGACATGCGGCGAGTGCTGCCCGACGGCGAGCCGCAGAAGTTCGGTTGGCTCGATGCGGCTGTGACCTCGCCGTTCGAGTTTGATCGGCGCTTCGCCGAGCACGGCGAGCCCGAGTACGGAACGATCGCTCCGGTGACCACCGCGGAGGCGCTCGACCGGGCAGGCGTCGAGAAGGTCGGTCGCGACCACTTGGAGGTGATCGACGATTTGGCCAAACACCGCTGGTTCGGACGATGCGCCGTCCTACATGACGCCGCCGGTATGCCGACCGAGATCTACTTCTGGGGCCGGTCCGGGGACTGACTGCCCGCGCACTCATGCCGCCGTCCGTGCGCGCCGATCGTTGCAGGACTACGGCTGCTTCCCTGCCTGCAACCCGTTCGGCCGGGGGTCGGACGCCGGGTCGAGTTGACCGGCCTCCAACGGGCGCGCCGTCCGCGCCGCCCAGAACGGGCGCAGCCGCGGTATCAACGCCGCCAGGTAGGCACGCGCGTCGCCGGGGCCGCGTAGCGGCAGCCTCACGCCCACCGAGAACACCCCCCACGTGTACTCGTCCGGCCCGCACACTTCATCGCAGAACTGCGGATGCCCGGCCCGGAAGTACCCTGCGCCCTCGGCCGTCCAGACCAGCCCCGCACGCCCGTCGTCGGGTGCGATGACGTATCCGTCGCCCTCGACCCCGAAACCGGTGATCATGCCGAGCCGCCACCCGTCGACCTCGGACTCCGCGACGACCCGAAACCCGTGATACGCGGGCGCGTCCTCTGGCGGCGCCAGGAACGCAGGCAGCGCCGGATCGACCGTCACGGCATCCTCGTCGACCAGCACCTCTCGGGCCACGGGCGGCATTTGCTCCTCGGACACGCCGTCGATCCTCGCACGGACCGACTTCATCGAGCGACGGCATCCTCATCTGCCGCGCTCCGATCGCTACGGGGCGCAACTGTCCGGGCTGGCTGCGGCGCGCGGTCATGCCGATGTGCGCGCACCTGATCTTCTTACGCCAATCGGGCTGATCGAACGGACGTCAACAGGGACCAGCCTGCAGGGAATCGAGCCCTATGGATCTGATGCGGGCTGGCCGCGGACATCGCTACGATTCGTCATCAAGGGCCGTCGACGAGGAGCCGCATGGGCTATTGGGGGACGTTGATCGCCGTCCGAGCGGGTGAGCCGCCTGCAACGTTGTGCAGGTTTGGCGCAACGGTTCGGGATGAGGATCGAGCCCTGCGTGGTGACGGCTGGCAGGTTCTGACCGTGGCGGACGATCTGACAGCACACCTGTCCCTGTTGGCCGACGTGGTGAAGGAGACCGGCCATCCGGTTCTCGCCGCGTACATCGCGGACAGCGACTACGGGCGTCTGGCTGGAAGTAGCCCGAACTCCGGCCTATGGCACACCTGGCTGGACCGGCGCACCGCCTACGCGTTCGAACGCGATCATCAGGTTATGGCGGGCCTTCCGAAGGCCGCCGCAGTCGCACACGCCCAAGGGCTGATCCAGACAACCGGGCTGCGGCCGACCGAGGCCGCACGACGGGTGGCGTCGTGGGCGACCGATGCTGGCTACCACGCGTCCGCAACCTCGATCCGGCAGATCATTGATCTTCGGCGCCCACCAGGCATCAGCGCATGGTTGAGATTGCCGTGGGCGCGGTTCGTGTTCGCTGAGGAGATGTTCTTTGCCATCCTCGATCACCTGGGCGTACCCCGTCGACCCGCGTGACCGGACTCGGAACGGACCTCCCACCTCGACCAGGCATCCGCACCTGCCGCGATGTGGGCGTCGTGCGTGGGGTACGCGAGCGGAATCTTCGGCAGCAGGGTGGAACTTCGTCGGCTGGTGGCCGCTCGCCGCGTCCAGCCCGCTGCGACGTGTCAGAGATGGCCGCGGTGGCGATCCGTCTGGATAGCGGGCTGGCAGCTGCTGTGCTCTGGCGAACCGTTTCGCGTCGGGCACCACCATGTCCTGGTCCCTTACCCATGGCCCGCGATCTGGCGTTGTTTGCCGACGTCCTTGCGCTGGTGGCCGTCAACCTCGACGCGGCAGAGCACGGTCCAGCCCTGTTTCGAGACTGTTCCTGCACCGACCATGCGGGAAGCCTCCTCACGGGGTGGCGGGCGGCCCTTGTGGCCACCCTGTCAGCCGCGCCGCCAAAGCGCCGGCGTGATTTGGTGTTCGGTCCGGAACCGTCGGATGAAGTAGCTGACGTCGGGATAGCCGACCCGGTGGGCGATCGCCGCCACCGTGAGATCAGTCTCGGTCAGCAACCGGCGGGCCTCCTGCATCCGCCGCTCGGTGAGCCACTGCTGCACGGTTCGGCCAGTCCGGCGACGCACCGAGGTGGTCAAGTGCCCCGGGGTCAGCGCCAGCTCGGCGGCCACCTCGGCCAGCGAGATCGGTTCGGTGAACCGGTGCTCGATCACGTCGAACACCGCGGCCAGCAGCGGTTCGTCGGCCGACCGCAGCTCACCGGCGACGTCACCGGCCAGCCGGGCCATCGCGACCAGCAGCAGCATGAGGTGCGCGAGCGACGCCTCCGACCATCCGGTCCGCCGGGTCCGCAGCTCGCCGTCGAGAGCGCTGATCCGCTCTACCCAGCCGGGCCGCTGCTCCGGCGGGACCCGCAACCGCTGCGCCCGGTCGGTGCCGCAGGCGAACGGGAACAGCAGCGGGTGCGCCCGCCACGAGTACGCCCCGCTGCGGATCACATCGGCCGGGAAGAACACCACCCATCCGTCCTCGACGATCTGGTCGGCAGGCTCTGGAAAGGACAGCACCTGGCTGGGCGCGATCACGAACAGATCTCCGTCGGCAGCTGTCCACGTGCGGTCGTCGATGAGGAAACTGCCGCCGGCGCGGTGTGCATACAGCAGGACCAGGAAATCGTGGGTGTGCGTCTGCGGGCCGGGCAGCGGCTGCGGCGTCAGCGGCCGGTCGGGCAGCCGGGTCACCGCCACCGGCGGGATGCCGGGCACCCGCCGGAACACCGCGACCGGCACGCCGCTGGTGGTCCTGCGGTCCATCCGGGTCAGCTGTGCGTGCGCCGGAGCATCCGAAGAATGTCCTATCCCCGCCACGGATCCGGCGATGGCACCGCTCTGCTCGCGCACGACGCTGAGAGTACGACCGAAGTTCGTCTGATCACCACTACGGAGGCTGCCATGACCGACACCGTACGGCCGTACATCCCGGCGATGGGCCGACACTGGATGCTGTTCCTCTACGACCCGTTCGCCCGGGCGGCCGGCCTCTCCCAGGTGCACGGGGAGCTGCTCGATCGGGCCGGCGTCCAGCCCGGCCACCGGGTGCTGGAGGTCGGCTGCGGCCCGGGCGACCTGCTCATACAACTCGGCCGTCGGGTGCCGGGAGCCGACCTGACCGGGATCGATCCCGACCCGGCCGCGCTCCGCAAGGCCCGTCGCAAGGCCGCCCGGCGCGGTCTGACGGTGCGGTTGATGCTCGCGTACGCCGACGAACTGCCGCTGCCGGACGCCAGCCTCGACCGGGTCCTGTCCTCCTACATGCTCCACCACCTCGATGAGGAGCCGCAGGTGGCGGCGATGCGCGAGATCCGCCGGGTGCTGCGCCCCGGTGGCGAACTGCACGTGGTCGACGCGGACGGGACGCGGCGCCCGGGCGCGCGGGGGCACCAGCACCCGCGGCTGGCCGGACACACCCCGGAGCGGATCCAGGCGGTCATGCGCCAGGGCGGGCTGACCGAAGTATCCGCGACCGGGCACGGAAGCCGCCGATTCGCCGGCAACTACGCCTTCTTCCGCGCCGTTGCCTGACAAAGTATTGGGCGCCTTGGCACCGTGGACGGTCTGCGAGTCCAGGACCGCCGTCGACGGCTGTGGATCACGGCCTTCAACCACCCGGACCGCGCTCGCACACCACGACCGGCCACCGCGGCGCGGATCCCGCCCCGGTGGCGGCTCCATCACCTCGAGGTATGACAACGCGTTCTGAGACGGCACCACGGAGCATCCCGCAGTATCAGCCGCACTCATCTGCCGCAGATCTCGCACAGCGACCGACACGAAGAGCGTCACGCTGTGTGGCGGCGGCTTGACGCCGCCGGACTCAGTATCGTTCCCGTCTCCCCGATGCTGTACTGATCACGTGGAAAGCGGCCCCTACTGGACCGAGTGGCGGCGCGCCAAGCGGCTGCTGCTTGTGGAGGACATACGAGGCAATGGCCCTTGCCATTGGCTCGTGTTGCAGGCACCAGCGTTCATCCGGGCGGGCGAACGCTACCGCACCGAACCAGCCGGACTTACCGTCGAACACAGCGACGGCAGCCGCACAACGCATCCGGGAGGATGGGAGACCCGCCTCTACTCCTGGGCCTTGAACGGAGACCCGAACGTCGGACAGTAGCGAAAGTCGTCCCAGAACGTTTGCGAGATCTGGATGTCTATACCTGCGGCGCAGGCCCGGCATCCGCTCATGCCGCATCAGGTGTGCGGGCGGCGATTGACACGGCTGCTACCCGGCTCGGCGAACGGCTCGACCCGAGTCACGCCGCGGTTCCGGACGCGGCTCTAGAGCTGCGGATCGCGGAAAGTGTCGTACCCGGCGGATAGATTCCCCGGCGTGTTGGACACCCTGGACGCCGAAGATCTCAGTTACCGCACCCGGATGCTGACAGGCTGTATCCCGCCATATGCGGTCACCAGGCTGCTTGAGCTCGGCCACGTCGGTGAGGTCGAGCGGCAGGCTTCCCGTGGCGAGTGGTTCTGCGCCCTGGCGATCGCTGAGGAGGCTGCACCGCAGCGGGCCCGAGCGGTGCTCGCTCCGTTCGTCGCCACGGGCTGGTGGGAGGCAGCGGTGGCCCTGGCGCGGCTGCTGGAGCGATGGGGGCAGGGCGAGGAGGCGATCGCGCTGGTGCGTCCCCGTGCGGCGGCCGGTGACCGGTCCGCGCTGGAGTTTTTCGGGCGGTTGCTGGCCCGCCATGGGCGCGCTGGGGAGGCGTTCGACCTGTTACGCCCGCACGTCGAGGACTGGTGGCTCGCGGCCGCCCTCGTCGACGTGGCCGAGGCCTGCGGCCGCGATGAGGAGGCCGTCGCGCTGCTGCAGGAGCGCATTGGCGCGGCCGTGCGCAACTGCGACCACGACACCTGCGACTCCCGTGACATCCGGCCCTGGAATGCCGTCGGGCTGCTTGCCGACATCCGCGAGCGGCAGGGCCGCCTCGACGAGGCCATCGCGGTGCTGCACACCCGCGAGGGCACCTCGGTCAACGGCCGCGACCAGCTCGCTGACCTGCTCGCCCGGCATGACCGGGTCGAGCAGCTGCGGGCCTATGCCGCGGCCGACTACCACGGCCACGCCGCGGAGCGCCTCGCGGAGCTGTTGGAGGAGCGCGGCGACGTCGCCGGCGCGGTCGAGGTCTATTGGGGGCTCGACGACGCCGTCGTGCCGTGGGTGTGCCGGGCGGTGCCGTTGGCGGAGCTGCTGACGCGGCACGGCCGCGGCGACGAGGCGGTCGAGGTGCTGCGCGCGCTGGTCATGAGCCACGCCGGACACGACGACTGCCTCGCTGACCTGCTGTGCACGCTGTATGCCGAGCAGGGACGCGCCGCCGACGGCCTGACCTTTCTCGACGAGCTCAAGGCCGAGCGCGGCGACGAGGACTGGGAGTTCTTCCGGCTGCGGCCGCCGCTGCTCGCGGCACTCGGCCGGCTGGACGAGGCGGTCGAGCTGGCACGGTCACATCCGGAGGGCGACAGTTGGTATGGGTTGTTGACGCCCGCTGCGCTGCTGGCCAACGCGGGACGCACGGAGGAGGCCGTCGAAATGCTCGCCCACCACGAACCCGGCCACGGGTATCACCTGGCGACCTATCTGCTCGACCTTGGCCGGGTCGCCGACGCCGTCGCGGTGCTGCAACGCTACGAGCCACGACCCATGACACCGCCGCAAGCCGACAACGTGGTCGACGAGCCGCCGTTCTAACCAGTCGCCGTTACCGGTGCCGCCCGAGCCACTGCCGATATCGACGGTGACGGCGCCACCTTCTCCTAACGCCACGACACCCACCGCTGGCTTGTACGTCGCGACGGACACTGGAATCTCAGCCGTCCGCATCAACCTGCCCATTGCAGCAATGCCCCCATGCCCATTGGCGGCTGACGACCGGGCTGGCGCACGCTCATGCCGCCGATCGAGCGCTGCGGATCGCAAACGACCGTCGCGCTCCGTGGGGTCCTGAGCGGGCGTAATTTCAGGGCCGGGGCTGGTCTGCGCTCGTGTCGAGGGAGTCTGCGTGGTTGTGCTTCAGTCGTCGGGCCAGACCGGCTCAAGGCTGCCGTGGGCGTCGTGGAATAGGTGCGGTCGAAGGTGCGGGATTGCGGTCAGTGCGCTTCGCATCTCGGCCACGTCGCCAGCCCGGGCACGAATCGGCTGGCGGGCGAGCAGGTTGCGAAGGTCGGAGAATGGCCACACCATTCCCAGCAGGCGTCGAAGTTCGATCAAGATCTGCAGGCCGTCTTGCGGGACTCGGTCGACGTAGATGTCGGCAATGATTGGCAGGTTGGCGCCATGGGGCATGTCGAGAACGGGACAGCCGGACAGTCGCATGCCCGCGGTGATCCGCGCAGACTCGGACTCGTCGCAGACGAGCATGGCCTTGGACGTGATCTGGTTGACCGGCAGGTAGCCGCCGTCACTGCTGTTCACCAGAACCCATCCGGGCTCCGTCTCCCAGAACTCGCCAGCGCCGTCCTGGCGTCCCGCCGCATCCGTCACACCGCCATCCTGGCAAACGCTGTCCGCAACGTCAGGCGATATCAGGCTCGGGCGGCCCCCCACAGTCCCTCGCTGGAACTCAGCGATGATCGCGCCGGATGCCGCACCCCCGATCTGTCGGTGCGCGCTTCTGCCGCATTGCGCTTGCTGCCATGGTGTCGCCTGGGGTGCCGTGCTGACCGTGGCTGCTCTTCCGGCCAGGTTCATCCGGCCCTGATCATTATTCGGTTCTGATCGTGATCTGGATCGCCACGAGGTCGCCGTTGCTGCCGATCTCGGCATGGGCCGGGAAGAAGCCGTCGCCGACAGACGTCATCGCGAACATGATGTCCGCGCCGCCGACGTGGATGGTGGCGGCTTCGTGCTCGGCCGCACGCACGCCGGCCATCACCTGCCAATGGTGGGAGTGCGGCCGGAAGTCGAAGGCGAAGAGTCGACCCGCTGAGCTGTTGCGATGCGCGTCCAAGGCGACTGCCTTGCTGTACGCCTCGCGGATCGGAACGTCGAGCCAGCCGAAGCCGTCAGCGCCGACCCGGCTCGCGCCGAACTCGGCTGCCACCGCTTCCTCGTCCCGGCCCCAGAAGACGACATCCGCCATGCCGTCCATCGCGTCCTCATGCACCCACGCATTCAACGCATCAGCGTCGGCAAAGACGAGCCGAGCGTTATCGACACCGATTCGACCAAGTTCACGCCGCTGCGCCGCCGGGCCGGCGCTGACCTCGAGGCGGATGCGTCGCCAACCCCAGTCCTCGTCAGGCGATGCAGTGACCCGCAGCGGCCGGTCGGCAGGCACCCCACCGATCACGATCACCGGCACACCACTGACCAGAAAACTCGGCTCCCCACCAGCGATAGCCCGCCGCACCCGTTCGCGGTGCGGGACCTGGCCCTCGAACCGCCGTAACGCAGCCGAGTAGCGATGCTCGCGACAGTGCTCGTCGAACAGTGCGGTGAAATCCGCGGCACTGCGCTCCGGAATGTCGTACAGGGTGCGGCCGACCTGCCGATCGAACGATCGCGCGGCCGTCTCCGCGTCGGTCCCGACGATCTCGAAGTCGACCCCCGGCGGAATGTCGTCGGCACGCTGTTGCTCGGGCGCACGGTCGCCGGACCACAAACCCAGGTACCCGCCATCCATAAGGACCAACTCACCCGACGGGCAGGTGATCGCTCCCAGCGTCACGATCTTCGTCACGACCCGAAGCATAGGAGCCCTCAACGCCTGCCCGCGACGCAGGTAGGGCGTCCACACAACCGTCGAGGACCTTGATCACGTTTCCGCTCATGCCGCTGTCCGCTCGCTGCCGTGCAGTGAGAATCCATGGGCCGTAGCTGTCGGTGCTGGCGATCGAAGCCGGTGCCGCACGCCGGTGGCTCCGGCGAGGTACCGTGCGGTGGTGGTTTGGCAGGACTTCGAGGCGGCGTGGCACGACAGCGGATGCCATGCCCTCGCTGGTCTGGCCGCGGCCTGTCCGGGCGAGCGGTTGTACGCCGCGGCGTTCCACCTCTTCTACGCCGGTGGCACCGTGATCCTCCCGCCCGCGCTGGCCGCCAACACCGAGACGGCCGTGCGCCGCAACGACGGATACTCGACGCGGTTCACACCGCCGGAGTGGCGGTGGGACGTGCTGGACGCCGCGAGCGATGCGATGCGGCCGTGGTACCAGCGCCTCACCGAGGAGTACCTGGCCCCCGCCACCAATGATGCCGAACGTGACCTGGCGCTGGAGTCGCTCTGGACGGCTCATGACGCCGCCATGGCCCGGGTCTGCAAGGCGATGACCGCGACCGCGCGTCTGGGCGGCATCCACAGCTCGCTCCCGGCCACGTTCGTCGTCGTCATTCTGGAGGGCCAGCGCGGAGACGAGGAGGCGGACCTGATCCGCGCGAGCGTCGATCCCTTCGTGCTCACGACCGTTCCCGAACTCGCCGAGCATCTGCGAGAGGCCGAAGAGGCGTGACCCTACTGCCGGCTCAACGGCCGCCGGCACCGATACTGACACGCACTTCTGCCGCGATCCGCTCGCTGTCCACCGTGACGGGGAGTTGTCCAGCCAGTGTGCTGACGTAGCCGACGAGCGCATGCGGGTGATCAGCTGGCTGCGCGTTCCCACGGACGCTCGATCCACGGATTGGCGTCGAGGTAGGCCGTGAGCTTGGGGAAACGTTGCCTCGTATGGTTTTCGTCGGTGAGGTCGGCCGGAGTTCCGACCGGTGTGTCGGGTCCGGAAGGCCCATCGATCGCCAAGGGAGCCCCGGTTGCGGCGATGTGCGCCTCGAGCGGAAGGCCGCAGAACCAGTCGATCCGCGCGTTGTGCCGGTCAGGCGCCAATTCGACAAGGTTGTCGGGGTCGTCCTGGACCCGTCGCATGGTTTGCCGCCCATGCGACACGATCCAGTCCTGCACCGCGAGGAAATCATCATCGTCGAAGGGACCCAACAACAGCGTGGCAGCGTCCCGGATGGGCCAGCGGTAGAGCTCGTCCTGTGCCTGGAACCAGAGCTCCTCAAACTGTTCAATCTCGTCCGGAGTCAACGCGCAAAGGCGACGAAGAAGCACCTGGGCGACGCGTTCGGTGTCACTGCCCGCCTCAGCTCGGGCCCCCTCGACGATGCGCCAGAAGACCGCCCACTCCACTGCCAGACCGTACCAAGCCGATCCCGTGCCGCCGGATGCCGCCGCGACGAGCCTTTACCGTCCGTACGTCGGCCGCGCCTCGCCCGTCGCGCGCCTGTGGCCGACAAGCGTGTGCTCATGGACGGTGACGGCCAACCCAGGCTGGCTCCTGTCGTCGTGGACCTCGGAACAGCGGACGCTGTCAGCCGTTCTCGCCCGCGGAGGTTTGGTAGAAGCTGTTCGGGATCTCGTCGGTGCGTTCCGAGTCGAAGGGACGTTGGATCACCACCCGCACAAGGCGGTGAAACCAGTCCGCAAACGACAGCGATGCCGGGTGGTTGAACGGGTCCGGTACCCACAACCCGGTCTCGACGTACTTGGCAAGGTCACACTCGAAGTCGTTGCTCTCACACAGGATCGCCAGTTCACCGTCCTGCCGTTCGACGTCGGCGTCGGTGTAGAAGCACCAGCGGCTGGCCTCCGTCGCGTAGCCGGCGGTGGCGAAGGCCACCAGGAAACTCGTGTAGATCTCCTCGTCGTCCAGCGTGGCACCGTCGATGAACGAGTGCCCCTTGGCCACTTCCTGCGGCGAGAAGATGTTGAACGGTTCGTACGTCGCCCAACCGCCGCCGTCGCGGTACTCGATCCGCAGGAATGAGCAGATCCGCAGAAACGCTCGATAGCCGCGGGGAACCGTAAAGTCCTCGGGCCGAAACGGCACCGGCAGCCTGGACGAGTGTGCTTCGTCGATCAGCTCGGGCAGGCGGTCGATCTCCTCGTCGACAAGTGGCGGGCCCTCCACCAGGCGCACCGTCGGCTGGAGCACCGACCATTGCCGTAAGGCCGCCAGATCGTCCAGGATCACGCAGCCGATGCTACAGAGCAACCCAACCCACCCCGCCGGGCGCGCGCTCATGCCGCTGCGGGTGCGCGGCGCCTTGACAGATGCTTGTCACTGACGGTGCGTGACTG
This sequence comes from Dactylosporangium cerinum, assembly GCF_042653625.1. Classification (NCBI taxonomy): domain Bacteria; kingdom Bacillati; phylum Actinomycetota; class Actinomycetes; order Micromonosporales; family Micromonosporaceae; genus Dactylosporangium; species Dactylosporangium cerinum. The sequence continues at coordinate 583,980 of NZ_JBHSIU010000011.1, read as the reverse complement.
TCAGCGAGGTCGGGAATGCTCCTGGCGGCGGCAATGGTCTACCGCCTCCACCGCCGCGGCCGATCTTGGTGTAACGGTTCCGGAATGTCACACAAGTCGGGGACACATCCGGGACCGCTACTCCAAGATCGGCGGGAAACGGGGGCTCAGCTCGCCAGCGCGAACCGCTCCGCGTGGATCTGCAGCGGCGGCACCTTGAGCTGACGCAGGCTCTTCAGCACCGCGTCGGTCATCGCCGGCGGGCCGCATACGAACACGTCCCGCTCCAGGATGTCCGGGACGAGGCGTACCAGGTTCTCCGGGGCGAACGGGATGTTCGGCGGGTTGCCCGCGCCGGTGCGGCCCGAGAGCACGTGGACCTGCGCGCCCTTCATCCGCGCGAGCTGCTCCATCTCCGCGAGCAGCACCGCGTCGGCAGGGCTCTGCACCCGGTACAGCACCGCAATCGGCCCGGAAAGCTCCTCGAGCAGCGACCGGATCGGCGTGACCCCGACCCCGCCGGCGAGCAGCACCGTGCCTTCGCGGGTCTTGTGGATGCTGGTGAAGGCGCCGTACGGCCCCTCGGCGAAGACCCGCGTCCCGACCGGCACGTTGCGCAGCCCGGCACTGGTCTCGCCGACGGCCTTCGCGGTGAGGCGCAGCGCGTTGTGGCCGGGTGCCGCAGACAGCGAGAACGGGTTGGCCTTCCACCAGCTGTTGTACCCGACGAACCGCCAGATGAAGAACTGCCCGGCGCGTGCACCCAGCTTGTCGAGGTCCTTGCCGGTCATGTGGACGGAGACGACGTTGTCCGCCTCGGGCACGACCGCGGCGACCCGCAGCTGCATCCCGGCGTTGCGGCGCAGCGGGACGATGATCCGGCCGATGATCAGGGAGAGGCCGGCGAAGGCCCAGAGGCTCCACCAGTACAAGGTGGACACGATGGTGGCGGTGAACGTGGAGGCCTCGTACATCTGGTGGATCAGCGCCAGCACGATCGCCACGTAGAGCAGCACGTGCACGGCGTGCCAGGTCTCGTAGGACAGCTTGCGGCGGGCGAGGCGCACGGAGACGCCGACGGCGACCGCGATGATGCCGACGGCGATGAATCCGATCATGGTCGGGCCCATGCCGATGAGGTTGGACGCCTGCTTCAGGAAGGTGCTGTTGTACGCCTGGGCGTAGCCGAGCATCACGAACGTGGGGTGCAGCAGCACCAGCCAGAACAGCGAGAAGCCGGTCCACCGGTGCCAGGAGGTCAGCCGGTCCATGCCGAGCCGGCGGTCGAGCCACGGCAGCCGGGCGATGAGCACCAACTGCAGCAGCATGGCGAGGGCCGCGTGCAGGCCGAGGAACTTCCCGGTCGCGTGCAGCGCGTTCTTCGCCGGGTCGGTGGCGAAGAACAGCACCTCGATGATGATCAGGTTGAGGATCACCGCCCCCCACAACGCCGCCATGGCCCGGACCCGCGGATGCGCGAGGGCAGCGCCGCCGCCGCTCCTGGTCGCGACCGGTCCTGTCACGCTCTGATCCGCAGCCGTCACGGCGTTCTCCCCTTGTGTCCACGATGCGCAGACGATGCCTTCGTACAGGTACGCATGCAGGGCCGGGCCGGTTCAATCAGGCGAACGGCTCAGGGGCGGCGAGTGACCGCCCCGGACCCGTACGGCGGGTTCGCCCTGATCGCGCTCCTCGGACTCCTTGGACTCCTTGGACTGCGGATCTTCGAAGCCTGCGCAGCGAAACCGGGCACGCGGCAACCTCGACCGGCACCCGAACCACATCCTCGCCGCCTACATGGCCTCCGGCACGTAGCCGCGGCTCACGACTCTGCCGAGGAGGGCGCACGTGATCTCCAGGCCCGCCTGACGTCTCACAACCTCGATCGTGTGTCCAGCTCATGATTTGCCGCTGGAGGAGGCCGTGTCGGTCAGGTGGGTTACGTGTCCTACCAGCGCGGCAGGCCGCCGCGTACAGTGGCTCGGTGCCTCTCACCGGTCACCGTCTCGGCATCGACTTCGGCACGTCCTCGACGGTGGCGGTGCTGTCTTGGCCGGACGGGCGGATCAAGCCGCTGCTCTTCGACGGCACGCCGCTGCTGCCGTCGGCGGTGCACGCCGGACTGGCGGCCGGGCAACCGGCGCAGTTGCTCGTCGGCAGCGACGCGGTACACGCCGCCGGCGCGCAGCCCGAGCGCTACGAGCCGTACCCGAAGCGGCGCATCGACGAGGGAACCCTGCTGCTCGGCGACGCCGAGGTCCCGCTGACGGATTGTGTCGCCGCGGTTCTGGAGCGGGTCGCGGTCGAGGCTCGGCGGGTGGCGGGCGGCGAGCCGGACGACGTCGTGGTCACGTGCCCAGTCGGCTGGGGACCGCACCGGCGTCGCACCCTGGCCGCTGCGGCACACGCAGCCGGCCTGCCAGACGTGCGGATGACCTCCGAGCCGGTTGCCGCCGCCGCGTACTTCGTCGACGTCGTCAAAGGCGCGGTGCCGGACGGCGCACCGATCGTCGTTTACGACTTCGGGGCAGGCACCTTCGACGCCAGCGTGGTCCGGCGCCGGGCCGGCGGCTTCGACGTTCTCGCCACCGTGGGCCTGGACGACACCGGCGGCCTCGACATCGACGCCGCGATCGTGGCGCACTTCGGCTCGGTGTACGCCGCAAGCCGTCCCGAGCTGTGGCTGCGGCTCACCGCGCCGCAGACCGCCGCAGACCGGCGCGCTGCCCGCCAGCTGTGGGACCACGTCCGTGGTGCGAAGGAGCGCCTGTCGCGGCTGAGCACGACCGTCGTACACCTGCCGCTGCTGGAGGTCGACTCCCCACTGGGTCGTGAACAGCTGGACCGGCTCGCGCAGCGCGTCGTCGACCGTACCCTCGATGCCACCCGGGCGGCGCTGCGCGACGCGGGCCTCGGGCCGGCCGAGCCGGCGGCCGTGTTCCTGGTCGGTGGGTCCAGCCGGCTCCCACTCGCCGCGACCGCGCTGCACCGCGGCCTCGGCGTCGCGCCCACCGTCATCGAACAGCCAGAGCTCGTCGTCGCCGAAGGCAGCCTGTACGTGCCGCGCGACGACACGACCAACGAGCCAGTAGCGTCCCCTTCACGGCGCCCATCACCTCGCGCAACCGGGAAGCCCGCCGTAGCCGCCGCCACAGCGTCCGTCACAGACGCCGCCGAGGCTGCCGGCGCGCCCGAAGCCGCACCGACGGCTGCACGGCGGGCGCGGGTCGTGCTCCTGGTGGTGGCCCTGCTGACGGCCGGCATCGGCCTCTGGGCCTGGCTCGATTCCTCGCAGCGCTCGCCCAGGACGTCACCCGGCCCGAGCACATCCGCCTCGGTCGCGTCCCGCTCGGCAGGACCCAGCAGCAACCCGCCGACCACGGTGGCCAGTTCACCGTCGGCGTCCGGCGCCGTGGTGCCCGCCGTCGTCCCACCATGCGCCGACAGCGACCTGGACCTGAAGGTGATACCGGACCAGGAATCCCAACTCCGTGGTGCCTCCCTGAACATCGGTCTCTTTGTGGCCAACGTGGCGACCCGCGACTGCATCCGGGATGTGGGCGGCGACCAACAAGAGATCTTCCTCCAGTCCGGCGCCGTCAAGGTGTTCTCGTCGGCCGCCTGCAATCCACGGCGCGGGAGCGCGCCGACCGTACTGACGAACTCGCAGCAATTAGGCTTTTACACCGTGTGGGACGGCAAGGCGACCTCGGCGGGCTGCACCAGCCGGACGCCACCACCGCCCGGGGCCTACCAACTGTTCGCGCGGCTCGGCACGAAGCTGTCAACGCCCGTCAACATCCAGATCACCTGACACAAACGCGCGGTTGCACATCGGGTGACGCTGAGCCGAGTTCCTCACGCAGGAGCCGGCCGACGTCCACACTCTTGGGTGCAGTCATCGCTTGATCTCTCCTTCGGTACTTTCGTCAGTTCGAAGGATCAAACTGGTACGGCGGGTCGGGCGGCGCGGACCGCCAGGCGCTGGCCAGGCTGGCAAGGTCAGGGCCGGATTCCCAAAGCATTGCAGGTTCGTCGGGCATCGCCGCGTTCAGCAGCTGCAGCAGCCGCTCCGATGGCAGGGCGCCGACCTGCCGCGCGGCGGTCCGCTCGGCGTCGGCGGACAGCCCGGTGGCCGTCAGGTGCTCGCTGGGCACCGTGTACTCGTCGTCCACGTTCACATAGAGTGCGCCGGTCAGCAGTGTCGTGATGGGGTCGAGCGGCAGGTTCAGGCCGGCAGCCACGACATAGTCGCCGTCGACCCCGGCAGTGATGCGAGCACCAACAAGATCAGGTGCGCGGACATGCCGCGAGCCGCGCGGCCCGCACTACTTGGGCTCGATCTGCCGGACTGCTCTGACTGAGATGTACTCGGTGCCACCCGACGATGACCTTGCCCTGACGCCGGTGTCAACGCCTAGCGTCGCGGCAATGAGGTTCGCCGTCAGCTACAGCACCCCGTACCACGGCATCGATCCCGACCGGATCACCGCTTTCGCACTACACGCTGAACAGTGCGGCTTCGAAGGGCTGTACCTGCCCGAACACATCGTGCTGTACCCGGGCGCGACCATCGGCGGGGTCGAACTGCCCCCGACGCTGCCGTACGCCGATCCGCTGGACTGCCTGGCCTTCATCGCCGCCGCCACGAACCGGATCCTCCTCGGAACGGGAGTACTCCTGCTGCCGTACCGGCACCCCGTCATCCTCGCCAAGCAGCTGGCTACGATCGACGTCCTGTCCAGAGGCCGAATGCGGCTGCTGACCGTCGGCCTGGGCGGCCTGCCGGGCGAGGCCGCGGCGGTCGGAGTGGACTACGCCAGCCGGGGCCGCCGGGCCGATGAAGCGATCGACGTCATGCGACTGCTCTGGGCCGGCGGCGCCGACGGCGTCAGCTTCCACGGAGAGTTCTTCGACTTCGACACACTCGTCAGCTTCCCGAAGCCGCACGGTGGCGCCGAACTCCCTGTTCATGTCGGCGGGTCGAGCCGGGCGGCGGCCCGCCGCGCCGGCCGACGTGGTGACGGCTACTTCCCCGGCGGCATGCTCACCCCGGACGAGCGCCGCGCACAACTGAACCTCGCCCGAGAGACAGCGGTCGAGGCCGGCCGCGACCCGCAGGCGCTGGAGTACACCAGATGGGCGTCGACCGAGCTCACGCCCGACCGGGTCGAGGCCTTCGCCGCGCAGGGCGTGACCCGCCTCGTCATCAACGTGGCCGCCACCGATCCCGTCGAGCAGCGCGACGAGATGTCTACCTTCGCCGACCGGTTTCGCCTCGCTGACGGCGCCTGGTAAGGCATTCGAGCAAGATCGGCACCATCCGCTCATGCCGCTGCGGGCGCTCGGCGCCGGCCAGTCGTTACCGATGGTGCGTGGCTCGGCGGGTTGCGGCTTCCGATCGTGCCGATGACAGCGCGTCTGATCTTGGCGATGTGCGGAGGTCTGGGTCGTCAGAGCAGGCCGCGCTCGCGTAACCGAGTGAACCGGTCGGGCGACAGGCAATCGGCCAGATTTCGTTCCAGGTCGACCAGCTCGAGGTCGACCGGGTACACCACGAAGTCGTCGGCGACCGGCAACGTATCCGACCAGTCGTGGAGGTTGAGCCGTGCCGCCACTGCGCACAACAGTTGCCGGCCGATCTCGGATCCAGCTGCGACGCCGACATCGTCGGCGTTGAGCAGCGCAAGCTCCTGTCGTACCAACCGGACCGATGGGACGTCGTCGAGGTTGACGTCGGTGCCCGCCTCGAAGTCTTCCGGCGACCATGCAGCCTGAACATCGATCGCCGTCAAGGCGACGCGCTCGTCCTCGGTGGCCGCGTGGACCATGAAGGACAGTGCATCGGACCGAAAGTAGCTCAGTGCGATGCGGGCGACCGGGCCGTCGATCACCAGGCGTGCCACGGCGTCCCGGATCAGCAGGAGCACAGCGTCCTCGATGGTCCTGCACTCCGCGACGAGGTCGAACCCGGTCGGCGGCCGCTCATGGCGCACCACGGACCGCCGGCCCGTGACCTCAACGACGCGGACCAGGCCGCCCTCGTCGTGCTCGGCTGCCAGCACCGAAGCCGCACGGCCATCGTGCTCGATCTCGACGCGACTGATGTGACCATCGGTGTATACATATCGTTCCCGCCCCGACCCGCGCTTCGCGAACATGTCGGCCGAACGCATCAGCCCGTGCTCGAAGCGGTACTCGTGCAGGTAGATGGGTCCGTCCGTATCGAAGTGCGCCGCCTCGACCACGTCGCCGTCGAAGCGGACGAAGGTCTCGTAGTACAGGCGTCCGCGAAGAAAGCCGCTGTACTGCTCGGCCACCACCGCGTGGCCCTCGGCATCGAACCCGATGCGTAGGACATTCCGATCCATCGGCGGCCGGGCGTCCAACCGGCGGCCGGTCTTGAGCAGGTCCCGCTCGAAATGCAACGGACGAAGGTCCAGGCCCGGCCAGGTGTACCACTCCCAGCGTCCGACCAGCGCGATCGCCGCTCGTTTCCGAGCCTCGTATTCGCCAGCGAGCTGAGCAAATCGCCCGGCAAGATCGGCCATGCCCGAAACCCTACGCCGGCGTCCCGCCTTACCGAGCGGCGGTCGCATGCACCCGGATCTGCCGCCGATCGTGCGCGGCGGCCGGCTGTGGCCTTTGAGATGGTCGAGCAGCACGTCCTGGCGACCGCCAGTCCACTCGTCGTGCTGACCTACGTACACGCACGCGCCCGAAGCACCGGGCGCGAACTCGACTTCCCAATCTTGCAGACGATTACCGTAGAGAACGGGCGAATCACCGAGGTCCATCCGTTCTACTGGGACACCGCCGCGATCGCCAACGCCTGCACAGCACACCTGCCCGTCGCTGGTGGCGCGTGGACTCGTCCATAGAACCGCGTGCTCAGGTGCGCGCTCATGCCGCTGGTCTCGCGCGGCGGCTACGCCAAACGGCGTCACGACTCCGTGGCTGGCTCCGTGGCTCCGGTTCGGTTACGCGGTGGCACGACCGTGCCGACCTGCGGGGACCCGACTTGGTCGAGAAGCTTGCAGTGAACGCACCAACCACGAACGTGGGCCCCGGGAGAGATCCCGGGGCCTACGTCGTCATGTATTCCACGCTCACTCGGATTGTGACCCAGCTGTTCGCTGGCGGGTGCCATCGCTCCGACTGGAGCCGTCAGTCCGACCGCATGCGGGCGTGGACGCTCCCACTAGAACGGGGCGCTCACCGGCGACCCGAGTACAGCTGCGCCACGTGGTCGGCGCTGAGCTCGTAGCCGTACAGTCGGAAGTCGTCGATCAGACCGTCGAACCGGGGGTCGCCCCAACTCGTCCCACCGATGAAGTTGGCCGCGGTGTTGCCGCCCACGCCCACGTTGCCGATGCCGATGGGGAAATTGGTGCGGGTGCCCTGGAGCACTCCATTGAAGTAGATCTTGCCGGTCGAGCCGTTCATCGTGAACACCACATGGGTCCACTGGTTGAGCGGCAGGTCCCGGCCCGAACCGAGCGTGAGGCGCTCCTGTGCTGGGTTTCCCGCCGCCTTGAAGGTGGCCCCGAAGCCGGTGGTGCCGCTGTTCGTGCCCGACTGGAGCAGGAAGAACGTGTCCGTGCTGCTGCCGATCTGCAGCAGCGGCACCCAGTTCGGGAGGGTGTCCGGACGTGCCCAGAAGGACACGGCGAACTGGTTGGTCAGTCCGGCCTGGATGTTGTCGGGCAGCTTGACCTGGTTGCCCGAGGACGCGGCGCCGCCCGGCAGGTTCACCGCGCTGCCGGACCGGCCGGCTGCCCAGGACGTCGTGCCCTGCAGCGTGGCCGCACCGACCGACGTCTTCGCGCCCGAGTTGCCGGCGGTGGTGCCGGTGTTCTCGTTGAAGGTGTAGCGCACGGCGCTGCCTTCGTTGTACATCGCCGTCACCTGCGCACCGCTCAGCGCGGACGTGTTGTACACCCGCACGTCGTCGATCAGGCCGTCGAACGCGGCGTCACCGTAGCCGTTACGGCCCAGCCAGTTGTTGGCTGTCGGGCCGATGCCGGTCATGGTGACGGTCAGGTCGTTGCGGCTCGCGATCGCAACGCCGTTGAGGTACAGCGTGCCGGTCGAGCCCTGCCGGGTGAAGGCCACGTGGTTCCACTGGTTGGCCACCACGTCGCGCACGGGATTGGCGTAGACCCGCTCCTCGGGACCGGTCTTCGCCTTGAAGCTGGCGGCGAGCCCGGTGTTGCCGCTCACCTGGGTCTGCATCTGGATGTGGAAGTAGCTCCCGGCGGAGCCGAGGCCGTCGCCGATGTGGAACATGCTGGTCCAGTTGCTCTTGGTGTCGGGGCGCACCCAGAACCCGACGCTGAAGTTCGCCGCGTTCTGCAACAGGTTGTCCGGCAGGTCGACCGCGTTGGCGGTGCTGCCGCCGGGCAGGTTGATCGCCTTGCCGAGGATGCCGTTGGTGGACCAGCCGGTGGTGCCGGTCAGGACGGCCGCACCCACGCCAGTGACACTGCCGGTGTTGGCGGCGGAGGTGCCCGTGCCCTCCTCGAACTCGTAGCGGACCGGGACACCGGCCGGCGCGGCCGGCGGTGAGCAGTCGGCGCTCAGCAGCCCGGCGGCGTAGGCGAGGCCGTTCTTCATCTGGGCAAGCATGTACGGTTCGGCGTAGGCCGTGCCCTCGTGCCCCATCGAGGTGTACCAGGACCGGCCAGAGTCGATCTTCTGGCACCAGGTGATCGGGTGCGGGGAGCCGTTGGCGCCGCCGCCATAGGACGACTCGTCGGCCTCGATCAGGGTACGGACGTTGGGTGCGGGGTTGACCACCCAGTCGTACCATTCGTCGCTGCGGGTGATCGAGGCGGTCACGCCCTGGACCAGCGGGTGGCTGGTGTCCGTGACGAACACGCGACCCGGCCGAACGCCGGGGTTCTCCGGGTGTCCCTCGGAGACGGCGCCGACGAGGCGGTAGTAGAACGGGTTGACGTCGTGCTCGCTCTGACCGACCGACCATCCGGCGTAGTGCATGCCCATGTAGCCGCCGCCGCCGCGGATGTAGGCCTCCAGGGCGGAGCGCTGGGAGGCGTCGAACAGCACGCCACCGGTTTGCGCGAAGACCACGGTGTCCTTGGTGGCGAGGTTCGCGGTGGTGAAGGCCGCGGGGTCGTCGGTCTCCTGGATGTCGACCGGCTGGTTGTACTGCGTGCCGAGCTGGGTGGCCAGGTCACGCACGGCCTGCCGGGCCTGCACGTTGGATGCGTGGAAGTTGGTCTTGTAGAACAGCAGCACGGTGAGCCGGCCGTCATCGGCCGGAGCCGCTAGAGCGCCGGCGTTGGCAGCAGCGGGCGCCGCCGATCCGGCAAGCATGGCCAACGCGACGGACGCCGCAGCGAGCGGGGCGAACACGAGCCCCCGCCATCGATCGGCAGGTGCGAAGGGGGGCAACGGGGAGGACCAGCGGGGCACTTTCATGAGACATCCCTTGGGGTTCGGCATGGCGGATACCACCACCGGAAGGATTGAGCGTGAACACTTCTTAACACAAATGAGAGAACTGCGTCTATGTACTCGAACCTAGATCTACATGGTTCTCATATGTGAACCAGTTCTGGATACCGATGGTGGAGGCGAGCCGTCGTCGGCGGTCCCGAGCGCTACGGGACGATGATGTGGCGATCAGCCACAAAGGGCGTGCAGACGGTCGGCGGCGACATGGTCGAGGTACGCGGCGAGGTGTTCAGCCGTCCACACAGCGACGGCGCCACCATGGCCGACAGGCCGGCGTGAAGGGATCGTGAACGGTCACGGCACGGTAGCGCGCATCCAGCGTCGCCACGATCGGCCAGAGCTGTCGGCGTGCTGGTCGACGGAGTTCGGCGAGCAGAGTCTCCAGCAGGGCACGATCGTCAGCAAAGGGTGGGCTGAACTGCCATCCGAACCGCCATCGGTCTGGCCGCGGGCAGCGGGCCCAACCGGCCCACCGAAGCAACGCTCGTGCGACCTGGCCGGAGTCGAGGCAGTGACGACGTTCGAAGTCGCGGATCTGATGCCCGGTCGAGGCTGACAGGTTGGCGGGCAACGGCACGCGTGACGCGGGGACCCGATACCAGCCGCGGGGGCGGGACGACAGCATCCTGAGCTGACTCGCTGATCGGCGAGGCATGAACACTTCCAGCATCGGCTATGTCAGTACATCATGCCACTGCCGCGCACTGCCGCCGTCTCTGGATGCTGCTGGGCCCGACACACTCCCGTTCTCCGGACGCCTGCCGCGCCAGCCCTACTGTGCTACCAGCACACGCTCAGGTCGACGCTGCCCCGCGCAACGCAGCCGTAGTAGTACCTGATCTGCGCTTCGAACTGCTCGATGATGCGGTTGGCGAACTCGGGGTACGCAACGAGGACGCGTTCGGTCTTGTCCCACACGGAGGCCAGAACCTCGGCTGTGCGGTACTCGCCGATGCCGTAGCAGGGCACGTTCGTGTGGAAGCCGTACTCGGTGTCCCCTTCGCGGTAGGCGCTGTGGTGCGCGACGTCGACCGGCACCTCCACGATCTTCTCCCAGGCGGCGTTCCTCTGGTCCCAGTCGTCGCTGAGCACGCCTGTCAGATCGATCCGCTCCGGGGTATCGGCCGCGAAGAGGAAATGGCTGAACCAGTCCGGATCCGGGTACTTGCCGAGGTCGAGGACGCCGAGCCGGCGCCGCTGCGTGGCAGAGAAGGTCAGGTGGGGCCAGGTGAAGCGCGCGCGAAGGTCCTCGTCGGTCAGGGTTGAGCAACTCGCCGCCGCGCTCCAGCCCGGCGCAGTGTTCGAGTCCGGATCACCGGTCTCGAACAGGAGCCCGTCGACCCACTCCTCGTCATCGGGGTGTTCGAGCAGCCGGGCAAGCAGGGCCGCAGGTATCTCTTTGTACTCCGGGTACATTCCCATCACGCCACGCTACGGACCGCCCGCCACAGACACCCGGCGGCCGCCACCGTCAGCTCGATCCTCGGCTACCACCTGGGCATGTCCAACAAGGAAGAGCGACGCGAACCGGCGAACCATCGCTGACCAGCAGGCGACGATCGACAAGGATGTTGGCCTCGGGCGTGGCGGCAGGACAATGGGGCATGGCACATCGAGCGTTCACCGGCGTGGAGGATGACGACCCGGTTGCGGAACCCGAGCGCGGAGCCGCGTAGGTGTTCGAGCCGTCCGTTGAGCGCCTCGGTGGGGCCGTTGGACGTGCCGGGCCGGTCGAAGTAGGCCAGCACGTCCACGGCGCGCTTCTTTAGCGTCCGCCCGAGGATGATGACCTCGCGGAGGGCGGCTGGGACGCCGTGGCTGATCGAGTGGATGAGTGTCTGCATCCTCATCTTCCCGCGGGCACGGTTCGGCTCGCGGTAGGCGGCGATCATCGCCTGGTAGACACCCCAGGTTGCCTCGACCTCTACGTGCTGCTCCTCGACGAACAAGGCTCGCAAGCGTGCCGACTGTTTGTCGGTCAACAGGTCCGCGCCGGTGTGCAGCGTTTGCCGGGCGCGGCAGAGCGGGTCGTTCTTGCGCCCTCGCTGACCATGGATGTCGTTCTGAACCCGGCGCCGGCACCGGTCCAGCGCATCGCCCGCCAGCCGCACGACGTGGAAGGGGTCCATCACCGCGACCGCGTCGGGGAGTTCCTCGGTGGTGGCGGTCTTGAACCCGGTGAACCCGTCCATCGCGACCACCTCGACACCGTCCCGCCAGACCTGCGGTCGGCCGCCCTCGCAGCCGCAGTCCCGACACCGGCGTTCATCAGAGCCGTCCACGGGGACGACCCGGCACGCCAGGACCGCCCGACCAGGCTCCAGACGCTGCCCGGTGACCTCCAGGCCGAGCTCGTCGAGCCGGCAGAAGGCTGTCAGATCGGCAGGCGCGAAGGACAGATCAGCACCGGCGGAGCCGGCTGCAGGAGTAGCGTCGCGCAAGTCGAGGTCCTCCGGATGGGCGGCGTGAGAAACCCTCATCATCGAAAGACCTCGACCCGCAGACCTGAAGAGCCGCCAAGCGCTCGCCGCAACGTTGAAGGAGGACTGCCCGTTGTGCGCCGAAAGGGTCGGCTTCGCTCTGGTCATCGATACGCGTAGCCATCGCTCCGCATAGGTATTGGCCGTGGGCCCACGAGCATGGCGGCGGTGACGGGCGGGCTACTCAACCGCACCTGGACCGGAGTCCGCTGAAGTGCGACCAGAGCTGTCGGCCATCGCGCGGCGACGGCCGACGTGCCACGACGAATTCCGTCAAGCCGTAGCTCGCGTGGGCCGGTATCGCAGGGCGACCGCCCCCGACCGGAACTCATGGCGGTCCACGAGCTCAAGCTGGATGCGCTCATGCAGACCGGCGAGCAACGTCGGCCCTTGTCCGGCAAGGACCGGCTGCACAAGGAACTCGTACTCGTCGATCAGTCCCAGATCCGCCAACGCCAGGGGCAGCGTCACGCCACCCACCCACAGGCCCACGCCCGGCTCCTGCTTGAGCCGCTCAACCGCTTGCCCTAAGTCGCCCCGTACCAGGTCGGCATTCCAGTCGACCCCGCTCAGCGTGCTCGACACGACGTACTTCTTGGCCTGGTCGATGGTCTCGGCGAACGGAATCTGCCACTCACCCATCCAGTCAGGCCACGTTCCCGTGGCCGGACGCCGCCACGCCGACTGCATCATCTCGTAGGTCACCCGGCCGAATAGCAGGGCATCGGCTCGTTCCATCTCAGCGGTCCAGTAGTGCATCGACTCCTCGTCCGGGGGGAGCCCTGCCTCGTGATGGCAGCAGCCGTCAAGCGTCACGTTGATCGAGTATCGAAGTGGTCTCATCGAGAGGTCCCCCTTGATGCGGCTGCCCAGAGGCAGGCGGACTCGGCGGTCGAGTCGGACTGGGCGGCGAGCTCGGGCGACGTCTCCCACGGGGCCATGGCTTCATAGAGTTGCCAGCCGTAGAGGTGTGGCCCGAGCGGGCGGATGAGGTTCGTGGGGTGCACGAATAGCTCGTCGGACGGCGCTCTCCAGTCGAGGCTGCCGTGCTCGTCCTCGATCAAGAGGTCGAGGGAGCCGTTGGTGAGGTAGACGAGGTTGCCCATGCTCACGACACCGCCATCGTCGCCAGGTGGGCGTCGAGTTCGGCGAAGCTCTGGCGCCAGCCCTCCTCGGTTGCCCCGCTGACGTGCGCCGGCAGCCACTGGCGAACCTCGAGGCGGGTGCGCCCGTCGGGCTCGTCGTAGAACTCGAACCGGAACCGTGTCTCGAACGCCCCGAAACCCCCCGGAAGGCGGTCACGCACGCGCATCACGCCGTCGAGCACCCTGCCCTCGGCGACGTCGGCGAGGTCGATGTGCACCTCCGCCCGGATGGACGGGTCGTCGGGGAACACCTCCACGAACCGCTGGTAGCCGCCGGGTCGGACATCGAACTCCATCTCGTCGAGTGGCCGCACGCTGCCGGTCGGCCCCCACCAGGCCGCCACCTGCTCCGGGTCGGTGAAGGCCCGGTAGACGAGGGCCCGGGGCGCGTCGAATACGCGCGAGATGGAGAGGTCGGGTGTTTCGGTGGTCATCGGTTCTCCTGCTCCTGTTGAAGCGTGGCGAGGTGGGCGTCGAGGCGGTCGAAGGACGAGTCCCAGAACCCCCTGAAGCGCTCGATCCAGACGGCCGCCTCCCGGAGCGCCGCCGCCTCCAGATGGCTCCGCTGCCATTTCCCCTCGCGCGAGCGGGAGATCAGGGCGGCACCCTCGAGCACCTTCAGATGCCGTGACACCGCCGGCATCGAGATCGGCAGCGGCGCCGTGAGCTGCGTCACGGTGGCGTCGCCGACCGTGAGCTCGGCGAGGATCGCCCGCCGGGTGGGGTCGGCGAGCGCCGCGAACACGAGGCTGAGTTGATCGGTGGCGGTCACCCCGTTCATTTAACCAGCTCGTGAAGTGTTCATCAAGGCACCGTCGGAACGAGTCGGCGGCCAATGAGCGCAAGTGCCACATCTCGGCGCTCTTCGCAACGACCAGGACAGCGCAGGTCACGTCATCTGCGCTGCCCCCGACCGTCGGCTTGGGGACAGCCGACCCGATCGCGGCCAAGCCGCTACCAGTGGCTCTGAGCTGAGGCCGGTCGCCGCACCGGTAGCGGCGGATCGTGACCAGCAGCGTCGTGGGGCGCCAGCCGAACGGTTCGTGCGCCAGCCTTGGAAGACCTCGACCTGTCTCATCGCACCGACGAGCCGACACCGCCAACGAAGCGATCACACCCTCGTCTGTGAAGAGCCCGGAAACACCGTCGTTGAAGCCAACCTCGGACCCTGTTGCTGTCGTGTACCGAGGCGACACAGAGACTCGAGGGGGCCGGTGGACGATGAGGCAAGTTTTCGTGAGTTCGTGTCCGCACGGATCGGGCGGCTGTCGCGCGTCGCGTTCCTGTTGACGGGCGAGCATCACGCGGCCGAGGACCTGGTGCAGGTGACGCTCATCAAGGTGGCCCGGCACTGGCCTCGGGTGATCCGCGGCGGCGATCCGGACGCCTACGTGCGGCGGGCGCTGTACCACGAGCACGTGTGCCCGAGCAGGGCAACACCAAATATCACGGCGCCACTCATGCCGCCATCCCCAACCTTCCGACACGAACCAACCGGCGGAATCCGCTGAATCGTTACGTTCACCGCCAACCTTTTGCGAGGATCGATGCGTGTTGGGGGAAGCGCATCCTGGACCGGTCGATTCGGCGCCGTGACGAACGCACCGGTCCAGCTCCATGTGCACGGTCCGCGCTCAACATCACCATGGGGGTTGGAACATGAGTCGGTTGTCGTACGAGCAGCAGGAGATACGGCTACGGCGACCGCTTGAGCCTCCGGCCGAGACGTTGGCGCCGGCACCGACAACGCGGCGGCGCGGAATGCTGTCCGCGCCGGCCGTCTTCACCGCCGCGTTCCTGACGCTGGCCACGCTGCTGGTGTTGCGCAACTGGGCGCTGTTCTCGGTGGTCATCAACGAGGGCGGCGACTCAGGAGCCAACTCCATCCTGGTCCTGCGCGCCAAGGACTTCGACCAGCTCGTCGGCAACTACTCGCGGCTCGGCTTCAACCACCCAGGCCCGGCGTTCCTGTACGTCCAGGCCTTCGGCGAGTGGCTCCTGCACGATCTGCTGCACGTCGTCCCGTCGCCGTGGAACGGCCAGACCGTTGCGCTGCTGGTGCTCAACGCGGCGCTGCTGGCCGGCGCGCTGGCCGTCCTCGGGAGCTGGCTGCGGTCATGGACGGCGATCGGTCTGGCGGGTGCGGTGCTGGTGGGATACGCCGCCACGGCGCCCGACCCGGTCATCGCCGGCACGTGGATGCCGCTGCTGTACTTCCCGCCGTTCCTGCTCCTGCTCACGGCTGCCGCGTCGGTCGCGGCCGGCCGGGCGGACCACCTGTGGGTGCTCGGGCTCGCGGGCGGGCTGCTGGTGCACGGGCATGCGGAGTTCCTGTTCTTCGTGCCGTTGATCGCGGGCGCCGCGGTAGCCGCGCTGATCCGCCGCCGCCGATCCGAGCCGGCCAGCATCACTCGCCGCGCCTGGCTGCCGCTCGCGGGCGTGCTTGCCGTCTTCACGTTCCCGATCCTGGTCAGTCTCGTCGTGCACTGGCCGGGCGAGTTCGGCAAGTATCTCAGCTACGGCTCGTCGTCGCAGGCCGGCGGCCACACGCCGTGGTCGTCGGCCTTGTACGTGGTTCGCTTCTGGCCGGGCGAACATCCGCTGACACAGTCGATCGTGGCCGTGGGGTCGTGGACGGCGGCGGTTGTGCTGACCAGCCGGCTGCCGGACGGCCCGGCCCGCCGGTATCTGCGTGCCGCCCTCGGCATCGCCGGCCTCGCCACCGCACTGTTTGCCGTCTACGCGCAGTTCGGCATCGATCACCTCGCGGAGACCTACATCGGCTTCTTCTCCTACGCGCTGCCGCTGCTCGTCATCACGGTCGTCGTGTTGGCCGCGGGCGAGTCGCTCCGTGTCCGGGCGCCGCGCCCGGCCGCGCCTCGCCTCGTTGCGGCGGGTGCCGCGATCGCGCTCGTAGCCGGCCTGCTCGCCGCCGGCAACGCGCCGACGCTGGCCACACCACGCTACGACAACGTCCCCGAGCTGGCGGCCGCGATGCCCTCCGTCATCGCCTGGGCGGCCGGTCAGCCGCTGGTCCTCGAACTGCGTGGAGACAGTCCACTGCCCGATCCGACGCCGCTCCTGCTCGCCGGCAAGCGCAGCGCCACCCGAATCTGTGTACGTGACCCGTGGTGGACGTGGATCGTGACCAAGGAGCTGGTTTGCACCGACGAGGAGGTCGCGACCGGGAAGCAGGCCCTGCTCAGCGCCCCGGGCGATGTCCCGGCCAGCTCGACCACCGTCGCCGACCTCGGCCGGTTCGTGCTGTCAGTGTCCACCCCACCCGCGCAGAGACATCGCCCGGCTCGGGCGCCGCTGCCGCCTGGCCGCCTGTGAGGCGGCGGGACTGGTCAAGGTCGCTGCTCGGCGCGTGTGAAGATCTTCTGCGATGACGACGCACCTGAACCTCGAAGAGATCTTTGCCGGCCTCGACGACGTGGAGTGGCCCCACATCGGCTTCTCCTACGCCGAGTTTCCCGCCGAGAAGCTGCGCACCATTGGGTCCGCAGACGCGGAGGTCGCGCGGGAGGCTGTCGGTGACTTCTGGGCGGCCATGAACACGCGCGCGCCGCGCTACCCGGCGACCGTGGAGTGCATCCCCTTCCTCGCTCGGCTCTGCGCGGCGGGCGTGTTCGTCGGGGAACTGCTGGAGCTGCTGCACAGCGTCGCCTACGGGCTGAACCAGCCCCGCGACGACCAGGATGCGCTGGTGGCGGCCGTGGCCGCCGAGCTGCCGCTGCTGCTGCCCCGGCTCGACGACCCCGACGAGGACAACCGTCGCTGGACGATCGGCATCATCGCGCTGTGCGGCCGCTCACGGGAGGCGGCCGAGGCGATCCGCGGCCGTTGGACGCGGGAGCCGGATTCAGATCTGCGCACCGAGATGCTCAACGCCTGCCGGCACGCCGACCCGGAGATCGCCGCCGAGTTGAGCGTCGCCGCGATCGCTCCACAGGAGGCTCCCGAGCTCCGGCTCGCCGCGACGCTCAGCCTCGTGCTGGCAGACGCCCTCTGGACGCCCGAACTGGCCGCTGCGGCCACGGCGTGGGCGCTGCCCGGCGACGACGTCGAATCCGCCGAGCGCTGGTTCGACACCAGCACGGGCGACTGGAAGGAGACCGACCGGGACGACAAGTTCGTCGAGCTGCTGGGCCTGCTCGCCGGGCGCGGCGCGCTGGCCGAGGCGGCCGCCCTGGCGCAGGCCGTCCTGGCGGTCGACGGCCCCGGAGAGGGCTTCCGGCGCCGCCGCGCGCTGTCCGGCATCGACGAGCTGTGCGGCGAGTACCGCGGCGCGCCGGTGTTGCTGGCCCCGCTGCTCGTGCCGCTGGTGGCCGACGAGGATGCGGCGGTGGCCGAACAGGTCCTCGCCGTGTTGCACCGGATCGGACCGGAGGGTCGGCTCGCCGCGGATGCCGTCCTGGCGGTGGCCGACTCGCGGGACGGAAGCGACGACGAACTGGCCGACAAGGCGCTCGGGGTGCTGCTCGACCTCGGCGACCCGCGCGCCGTGCCGCTGCTCGCCCGCGACCTGCCACGCCGCAGGAACGCCCTGGAGGTCGCCATCGGCAGGTCGTGGCGCGGGGGCGGATCGACCGCGCCCTTCGACCCCGCGCTGCTCGACGCGGCCCGGGACCTGCTCCGCAACCCGGACCGGCGCAACTCCAGCGCGCCCAGACATCTGTGCTCGTTGCTCGCCTCGTGGGGAGCCGAGGCCGCGCCGGCGCTTCCCGAGCTGTATTCGCTGCTGGACAAGAATCCGCAGCACGCACCGGCGGCCATCGCGGCCGTCGCGGCCGGCACCGATGCCGCCGCGGAAGCCGCCGCGCGACTCACCGCGCTCGCCGACGCCGCCTCCAGCTATGACCGTATGTTCGCCGCCGACGCGCTGCACAAGCTCACCGGCGACGCCGCCCCGCTGGTCGCCGCCCTGGGGCAGGGGTTGGCCGGGGTGCTCTACGAGCTGCGGTACGCGATGCCGCGGGCCGGCCAGCTCGGCGCGGCGGGCGAGCCATTGCTGCCCCGGTTGCGGGAGCTGCTGGCGTACGACGACCGGGGCTGGACCACCGACGACCGGATGGCCGCCGCCAGCTCGATGTACGCGATCGCCGGTGACGCCGTCGCCGACGAACTGCTGCCGGTCCTGTCGACCGCGCTCGACAAGCGCAGTGCGGCGGCGGCCTGGCTGGTCCGGCGGATCGGAATCCCGGCCGCGAGCCTCGCCCCGCAGCTGGCTCCGCTCCTGGGTTCGCTGCGCACGGCGCTGGCCGCCGCCGGGGCCCTGCTGGCCCTTGCCCGGTCCGGCCCGGGCAAGGCGCTCCCCGACCCGATCGGGTCCGACGGGGTGATCAGCCACGACGACCTCGCCGAGGTCCTGCTCACGATCGTGGAGTACGGCGGACGCACCAAGGTCGCCATCGCGCTACTGCGCCAACTCGGCGGGGGAACGTTCGAGCCCGCGGCGGTCGACGCGTTGCGGCGGATCCTCGCCAACGAGCACCGGCCGCCGCCGATCGGGTACGAACTCGACCGCATCCACAACGACCAGGACCGCGTCGCCGCCATCGGCGCCGCGCTCGCGGAGTAGCGGAGGGTTCCGTTGCCATTGCAGTGGCATGCCGCCGGGCCGGGCAACCAGTGGATCGCGCCGATTCACCGAACGCTGAGGAGCCCGCACATGGATGCCGCTGAGTTCCACCCGGGCGGTCGAACACCACACCTCCAGTTGATCCGGGAACATCATTCCTGCGTCACGGCGCCGGTTCAGTCCCGCAGTGGCTCGAAGGTGGGTGGCCGCGGCCGGACGGTGCCGTCCCAGAGTTCGTGTTCGGTCCAGGCCGAATCATCTACGAGGACGACCATCAGATCGTCGTCGTCCCACATCAGTCGAGCCAAGACGCTCTCCATCCCCCGCGGTAACCGCCGCGGGGCGGCGCTCTCCGGGCGCAATTCCGTGCCCGGCCACGGCCGCGTCGGCGGGTCTGCGAACGAACTCGTCCCGCGTGGCGCGCGGGTCAGGCGGGGCTCAGGTCGATCGGGTTGGGGCCGGTGAGCACGCCACCCTCGACGGGCAGCGTGTGTCCGGTGATCCAGGCGGCGTCGCCGGAGCCCAGGAACGCGACCGCTGCGGCGATGTCCTCCGGCTCGCCGACGCGGCCGAGCGGGTACATCGATGCGAGCTGCTCCAGCGTTCCCGGCTGGGAGTCCCAGTTCGGTGTCCGGACGGTGCCGGGGGCGACGACGTTGAAGCGCACGCCGAGCGGGCCGTACCGGGCGGCGTAGTTCGTCGACATCGCGATCTGGCCGGCCTTCGCCGCGGCGTACTCGACGTTGCCGAAGGCGGCGAGGCCGTTCACCGAACTGATCGTGACCACGTTGCCGCGGGTCTTCACCAGATGCGGGAGCGCCGCCTGGATGCACCGGGCAGCACCGACGAGGGTGAGGTCGAGCTGGCGGTGCCAGTCCTCGGCCGAGGTGTCCTCGGGCGCAGAGGTGACGATGCAGCCGCCCGCGTTGTTCACCAGCAGATCGAGCCGGCCGAACCGGCCGACCGCCGCAGCGACCGCGGCGTCGACGTCGGCGCGTGAGGTGACGTCGACCTTCATCCCGAGTGCGTGCTCAGCGCCTGCCTCCTCGGCCACCGCATTGGCCGTGTCCTCCCGCAGGTCCGTGACAACCACCGCACCGCCCTCGGCCGCGACCCGCCGCACGACGGCCCTCCCGATGCCCTGCCCCGCCGCCGTGACGAGCGCGACCTTGCCTTCGAACCGCCGCATGACCACTCCTTCAGCATGTGCCGCCATTCTCCCCCGCCGACCCAGCGCCCGCCGGGGGCCGCCGCACTAACCTGACGGGGTGGGGGTTGACGGGCCCGGGTTGTTCTCCGACGACACAGCGCTGGATGTCAGGGACGCCTACCGGGAGGCGCTGGAGGACGGCGCAACCGATGCAGCGGCCGAGGCGTCGGTGCTGGCGGCGTTCAGTGACTCGCTGGCCGACGACGACGAGGGCGTCGTGGTCTGGCTGGCGTTGGCGTACTCGCAGTCCAAACTGGGACGGCTCAGCGACATGACCCGTCAACGGGCCCTGGCCGTGCTGGACGCCGGCGCCGACCTGGCCCGGTGGTCGGAGACTGGGCCACGCGGGGTGGAGCAACGTGCCGCGGCGTTGGAGAAGGTCCGCGCTCAACTGACCGGGCCGCAGCCCAAGCGCAGGAAGGTCCGGCGACCGGCTCGCGCGGTCACCGGTCTGCCCGTCGGCCAGGTGCTGGGCCACCGCGCCCGCAGTGGCCGGCTCTACCTGATGCGCGTGGCGGACCTGTTCGACACGCGCGACGGGCTGTACCCGGTCCTGCGGTTCCTGGACTACGCCGAGCCGGACACTCCCGCATCCGCCGAGCTCGATGACATCGACGACCTGGCGATCGGGGCGTGGCTGATACCGCCGGTCGAACTCGTGATCATGGATCGCAACCAGGGACACGGTCTGGCGGTGATCGGGTCGCTCACCATCGCTCGGGAAGGCCAGCAACTGGCCAACTGGACCGCCTGCGACTGGTCGGACCTGACGCAGCACCTCGACCAGCGCGACCGCGACCGGTACGGCGCGCAACACTGATCGACGGCCGGTGCCCGGCGGGGCGAACGGCGGACGGACGGGTCCAGGTGCTCCTCGTGCGGCGTGGTAGCTGCTGATGCTGTCCGTCAGTACCTGAGGAGAAGCGCTGCGTCTATGCTGTTCGCCGTTCGACACTCCCGTCAGGTGTCCGGTCGCCGACAGCGGGCTCTCCTTCCGGGTAGTGGATGAGCGACGTGGTACTGCGTGCGTCGGTGACCGGGTTGGGAGGGAGGTCCGCGATGGACAGTGGTGGGGTCGAGCTCGGAGACCTGATCTGGCAGGTCAGGCATGAGTTGAGCCGGGCAATGTGGGCGGGCGAGCACACGGATCTGCGGTTTGAGGCAGGTCCGGTTGAGTTGGAGTTGACGGTTGCGGTGGAGAAGGCATCGCAGCCGGGAATGAAGGCAAAACTGCTGGTGGTCGATGTGGAGTTCGGCCGGTCGAACACGTCGACGACGACGCAGCGGATCCATGTGACGTTGCATCCGCGCCGGGCGGATGCTCCAGATCGACCTGCGATGATTGCGGGCGGCTCGATGGAGAACGAGCGGTGACCGGCCGCCTGAGGCGGTGACAGCATCGGTGGCCGGTGCCGGGTCGTCGCCATGGCGGGATCTGAGTGGGAAACGGGTGGCCGAGGTCATCGTGACCCGGCCCGATGACTCGTCGATGCGTGGGTCCGGGTACCGGGTGCGGGATCGGTTGGTGCTGACGGCGGCGCATGTGGTCGCTGGGCAGGCGTCGATAACGGCACGGTTCGATGCCGGGCAAGCGGACGAGTGGTCGACGCCGGCAACCGTGGCATGGCTCGACGTGTCCGCGGATCTGGCGTTGTTGCATCTGGAGCACATCGGTGGAACCGCGGTGTCGCCGGTCCGGTTCGGGCGGTTGTCGGCGCAGGCGGTGCGGGTCGAGGTGCACACTGTCGGGTTTCCACGGTGGAAACTGCGTCCGGTCGCCGACGGTGGTCAGGTGCGAGAGGCGCACCACGCGGTCGGGTTCGTCGCGGGGCTGTCGAATCTGAAATCGCGATCGTTGGAATTGACGGTTGATCCCCCGGCACAGGACCCGGATCCGGGCACATCGCCATGGGAGGCGATGTCGGGCGCGGTGGTGTGGGTCGACGGTTGTGTCGTCGGGGTGGTGTCCGAACATCACCGGCGGGAGGGCCTCAACCATCTGAGCGCTGTCCGGGTCGAGGTGCTGACCGGAACTGGACCCGGATCGCTGCTGAATCCGTCCGGCGGTGGCATCACGTTGCTGGAAGTGCCGGCTGCCGCCGGCACTGCGGCGCCGCGGTTGCCCGGCGCGACCAATGATCCGCAGGACCGGGCAGCGGGTTCGCTCGGCCCTGCGGCGGCCGGTCTCCATGCTCAGCAGCCGGCGTGGTGGACCCGGTCCGGCTACATCGAGCAGGTCCGTGACATCGCCCCGGCCGGCGGCGAACCCGGCGGCCTGCGAGACCGCGACACCGAACTCGCCGAACTCAGCGCGTTCTGCTCCGGCGAGGAGCCGTTCCTGTGGTGGCGGGCCGGGCCTTGGGCGGGCAAGTCCGCGCTGCTGTCCACGTTTGTGCTCAACCCTCCGCCCGACGTCGACGTCGTCGCGTTCTTCGTTACCGCTCGCCTCGCCGCCCAGGCCGACAGCACCGCGTTCACCGATGCTGTGCTCGACCAGCTCGCCGCCATCGTCGGGGAGAGTCTTCCGGCATCACTGACACCTGCCGCCCGCGAGGCGCACCGACGCGCACTGCTGCGTGCAGCAACCGCAAAGGTCAAGGCCGCCGGGCGCCGGCTGGTGCTTGTCGTTGACGGGCTCGACGAGGATCGGGGCGGGCGGGCCGGCTCCGGGCTGCCCAGCATCGCGTCGCTCCTGCCGAAGGTTCCCGGCGAAGGACTCAAAGTCCTGGTCGCGAGTCGGCCGGCCCCGCAATTGCCTGACGATGTGTCTGACGATCATCCTATGCGCCGGTGCCGGATCCGTGAGCTGGACGTGTCTCCGCACGCGACCAGGATTGCAGTTCGGGCCACCCGCGAATTGCATGAACTGTTACGTGCCGACCAGGCACACCGCGACGTGCTGGGAGTGGTCACCGCGAGCGGTGGTGGTCTCACCATTCATGAGCTCGAGGAGATCACCGGCCTGGCGCCCTACGAGTTGGAGGGCATGCTCGGCGGGGTGTTCGGTCGCACCGTCGCCGATCGAGTTGAGCACAGCGGCGCTGATCCACACCGCGTGTACCTGTTCGCGCACGAGACCCTGCGCGAGACTGCGATACGACAGCTCGGTGCCCAGCTCGGTCACTACGAGCGTCAGATCCATACGTGGGCGGCCCGGTATCAGCAGCAAGGCTGGCCCGCGGACACTCCGCAGTATCTGCTGCGCGGCTATCCACGGATGATCGCCGCGACCGCCGACATCGACCGGCTGGCCGCCATCGGCACGGATCGAGCCCGCCACAACCGGCTGCTCTCCTCCACCGGCGGCGACGCCGCGGCGCTCAACGAGATCAAGGCCGCTCAAGACCTGATCATGGCCGGCCCGAATCCGTGCCTCGTCACGCTGGCCCGGCTGTCAATCAACCGCAACGATCTCGCCGATCGTAACGCCAACCTCCCCACGGGCCTCCCGGCGGTCTGGGCCATCCTCGGGCAATCAAGCCGCGCCGAATCGCTCGCCCACAGCATTGCCAGTCCCTACCGACGCTCGGACGCGTTGACCGCACTCGCGGCAGCACTGGCCACGACGGGGCAAGGCGAGCAGGCCGAAACCACCGCCCGCAGCATCACCAACCCGCACGAACGGACGAAGGCGCTCATCGCCCTGACGGCTGAGCTGACCAAGGCCGGGCAACAGTCGCGAGCAGAGATCATCGCTCGAAGCTTCACCGATCCGAATCCACGGTTGGAAGCGTTCACCGCGATAGCGACCGCCTTGACTGCGTCAGGCGAGCAGCGGCGAGCAGTACAGGTCGCGGCCGACGTCGACGCCTGGGCCAGCAGCATGACCAAGGATCCGTACCATCAGGTGCTGGCATTGGCAGCAGCGGCGAGGATGTTTGCTGCCGCCGGTGCATGTCAGCGGGCCGAGACGACTGCTCGGAGTATCACTGAGCCTTACCCACGGTCGGGGGCGTTGTCCGCTGTGGCGACCGCGCTGGTTGCAGCGGGCGAGCAGCAACGAGCCATGGAGATGGCCGTAGCCGCCGAGAACGCCGCCCGCAGCATCAGCGACTCCAGTCAACTGCGGGCGTTGACCGCTGTCGTGACGGCGCTGGCCGCCGCCGCCGAACACGAGCGAGCAGCACAGGCGGCCGCTGACGCCGAGGCCGCCGCCCGCAACCTCGCCGCCCCATATCGGGGAGCACAGGCGTTGGCCGCTGTGGCGGCCGCGCTGGCCGCCGCGGGTCACGATCAACGAGCTGAAATCGTCGCCCGCAGCATCACCGATCCCTACCAGCAGGCGGAGGCGTTGGCCGCCACGGCGATCGCGCTGGCCGCCAATGGTCGACATCAACGAGCGGCGACCATTGCCCGCAGCATCACCTACTCGGCCGACCGGGAGCGGGCTTTGATTGCCGTGGCGACCGCGATTGCCACCGAGGGGCAATCTCAGGCTGCCGAGGTCGTTGCCCGCACCATCACCGACCCGGGCCGGCAGTCGAAGGCGCTGACCGCCGTGGTGACAGCACTGGTCGCGGCCGGTCGGCTTCAGCAAGCCGAGACCATTGCCCGCGGTATTGCCGACCCGGTAGGGCGGGCACGGGCTTCCATCGTCGTGGTTGCTGCGTTGGTCGATGCCGGCGAACTGCGTCAAGCCATACAGGCGGCTATCGACGCGGAGGCCTCCGCTCGGAGCATCACCGACCTCAGCCGGCGATCTGAGGCATTGTCCGTCGTGGTGGCCGCGCTGGTCACTGCCGGGGAGCTGCAGCGCGCGACACAGACAGCTACCGACGCAGAGGCTTCCGCCCGGGGCATCAGCGAGCCGAACACACAGGCGCGGGCGTTGACCGCCGTGGTGATTGCGTTGGCCGCGGCCGGTCAGCACGAGCGAGCTGAAACCATTGCTCGCGGAATCACCGATGAATACCACCAGTCGGATGCATTGATCGCCGTAGCGACAGCGCTGGCCACGGCCGATCTGGATCAGCGGGCCGAGACAGTTGCGCGCAGCCTCACGGGCACTTTCGTGCGGACAAGGGCGTTGACCGCCGTGGCGACAGCGCTGGCCGCGGCCGGACAGCATCGGCGAGCTGAAGCCATCGCCCGCAGCACCGCCGACCCGTATACCGCGGAACAGGCATTGACCGCCGTCGCGATCGCGATGGCCCGTTCCGGCGGTAGGGACCGGGCCGAGGTCATCGCTCGCGGAATCACTGACATGTACCGGCAGTCGGAGGCGTTGACGGCCGTGGCAACGGCGCGGGCGGCAGCCGGCGAGCACCAGCGGGCCGCGCAGGTGGCCGCGGACGCTGAGGCCGCCGCCCGCAACATCAGCGACCCGGACCAACTGCGGGCGCTGACGGCCGTGGTGTCTGCGTTGGCCGCTACAGGCCAGCAACAGCGAGCAGCCCAGGTAGCCGCCGACGCCGAGGCCTCCGCCCGCAGCACCATGGACCCGCGCCAGCAAGCGCGGGCGATGACCATCGCGGCGACAGCGTCGATCGCGGCCGGTCAACTTCAGCGTGCTGAGACCATCGCTCGTGACATGACCGACCCTCATTGGGTGTCGGAGGTGGTGACCGCGTTCGCTACGGCCGGCGAGCATCAGCGGGCCGAGACCGTCGCCCGCGACATCACCGATCCCTATTATCGCTCGACGGCGTTGGCCGCCGTGGTGACCGCGCTGGCCGGGACCGGTCAGCATCAGCGGGCCGAGACCATCACCCGCGAAATCACCAACACGTTTCAGCGGTCGGAGGCGTTGACCTGGGTGGTGACCGCATTGGCTACGGCCGGCGAGCATCAGCGGGCCGAGACCATCGCCCGCGACATCACCGACCCGTACCAGCAGGCGCGGGCGCTGACAGCGTTGGCGACGGCGCTGGCCACCGCTGGTGAACTCCAGCGAGCCGGACAGGTGGCCGCGGACGCCGAGACCCTCGCCCGGAGTTCCCCCGCCCAACACCACCGGTTGGAGGCGTTGACCGCGCTGGCGTCAGCGCTGTCCACCGTCGGTGAGCACCAGCGAGCCGCACAGGTAGCCGCGGACGCCGAGGCCGCTGCCCGAAGCCACGCCAACCCGGCCCGGCAGTCAGAGGCGCTGGTCGCCGTGGTGACAACGCTGGCCGGGGTCGGTCAGCATCAGCCGGCCGAAGCTATCGCACGGAGCATCACCAACACCCACCAGCAGGTGCGCGCGTTGACTGCCGTGGTGCCCGCATTGCTCAGCGCCGGCGGGCGGGAGCGAGCCACACAACTGGCCGCGGACGCCGAAGCCGCTGCCCGTGGCATCACCGACCCGCAGTTGCAGTCGGAGGCATTGACGGTCGTGGTGAACGCGATTGCCGGCGCCGGCGAGCGGCAGCGAGCCACGCAGGTGGCGGCGGACGCCGAAGCCTCCGCCCGCAGCATCACCGACCCGGTCTCGCAAAGATATGCCTTGGTCACCCTGGCGAAAGCGTGCGCCCAGGCGGGCCTGGATCAACAAGCCGAGGCCATTGCGCGCAGCATGACAGATCCGTTCCGGCAGTCGGATGCGTTGTGTGTCGTGGTGACAGCGCTGGCCGAGGCCGGTCAGCACGAGCGAGCCGAAACGATTGCCCGCAGCATCACCGATGACCACTACCGGCGATTGCCGGCGTTGAGTGCCTTGGTGAAGGCGCTGGCCACAGCTGGTGAACACCGGCGGGCCGAGGCCATTGCCCGCGGGATCGGCAGCTCAGTCGAACAGGCGGAGGCGTTGGCAGCCGTGACAAGAGCGCTGGCCGCCGCCGGCGAACACGAGCGCGCGGCACAGGCGGCGGCAGACGTCGAGAACATCGCTCGCGGCACGGCAGAGCCGTTTCGGACGGAAGCGTTGACGGCCGCGGCGACAGCACTGGCCGCCGCCGGCGAACACGAGCGAGCAGTGCAGGCGGCCGCTGACGCCGAGACCGCCGCCCGCAACGCGGCCGACATGTACTTTTCGACAAAGGCCCTCACCGTCGCGGCCACGTCACTGGCGGACATCGCAGACGTTGTGGGCGATGAACAGGTCTGCCGGCTCCTTGGCGCAGCCTTCACTGTCGGCGCCTGGTGGACGCCGCTCAAGGTGGTAGCGCGTTTCCGTCCTGACCTGATCGTTGAGATTGCGAACGAACGTCAGACACCTTCGTTCCCCTTGGGCCTGGGCCCCCGAGAGTAACTCCTGTCGCGCAACGGCCAGGTGCGTCGGGCTACTGCTCAGTGCGCGGCGCCGACCTGGTAGAGCTGGGCCACGGCGGCGATGTCGGCGTCGCGCAGGCCGGATGACGCCGCTTCCTCGTAGCGCTGCCGCACCGCCCTGGCCGCCGGCAGCTCGACCTGCGCCGCCGCGGCGACGTCCAGTGCCAGGCCCGCGTCCTTGGCCCCGAGGACGGTCGCCCACCATCCGTCCTGCGAGCCGGTCAGCATGTCCTCGAAACGGTTCGCCAACCCATCCGGCAGCACGGGACTGGCACCGAGCAGGTCCCGGAGCTGGTCGTCGCGCAAACCTCCGGAACGTCCGACGGCAAACGACTCGGCCAGGGCGACCACCTCCGACAGCAGCATCAGATTGGTCGCCAGTTTGGCGGTCATGGCCAGCTGCGCCGTGTCGTACCGCCGGGCATTGCCGGACAGCGACGCGACGACGGGACGGATGCGGTCCACGACGCCGGCGTCGCCACCCGCCAGCAGCGCCGACTGTCCCGCCTCGACCGCGTCCGGGCTCCCCAGGACGGGCATCGCGACGTACCGGCCGGGGAACGCCTCGGCCAGCTCCGCGCTGAGCCCCGGCGACACCGTCGAGCAGTCGACGTAGACGGTCGGCCCACCGATCGATGACCGCAGCGGCCCCAACGCGACCGCCCGGACCGCGTCGTCGTTGGCCAACATGGTGATCACCACATCGGCACCGGTGGTGGCGTCAGCGACGCTGGCCGCTTCCATGGCGCCCGCCGACACGATCTCTCCTGCCTTGCCCGGCGTACGGTTCCACACCGCCACGTTGTGACCGCCGGCCACGAGCCTCCCGGCGATCGCGCGACCCATCCGTCCCATGCCCAGAACAGCGACGTTCATGCTGGCCTCCGTGTATCGGCCTCCGTTCGATGACACGGGCCCAGTGCCCGCCCGTCCCGCCCGCAAACGCCGGGCCCGCCGCTGACCGCTTGCCCGGTGCTCGGACCTCACCCGGACAGGATGAGCCGGCTGCGTCAGAGCTCGGCCAGGCGCCGGGCGGCCTCAACCAGTTCGGCGTGATCGGCAGTGGCGGCGAAGCCGAGCCGCAGGTGCGCGGCGGGGGGCTCGGTCGCGAAGTAGCGGCTGCCGGCGCCGACCGCGACACCGAGGCGGCGCGCGGCCCGGGCGACCTCGACGTCGTCGCTGCCGGGTGGCAGCCGGACCCACACGTGCAGCCCGCCGGACGGCACCTGGGTGACGGTCCAGTCCGGCCGTTGCCGGGTGATGGCGGCGACGAGCGTCCCGCATCGCTGGCGCAAGGCCACTGCCAGCGATCGGACGTGTCGCTCCCACGCCGGCGAGGTGAGCAGTTCCAGCGCGGCCTCCTGCATCGGCTGGGCGACGAAGAAGTCGTCGACCCGGCGGACCGCGCGCATGCGGTCCATGACCGGTCCGCGGGCGATGAGGGCGCCGATGCGCATGCTTGGCGCCGCGGGTTTGGTGAGTGAGGTCAGGTAGACGACGGTGCCGTCGCGATCGTCGGCCAGCAGCGTTCGGGGAATCGGGCCGCCGTGGCCGAGAAACCGGGCGAAGTCGTCCTCGATCACGAATGCTCCGGCGGCCCGGGCGACGTCGATGACCTGCTGGCGGCGTTGCGGGGACAGGACCGCGCCGGTCGGGTTGTGATGCGTCGGCTGGCAGTAGAGCAGCCGTGCACCGTGCATGGCGAACGCGTCGGCGAGCAGGTCGAGTCGCAGGCCGTGCTCGTCCACGGGCACCGGGGTCGGGCGGAGCCCGGCCGCGCGGGCGGCGGCGAGCGCGCCGGGGTAGCTGGGCGACTCCACCAGGATCGGGCTGCCCGGTGCGGCGATGGCGCGGAACGCCAGCGACAGGGCGCTCTGCCCGCCCGCCGTCACCAGGACGTCCTCCGCGCTGACGCCGCCGATCAGGTTGGCGAAGGTGCTGCGCAGGGTGGCCAACCCGGTCGCCGGCGCGCGGTCCCATGCGTCGGGCCGCCGTGCCGCGCGCACGAGCGCCGCGTTCAGCGCACGGACGGGCTGCAGCGAGTGGTGCAGATACCCGCCGTCCAGCAGGATCGCGTCAGCCGGCGGCAGCCCGAAGGCGTCGGTGATGGGCGTGGTGTCGACGCTGCGGTCGGTGAGCGCGACGGTCTGCCAGGCGGTGTCGGGTTGCGCACGGGATGGCCCGGCCGCCGCGGCGACGTAGGTGCCGCTGCCGGGGCGGGTGACGACCACTCCCTCGGCGGCCAGGAGCGCGATCGCGCGGGACACGGTGACCGGGCTGACGCGGTGCTGTTCGACGAGTTCGCGGTTGCTGGGCAGCCGATCGCCGGCGGAGAGCCGGGCGGCGAGAGCGCGGAGGCCAGCAGCCAGCGATGCAGTAGTGCTATCGTCAAACATGACGGACAACGATAGCACTACTGCGAAGAGCCGAGAAGCACTACCGCTGGACATCGCCGCGCTGCGCGCCGACACACCAGGAGCGAGCAAGGTCGTGCACTTCAACAACGCCGGCTGCGGGCTGCTCGCCACTCCGGTGCTGAAGGCCATGCTCGACCACCTCAACCTGGAGGTGGAAATCGGTGGGTACGAGGCATCAGCCGCGCGTGCCGACGAGGTCCGCCACTTCTACACCGAAGTCGCCGCGCTCATCAACACCACCGCCGAGAACGTCGCCTTCGCCGGCAGCGCCACACACGCCTTCGCCACCGCCCTGTCCGCGATCCCGTTCGAACCCGGCGACGTCATCCTGACCACCCGCAACGACTTCATCTCCAACCAGATCGCGTTCCTGTCACTCCGCAAACGTTTCGGCGTACGGATCGTGCACGCGCCCGACACGCCGGAGGGTGGGGTGGACGTCGCGGCGATGGCCGAGCTGATGCGGACGCACCGGCCGCGACTCGTCTCCGCCACCCACATCCCGACCAACTCCGGCCTGGTCCAGCCGATCGCCGAGATCGGCCGCCACTGCCGGGCACTCGATCTGCTGTACCTCGTCGACGCCTGCCAGTCGGTCGGCCAGTACCCCATCGACGTGGACGAGATCGGCTGTGACCTGCTCACCGCGACCTGCCGCAAGTTCCTGCGCGGACCGCGCGGCTCAGGATTCCTCTACGTGTCCGATCGCGTCCTGCGAGCCGGCTACGAGCCGCTGTTCGTCGACATGCACGGCGCTCGCTGGACCGCACCGGATCAGTACCAGCCCGCGCGCACGGCCGCCCGGTTCGAGGAGTGGGAGTTCCCCTACGCCACGGTGCTCGGCTGCGCCGCGGCCGTCCGATACGCCAGGCAGGTCGGCATCGACGCCGTCGCCCGCCGCTCCCCGGCCCTCGCCGGCACGTTGCGGCAGGAACTGGCGGGCATTCCCGGCATCCGCGTGCTCGACCGTGGCCGGCAACTGGGCGCCATTGTCACCTTCACCGTTGACGGATGGCAGCCACAGCCGTTCAAGGCCGCGCTCGACGCGCAGGGCATCAACTCGGCGCTCAGCCTCCGGGAGTTCGCGCAGTTCGACTTCACCGACAAGGCCGTCGACTGGTGCCTGCGACTCTCGCCCCACTACTACAACACCGAGGAGGAGCTCGGCCGGGTCGTGGCGGCGGTCGCCGGTCTCCGCGGGGATCGACGGTGAGCCCGCCCTTCCAACACCGGTCCAGCCCGATCCGGCATAGTGATGACGAATACGCGCGAACCTGGAGGCATCTTGAAGCTGCTGCTGACGTCAGGTGGCGTCACGAACCCGAGCATCCACGCCGCATTGGTGCAGCTTCTCGGCAAGCCGGTCGCGGAGTCTCACGCGCTGTGCGTCCCGACAGCGCAGTGGGGGCACCCGATGTGCGGTCCGGCTTCGGTGCGGGGTTTCGTAGCCGCCGGACCCGGCTTCCAGCATCTGTCAGGACTGGGTTGGGCGTCGCTCGGTGTCCTCGAGCTCACCGCGCTGCCCACGATCGGCGCGGAGCGCTGGGTGCCGTGGGTCCGGCAGGCT
Source organism: Dactylosporangium cerinum (assembly GCF_042653625.1). NCBI lineage: Bacteria > Bacillati > Actinomycetota > Actinomycetes > Micromonosporales > Micromonosporaceae > Dactylosporangium > Dactylosporangium cerinum. Next base: position 552,930 of record NZ_JBHSIU010000011.1, on the reverse strand, counting down.
GACGTGCTCCTGGTCGACGGCGGCGACGCGACGTACCTGTGTCACTGGATGCGGGAGTCCGGGCTCGCTGATCTCCTGCCGTCGCTGCCCGACGCGGTCTGGGTGGGCGTGAGTGCCGGCAGCATGGTGATGACGCCCCGGATCGGATCGGATTTCGTCGAGTGGCCGTCCGCGCCGGACGACCGCACCCTGGGAGTCGTCGACTTCTCGATCTTCCCGCATCTGGACGCCTTCCCGACGAACACCATGGCCCACGCCGAACGATGGGCGGCCGAAGTCGACATCCCGGCCTACGCCATCGACGAACAGACGGCCATCAAGGTCATCGACGGCTCCGTCGAGGTGGTCTCCGAAGGACGATGGACGAGGTTCGGCTGATCGCCGGCCGAAGCCCTCAGCACTCCGCGGTGGCTGGGAGGCGGATCTGCCGATGTCCGGATGCCGTTCCGGCCAAGCGAATCCGGCTTCAGCTGTCCTCGTCCAGGCGCCGCGCCGCATCCTGCAGTTGGCCCTGGTCCCAGGTGATGGAACCGTCGCTGAGTCCGGCGACGACGGTGTCGATCCAGCGGATCTCCGCCTCGATGATCGCTTGCAGGTACTCGGTCTCCAGCAGGCTGACCCGCGGCAGCTCGACGCCGGCCTCCCGCACCAGTGCTTCACGGTCGGCGAGCCGCTGAACCAGCAGGTCCCGCCGTGCGGCCAGCAGGTCCCGCGTGGTCCGCGGGGAGAGCATCGGCACGAACGACAGTGCCGCGGGGAACTCCGGGAACTCGTTGCGCGGCGTGGACAGTATCTCGACGAGCCATTCGCGTGACGCGGCGCGTCCCGCGTCGGTCAGCCGGTAGGTCGTGCGCTCCGGGTACAGGTGGTCGCGCGTGGTCTCGTGGACCTCGATCAGCCCGGCCTCGGCCAGTCGGCCGATCGTCTTGTAGAGCGTGGCGCGTTGCCCCACGTTGACCACCTGGTCCTTCCCCCACTGCTTGATCAGGTGCTGCATCCGGTACGGGTGCAACGGACCGTCCTCGAGCAGGCCGAGGATCGTCAGTGCGAGGGGCGAGCGACGGGAGCCGGTGGTCACCACAAAAATCTACACTAGTGCCGACTCATCTAGTTGCCGGGAGACTAGTTGCCATGACACTATCTCTCCCATGACGACGCACAGCACCCCTCTCGCCGCCTGGCCGCGTCCAGCCACCCCGGTCCGCGCCAACCTGTCCCGCGTCCTCGCACTCGGTGCCGTCGCCGGCCCCGTGGTGTTCACGTCGGCTTGGCTCGTCCTGGGTTTCGTGAGCTCGGGTTACACGGTGTCCGGCACCCACATCGCGCCCTACTCCCACGTGAGCCAGCCCATCAGCGGCCTGGGCATGAGCGGGACCGCCCCGTTCATGAACACCGCCTTCGTGCTCAGCGGCCTCCTGCTTCTCGCCGGCGTGATCGGCGTCTTCCGGGGCACTGCCGCGGCGGGCCGGCCCGTAGCACGTCGGGTGAGCACGGTCCTTCTCTCGCTGTCGCCCGTCGACCTCGTGGTGGTCGGTCTGTTCGACCTGGAGTCGCCGCTGCTGCACTTCACCGGCGCCGGGCTGATCTACCTGCTCCCGGTGCTCAGCTTCCCGGTTGCCGGGCGCTACCTGCGCGGCATCCCGCAGTGGCGGCGGTTCGGCAACGGGCTGCTCCTCGCCGGGGCGCTGACCCTCGTGCTCGCGGTCGTGTTCACGATGACCTTCGACGTGGATACGACCGCTACTGGTCACGGCGTGGCCGGCCTCACCCAGCGTGTGCTCTTCACCGAGGTGCTCGCCTGGTTCGCCGTGATGGGCTGGCTGGCCCGCCGCGAACCCGCCGACCAGCAGGACGCGTGACGACCATGCCACGGACCCGCACCCGCACCGGTCTGGTCATCGGCGGTGGCATCGCCGGACCGATCGCGGCGATGGCACTGCGCAAGGCCGGCATCGAAGCCACCATGTACGAGGCGTACGACGGCACCGCGGACGGTGTCGGCGGCGCACTGACCATCGCATCCAACGGGCAGTTCGCCCTTGACGCGCTCGATGCCGGGCACGTCCTGCGGGGCATCGGCACACCCGTCGCCGGGATCGAGCTGCGCACCTGGCGCGGGCGAACCCTCGGCGAGTTCGGGACGCTGCCAGGACTGCCACCGGGCCAGTTCGTCTGGCGCGCCGACCTCTACCGGGCATTGCACGACGAGGCCGGCCGCCGCGGTGTCCGCACCGTGCACGGCAAGCGGCTGGTCGACACCGTGGAGACCGGCGACGCTCAAGCTCCGGCCAGGGCGCCTCGATCGCGGCGGAGAGCGCCGTCCAGCTCGCCCGATGCCTGCGGGACCTGCCGTACGCCGACGCGTTCCAAACGTACGAGCGGCTTCGCCGGGCCCGAGTCGAGAAAATCATCGCGGAAGCCAACAAGACCAACGCCAACAAGGCACCCGGCGCCGCCGGCCGGATCATCCGCGACGCCCTCCTGCCCGTGGTCTTCAAGCTCGCCAAACCCGAGAAGACGACCTGGCAGTTCGACCATCGGATCGACTGGACATCCCGGGCTGATGCGCTGCCCGCCTCGTCCTGAAGGCGGAGACAAAACATCGGTCTGCCGGCAGAGACGCCTGGCCAACCGGATCGCGGTGGCATCCGCGGGCGACTCTCGTTGGATGAGCACTGGGGAAGCTTGTCGAGACGGGCGGGAGCCGACAACCGGTTTCAAGCAGCGTGAACGTCGGGTGCGGCTCGGGGTCCGCGTAGCCTGGATGTCATGCCTGTCCAGCTCAACCACACCATCGTGCACGTGCGGGACCGGGAGCGCTCGGCCCGGCTCCTCGCCGAACTGCTGGGCGTCGCGGATCCGGTGCCGTACGGCCCGTTCCTGGTGGTCGAGCTCGCCAACGGCTGCTCGCTGGACTTCGTGCGGGAGGACGGCACCGTCCACCCCCAGCATTACGCGTTCCTCGTGTCGGAGGCGGAGTTCGACGAGATCTTCGCCCGGATCCAGGCGCACAGCCTGCCGTACTGGGCGGATCCGTACCACCGGCAGCCGGGACGGATCAACACCAACGACGGCGGGCGCGGGCTGTACTGGGAGGACGCCGACGGTCACAACCTCGAGATCATCACCGTGCCGTACGGCGGTTGAGGATCTGGTACTCGCCGCCGCAGGACTCGGCCAGGGTGGGGCCGAAGAGCGCGGCCGGGGTGTACGCGCCGGGCTTGCCCTGTCCGTCGAGCAGCCGGCGGACCACCTCGGCCGGCACCGCGCCCGTCCAGGCCTGTGCCTCACCGACGCGTAGCCAGCCCTCGCGCGTGCTGCCGTCGGCCCACTCGATGAGGGCGTGGCCCCACGAGTGCTCACGCGGTTTCGGTGCGGCCTTGAACCGCACCGCGGCCAGTCGCCGCCGCGCGAAGGTGCGGACCGGCCCGAGGTTCAGCAGCGCGGTCGCCGCCGGCAGGACCGCGCGGACGACCGGGGACGCCGGGGCCTCGCTGGACGCGGAGACCACGTCCGGCGCGCCGCTGGCCCGCTGGGCGGCCATCAGTTCGCCGAGCGGCATGCTCGCGGTGGTGACGGTCGAGCCGTCGGGCAGGACGAGCCGGATCGGGTCGCCGGCGAGCTTGTCGGGCACGAGCCGGCCGTCGCGGTACCGCCGGCCCTGGTACCTCCCGCCGCCCTCGACCCCCGGCAGGCCCTCCACGATGGTGCCCGCGAGCGCGTCGCCGACGGCGCCGGCCTCGACGGTCAGCGACGGCACCATGTCGACCCGGACCCGCCGCGGGATCGGCCGCCCCTCGCACAGCTTCACCACGATGCTCTCCGTGGCCGTCACGCCGAACCCGGCGCCGGTGACGGCGGTGCGCCCGGCGGCCGCGAACGCGTCGCCGCGGCCGAGGGTCGCCGACACCGCGGCGAGGTCGTTGGCCAGGTCGAGGTAGTCGCTGGCCGGCAGGCACGCGTCCAGCAGCGGCGCGGCGGTGTCGGTGAACGGCCCGATCGTGTTCACGACCACGGCCGGCCGGTCCCGCCGGATCGCGTCCGCCGTCTCGCCGACCGTTGCGGCCGCGACCGTCGGCAGGCCGTTCGCCGCGGCGGCGAGCCGGCCGGCGTCCCGCCCGACCAGCACCGGCCGGATGCCCCGGTGCTGCAGTTCGGCGGCGATCGCCCGGGCGCTGCGGCCGGTCCCGCCGAGAATCCACACGTCTGTCATGGCACAGCTCCGCCCTGGTGCGGCGAGCATCCCGGTGATGACACGCCGTGTCATTACGGTACCGCCAATGACATGCCATGTCATCACCGGTACACTTCCGGGATGGCACGATGGCAACCCGACGCGCGCGAACGGCTCCAGCAGGCGGCCCTCGAGCTCTTCGCCGAACAGGGCTTCGCCGCGACCACGGTGCCGGCGATCACCGAACGGGCCGGCCTGACGACGCGCACGTTCTTCCGGCACTTCGCCGACAAGCGTGAGGTGCTCTTCGCCGACGAGGCCGAACTGCCCGCATACGCCGAGCAGCTCGTCGCCGGGGCGCCCGCCGACACCAGCCCCCTCGCGATCGTCCTGGAGGGTCTGCGTGCCGTCGCCGAGACCCGGTTCGAAGGCCGGAAGGACACCGTCCGGCAGTGGCGCGCCATCGTCGCGTCCGACCCCGGTCTGCGCGAGCGCGAGCTGCAGAAGCGGGCCGCGATGGCGGCCGCGGTGCGGGACGGCTTCCAGGCCCGCGGTCTCGATCCGACCCGGGCCGCCCTGCTCGCCGAGACGTCGACGACCCTGATGTACGTGTCGGTCACCGTGTGGCTGGAGACCGACGACGACCGCAAGCTCTACGACATCATCGAGACAGCCCTCACGACACTGCGGGCAACGCTCGACACGTAACGCCGGTGACGAGCGTCTGGACGCGCCCGAGCGCGTGTGCTCCGATGGAGATATGCGGTTCGATGTCGACACGAAGGCCTCGCCCGAGCAGGTGCGCCGGGCCTTCACGGACTTCAGCGAGCGCCGGGCGCAGATCTGGAGCCGCACCCTCGATGCGAAGACGTACGAGCTGCGCGAGCAGGGCGACACCTGGGCGGTCGCCCGGGAGAGCACTCCCGGCTCACCGTTCTGGGTGGTCGCCCGCTACGACTGGTCGGACCCCGCGGTCATCCGCTGGACGGTCGTGGAGAGCAGCTACGGGGGCGGCGGCGACGGATTCGTACAGATAGCGCCGGGCTCCGACGGAGGCAGCCGGCTGCACGTCGAGTGGACCAGCACCAACGCGCGCGCATCGCAGAAGCCGCTGCTGTTCCTGCTGCATCACAGCCCCATGGGCAGGCTGATCTCCCGAATGTACGCCACCACCCTGGACCGGCACGCCCAGGAGGATCGCCACTGATCCTGAAGCCGCCGTCCACGATTCGCCGGTGGCGGTTGTCCAAATCCGCCAAGCGTCATTCGTCATCAGAGTGGGCCCGTCCGGGTCCATACCGAGAGCGGGTGGCCTGCATGACCGTCAACGATCAGCCCAGAGTCGATCAGCCACCGGTGCGGACGGCACCGGGGCGGTGGGCCGTGACCGCGGTGTTCTTCCTCAACGGGCTCACGCTGTCGACGTACATCGTGCGGGCCCCTTCGTTCAAGGACACCTACCACCTCACCGACGGACAGTTCGGGCTCACCGGCCTGCTGTTCGCGCTGGCCGCGCTGGTCTGCATGCAGTTCGTCGGGCCGCTGACGGCCCGGGTAGGGGCCCGGACGGTGCTGCGCGTGACCCTTGCGGTCATGCCGCTGCTGCTGGCCGGCATCGCCGTCGCACCCAGCCCGTGGTGGTTCACCGCCCTGGCACCCGTGCTCGGGGCGGTCCACGGCACCACCGACGCGGCGATGAACACCAGCGCCGTCGCCGTCGAACGCCGGGCCGGCCGCCCGATCCTCAACGGGTGCCACGCGGCCTGGAGCATCAGCGCGGTCGCCGCCTCGCTGTCCACCGCCGCCCTTGCCCACACCGAGGTCTCGCTCGCCGCCCACCTCATCACCGCCGGCGCCCTGCTGCTGGCCGCCGGCCTCGTGCTCGGTCCCCGACTGCCGGAAGCCGGCCGTGCCGACGCCGAGGCCGGCGACGCAGCCGGGCAGGACGGCGCGACGGACACCGCGGGCGCTACGGGCCCGCGGAACGGCTGGAGCGGCGCGCTGCTCCTGCTGGGCCTGACCGCCACCACGCTCATGATCTGCGAGGGAGCGGCGCTCGGCTGGGGCGGCATCTTCCTGCACGAGCAGCGGTACGCCACCCTCAGCATCGCCGCGGCCGCGATCACCGCCTACACCGGCGGCCAGACCCTGGGCCGGCTGGTCGGCGACCGGCTCACCAGCCGCTGGGGCGGCGACACGCTGTTCCGCCTGAGCGCCGCGATCGCGACAGCCGGCCTCGCGGCCGCCATACTGACGCCGCACCCCACCGCGGCGGTGGCCGGCTTCGCCCTGGCCGGACTGGGCTCCTCGGTGCTGATCCCGCTGACCTTCAGCGCGGTCGGCCGGCTGCCGGGCATCCCCACCGCGACCCTGGTGTCGCGGCTGACCACGTTCACCTACACCGGGATCCTGCTCGGTCCCGCCCTCATCGGCTGGGCCGCCGACCAGATCGGCCTCACCGCCACCATGACCGCGCTGATTCCACTGCCGCTCATCGTCGCCCTGCTCCGCCGCCCGCCGGCCCGGTGACCGGTCCTCGTGGCGGGCCGTGGCCGACCCTGCCTGAGCCACGAGCGCCGGTCGGCGCGCAGCGCGACGCTACGACTGCCTGGCCAGGCGGGCGGGGTGGTGCTCGATGCCGCCGCACCAGACGCGGCTGATCGACCGGACGGCGCGGATGTCGTGCAGCGGGTCGCCGTCGACGAGGACCAGGTCGGCTCGGCGACCCGGCGTGACGGCGCCCCGGTCGTGGAGGCCGAAGCGTTCGGCGGGCAGGACCGTCGCGGCGCGCAGCGCGTCGACGGTGCTGAGGCCGGCGTCGACGAGCAGTTCCAGCTCGTGGTGCAGGCTGTCGCCGAAGCTGAAGTTCCCCGCGGACTCGACGTCGGTGTTGGTGTCGGTGCCGGCCAGGATCGGGACACCGGCGCGGTACGCGGCGGCGACGCTCGCCCGCGCGCTGTCGTAACTCGCGCCGGGCATCGCCCACTGCTCCACCATCTGCGGGGGCGTCGACGGCGAAGTCAACGCCTCCATCATGGCCAGCGTGGGGATCAGCATCCGGTCCGCGGCCGCCATCCGGTCCGCCGCGGGGCGGTCCAGTGGCCGGTCCAGCGGCGTGTGGGTGAGCGCGTCGACCCCGGCCGCCTGCGCCATCTCCGCGGCCTCGTAGGACAGGGCGTGCGCCACGACGAGCCGCCCGAGTCGGTGCGCGGTGGCGACGAGCGCGTCGACGGTGGCCCGGTCGAGGCTGGGCCCGGGCAGGTCGATCAGAATCTTCAGGTAGTTGGAACCCTCGGCGAACCGCTCGGTCACGAACCGCTCCGCTTCGGCGGCGGAACGGATCAGGCCGCGCCTGCCGATCTCCGGGATGTGCGAGTGGACGCTGCCCGGAGCGAGCGCAGCGGTGCCGGCGCTGCGGATGTCGGTGAGGCCCCGGATCCCGCGCATCGAGTCGACGAACTCCGGCGGGGCGTTGGCCATGTCCAGGGCGGAGGTCACCCCGAAGCGCACCAGCCGTTCGAGCGCGGACCGCCCGTTGACGTGCAGGTGGGCGTCGATCAGCCCGGGCAGGAGCACCGCTCCCTCGCCGTCGATGACCGCCGTGACCCCCTCGGGGTCGGAGCCGATGCGGTCGCCGTCGAGCAACACCGTGCCGGGCCGGAGAAGTTGCCTGCCGTCGAACACGCGGACGTTGTGCAGTGCAGTCCTCATACGCCCGCAGATGCCCACTTCCGCACCGATGAACACCCGTCGGGCGCCACGATGTGGCTGCTGCTGCGACGACGCCTCCGGGCAGATCGCCGCAGCGCGTTCCGGCACCGGCGCAACTGCGTGCGGTCAGCGTGTCCGGGTCTCCCAGACCGGCTGCTGGGGCTCGTCGTTGTGCACGACGAAGTCGACCTGATCGGTCGGGCGTACCGTGGCGAAGTAGAGCTGCTGGGACGGGATGTACCGCTCGCGCCAGCGCCGTTCGACCTCGGCCCGGGACGACACCTGGCGCTCCCGGATCACGGCACGATCCACGGTCTTCTCCAGCTCGGTCGACACGAAGACACGCAGCTCCCAACGACCGATCAGCTCCGGGCGCATGAGGAAGACGCCGTCGAAGATCAGCACGGCGTCGGCGTCGGCAGTCACGACCGGCGGGGACGACACGGTGTCCGCCGTGCGGTCGTACACCGCGTCCTGGAAGCGTCGATCACCGCCCGGGCCGAGCGGATCGAGCAGCACCCGGTTCAGCGCGTCGTAGTCGTGGGTGTCGAAGTAGCAGCCTTCGGCCGAGTATTCGCCGCGCGGATAGCGCTGGGCCCGGGGGAAGAGGAAATCGTCGATCGTCGCGCGGATGACGTCGCGGCCCTGCGCGCGCAGGACGACGGCCAGGTCGTCGGCGAGGGTGGTCTTGCCGGCGGCGGGCGGTCCGTCGACTGCAACCCGTGTCGGGTGCGTCACTGTCACGGACCTGACTGCCTCAGCCAGGCGGCCGAGCATATCGTCGCGAGTGCCCTGGTCCATATCCTGCCCCGTCCCGCATTCGCGAAGTTCGCCGTGTGGGGCCGACCTTATGCGCGTCAGCCTTCGCCTGCCAACGCTCGTGAGGAGGAACCAATGGCGCCTTCGCTGGCCTACTTCGCCTGGCTCGCCCGTCTGCGGCCGTACACCCTGATGCGCCCCGCAGCCGCGCTGCAGCGCAACCTCAAGCGGCACGGGCTGACCGTGTATGACTACCCGGACGACGATCACCTGCGCGCGTCGACGCCCGAGGACCACACGCCGTTCTCCGCGACCGGCTGGCCGCTGAAGTCGGCGTTCGGGATCGGGCACGGCCTGGACGTCATGCCCCGCACCGACACCGCCGCGGGCCGCGCGGAGAACGCGGCGATCGCCCGGCAGCTGATCAAGGACCGCGACGCCGACCGCTCCGGCGTGCTGTGGATCAAGTACATCAACTGGACCGATGAGCGGGGCGTCTGCCGCCAGGAGCGGTGGATGCCGAACCGCACCACCAGGTCGTCGACGGACAAGGGGCACATCCACATCTCGGGCCGGTCGGACTGCGACGACGACGCCCGGGCCGAGACCTACGACCCGCTCAGCGAAGGAGACCCGTTCATGGCGCTCAGCGATCAGCAACAGACGGACCTGTGGGAGTGGATCGCCCTGCTGGTCGACCCGGGAGCCCCGCCGAACGGCCGCCCCGGGGACAGGTTCCGCTTCCCGCCGCCGTTCAAGGCTCTCGCCACCCGGCTCGGCACGATCGAGGCGGCGCTGGCCGCGTCGGCGCTGCGGGAGCAGGACATGCTGGCCGCGCTGGCCGCGCTCGCCGGCGGCGGCGGCGTCGACACGGCCGCGATCATCGCCGCGATCAACGCGCGTTCGTTGGACGTCATCGGGATGCTCAACCAGCAGGCCGCCCGGATCGCCGAGCTGGAAGCCGAGCTCGAGCAGGCGCGGCACGCCGCGGCGCAGGCCGAGACCGGCTGAGCCACGACCCGGCGGCCCGGGACGGTTCCTTCCTCGCCGCAGCCGCCGCCGGGCTGGTGCCGGCTTCCTACGCTGTCGGCATGCAGCTGACCGAGTTGAGCGATCGGGGGTTCCGGACCTCCGTCAGTGTGTTCCAGCGACCCACTGGTGGGCTGCGCTGGGTGATCATCCCGACGATCCACATGGGGCACGCCGACTACTACTGGGCGATCTGGCAGCGGCTACGGTCCTGCAAGGCGGTCATCGCCGAGACCTGGGACGGGCCCAGCTCGACCGGCATGGCCTACGCCAACGCGATGCGCCTGGCCCGGCAGCGAGCCAGCCGTGACCTGGTGGCCCAGGACATCGACTACGGCGCGCTCGGCGTACCGATCATCTTTCCCGACGACTACCTGGTGCCGCAGGCGGACCCGGACCGCCGGATGTCCCGTGGAGAGCGGCTGCACGCGACCATGTGGACGCCGATCCTCGCGCTGCAGATGGCGCTCGCGGATGACGGTGACTGGCTCAGCACCGCATCACTCGAACTGCACGACCATACCGAGGTTCCGCCGTACGGCGACAGCATCAAGCGGGACGAACTGCTGCTCGGCGTGATGCGGGAGATCGACGGCGAGTTCAGCGCCGAGGACATCGAGGTGGCCGTCGTCTTCGGGGCGTTGCACATACCGGCCGTCGTCCGGGAGCTGACCAAGCTCGGCTACCAGGTGATTCCCGAGGTCCAGTGGCTGACCGCGATCGACTACGACGAGCCGGCGTACCTGCGCAAGCCCCCGCTGGACGGGTGGATGGACTGGTGACCATCATGACCCACCCGGACCTGGACGGTTGGCCAGCCACGTTGCGGATGTCGGCATGACTGTTCTGGCGATGGCTTCCGCAGGGCGGTGGTTTTACCGTGCGGTCATGCCTATCGGACGGCTGGTGTTTGGTCTTGAATTCGGCACCTTGTGATGGCGCGGTCCGTCAACTCGATGCGGTCTCGGGCGGTCTTGATCGGCGCCGGCCGTTACGACGGTGCGCAGTTGCCCGACCTACCAGCCGCTGCACGGAATGTGGCGGCGCTCGGCGGGCTGCTGGCAGTTGACGGCTGCACGCAGGTGGTGGACCCGCTGGATGTGGCAGCGGTGCTGGACCCGGTGCGAACCGCATCGCTGCAGGCCGAGGATCTGCTGGTGGTGTATTACGCCGGGCACGGTCTGCTGCTCGGGCGGCAGCGGGACGAGCTGCACCTGGCGGTCGGTCGCAGTGATTTGGAGAAGCCGTGGGCGGCGGTGCCGTACGCACAGGTCGCCGATCTGGTCCGAGACAGTGGTGCACGGGTCAAGGTGGTCATCCTGGACTGCTGCTACAGCGGTCGTGCGACCGGTGTGCCGTTGATGGCGGCCGGGCCTGGGGTGATGGAGCAGGTCGACGTCGAAGGCGTGTACGTGATGACGTCGAGCCCGGCGACGCGCCCGTCGTACGCACCGTCGGGCTCGGCGTTCACCGCCTTCACCGAAGCGCTGCTGGACGAACTTGCCGCTGCGGCGACCGGCACCGACGGTCGGGTGTCGCTGGCCGCGGTGTTTGAGCGGGTGCGGCGGCGGATGCGGCGGGCTGGACTGTCGGAGCCGCAGCAATACACCACCAATACCGCAGCCGAGTTGGTTCTGGTGGTGCATGGCAAACAGGTCGGCGGTCGCGTCGTCACCTGGGGATACAGCACCCGCTACGAAGGCAGGGACATCTGGAGGATTTCAGAAGTCGCCACCGTGCCCTACGGACTGCCGCCCGCAACAGCGGTGTCGGCCGGCTACGGACATGACCTGTCCCTTGACGCGTACGGACGTGTCCATGCCTGGGGCGACAACGGGGAAGGGCAGCTGAACGTTCCGGATGGCCTGGACCGGATCGTGGCGATCTCGGCGGGTGGAAGCCATAGCCTTGCCCTCGACGCCGACGGACGGGTGTACGGCTGGGGCCGCAACACCCATGGGCAGGCAGCCGTCCCGGAGGCGCTGTCCGGCATGGTGTCTGTCGCCGCGGGATGGAGCCATAGCATGGCGCTCGGGAGCGACGGGCGGGTCGTCGCATGGGGCAGCAACCGTTGCGGGGAGCGGGCGGTCCCGGGCGGGCTGTCCCGAGTGTCGGCCATCGCCGCCGGTGGGCTGCACTGCCTTGCCCTCGACGCCGATGGCCGGGTCACCGCCTGGGGCGACAACACCTACGGCGAAACGCGGGTTCCGGACACCCTGGGACGGGTCGTCGCCATCGCGGCCGGATCGCATCGAAGCCTTGCAGTCGACGTCGATGGCAAACTCACCGCTTGGGGCAAGGTTGGCCGGCCTTCACGACCCTCCCGTGCTACGCCACCCAAGGGATTGGACCGGATCATCGCCATCGCCGCCGGCGAGTGGCACGACCTGGCCCTCGACGCCAACGGACAGATCACTGCCTGGGGCGACAACAGCCGCCACCAGACGGAGGTACCCACAGGACTGGTAGGCGTGACAGCGATCGCAGCCGGCGGGCACCGCAATCTGGCCATTGTCGCGGACTGAGCCCGCTCGTCGAGTGCACCCCCGATCGTGCTGCTCAGAGGGCCGGGCCGCCGACGTCACCGGCGGCCCACATGCGGGCCGCCACGCCGACCCGGTTTCGCACGCCGAGCTTCGCCTGGATGCTGGCCAGGTGGGTCTTCACGGTCCCGGCCGAGATGTTGAGCTCCGCCGCGATCTCCGCGTTGGTGCCGCCGGCCGCCACCGCCCGGGCGACCTCGCGTTCGCGGTCGGTCAGGGCGGCGACGCCAGCCGTTGATCCAAGCGGCTCGAGGCGGCGCAGCAGCCGGACCGTCAGCTGCGGGCTGATGAGGGTGTCGCCGGCCATCGCCGCGCGGACCGCCTCGATCAGCAGGGTCGGCCCGGACCGTTTCAGCAGGAAGCCGCAGGCGCCGTCGCGCAGCGCAGTGGTGAGGTAGTCGTCCTGGTCGAAGGTGGTGACCACGATGACGCGGGGCCCGGTGCCGGCCAGCCGGCGGGTCAGTTCCAGGCCGTCGAGGCCGGGCATGCGGATGTCGGCGAGGACGACGTCGGGGCGCAGGTGGCGGGCCAGGTCGAGGGCGGCGGTGCCGCTGGCGGCCTCGCCGACGACGGTCATGTCGGGCTGGCTGTCCAGGACCAGCCGGAACCCGATCCGCACGTTCTCCTGGTCGTCGGCGATCAGGATGCGGGTCGTCACGGCCGGTCCAGCGGCAGCACGGCGGCGACGCGCCAGCCGTTGTCGTGCGGGCCGGCCTGCAGGGTGCCGCCGAGCAGGTGCGCGCGGTGCCGGAGGTCGGCGAGGCCGGTGCCGTTGCCCGGGGTCGCGGTGCCCGGCGCCGGCGCGTCGTTGGTGACGGTGACGGCCAGTTCCCGGTCCGCTGTGTGGGACACGACGACCCGGACCGCCGTCGCGGCCGGGGCGTGCCGGTGGACGTTCGTCAGCGCCTCCTGCACCAGGCGATACGCGGTCGCGCCGATCTCAGCCGGTACCCCATCCGGTGCGGCGAGCGAGGACTCGACGTGGCCGCCGAAGCGGTGCAGCAACTCGGGCAGATCGGCGAGGCCGGGTGCCGCGCCGGGCGGGCCGGCGAGGTCGCCGAGCATCGCGACGGTGCGGTCCATCGTGTCCAGGGCCCGCAGCCCGGCCGCCTCGACCCGGTCCAACGCGTCCAGCGCGCGGGCCGGGTCGGTGCCGGCGACGAACTTGGCGGCCTGCGCGAGGGCCACGATGCCGCTGATGTCGTGGGCGACGAAGTCGTGCAGGTCGCGGGCGAGCGCGAGGCGCTGCGAGCGGCGCTCCCGGGCGACGGAGCTGCGGCGGCGGGCCTCCGCGAGGCGCGGGTATCCGCCGATCACCACCGCGACCGCCGGGCCGCCGGCCCACAGGGCGCAGGCTCCGACCGCGTCGAGCAGCGAGTCCGACGGCAGGAACCGCAGCACGCACACGGCGACGGCGAGGCCGGCGACCGCGACCGCGGCGAGCGCGGACCGCCGCGGCGCCCACCGGGTCGCGGCGACGAGCAGCACCAGCAACGCCGCGCACTCGCCGAGCCCGGTCCAGCCCGCCGCCTCGCCGTAGTCGGGTGGCGCGGCGACGTACGCGGCGGTCGCGGCCAGGGACACCGCACCGGCGGCGACGGCCAGGCGCGCGGGCCACACCCGCCGGTCCGGCCGGCCGGCCACGGCGACGACCGCCGCGGCGGCCACGGCACCGGCGGCGGCCACGGCCGGCACGACCGCGAGGGCTCCGATCGCGTCGCTCACCCGCCCAGCGTAGAGACCCACCGGCGGCGGCGCCGTCCGCCGAACGGCAGAGCCTCCGATGCCCGCACCGGCCACAACCCGTCCTTCGGCAGATGCCGCGCCGCCGCCGGCCCGCCGAGGCTGAACCCATGACATTCAGACGCATCAACTGGCCCGCCCTCGCCGCCGGGTGGGCTCTCGCGTACGGCCTGCTCGCGCTGTACTGGACCACCGGTGGCGGCGGCTTCCCGTTCGGCGCCGGCGACCCCGACCCGGGCATCGAGAAGGGTCTGTCAATCCTCGGCGGGGTCCACCGGTCCGTGGCGGCGCCGGTCATCGCGGCGGTCGCGCTCGGCGCCGCAGTTGTCGCCGCGCTGCTCGCCGGGCGCATCAGGGATGCGCGACGTCCCGCGGCGGCGGGTCGAGGTGTCGGCCGGGCCGGGATCGCGCTGGAAGCGGTCGCGTGGACGGTGGCACTGACACTGGGCGTGGTCGTGCCCGACTACCGGCCGCTGGTCGCGATGGGGCACGTGCCGGTCCTGCTCGCCGGCAAGCCGTTCGGCTGGCCCGAAGGGGTGTCGATCGGCTCGCAGCTACCGTGGCCGGTGCTGAACCAGGGGATCCTGATGGCCGGCGGTGCCCTGTTCGCGCTGGCGGCCCTCACCCACCGCCGGGCCCGCCGCAACGCCTGCACCGCCTGCGGCCGCGCCGGTCTCGGCGATGGCCGGGACCCGGCGCGCTGGGGCCGGATCGCCGTGTGGGTCGCCGCCGGTGTTCCGGTCGTGTACGCGGCGACCAGGTTCGCCTGGGCGCTCGGTATACCGCTCGGGTTCAGCTCGGCCCAGTTGCGGGACATGGCCGCGGAGATGCCCGGCATCTGGTGGGGCGGCGCAGCGCTGGGTGCCATGGGGCTGGCCGGGTCGGTCCTGACGTTCGGGCTGATCCGCCCGTGGGGTGAACGCTTCCCCCGCTGGATCCCGGTGCTGCGCGGCCGCCGGGTACCGGTCACGCTCGCGGTCGTGCCCGCCGTCGTCGTCGCGATGGCGGTCACGTCGGCCGGGCTCATGTTCGGCCGGGTGCTGTACCTGGACCCGGATCCGGGCAAGCTGGCGATGATGGGCCCGGGCCTGCTGTGGCCGCTGTGGGGTGCCGCCCTGGCCGCGGCCGCGGTCGCCTACCGGATCCGCCGGCGGGGAGACTGCACCCGCTGCGTCAACGCGCCACTGGCGGCGCGGAGCTGACGGCCACGGTGCCGGCGAACGCCGAGGCCGTCACCGGCGGCCCAGCGCACGGGCGACGGCCGGGATGATCGCGATCGAGAGCAGCCATCCGAGCACGTGCAGGGCGGTGAGCACATTGCTCGCCGCCGCCGTGTGCGCCTCCCAGCGCCGTTCCTGTCCGAGCGGGGACGTCGGCAGCAGCGCGTCGATCACGTACAGCACCGCGCTCGACGGATCGAACCGGGCGTTGCCGGACACCGGCGACGGCGGGACGCTGAGGAAGTACGCCGTGCCGGCGACGGCCGCGGCGGCGAGGATGGCCAACGCCCGGCCGGGGGCGTAGCCGTACCCGGCGATGGCGTCCAGTGCCGCGCTCCCGGCGCGCCGCCACGGCGTGAGCGTCCGGCGGCGGGCCCGCTGCCGCGCGAGCCGCACGGCGCGGTGTTCCTGGTCGTGGTCGACGCTCTGGTAGTACGCCGCCAACTGCTCGTACGGCTGCGGATGGTAACCGTGCGGGTCCGAGCGGAGCAGCTGGAGCCGCTCGTTGACAGGGGTTTCCGGTTGCATGGCGGCATACCGGACGTTGTCCATGCAGATGGCGGGAGCGTTGTCGGGATCGATGTGCAGCGCGCCGGCGATGGTGCTGCCGCTGAGCACGGCGGTGCCGATCGCGCTCTTGCGGGACAGGAAGAAGTCCTGCGTCACGGTCATGCTGAGCGCCTCGAGCGCGACCCGGTCGGGTCCCAGCAGCGTCGTGCCGGTCAGGTCGAGCCGGCCCTGGATGTGGGCCTCGGTGAGGTCGACATAGTCCAGCCGGCAGTTCTCGATGAGGAACGGGCCCGCAGTGACCACGGCGACCGCATCGATGGCCGGGATTCTGCAGCGCCGGATCCAGATGCCCCGGGTCCGCGCGTCGCCGAGCTCGACGGATTCATCGAACCAGCAACGGATGATGCCGATGGAGAAGTCCACGTCGCCGTCGCCCAGGTGCAACTTCCCGACGATCCGTGCGCCGTGCAGATGCAGCCTCGCGGTGGATCCGGGTTTGGTCGGCGCCGCCCCGAGCAGCAGCGCAACGACCACGGCCGCGCGGACGGTGCAGGACTCGGTCCAATCCGAGATCTGGGCGTCGGCGCCGTTCGGGTCGGGGCCGCCCAGGTCGACGCGTGTCCCGTCCGCGAATGCGTCCCACAGCTCGCGCTCGGCCGCCGTCAGGTCCGCGCGCTCCACGGCGTCTCCCTTGTGCCATACAAGAATGTGGATCTATTCTAAACGGTGCGCATCCTGCTCTGGCACGGATATCGGCTGAGCGGCACCGGATCCAATGAATGCGCCCGGGCGCTTGCCCTTGCTTGGAGCCGCGACGGCCACGACGTGACCCTGTTCTCCCAGGAGCCCCGGCCGGAGCACTTCGACATCGGTGCGGCATCGGCGGTGCGACCGGATATCGACGGCATCCTGCCGGTGTTCGTGCTCGACCGGTACGAGGGGCTGCACGCTCGCCTGTTGCCGGACTTCACGCCGGCGGAACGCGACCACTACGTGCGACGCAACGCGGCCGCGCTCCGCGAGCACCTTCCCGCCGATCTCGTGTACACCAACCACGTGCTCATGGGCGGGCCGGTCGGGGCGGCGACCGGCGCCCGCTACACGGTCTCGGTGCACGGTTCGGAGCTGGAGTACTCGATGCGCGGCAGGCCGGACCTCGCCCGGCTCGGGCAGGAAGCGCTGCGCGGAGCCGCCGCGACGTACGTCGGCTCCGCACATGCCGGCGGGGTGCTGACGGAGATCTGCGGCCCGGTGCCGCGCGTGCACCAGGTGCCTTCCGGCGTCGACACCGACCGGTGGAGGCCCCGGCCGCGCCTCGAGGCGCTGGCAGCGCTCGCCGCGGAGCCGAGCCCGGCAGCGGGCGTCACGGACCGGCTCACGGCGTTCCTCGCCGACGACGAGCCCACCGTCGTCTATGTCGGCAGGTTGCTCCACAACAAGGGCGTCCATCTGCTGCTGAAGGCGCTGGACGGGCTCGACGCCCGGGCGGTGATCGTCGGCTCCGGCGGGCATCGTGCCGACCTGGCAGCCTCCGCGCCCCCGAGGACGCTGTTCACGGGACCGCTCGGGCACCGTCAGCTCGTACACCTGCTGCCGTTGGCGGATGTCAGCGTCGTGCCGTCGATCTTCCCGGAAGCGTTCGGGATGGTCGCCGCCGAGGCAGCGGCGTCCGGGACCCCGCCGCTGGTGGCACGCCACTCCGGACTCGCGGAGATCGCGGCCCGGCTCGCCTCGGCCTATCCGCCCGAGTTCGCGCAGCTCACCAGCTTCGAACCCGGCGATCCGGCCGACCTGCACCGGAAGCTCAGGGCACTGCTGCTCCTGCCGCCGGACGAGCGCCGTCGCCTGGGCCTCGCAGCGCGACAGGTTGCCGTCACGCACTGGGGCTGGCCGCGCATTGCCAGGCACACGCTCGACGTGATCCGTTGACCATACATTGATCATTTATGTATGGTGCGGGCATGAAACCGATGCGGGAGCCGACGTTTCTCATCCTGACCGCGCTCGCGGACACGCCCCGGCACGGCTACGGAATCCTCCACGAGGTCGCCGAGGTCTCCGGTGGGCGGGTCAGCCTGCTCACCGGCACCCTCTACACGGCGCTGGACCGGCTCAGCGCCGAAGGCCTGGTCGAGCTCGACCGCGAGGAGACCGTCGACGGCCGGGCCCGCCGCTACTACCGGCTCACCGCCAGCGGGCGCACCGCGCTGACCGAGGAGACCGCCCGGCTTCGCCAGCTCACCACCGCCGCCGAGCGGCGCCTGGCCCTCGCCCCGCGCCCGAGGACGGCCTGATGACGCCGTTGTCCCGGCGGTACAGCCTGCTGCTGCGCGCCTATCCGCGCGGGTACCGCCCCACCGAGCTCCTGGACACGCTCCTCGAGGCAGCACCCCCGGGCCGGACATGGCCGCCGCTGCGGGAGGCGGCGAACCTCGTCCGCCACGGCCTGCGCGCCCACCTGGGGCGCCCGGGCAGCCGTGGTGTCGTGTTCTGGGCCGTGACCACCGCGTTCGTGTTCGGGCTGTTCGGCAGCGGGCTCGCCGTGCGGGCGGCGTGGGAGACCACGCCGCCGCTGCCGGACCAGGCGCAGACCCGGACGATCCTCGCCGAGATACTGCCGGACGAGGCCTGGGGCGAGCCCACCCCGCCCACGCGGGCGAAGTTCGGCAACTTCGGCGCGCCCACCGGGTGGGCCGGCTACGGGCGGTGGGTCACGTCGTTCGAGGGCGGGGACTACGGGCGCACGGAAGTCGGCGCCGCCATCCCCGGCAACCTGCGCCTCGGCGTGGCCGGCACCGCGGAACGGGCGACCGCCGGGCTGCGGGCCCACGGCTGGCGCATCCGCATGGTGACGGACGACGACCCGGACAACCACGTCACCGTCCTCGCCCGCCGCGACGGCCTGGACATCGCCGTGACCGTCTACGGCTACACCGTGACCGCAGACCCGTCGGTCTTCGTCTCCATCGCCCGCTCGACCCCGGTGGCCGCATGGCCCGCCGGGATCGGCGGCGGGCTGCTGAGCGCGTTGCTGGCGTTCCTCGCGTTCGGGTGGGGCAGCCGCCGCACCGCGTCCGGCCACCCGTTCGGACGGCTGGCCGAGGCGCTGTACGGCATCGGGCTGCTGCTCTGGCTGCTGCCGAGCACCGTCGCGCTGCCGCTGACGACGATCCGCACGGTCCAGTACGGCGGGCCCGACTGGCCGCAGACGTGGGAGTGGTTCGGCCAGCCGCACTACTTCATCTTCATCCTGCCCGGCGTGGCGTTCCTCGCGCTCGCCGCCGCACTGGCGGCGCGGCCCGCACTCAGGAAGGAACCGCTGGAGGCCAACGGCTGACGCTTCACCCGGAACGGGCGGTGTGCGGCGCGGCGGAGCGGGCAGGCCGACGCGATGTCGCATCACCTGGACTCCCCCGCCGCCCGCAAGGACGCACGGCTGGACATCACCGACCTGTACGTGTTCCGCGGCGAGCGCGGCACCGTGTTCGTCATGAACGTCAACCACTCGATCGCCACGGAGGTCACCGGTCACCGCGTCCCCGCGGGCTTCCACCCGGAGGCGCAGTACGAGTTCAAGATCGACACCGATGGCGACGCCGTGGAGAACCTCACGTTCCGGTGCACCTTCGGCGAGCTGGACGCCGACGGCGGCCAGACGCTGCAGCTGCGCCGCCTCACCGGGGCCGACGCCGCCGATCCCGACGCGCCGGGCACGGTGCTCGCCGACGGCGGCACCGGCCGGGCCGTGGACGGGCCCGACGGGATGCGGCTGTGGGTCGGCCGGGCCGGCGACCCGTTCTGGATCGAACCCGACGTGCTGCACGCCGTCGGCCACGCCCTGACCGACGGCACCCGGGCCGACCTGGCGGGGTGGACGCCGCAGCGGGCGAGGAACCTGTTCGCCGGGCACACGGTGCACACCATCGTCCTGGAGGTGCCGGACCGGCAGTTGCTGGCCGCGGCGCCCGACGGGCACCTGGGCGTCTGGGCCCGGACGAACCTCGCCACCGACGCCGGCGGCTGGCGCCAGATCAACCGGGCCGGCCACCCGATGATCCACCCGCTGTTCACCCAGTTCCACGAGGCGCTGGGCGACCAGCTCAACGCCGGCGTCCCGGCCGACGACCTGGCCGACTACGCGAAGCTGATGGCCGACGCGGTGTCGGCGGTCGTGACGGCGTACGGCACGGTGGCCGACCCCGGCGCGTACGGCGCCGCGATCGCCGCTCGGCTCCTGCCCGACGTGCTGCGCTACACCGTGGGGACGCCCGCAGCGTTCAGCTTCAACGGTTTCAACGGGCGGTCCCTCACCGACAACGCGCCGGACGTCATGTTCTCCCTCGCCACCAACACCGCATGCACCATCGGCCTGGACAAGGACTCGGTCACCAGCAAGCCGACGGACCGGTTCCCGTACGTGCCGCCCGTATCGGCACGCATTGCCAACTCTCAATGAGAAACTCTCACAATTGAATTGATCTTCATCTCGATGATCCCCGGATTGGCAATCGTGGGGTCCGTTCTGCTACACCAGGATGCGCGCGAAGGGCGGGAACCGGCTGGGCACGGCGGGCGGAAGGGGATCACGTGGCGCTGTCCGGTGCTCCGGCACGGTGGGAGACCGACGGTGGTCCAGTCGAAGTGGCGCGGGAGATCGGCTCCAGCGGGCAGTCGACACGGTATGAGACGTCGGATCGCGCGCTGCTCGTCGTGCTGCATCCTCGCGACGCCGGCCACGCCGAACGGTTGGCCCAGCGGCTCAGCAGCGTGCGCCGGCTCGACCTGACGGGCCTGCCGCTGTCCCGCCCCTACCGGCTCCTGCGGCGGCCGCAGATCGGATACACCACGGATCCGATCACCGGCCTCGTCCCACTCGGAAACCTGCTCTCGCCCGCAACGGCGGCCAACTTCGTCGTCTGGTACGCCGCCACCGGTGGCCTGCAACGACGGCTGCGCCTGCTCGCCCGGGTGGCAGCGGCCATCGCCCGGCTGCACGACCACGGCCTGGCGTACGGCGATCCGGCGCCGACCAACATCCTGGTCCCGGCGGACGAGACGACCACGACCGGGCAGGCGGCAGCCGATGAACCGGTCTGGCTCACCGACGTGCACGGCGTGACCCTGGACGCCGAGATGCGGATGCCGCCGGACGTGACGGTCGGCTACGCGGCTCCGGACGTGCTCTCCGGACGGCACGGGGTGTCCAGTCTCAGCGACGCGTTCGCGTTCGCGGTGCTCGCCTTCCACGTCCTCGCCGCGACCCACCCGTTCCTCGGCGACGCCGTGTACGACCACGACCGGCTCCTGCGCGACAAGGGGTACACCGGTCTCCTGCCGTGGGTCGAACACACCACGAACGGCAGCAACCGCTGCCGGTACGGCGTGCCACGCGAGTGGGTGCTCACGCCGGCGCTCCGCACGCTGTTCGAGGAGGCGTTCGAGGGTGGTCTGTGGAACCCGTCGGCGCGGCCGACCGTCGGCCAGTGGCGCGACGCGCTGTTCACGGCCGCCGGCACGACCTTGGTGTGCGAGCGGTGCCGCAACGGGTTCTACGGTGCCGGTGCCGCCTGCCCGTGGTGCGGCGACACGGCCCCACCGGCCCTGCGTGGCCGGGTCCATCTGGACCTGTGCGACGACCGTGGAGCGGCGCTCAGCCGGGTCACCCAAACGGACGACGTGACGGTGCAGCGCGATCGGGTGACCCCGGTCGCCGCCGGGCTCGTCACGTTCGACAGCGGCGACCCGATGCGGCCGGTCGCCGCCCTGCGGTTCGAGCGCGGCGGCGCGCTGACGGTGTACAACCGCTGGAACCGGCCGCTGTGGGTCGTGGCGCCGGGCGGTGCGCCGCAGCTGGTGGTCGAGCCCAGCGCGGATTCTGCGATCCCATCCGCCGGCGACGGCCGGTGGGAGCTGCACTTCGGCCCGGCGATGCTGACCCACCGGCTGATCGAATTCGTGCCTGTTGCGGGCACCGCATGAGCACGACGCTGCCACCACTGCCGGGCGCGGCCACGTTCGTGCAGCTCACCTGGCGCGGCCCGGCCCCGGCGCCGCACGTGGACGCTGTCAAGGACACCGAAGCACTGCTGGTCCGGGACGCCGCCGGCCGTGTGACGGTCGAGGTGCAGGGCGTCACGTCGTCCGTGACCGGCTATGACGACGAGCAGGAGCGCGCGCTGCACCGGGTGCTCGACCAGCCGATGCAGCGGGTCGCCACCGTCACCCACCTCGACCGCAAGGACGGACCACGGCTCGACCTGTACATCCACTCCTACGAGATCGGTCCGGCCGGGGAGCCGCTGCCGATCGGGGTCTCCGACCCGGCGATCGAGAGCATCCGCCGCGCCGCGCCCGACGAGGTCCGCCGCAACGACGGCGACGCCGCGGTGGCCTGGCTGATCCGGCGGTTGATCCTGCCGCCGTTGCCGGGCTCCGCGCCCGGCGTCCCCGGCCGGGCGATCATCTCCGCGGTCCCCCGGCAGGACCCGCGCCGGCCGACCACGTTCCGCGTGCACGGGCGTGGCGTCGCCATCGACGTCAAGGTGGACGGCGACGACCGCGCGATCGTGACCAGGGTGCTCTCGCGCGGCTACGACGCCGCGCACGGCGTGCTGAAGCTCGTCCACCGCGACCTCGTCCTCACCGACGCGTCCGTCGCCGCCAAGCTGCGGGCGGACATGAAACGCCAGCTCGACAAGCTCGCCGACGGTGAGGGTTTCCTGGCGTTGTGGCACCGGTACAACCGGGCCGAGAGCTGGTGGGTGCTGCGGCAGGTCGCCGACGACGGGTACGCCCGATATGACGCGGTGCGCCGGCTCGACGACGGGGTCTACCGGTTCACGCTCGCACCCGATCAGGCGCCGGAGCCGCGGGCCGCGCTGCTGCGCCGGGCCGCACGCACCCAGCAGACGGCCGACGGCGCGGACGGCTGGCAGTTGGAGGCGGCGCAGGCGCTGCCGGCCGCGATCATGCGGCTGGCCAACGGTGAGTCCATCGACCCGGAGCATCAGGACAACGGTTGGGGGCTGCTGGACGAGCAGCTCGACACGGCGGCGGTGAGCGCCACGGTCGTGCACGTCGACGAGCACGACGGCACCGTCGACGTGCAGCCGGTCCTGCTCGACGACCCCGGCCACGCGCTCAAGCCCGATCCGTGGGCACCGCCGTCGGAGGGGTTCCTGTACCGCTCGTTCCGTGGCGACCGTCGCCGGCTGCTCCGCCGGCGCCAGGCGATCGACCAGGTGCTGGCCGGTCATACCCGTATCCCGAACCTGCTGTCGCTGCTGGACGGCTCACAGGTGGCGGCGCCGGCCCGCAAGCGGATCCAGGCGCGGTCGGAGGCGGCGTGGAAGCACTTCGGCGACGCCGGCCCGACCGACCGCCAGGAGCTCGCCATCGACGTCGCCCTCAACACCCCGGACGTGGCGATCATTCAGGGGCCGCCCGGCACCGGCAAGACGCAGGTGATCGCGGCGCTGCAGACCCGGCTCGCGGAGGAGGGGCACGGGTTCTACCGGCTGCGCGGCAGCATGCTGCTGACCAGCTACCAGCACGGCGCCGTCGACGAACTCGTCCAGCGCTCGAAGGTGTTCGGGCTGCCCGCGAACAAGGTCGATCGGGCCGGGCGGGGCGCGACGGTCCAGATCGATCAGTGGTTGCAGGAGACACTGGCCCATCTCGACCGCCGCATCGAGGAGCATCCCGCGGGCGCGGCGCTGACGACCTTGCACCGGGCGGCCGCGCTCGTCGCCGGCCACCTCCTGGCGCCGGGCAGCCGGGCGGAGACCGCCAACCTGCTCGACGAGCTCCGCGCACTCGGCGGTGCCGTGCTGCCCGGCCGTCTGATCGACCGGCTGCACATCGCCAGGGACCGGCTCACCACGAGCTCCGGTGCGGCCCGCGCGGCCCGGCCCCGGTCCATGGCCGCCGACCTCGTCGTCATGGCCCTGCGCGAGATGGTGGCGCAGCCGGAGACCTTCCACCCGGCCGGTCCGGCAGCGGCGCGCAAGGCGCTGCGACGGCTGGCGGCGCTGCCGGACGCCGCGGATCCTGCGCTGGTCGCGGTGCTCGAACGCGCCGCCGGGTGGACGGCACCGGGGCCCGTTGCGTTCCAGGACGAGCTCGAGGCAGTGGCGCACCAGCTCACCGCGTGGCTGGACGGGGCATCCGGCGAACCGCCCGTGGACGACCCGGCCCGGCAGGACCTCGCCGATGACGCCGACCTGCGGGCCCTCCTGGGTGACGTCGTCGAGGCCCTTGACGATCGACTCGCCCAATCGACCGACGACGGTGTCGCCGCGGCGCTGCTGGACTACCGGCAGGCCCTGGCCGGGGATCCGGACGCGGTGAGCTGGACGCTGCGCGAGTACACCGCGTCGTATGCGGCCACCTGCCAGCAGGTTGACTCGCCGGCGATGCGGGACGCGAAGCAGCGGGCCAGCAGCCGCGACGTCAGCTTCGAGACGGTGATCGCCGACGAGGCCGCCCGGGCCAACCCGCTCGACCTGATGATCCCGCTGATCCACGCCGACCGCCGCATCGTGCTCGTCGGTGACCAGAACCAGCTGCCGCAGATGCTCGAACCCGACGTCGAGCGGGAGTTCGACACCGACCTGAGGGACCGGCTGGCGGAGAGCCTCTTCCAGCGGCTGTTCACCTCGCTCGCGAGCCCGGACGCGCCGGTGCGCCGGGTCGTGCAGCTCAACCGGCAGTTCCGGATGCACCCGGAGCTCGGCGACCTGATCAGCCGGCACTTCTACGGCGGCGAGCTGAGCAACGGGCGCGACGCCGCTGACTTCGTCCACGGACTGCCCGGATACGCCTCGGCGGTCGCCGCGTGGATCGACGTGCCGGGCAGTCAGGGACCTGAGTACGGCCGCCGCAGCAAGACCCGCCCGGCCGAGGCGAAGGTCGTGGCCGCCGAGCTCAAGCGGCTGTTGGAGGCTGCGCCGGACCTCACGTTCGGCGCGATCACCTTCTACAGCGACCAACGCGACGCGATCTGGCGCGAGCTGACCAGACTCGACCTGGCCGAACGCACGGAACACAGCGGATACCGCCCGGTGGAGGAACTCGGGTTCAACGCCGCCGGGGACCGGCTCGACCGGCTCATGGTCGGCACCGTGGACGCCTTCCAGGGCAAACAGTTCGACGTCGTGCTGCTGTCCACGACGCGGTGCGCGCCCCGGCACGACCACGTGCCCGCGCCGGGCGACCCCGAGTACCGGCGCTGGGCCGGCCAGCGGTACGGGCACCTGGTGCTGCGCAACCGCATGTGTGTGGCGCTCAGCCGGCAACAGCGGCTGCTCATCACCGTCGGCGCCGCCGACATGTTCGACGCGGCGAAGGCACCGGCCGCGCTGGCGCCCCTGACCGACCTGTTGGCGATGTGCCGGAGGGGTGCCCCGCATGGGCGTATGGTCTGACGCGCGGATCGTGCAGTTCGACCCCGGGCCACGGGTCGCCGCCGACAGCAAGGTCGCGCTGTTGTGGCCGGCGTGGGCGTACCGGGTCACCGCACCGGTGCTGCAGGACCGCGGCATCGACCTGTTCCAGCGGGCGGTCCTGGCGTTGTGCCGGGCCGGCGTCCGCCAACCCGACCGGATGGGACCGCTGCTGCACCTGGATCCGCGCCTGTGCACCCACATCGTCGACCGGGCCCGCACAGCCGGCCTGCTCGACAACGCCGGCGACATCACACAGGCCGGGTTGCTGGCGCTGCGGACCGGATCCACCGGCGACACGCCGCAGTGGCAGGTCTGCTACGTGTTCCAGGACCCGTTCGGTCAGCGCCTCTGGCCCCGCACCGTCGAACGGCTCACCGACGCGTGGCTGGTCGGCCGGACCCCGACCGAGGCGAAGATCATGGTGCACGGCGAACGAGGCGGGTTTCAGCGAGCCACGTTCGTCATGGCTCCCGAAGGTCCGCCGGCATGGCCGTCGGCCGCCCGGGTCGTCGAAGCCGCCAGCCTCGACCACGCCGAGCGCAGCGCGCACGAGCAACGGCAGCGGGAGCGGCGCAACCGCCAGCCGCCGGACACGACACCCGACACGGCGACAGCCGTGCCGGACCTCGACGGTGACGCGCGCCCGGACCTGCATCGCGTGGCGTTCGTCGACGAACCGGAGCCGGTGTTGATGCTGGCGTTCCTCACGGCCGAACACGACCCGGACCCGGCACCGAACGAACCGGATCCAGCGGACGACGAACTGGTGGCCCACGACCCGTTCGGTCTCGGCCCGAGCAAGGTCCTCCACGACCTCGTCCGCCGGCAGGCACGCACCGACACACACCTGGCGGCCATCCTGGCGGAGCTGACCGCGGCCGGCTTCGAGCAGGCCAGGCAACGGGCTCACCACGCCGACCTGAGCCTCGTCCAGCAGGTGCAACGCCGGCTCGTCCACGAGTTCGGCCCCGCCATCCGGGCCGACGCCGACGCCCTGGCGATGATGACCGACCTGGACCGCGAGCACCTGTCCGCCGGACGGGACGCATCGCTGAAACGCCTGGCCCATCAGGCGCTGGCCATGTACGAGGTCCTGCTGCCCAGGCTCCTGCACGCTCATCCGCTGCCGCAGCAGACCCTCGACAACTATCTGGCCGTGGGCGTCAAACTGCGCCGCGCAATGCTGGAACGCACGGCACGGGACGTCGGATTCGAGCGCGCCGACGACCTGTTCGGCTCGGTCACCGACAGCGAGCTGACCAAGACCAACGACAATCCGGCGAAGGGCTACGTGAAGGGCCTGATGACGCTGTGCCTGCTGGCCGTGCCGGCCTGGCCCGATCATCCCCTGCGCCGGCTCGCCCGGCAGCACCCCGACCTGCTCGGCACCCTGCAGGTGCTCAACACGCTGCGCAACCGCAGCGCGCACGCGAACCGTGAGGCCGGCCCACGCCACGACGCCGACTGGTGCCGCGCGGTCGGTGCCGCCGCCGCATCGGCGCTGCTCGAAGTACCTGCCACGCTTCCGGAAAGGACACCGACCTGATGTCGAAGGCCAACCGTCGGACCGCCGCCAACATCCCCACGGCCCGGCGCACGGAGACGCGCCCCGCCGACGGTCAAGCGGCGCCGGACGGGGCTCTGGACGAGGCACCGGACGAGGCACCGGACGTCACGGTGGCGAAGGTCGACGAGACGGTGGCGGCCGCCGCGGCCGCGCTGGGCGGCGACGATCGGCTGCCCGACCCGCCGGAACCCCCGGCCGGCGGCGTGGACGCGGCGACCCTGACCGAGGCCTGGCGCCGGGCGGCGCAGGCGGAGCAGGCATTCAAGGATCTCGGTGCAGATCTCGCCGACCTGCAGGTGCGGCTGGCCGGGGAACTGGCCTCGCAGCGCGACACCGCGGCCGACCTCTCCGCCCGCAGCCAACGCCTCGAGCAGGCCGAGCAGCAGGCTGAGCAGCGGGCCGAGCAGCGGGCCGGCGAAGCGCAGGAAGCACAGGAAGCGCTGCGGCTGCGGAACGCCGAGCTCGACGAACGCGACAGCCGGCTCCTGTCGGCGGAGACGGCGCTGCTGGTGCAGCAGCAACGAGCCAAGGAGGACCTGCTCGCCGAGGTCAGGGCCGAGTTCGCCGCCACCCGTGACCGCCTCGCCGCGCAACTGCGCACCTTGGAGGAGGAGGTCGAACGCAACCAGGCGCGGGCGCTGGAGTCCCTGGCCAGGGAACGCGACGACGTCGCCGCCGAACGCCGGCAGGTGGCACAGGAGTGGCAGCTCGTGCGGCAACGCACAGCGGAGCTCGAGGCACGCGAAGAGGACCTGGCCGACGCCAGAACCTTGTACGCCGAACGGGAGCAGCTCGCCGTCGCCGCCGCGACCGAGCGCTGGCAGTTGCGCTGCAGCCAGCTGGAGTCGCTGCACCGCGGCGCCCGCGAACACGCCGACGACCTGGAGCGGCAGCTCGCGCAGCGGGCCGCCGCGGACCGCGCCTTCGGCACCCGCAGCCCCGACCAGGTGCTGGCCGAGCTGGAGCGGCTGCGCGCCGACAGCGCCGAACTGCGCCGGCTGGAGCTGGTGGCCCCCGACGAGACCAGGGACCGGCTCATCGCCGTGGAACAGGAACGGCAGCGCCTGCAGGAGGGGCGCACGATGCTGCTGCAGCAGAACGCCGAACTGCAGCGGGAGCTGTCCGGGCATCAGATCACCGCGGTGGAGCTGGAACGGCTGAAGGTCAGCAAGGCGGCGATGAGCGCGTCCGTCGAGGCGTACGCGGCGACGGTGTCCGACCTGGAACGCCAGATCACCGGGCTGATCCACCGCCGCGACAGCGAATCGCCGTTCCCGGAGTGCTCGCGGATGGACCGCGAGCTCGACGAGGCGCGTGAGGACCTGGACGACGAGCCGCCGCACCTGCCCGACCTGATCACGCGGGTGCGGGCACTCATCCGGCAGCAGCATCAGCTGTACTACAGCCCGGCCGACCTGCGGTGCTTCCTCGCCGGCCTCGCGGCGACCCGGCTGCATCTGCTGCAGGGCATCAGCGGCACCGGCAAGACCCAGCTGCCGCAGCGGTTCGCCGAAGCCATCGGGGCGGCAAGCGTCGTGGTGTCCGTCGGCGCCGACTGGCGCACCCCGCAGGACCTCATGGGCTACTACAACGCGTTCGAGCGCCGGTTCTACGAGTCCGAGTTCACGCAGGCGGTGTACCGGGCGCAGTGTCGCGCCCACGCCGACCAGCCGTTCTTCGTCGTGCTCGACGAGATGAACCTGTCCCATCCGGAGCAGTACTTCAATGACGTGCTGTCGGCGCTGGAGCGGGAGGCGAAACGCAGCGAACGGACCGACCTGGTGCTCATGACCAGCGCCGTCGAACCGCCGCCGCGGCTCCTGCACGACGGTCGCCGGCTACCGGTGCCAGGCAACGTGTGGTTCGTCGGCACCGCCAACCACGACGAGACGACGCTGCACTTCGCCGACAAGACCTACGACCGGGCACACGTGATGGAACTGCCGGCACGCTACGAACGGTTCCAGACCAAGCCGGTCGACCCGCTGCCGTCGCTGAGCTGGCCGGCGCTGGAACGGTCCTTCCGGGACGCCCGCAAGCAGCACATCCCGGACGTCGCCGCCGCGCGCAAGTTCCTGACCGGCGAGTTCGCCGACCGGATGCTCGACGACTTCGACGTGGCCTGGGGCAACCGGCTCAACTGGCAGCTCGGCGCCTACGTGCCGGTCGTGCAGGCAGCCGGCGGCGACCTCACCGAGGCCGTCGACCACATCATCGCGACCAAGATCCTGCGAAAGCTGCGGGGCCGGCACGACCTGCACCGCGACCTGATCGAGCGGCTCCGCGACGATCTGCCCGGCCTGTGGCAGAAGCTGTCGGCCGACGGTGTCCCGGACAAGTCCGACCGGGTGCTGTGGCGCGAACTGCGCGACCGCGGCGCGTCCTGATGCGGTTCCACGATCGCATCGGCGGCGACGACCGTCCGCTGCCGGGACGGCACCCACTCGGCCGGTTCACCGTCGCCGCCGGCCCGGAGCTGCTGATCAACGGCATCGTGGTGCGGCCGGGCGACTACATCGGCGGGCCGCGGCGGTGGCGGGCCCGATCCGGCGCGGCCACGGTGCAGAGCGAGCACGGGCCGCAGCCGCTGCCGGATCCGGTGCTCGTCAGCGCCGTGCGCCTCATCGGCCTCGACATCGCCGAGCGGATCTCGACCGGACGGTCGCTGGACGACGCACCGGCCGTGTCACCCGTCATCGACCGGAAGCTGGCCGAGACCCGGCTGGCACCGGCGCCGCTCGAGAAGGCGATGGAGCAGCATCTGCGGCACCTGACCGCGGTGTGCTTCCGGCCCGCGGCCCGGCTGAGCCCGGTCAACGTCCTGCTGCCGGTGTCGCGCAGCCGGCGGATCACCTCCGCCACCGTCGTCCGGCTCGCCGCCCACAGTGAGGACTGGGCGCGGCTGCGTCCCGACGGCGTGATCCCCGAACGGGTCCTCACACCCCAGCGTGACATCAACGTCGACCTGTATGAGAACCGCGTCGCGGCCCGGCTCGCCACCCATCTCTGGCGACACCTGACGCTCCGCATCGCCGAGCTGCGCAGCCTCAGCGGCACGTTCACCGACGCGCAGCGACTCATCGAGGATGCAGCCGACCGGCCGTTCCTGGCCACCGTCGGCCTGTGGGAACTGCTGGTGGACCTGGTGGAGGACCTGGACTGGGCCGCCGGGGTCGCCAACCGGCTGCACACGCTGGAGCGGCTGCGGGACGAGGTGGCCCGCCTGCGCGGGGCACCGCTGTGGCGCGTCGTCAACCACCGCGCCGACGTCGGCACGACGCTGCGCCCGACCAACCTGTTCACCGACGATCACCGGTACCGGCACGTCAGCGACCTGTGGCAGGCGTGGCTGGCCAGCCAGGGCGGCGCGTTGACCGCCGCGGAGGAACTGGACGCGATCCAGCAGTGGTGCCGGAACTTCGAGCTGTACACCGGCCTGCTGCTGCACCGGGCACTGCTGAGCATGCGCCTGACTCCGGCGGATGCGTCGGCGCCGGCGCGCGGCGGTGCTCCGGCCCGGTACCTCGCCGGGCGGGTGGCCGTGGCGCTGCGGCGCGGCGACGACGGTGTGTACACCGTTGCCCGCGACGGCACCGACGTCGTGCGCGTGGTGCCGCTCCCGCACGCGCTCACCGCGTCCGGTCGCCCCGATGTCGTCGCCGCCGAGCTGACGGGGCTGCTGGGGATGCCGTCAGGGCCGCCGACCGTCGTGGTGTACCCGGCCGAACGAGCGGAGCGCGCGGGCCTTCCGCTGCAGACACGGCTGCGGGTGTTCGAGACGCCCGGCGGACCCGCTCCTGGGCGCTCCGCAGCCAGCCCGTACCCGGTGCCGGTCTCCCCGCTGGACGTCGACAGCGTCGTCCGGCTGGCCCGGGTGCTGCGCTGGGCGCTGGAGAAGCCGCGGCTCGGCCCGTACCCGCACGCCGTCGACGCCAACCCGGCCGACGCCGGCGCGCTCGCCGCGCTGCCGTGGCTCGCCGAACGCGACGGTTCGCTGGTCGTGGACCGCCCACCGGCCGGGCACGAACGCGCCGCGCTGCCCGCCGAGCTCCGGCGACTGCACCGGGCCGCCGACCGCGCCAGGCAACGAGGCGACAACAGCGAGCAGCTCGACCGGCTCCGCCACGACCTGGAGGCGGCGGCCGACCGCACCGCTGACGTCCTGCGCTGCCCGGTGTGCACCAAGGAGGCGCCACTGACGGGGCGCAACTGGCAGCGCCTCGACGAGGGCTACCGGGTCACCTGCGACTCGTGCCACTCGGTGTGGGAGCGCCGCACCTGCCAGCGGTGCCGCGCGCGGTACCCGGTGCTGTCGCCGCCGGCAACCGAACGCCCGCCGGACACCGCCGCCGAATCGCTGGACGGCGACGCGATCGACCGCAGGTTCGGCAGTTTCGTCCTGGCCACGGAGTGCTGGATCCGCCCGCGCAGGTTCATCTGCCCCGACTGCAGCACCTGCGCGGAGGCATTCAGCGGCAACGCCGCCGGCTGCGACCGTTGCGCCGGCCAGCCGCCGGCCTAGCCTGACGCCGGCACGGGGCGGGGCGGCGGTGCATTCCCCGCCCCGTGGACGCGTCAGACCTTGGTGCAGGTGGCACCGTTGAGGGTGAAGGTGGCCGGGACACCGTTGGTGCCGGCGACCGAGGTGGCGCTGAAGCCGAAGTTGAGGCTCCCGCCGACGGGGATGGTGGTGTTGTAGCTCGCCGGGTTGGTGGCGGTGACCTGCCTGCCGCTCTGGGTCGGCACGGCGTTCCACATGTTGGTGATGACCTGGTTGCCGGGGAAGGTCCACCGCAGCGCCCAACCGTTGATCGCCGTGGTGCCCGTGTTGCGGATCGTCACGTCGCCGTTGAAGCTGCTGCCCCAGTCGGACAGGCCGTAGTGCACGGTGCAGGCCCCGGCCGGCGGTGGGCTGCTGGCACTCGGACTGGCGCTGGGACTGGCACTCGGACTGGCACTCGGACTGGCACTCGGACTCTTTGACGGGCTCGCCGACACGGTGACGCTCGGCACGACTCCCCCGCTCTTCGTGATCATGTTGGCGGAGTGGGCGCGGAACGGCGCGAGCTCCGGCGCGCCCTGCATGACGCCGAACTTGCCGTCGACGTTGGTGGCCGAATACCACCAGAAGGCGCTGCCGTCACCGCCGGCGGCCTCGAAGTCGTTGAACAGCGCGGTGAACCACGCGGTCCGGTCGACGTTGTGGACGTTGAACTCGCCCATGAAGAACGGCTTGCCGACGACGTTGTGCGAGTCGTTGATCCAGGCACGGACCAGCGTCTTGGTCTGTTCGATGCCGAGGTTCGCCCACGACTCGGTCGGATACGGGTGCGCGGAGGTGAAGTCGATGTACGGCGACTGGTGGATGTAGACGAACGGGTTGCCCTCGTCGCCGCCGAAGCTGTACCGCGTCTCGTGCCCCTCCAGGCCGGTGCCGAGCAGGTGGTTCGGGTCGATGCCCTTGATGAACGCGCCCATCTCGTCCACCCACGCGCGCAGGGTGGTGCCGCTGGTGTTCTCGTTCGGGGTCTGGTTCTCGTAGCGGGGTTCGTTCATCAGCTCCCACGCCATGATGGTCGGGTCGTCCTTGTACTGCACGCCGCTGTAGTGGTTGGTGCGGTTCAGCGCGTGCGACACGTAGTTCTTGTAGCTGGTGAAACAGCCGGGGCATTTGGATTTGTTGAAGAACTGGCCGCGGCCCGGCTGCCCGCCGGACAGGCCTTCCCACTGCAGGCGCCGGTCGATGCCGCCGTACGCCTCCCAGTAGTTGTCGAAGACCGGGATCAGCCGGATGTTGTTCCGGCGCGCCGACTCGATGATGTAGTCGAACAGGGCGAACTGCTGCTCGTTGTAGACGCCCTTGGCAGTCTCGAAGCCGTGCCAGATCTCCATGCTGAACATCCACAGGCGCAGCACGGTCACCTTGTCGGCGGCGAGGTTCGCCAGGTGCGTGTCGATCTTCGCCTTGTCCATGTACTGCGTCTCAGTGTCACCGGAGCCGGCGCCGTAGGTGAACAGGTCGTAGGTGTTGGTCCCGGCGAAGTAGAAGCTCTTGCCACCGAGACAGAAGCGGATGCCGCAACGTTGCACGAAGGCGGTGGCAGCGGCGGCCTGGTTGACACCGGTCAGCACGACGACGGCACCGACTGCCGCCATGAGCACGGCGGCGAGTGCCGCCAGCAGCCGGTTGCGGGGTGTTCTGGGCGATTGGCTCATCGGGTTCCTTTGATGCCGATCGGGCGGGGTGTGCGCCGCGCGGCCGGCGCCGGCGCGCGGCGGTGTACGGCGGATCGCGTAACCGCTTAAGCAGCGCTCACGCTACGGCGGTGCGCTCGCATCGTCAAGTGGTGTTGCTCGATACGCTTATCCGCTTCAGATGCACGACTCCCCGACGTAGCCGATACCGCCACCGTCGCCGCCGCGGTGACCCAGTGCCGTAGCAACCGCCTGATCTGCGTCCTGGAGGTGCACGACACGACCGGCTACGCGCCGGGCAACGGCGCGGCCACGCTCGCCCAGGCCGCCGACTGGTGGGTCTCCGTCCGAAGCGCCGTCATCGGCCAGGAGCGTTACGTCATCGTCAACCTCGGCAACGAGCCGTACAGCAGCGGCACCGACACCGGCTGGATCAGCCAGACCCGCAACGCGATCAGCCGGCTGCGCGGCGCGGGCATCAGCAACACCCTCATCGCCGACGCACCCGGCTACGGTCAGGACGGCGACTACCTGATGCGCAACAACGCCGCCTCGGTGTTCGCCGGCGACCCGCAGCGCAACGTCGTGTTCTCCGTCCACATGTACGGCGTCTACGGCGCCGCGTCGCGGGTGAACGACTACATCAACTGGTTCGCCAACAACCGGATCCCGCTCATCGTCGGCGAGTTCGGCTGGACCCACAGCGGCGTCACCGTCGCCGTCGACGCGATCCTGTCCACCGCGCAGTCCCGCGGCATCGGCTGGCTCGCCTGGTCCTGGAGCGGCAACGGCGGCGCCGACGCCGTGCTGGACCTGACGAACGGCTTCAACCCGGCCAGCCTGACCTCCTGGGGGCAACCGGGTCGTCAACGGCACCATCACCGGCCAGCAGTCGGGACGCTGCATCGACGTGCCCGGCGCCAGCCAGGCCAACGGCACCGCCATCGCCCTCTGGGACTGCCACGGCGCGGCGAACCAGTCGTGGACGCTGACCGGTGCCGGCGAGCTGTGCGTTTACGGCTCGAAATGCCTCGACGTCGACAACCAGAGCACCGCGCCGGGCGCCAAGGTGCAGATCTGGGACTGCAACGGCCAGGCCAACCAGCGGTGTTCCGTCAACGCCGACGGCTCGATCCGCGGTCAGCAGTCGGGCATGTGCCTGGACGCGTCCGGCCAGGGCACGGCGAACGGCACCGCCGTCGTCGTCTGGTCCTGCAACGGGCAGCCCAACCAGAAGTGGACGCTGATCCGGTTTCACGACGGCACATCACCTGCCCCCGTGGCGGTGATGTGCCGTCGCTCGAGCTCGCCTTCGTGCCTACGTCGCGGTGCCTACGTCGCGCGCAGCTCCTCCAGGTCGGTGCTGCGGCGCAGGAACAGCAGACCCAGTGCGGTGGTGCCGAGCACCGCCAGCCCCGCGACGCCACCGATGCGGGCCAGTTCACCCCACGGCACCGGAACCGACCTGGTGATCGTCGGGATCTCCACGACGACACCGGACTTCTCGCGGACCGCCGGGTCGCTGCTCCCACACTCCGCCGCCGTCGCGGTGCACTGCCAGATCGACCCGCCGCCGCCCTGCATCTCCGTGCCGAGCGCGCGGACGAGGCTGATGCCGACGACGAGGGCGACCAGCACCGCCGGGATCGCCGGCAGCAGCGACTGCCACAGGATCGAGCGGCTCACTGTGCCGCGTGGCACGCCGGTCGCCACCAATGAGGCGTACGCGCGCCGCCGGCTCACGATCCCTTCCGCGACCACGACGAGCATCGCCAGTGCGGTCAGTACCACCGCGGTCAGCAGGGCCGCGTCGATGAGGTCCATCGTGCGCAGGTAGAACGGGTCCGGCTGGCCGAGCGGGTCCGCGTCGCGTTCGATGTCGGCCCTCACCGCGAACTGCGCCCGCATCCCGGCCGCGCCGGCCCCGAACAGCACGCACACGAGCAGCACCGCCAGCGTCCGGCTGCCGCTCCACGGGTCGGTCATGAGCCGCCCCGCCGCGAGCAGCCCGGCCGGTCGCCGCGCGAGGCGATGCAGCAGGCGGCCGCCCGTGTATGCCAGCCACCCGGTGCCGAGCACCACGCCGAAGCCGGCGCATGCCGAGCCCACCAGCAGCGTCGTCGGCAGGACCCAGCCGGGGACCTTGACGTGCACGTGCTGCCCCCACTGCGAGGCCGTGCCGATCGCCGCGAACGCCAGCACGCCGACCACGATGAAGACGCCCGACCACGGCTGCGGCCCGTGGGTGCGGCGCACCCGCCGTACCAGGCCGAAGGGGCTGACCGTGACGCGCCGCATGACCAGCGCCGCGGCCAGCGCCCCGGCGAACGGGATGGCGAGCGCGGCGACGACCACGAACCAGGGCGCCGGCCACACGTCGGTCGGCAGCGGCAGCAGCCCGTCGGCGTCGCGCCGGTCCAGCAGCCGGTGCCCCGCGAGGAACACCCCGGTGCCGCAGACCGATCCGATCAGGCCGGCCACGCCCGTCTCCGCCGCCGCGATCGCGGTCGTCTGCCAGGGCGTCGCCCCGGCGAGCCGGATGGCCGCCAGCCTGCGGTCCCGGGCCGGCGCGCCCAGCCGGGCGCACTGGCCCGCGAGCGCGAACACCGGCACGGTCAGCAGCAGCAGGGTGATCGCCACACCGGGCCGCAGGCCGGGCTCGCGCAGCAGCGCGTTGCCGTACTGCGTCGACCAGTCGTCCGACCCGCCCGACCCGTCGCCGAACTGTCCGATCGCCACCACGTTTGCCGCGGCGAGCACGGCGACTGTGGCCAGGGCGGTGCTGAGCGCGGTCAGCAGCACCCGCATCGCGTCGGTCCGGGTCCCGGCGAGGCCCAGCCGCACCAGCGTCGTGGGTCTCATCGGCCGTGCCGCCCGGCGGGGAGTGCGATGCCGAGGCCGGTGTCATCGACCGTGCCGTCGGTGAGCACGATCTCGCGGTCCGCGTATCCCGCGACCCGCGCCTCGTGTGTCACCAGCACCACCGTCGTGCGTTGCTCATGCGCGACCCGGACCAGCTGGGTCAGGACCTGCTCGCCGGCCAGCGTGTCCAGCGCCCCGGTCGGCTCGTCGGCGAACACGACCCGTGGCTCGGTCACCAGCGCCCGCGCCATCGCGCACCGCTGCTGCTGACCGCCGGACATCTCCCCCGGCCGGCTGTCGGCGACGTCGCCGACCCCGACCCGCTCCAGCCACGCCAGCGCCACGGTCCGCGCCTCCCGCCGCCCCGTGCCGGCGAGCAGCAGCGGCAACGCGACGTTGTCGGCTGCGGACAGCTCCGCGACGAGCTGCCCGAACTGGAACAACACCCCGAAGTCGCCGCGCCGTAGCCGCGAGCGGCGCGCCTCGGACAGGGTGTCGACGCGGGCGCCGCGATAGACGACCTCGCCCGAGTCCGGTCGCATGATCCCGGCCAGGCAGTGCAGCAGCGTCGACTTGCCGCAGCCGCTCGGCCCCGTGATCGCCAGGATCTCGCCCTCCTCGACGTCGAGCGTGACACCGCGCAGGGCGGGCGTCGCACCGTACGCGCGGACCACCCCTCTGGCCTGCAGGACAATGGTCATTGCGGTTCCCCCCGATGCAGTTCGGCGACGCGGGCCAGCGTGGTGCGAAGCCACACCAGGTCCGCGTCGAGGTGGGCGATGGCGTAGTCGGCGGCGATGACGTCGCCGACACCCGCGTCCGGGTCGGTCTTGACCGCGGTCAGCTCGCGCAGCCGGGCCGTGTGCGCGGCCCGCTGGGCCGCCAGGTACCGCACGGCCCGCCCGCTGTCGGGCCACATGAGCGCCACCATGACCTTGGCCAGCAGCACCGCGCCGACGTGGGGCGCGGGCGACTCGACCTCACCGACCCAGCGCTCCAGCTCGACCCGCCCGGCGTCGGTGATGGCGAACGTGGTCCGGTCCGGCCCGCCGGCCCGCTCCTGGCCGGCCTGCGCCACGAACCCGTCCCGCTCCAGCCGCCCGAGCGTGGCATAGACCTGCCCGAACCCGAGCGGCTTGGCGCGGGGCAGGGTGCGGTCATAGGCGTGCTTGAGGTCGTACCCATGTTTGGGCCCGTCCCCGAGCAGGCCGAGCAACACGAACGGCGCGGACACACGGCACACTATTCACCTGATGAATAGTGACCGTCAAGCCCGGCGCTCCGGCGCGGACCGTGCCACCATGGAACCCCGCACGGCCGCTTCGAGAGGACGCCGTTGTGCCATCGCGCCCCATGACGCCCGTCGACGTACGGCTGGTCGGCACCGCGCCCGCGCCGCTCGGCCCGGTGCTCACCGCTTCCTGGGAAGGCGCCGTCGTTGCCGTCCAGGACGCCGACCATCTGCTGGCGTACGAGCGGGCCGCCGTGCTTGCCAGGGTGCCAGAGCCGGCGCGGCGAATGGTGCTGCCGGCACACGCGAGGGCCACGCTCTCGCCCGACGGTGGCCTCGTCGTCATCGCCGAGGGCAGTGCCGTGCGCGCGGTCGACCCGAGCGGTGCGCTCCGCTGGGAGCTGCCGCACGATCCGTGGCACGGCGGGCACCGCGAGCCCCGCCCGCCGTGCGCTCCCGCGGTGAGCCCGGACGGCCGGTTCGTGAGCGTCGTGCTGCCATGCCTCGCCCGCGACGGCGAACCGGCGCTGCTGGTGTACGACAGTGAGCCGCGCCGCCGGTACACCAACGACCGCCTGGTGCTCGTGGACGCCGCGACCGGCAGGATCCATGGTGAACGACCGGTCACCGCAGTCTCCTCGACCGTTGCGCAGCGCTGGAGTCCCGACGGCACCGAACTGGTCATCACCTGCTGGACGGCGTGGTACAGCTGGGCGATGTACCGGGTCACGGTCCGCCCGGAGGGATTCAAGGTCACCGGCGGCCCGGCCTACCGGGAGGTCACCGATCTCGGCTCGAAGCCGGGACGGGTCCTGTCGGTCCGCCGGGCCGAGGGAATGACGTACGACGACGAGCACGACGACGTGGCGGTGCACGACATCGCGGTGCAGGACGGCGCCGCGGACCGGCAGGTGGCGCTGGTCGAGCTCGCCGCGTTGGGTGGCGAGCCGGACGACGAGCTGGGCACCGCACGGCGGGTCGGCGACGCGTACGTCGTCGTGTCGCTACGGCGGTTCCGCGGCGACGCCAGGTGGACGCACCACCTCTGCGCCTGGCCGGCGCTGCACCCGCTCGGCGCGGTGGCGTATCCGGTGCCGGTGACAGAGCACGTGGCGTCGCTCGGGGACGGCACATGGCTGACCACCGACGGCAGCGTGCTGTACCGGTGGGAGCTCACCGCCCCGTGAACAGTGCCGCATCGCTGCGATCGGCGACCGCGACACCTGCGGCTCGCGAACGGACTGCCGGCGCTCGGGGACGTAGTGGCGTCGCCGGCGCCGGGCGACGGTATTGTGCGCGGCGTGGAACGACTTGACCGTGGGGTCGACCCTCCGGGAGGCCGGTATTGAAGCGACTGCCCATTCCACTCGGTGAGGTCACCTCATGACGACCGCCGGCGGCAGTTCGGGTGCCGACCGGCAGTTGCTGCAGGTGCTGGTCGTCGAGGACGACGCCGGAGACGTCGCTCTGGTGGAGAGCGTCTTCGCGGAACACAGCCTGCCCAGCTCGCTGCACCACGTTCCCGACGGCGGTGAGGCGCTCGCCTTCCTGAACAGGGACGACCCCTATCAGGACGCGCCGCGGCCGGACCTGATCCTGCTCGATCTGAACATGCCCCGGGTCGACGGTCGGCAGGCACTGGTGATGATCAAGAGTGATGATCGGTTCAAGTCGATCCCGACCATTGTGTTCACCACCTCGTCGTCGGACAGTGACGTGTCGTCCAGCTACAACGCGCGGGCGAACGCGTACGTGAGCAAACCCCTCGATCTCGACGACTTCGAGCGGGTCATCATGGCGATCCGCAACTTCTACGGCCACACCGTCACGCTGCCCAGCCGGCCTTCCGACGACCCCGTAACCTGACTGAACCCTGTTCACGCCCGACGCAGCGCGGAGCGGCCCGCGAAGCGCGCTGCCGCGCCCAGCTCCTCTTCGATCCGGATCAGTTGGTTGTACTTCGCCGTGCGGTCGGAGCGCGACAGCGAGCCGGTCTTGATCTGACCGCAGCCGGTTGCCACCGCCAGGTCGGCGATCGTGGTGTCCTCCGTCTCGCCCGAGCGGTGTGACATCACGGCCGTCCAGCCCGCCTGGTGGGCCGTGGCCACCGCCGCGAGCGCCTCGGTCAGGGTGCCGATCTGGTTGACCTTGATCAGGACCGAGTTGCCGACACCGGTGCGGATGCCGTCGCGCAGCAACGTTTCATTGGTGCAGAACACGTCGTCGCCGGTGAGCTGGCAGCGGTCGCCGACACGGGCGGTCAGCTCGCGCCAGCCGTCCAGGTCGTTCTCCGCCATCGGGTCCTCGATCGACACGACCGGGTAGGCGTCGATGAGCCCGGCCAGGTAGTCGGCGTGCTCGGAGGGGCTGCGGCGCACCCCCTCGCCCGTGTAGTCGTAGACCCCGTCGCGGAAGAACTCCGACGATGCCGGGTCCATGACCAGGCCGATGTCCGCGCCGGGGCGGTAGCCGGTGCGCTCGATGGCGGTCATCACGAAGTCGAGCGCCTCGTCGGCGGTGCGCAGCGCCGGTGCGAAGCCACCCTCGTCGCCGACGCCGGTGGAGTGCCCGGCGGCCAGCAGATCGCGGCGCAGGGTGTGGAAGACCTCGCTGCCCATACGGACGGCATCGGCGAAGGACTCCGCGCCCACGGGCGCGATCATGAACTCCTGGAAGTCCAGCGGATTGTCGGCGTGGGCGCCGCCGTTGACGATGTTCATCATCGGCAGCGGCAGCAGGTGGGCCTCGGCGCCACCGAGGTAGCGGTAGAGGGGTTGGCGGTGGGCCGCCGCGACGGCCTTGGCGGTGGCGAGGGAGACGCCGAGGATCGCGTTGGCACCCAGCCGGGACTTCGTGGCGGTGCCGTCGAGGGCGACCAGCGCGGTGTCGAGCCCGGCCTGATCCGCACCGTCCCGGCCGCGCAACGCGGCTGCGATCTCGCCGTTGACGTGGGCCACCGCACGGTCGACGCCCTTGCCGTGCCAGCGTGCGGGGTCTCCGTCGCGCAGTTCCACGGCCTCCCGGGCACCGGTGGAGGCGCCGGAGGGGACGGCCGCGCGCCCCACGGATCCGTCGGCCAGGACGACGTCGACCTCGACGGTGGGGTTGCCCCTGCTGTCGAGGATGCGGCGGGCGGTGATGGTCTCGATGACGGCTGCCGTTGCGGACATGGCAGCTCCTTCCGGTTGTCGTGTGCCGTGGCTCCAGCGGCGACAACACTGGCGCTGAGCCCGACACCGGCGAACTCTACAGCATTGCTGCGCAGTTGTGCTGTTCAGTTTTGCTGTACAGCATTGCTGTGCAGGTCAAGTGCACGGCGATGACTGATCAACGGGGTAAAGTGCCGTGTGCCCACCTCGGAAGCCGCCGCCATCGCCGCCGAACTGCGCACCGCCATGGGCAAGCTGACCCGACGCGTCAAGCTCGAGGACCGCATCCCGCTGGGCCAGGTCGCCGTGCTCGGCGCACTCGACCGCAACGGCGCCATGACCACCAGCGACCTCGCCACCGATCAGCGCGTGCGCCCCCAGTCGATGGCCCGGGCGGTGGGGCTGCTCATGGAACAGCACCTGATCACCCGCCGGGCCCACCCCACGGACGGCCGCAAGTCGCTGGTCGAGCTGTCCGACGCGGGGCGGGCGGCGCTCGAAGCGGAACGCGGCCGCAGGGCCGGTTGGCTCGCCCAGGCCATCGAGGCCGAGCTCACCGATGAGGAGCGGGGCTTGCTGGCCCGCAGCGCCGCACTGCTGGAGCGGCTCGCCGCACATTGACGCCCGTCCGGCGGTCACTCTGCTGCGCCAGGACTCGCGATTCCAGTATAGCGGAGAGATTCCGCTATGCTGGACATGTGCGCGATGACTTCACCGAGCAGCTGGGTGAGCGGCTGCGCGAGTTGCGGCGGACACGGGCGCTCAGCCTCGAGTCGCTCGCCACGGCCAGCGGCGTCAGCCGGAGCATGATCTCCGACGTCGAACGCGGCGCCCGCTCGCCGACCGTGCTCGTGCTGGCCCGCCTCGCCACGGCGCTCGGCACCACCGTGTCCCGGCTCCTCGGCGAGGACCAACCGGCCCGCACGATCCTGCTGCGGCACGCCGAGCAGCACGCCATCGACCATCCCGACGGCTGGCAGCGCCGGATCCTCTCCCCCGTCCTGCCCGGCGTCGAGTTCGAGCTCATCCGCACGACCGTCGCCGCGGGCGCCGTCATCGGCAGCTTCGCCGCACACGCCGCCGGATCCCGGGAGTACGTCGCGGTCGAGACCGGCGAGCTGACCGTGACCCTGGACGGCGTCGACCACCGGCTCGGCCGGGGCGACGCGCTGTACTACGCGGGCGACTGCGTCCACGCCTTCGCCAACCCCGGCCCGACCGAATGCGTGTACTACACCGCCATGCAGGTCGCCGGATCCCCGCACCACCTGAGCCCCGAGGAGGCCACGTGATCGCGCCGCTCAACCCGCCCGGCCTGCCCGCACCGACCGGCAACTACACCCACGGCACCGTGGTCACCGCGGCCCAGCGGCTCGTCTTCGTCAGCGGCCAGGTCCCGTGGGCCGACAGCGACGGCAAGGTCCCCGAGGACTTCACCACCCAGTGCCGCCTGGTGTGGGAGCACATCGCGGCGGTGCTGAACGAGGCCGGCCTGACCACCCGTGACCTCGCGAAGGTCACGACCTACCTCGCCGACCGCCGCTACCGCGCGGAGAACTCCCGCATCCGCGCGGAGGTCCTCGGCGACCACACACCGGCCATCACCATCATCATCGCCGACATCTACGCCGAGGAATGGCTCCTGGAAATCGAGGCCATCGCCGTCGCGTGACCGCACCAGGCCGTCCGATCGTCACTGCGTGCTGGTCGGCCCGAACTTCTCGCGGAGCTTTGCCAGCTCCTGCGGCGATTCAACCCATTCCTCGGCGAAGCCACAGTTAAGGCAGATGTACCGGTGCACCAGAACGGGACTGGCCAGAAATCCGACCTGGATGATGTTGCCCGATCCGTACGGACCCGCGCGGCCCGGCACCCGAACGACGTCCGACGCATGGCACTTGGTGCACACCCCGCTGTACTTCATGGGTCGATCATCAACCATGCCCGCAAGCCCGGGGAGGGCGTCAGGGCAGCAGCGCCAGCTTGCCGGTCGTGGCCCGTGCCTCCAGTTCCGTGAGCGCCTTCGGACCGTCGGCCAGTTCATAGCCGGTGGGCCGGCCGGGGCCGAGCACGCCGGCTCCGACGAGCCCGAACAGCTCGCCCATGAGCTCACCGAAGATCTGCGGTGCCGCCTGGATCAGCACGCCGATGTTCAGACCGACGACGTGGACCTGGTGCTTGTAGACCAGGTCCCAGTTGGTGATCGCGGCCTGCCCGCCGGCCAGGCCGTAGACGACGACCCGGCCGGTGACCCGCTTGGCCGCGGCCAGGCTGGCCTCCAGGGTGGCACCGCCGCCCGACTCGAGGACCAGATCGGCACCCGCACCGCCGGTCAGCCGCAGCACCTCGGCGGCGATGCCGGCGGCGCGGGAGTCGATGACGTGGTCGGCGCCCAGGGCCCGGACCGTCCCGTGCTTGGCCGGTGAAGCGGTGGCGATCACCGTCGCGCCGTAGTGCTTCGCCATGCGCACCGCGGCCTGACCGGTCCCGCCGGCGGCGGCGTGGATCAGCACGGTCTGGCCTGCGGTGACGCCGCCCAACGGCCGGAGGGCCGCCAGCGCGGTCGGCCAGTTCACGACCAGGCCCAGCGCCTGCTCGTCGGTCCAGCCGCCCGGCACGGGCACCGCGGCCGCCGCCGGCAGCAGCATGTACTCGGCGAACGCACCACCGCCGATGGCCACACCGACGACGTGGTCACCGGGCGCCGGGCTCGGCACGGCCTCGCCGACGGCCACGACCTCACCGGCACCTTCGATGCCGGCCAGATACGGCGGCTGCGGCCCACCGGCGAACGTGCCGCGGGCCTGCGAGACATCGACGAAGTTGACCCCGGCGGCGGTGACCCGGATCAGCACCTCACCGGCACCCGGGGACGGCACCGGCACGTCGGTGATCAGGCGCAGATCCCGTGGGCCGTCCAGTGACGTCTGCTGCAGGGCGCGCATCGTGGTGGGAAGCGGCATCGCCGTCGGCTCCTTTGTTTATCGAACAATAAACAAACGATGCCATCGCCCTGCTGCGCCGGTCAAGCTAAAGTTGATCGAACGCCAAACAAAGCTGGAGGCAGACCCGATGGCGACCCGCGGCCGCCCCCGCACCTTCGATCCGGACACTGCCCTACGCCAGGCGCTGGACCTGTTCTGGAAGCGCGGTTACGAGGGCACCTCGATCAACGACCTGGCCCAGGCCATGGGGATCGCCTCCCCCAGCATCTACGCCTGCTTCGGCAGCAAGGAGGAACTGTTCCGCCAGGTCATGGCGCTGTACGGCGCAACGGCCGGCGAGCCGCCCCGGCGGGCGCTCCGCGAACAGCCGACCGCCCGCGCCGCGATCCACGCCATGCTCCGCGCCACCGCC
Source organism: Dactylosporangium cerinum (assembly GCF_042653625.1). NCBI lineage: Bacteria > Bacillati > Actinomycetota > Actinomycetes > Micromonosporales > Micromonosporaceae > Dactylosporangium > Dactylosporangium cerinum. Next base: position 509,434 of record NZ_JBHSIU010000011.1, on the reverse strand, counting down.
GATCAGATCACCGGCCCCGACACGCCGCACTACTGCATGCTCGTCCTCGCCGCCGCCACCGGCTCCGTGGAAAATCACGCAGTCCGCGAGTTCCTGGCCGACCGCCGGCGCGACATGCACGCCACCATCAGGGACCGACTCGCCCGCGGCGTTGCCGACGGCGACCTCACCGCGCCGCCCGGCACCCTCGACGCCATCGCCCGCTACTACACCACCGTCGTGCAGGGCCTATCCATCCAGGCTCGAGACGGCGCCACCCGTGCCGAGCTGGAAACGATCGTCAGCTGCGCAATGACCGCGTGGGACACCCTCGCACCTCCCGCACGACGTCACACCGACGAGATGTGAGGCCATGCCGGAACCGACCCGTAGGTGGTCGCGGTCAGACGTCCGCTTCGAGGGCGAACGTGTTGCCGTCCGGGTCACGGAACCAGGCGATACGGCCACCGCCGGCCCGGGCGGTGATCCCCCTCGCATCGTGGTCGAACTGGTCGTAGCGGGCGAACTCGACGCCCGACGAGGCGAGCTCGTCGACGATCTGGTCGAGGTCCTCAACGTACCAGGTCGCCAGTGTCGCCGACGTCTGCCCGGCACTGTCGGACTGGTACACGTTCAGCGCCGGCCCGCCGCCGGAACCGTAGACGCGGCTGCCGCCGGCGATGTGCGCGCTGGGGCCGGATCGCAGTGCCTGCAGACCCAGCTTGCCTTCGTAGAACGCGACCGCCCGCTGGATGTCGGACACAGCGACCGAGGTTCTGATCGGATACGCGCGCAGCGGCATGCACCACTCTCTCACGGCGCACCGGGGCAAGGCCCGCCGATCAAGCGCGGGCGTCGGCCGCCGCGAGTCTTGCGCGCAGCGCCGCCCGCGCCGCGGGGTCCCACGGCCCGGAGCCGGCCAGCGGGATCTCGGTCATGAACCGGCGCTCGGCCTCGGGAATCCGGGCGACGACCAGATCGGGGTCCGTTTCCGCGGTCGCGTACAGGTTCGGGCCGTCGGCGTAGAACAGGTCGATGACGACGAGCCGCCCGTCGGCGGCGCGCATGACGTTGGCCGGGTTGGTGTCCAGCGGCCCGCACCACGGCAGCTCGCGCCGGGCCTGCTCGTGGACCCGGTGCACGATGTCGGCGAGGTCGGCGACCTCCGGGGCACGTTCGGCGATCGCCCGGTGGAACGCGGCGGCCTCCGCCCCGGCGACGGGTTCGAGCCACTCCAGGAACTGCAGGTCGCCGCCGCCGGGCAGGCGGCGGTGCGCGAACAGCGCCGGGACCTGGCGGGTCGGCGCGGCCTGCGTGTACAGGGCCGCGGCGTACGGACCGGTCGGGTCGAACGGGCTGATCCGCGCGGCCGTCGTGCCGTCGGGCGAGCGGAGCGCGATCGCCCAGTCCCCTGCCCCGCACGGGATCCAGCCGTCCCGCAGCAGCGCCGCCTCCACGTCCCGATGGTCCGACTGTGGTTCCAGCGCCGTCACGGCGTCGAGCATAGAGCGCGGCCGACCCGTAGGTGGTCCGGATCCGGGGACGGCCCGGGGCGCTCCCCGATGCCCGGGCACCCCCGCAGCCGCGACAGTTGAACCATCGAACACGAGCGAAGGAGAAACGTGATGGAGACCGTTCACGGCACGATGCGCCAGCACGACCTGGTGCGGCCGGTGCACGGACGGGTGCTCGGCGGCGTCTGCGCCGGGCTGGGGCGCCGCTTCGGCATCGACCCGTGGCCGGCCCGGCTGCTGTTCGTCCTGCTGCTGCTGGCCATCCCCGGCACGCAGATTCTCATTTACCCGATCCTGTGGATCATCATGCCGGCTGAGGTCGCGCCGAAGCTGGCCGAGCAGCCGGTCTCCCCGGCGCCGACGATGACGAGTGCCTGAGCTGCTCGGGTGCATCTGAGTCGGCGTACTCAGGACCGCACCGGCGGACCGTGTCAGGGTGGCGGCATGCGTCGACTGCCGCTGCTCCTGCTGCTGACCGTGCTCGCTGCCGCCTCGGCCTGCGCCGACCCCGACGCCGGCCCCGGCCGGGCGGAAACGACGGGCGAGCAGACGGCACCCGCCTCCCTGCTCGCCGACGGCACCGTCCCGTGGGCCGACCTGCGGATCAAGGACGAGGACCTCAACGGCAAGCCGCCCGGCCCGCGAACCCCCGCGCCGGGCAGCAAGCCGTGCCGGGCGGAGCAGCTGTCCGGCCGGCTCGACTCCTGGGTGCGCCCCGGCACCGGCGGCGAGACGCCGAAGGGCTGGGACGCCGCCATCGGCAAGCTCATCGGTGAGGTCGACGTCCAGAACACCTCGACGGTCGAGTGCACCCTGCAGGGCGAGGTCCCGACGACGATGCTCGCCGGTGGACGCGAGATCCCCATGCTGTACACGCACGACATCAACGACGAGGGCCGCAGCCGGGTGGTCGCCGTGCCCGCCGGTGGGCATGCGAGCCTGCGCCTGGACTGGTCGGGGCCGTTCTGCCAGCCGACGGACGGCCCGCTGGAGCTCGCGATCCAGGTCCCGCACGGCGGTGGCACGCTGCGCGCACCGGTCGCCGTGACCGACACCCCGAAGTGCCAGCAGGGCGAGGGCGTCAACCCGAACGCCCGGGCGACACTGTCCGCGAGCGGGTTCACCGAGCCCGTCGCCGCGTCGACGCCGGCCGCCTCACCACTGAACCAGTTGACCGTCTCCGTCAAGGGCCCGGCGAGCGCCGCGGCGGGTGAGCGGATCGTCTTCTGGGTCACGCTCGGCAACCCCACCAAGGGCCCGCTGTCCCTGGACCCGTGCCCTGGTTACCTGCTGGAACGTTTCTCCCTGGGAGATGCGAAGAACGATGCCGTGAACACGTCCCAGCTGTACCGGCTGAACTGCCGACCGCTCAAGAGCATCCCGGCCGGCGGCAGCGTGGTGTTCGAGATGGTGACCGACGTGCCCGTGGCGATGGCGTCCGGCCGGAAACTCACCATCACGTGGAAGCTGGTCCTGCCGCACTTCACCCAGCGCGGCAATCAGTACGGCGTCGTCACCGTCACGGTGAACTGACCGGGACGTCGGTCACGTCCAACAACGGTTGACCACGCAATGCGAGCAGACCGTTGACCACCTCGACGGAGGCCTGCCAGTCGGCCCGGCCGCGCAACCCGGCGGCCAGCAGCGCCGCCACGAAGGGACGCCAGGCGTCCGGGTCGTGCAGCGGCTTGATGACCATCGGCCGATCCTAAACGCGGGTCACCAGGTCGACAGGGCGGCGTTGATGTGGGATCTGAGCATCGCCTGGTACGCCGCCCCGCGCGCGCCGGGCCGAGCGCGTCCCATTCCGGCCCGCAGTTCTTGTCGTCGCCGGGGCCACAGGACGGCCGCGAACCCCTGCGCCCGCCGTTGACGTCAGTCGGTGCGGCGCAGGAGGCGTACCGCCACCGCGGCGAACCCGATTGCCTGGACCGCCGCCCCGGCGACCTCGAACCACTCGACGCCGGCGACCAGGCCGACGATGTGCGTCGGCGGCCAGATCATCACCGCGGCGGCAGCCCACCGGGGCACCGACCGCGACCGCCACAGCGCCAGGCCGAGCAGGAACGTGCCGACGATGTTGCCGAGGACGAACAGCAGGAACACCCAGGTCCCGGTCGCGTCCTGCTGCCGCGCGTCGAGCACGGCGGCGAAGCCGACCATCGGCCCGCCGACCCGCACCATCGCCAAGGTGGTGAGGTCGGTGAGCAGGACGGCCTGATAGCAGGCATAGCCGGCGGCCGTGAGCGTGCCACCGACGAAGGCCAGCCTGGCCGCTCCACGACCGGCCACCCGGGCGGCGCCCAGCGCGGCCGGCATCATGAGCAGCGCGCCGAGCATCCCGAACAGGACCACGTTGCGCAGCAGGGCCGGGTGTGCCGCCGCGGCGGTCAGCGCGTCGGCGCCGGTCTCGTCGCTCGCGCCGGCCGCCTGCGCCATCGCCCACCCGGTGTTGCAGGCGACGATGAACCACGGAGCGACAAGTGCCGCCGCGGCCAGTGCGTGCCGCCGCAAGCGGGTGTCGGACCGATCGGCCGGACCGAGCGTATCTGTCTGTGTCAGTGTTTGCATGGGCCAAGCCTGCGATCGGGTCGGCGCGCCCGGCCAGGGCACCAATTCCCGCACGGCGGGAGGAATTCCCGCGGTCCCGGGAGCCGAGGACAGCGGCCGCGACTCCCGGCCGGCCCGCGCCGTAACACGTTTTTCGGGCGATGCCGGCCGATGCCCCGGGTGGTGAAGTGGGGCCGAACGGCCGCGCCGCGACCGTGTTGCGGCACCGTTAGCATCGGCGTTCATGAAGACCGGTTCGGCTTGATGATGCAGCGTCGTCCGGCGGTCGTGTACGACGTCGCGCGCCTCGCAGGGGTGTCGCATCAGACGGTGTCGCGGGTGCTCAACGACCACCCGAGCGTCAGCCAGACCACCCGGCAGCGCGTGCTGGACGCGGTCCGCCAGCTTGGCTATCGACCCAACGCGATGGCACGGGGGCTGGCGGGGCGCCGGTCGCGGATCGTCGGGGTGGTCAGCTTCGACACGCTCCTGTACGGGCCTGCGGCGACCCTGCTCGGCGTGGAGCGCGCGGCCCGCGCCGCCGGATACGGCGTCAGCATCGCCACCGTGGAGCGGATCGATCGCCCGGCGGTGGTGTCGGCGACCGGGGCGCTCGCGGAGCAGTCGGTCGCCGGGGTCGTGGTCATCGCGCCGCAGACAGCTGCCGCGGCGGCCTTGCGCAGCATGCCCGCGGGCATGCCCGCCGTTGCGGTGGAGGCCGACACCGATGGTGCCATCCCGACGATCTCGGTCAATCAGATCGCCGGCGCACGGATGGCGGTGGAGCACCTGCTGCGGCTCGGACACCGGACGGTGTGGCACCTGTCGGGGCCACGTGACTGGCTGGAGACCCGGGGCCGGATCGAGGGCTGGCGGGCGGCACTCGTGGCGGCCGGGTTGCCCGTCCCGCCGTTGATGACCGGAGACTGGAGCGCCAGGTCCGGTCATGCGGCGGGGATGCGGCTGGCGGCACGGGACGACGTGACAGCAGTGTTCGCCGGCAACGACCAGATGGCCCTCGGCATGATGAGCGCCTTCCACGAACGCGGGATCCGGGTCCCGGACGACGTGAGCATCGTCGGTTTCGACGACATCCCTGAGGCGGCGTATCTGTCCCCACCGCTGACGACGGTCCGCCAGGACTTCGACGAGGTCGGCCGGCGCTGCATGGCGGCGCTGCTCCGGCTCATCGAAACGGACCGGCTGGAAGGCCCGGCGCGTCCGGCTGCGGATCCGGTCGTCGAGCCGTCCCTGATCGTCCGGGACAGCGCCGCCACCCCCGCCCACTGACCCGGCCGGGCGGGCACAACACCGCGCGGAGAAGCATTCCGTAAGAAAAGTGTTATGCGGCGGTGTCCCCTCGAGTCGCGTGCCGCCCGGCCATTCTCCGCAGCCGGGAATCTGCCGCACGAGCTCCGATACGAGTCGCAACTACCGGCGTGGAATCCCCGAAACTTTCAGAGAAGCGTCCACGCCGACGACGGCCGGTCCGCCGGGCATGCGCCTGTTACCTGCAGATATTAGGCTCCGATCGTCATGTGAACGGTAAAACTCGGCCGCGCTGCGACCCGGATTTCACCTGCATCCTCCGAAAGTGTTTCGGAAAGTATTGTCCGTTCGAAATTGCCGTGTGAGCATGGCGAGGCATTGAAGCCCACCGTTCACCGGTCCGGGTCGTGCGACATCACCGACACCCCTTTGTGCGCGCGGCGGCTGCGGCCTGCCGTGCGCGCGATGGTCGGCGTCCCGGACAGAACCGACAAGGAGTCCCCAGTGGCAGCCAGACCCCTGCACGCCGCCGCCACCCCGCGAAGAAGACCGTTCCGGGTCAACCTGGCGATCGCCGCCGTCGTCGCCACGGCAGCGGCGACGGGCGCGGTGATGATGATCCCCACCGCCAACGCCGCCGCGAGCACCCTGGGTGCGGCGGCGGCCCAGTCGGGCCGGTACTTCGGCACCGCCGTCGCCGCCGGCCGGCTCGGTGATTCGACGTACAGCACGATCGCCGGCCGCGAGTTCAACATGATCACCGCCGAGAACGAGATGAAGCCTGACACGACCGAACCCTCGCGGGGGAACTTCAACTTCAGCTCGGGCGACCAGATCTACAACTGGGCCACCCAGCGCGGCCTGAAGGTCCGCGGCCACACCCTGGCCTGGCACTCCCAGCAGCCGAGCTGGTGGGGCGGAATCAGCGGCAGCACCCTGCGCCAGGCGATGATCGACCACATCAACGGCGTGATGGGTCACTACAAGGGCAAGCTTGCGGCCTGGGACGTGGTCAACGAGGCCTTCAACGAGGACGGCAGCCGCCGCCAGTCCAACCTGCAGGGCACCGGCAACGACTGGATCGAGGTCGCGTTCCGCACGGCGCGCAACGCCGACCCGTCGGTGAAGCTCTGCTACAACGACTACAACATCGAGAACTGGTCGTACGGCAAGACGCAGGGCGTCTACCGCATGATCCAGGACTTCAAGTCCCGCGGCGTGCCGATCGACTGCGTGGGCCTGCAGACGCACTTCACCGGCGGCAGCTCGCTGCCGGGCAACTTTCAGACCACCCTGTCGAGCTTCGCGGCTCTCGGCGTGGACGTCGCGCTGACCGAGGTCGACGTCACGAATTCCTCGACCAGCCAGTACGCCGGGCTGACCCAGGCGTGCATCAACGTGCCCCGCTGCATCGGCATCACCGTCTGGGGCGTGCGGGACAGCGACTCGTGGCGCTCCAACGAGAGCCCGCTGCTGTTCGACGGCGGCGGCAACAAGAAGGCCGCGTACAACTCCGTGCTCAACGTGCTCAACTCCGTCGGGCCGACCTCGTCACCGACCGGCGGCACGACGTCCGCCTCACCCACTCCCTCGACCCCGTCGGGCGGTGCGAAGCGGATCGTGGGTGCGCAGTCCGGTCGGTGTGTCGACGTGCCGAACGCGTCGCACAACAACGGCACGCGGGTGCAGCTGTACGACTGCCACGGCCAGAGCAACCAGCAGTGGACGGCGACGTCGAGCCGGCAGCTGACCGTGTACGGCAACGTGTGCCTGGACGCCGCCGGGTCCGGCAACGGCGCCGCGGTGCAGATCTACAGCTGCAACGGGCAGTCCAACCAGCAGTGGAACGTCAACAGCAACGGCACCATCACCGGTGTCCAGTCCGGGCGTTGCCTGGACGTGTGGGGCACCGGCAACGGCCAGCAGATCCAGCTCTACGACTGCAACGGACAGGCCAACCAGCGCTTCTCGCTGAGCTGAGCCGACCGACGATCGCGGTGTGACGGCGGGGAGCTCCCGCCGTCACACCGCCGCGTCGAGGCGGAGCATCGTCCAGGACACCGGCGGCAGTTCGACCCGGACATCGTCCCCGTCCTGCGTCGCCGACGTGTTGGGGCGGGGCAGGACCGTCGTCGCGTCGTCCGCCGTCGCGGACCACGTGTGGTCGGGGTTGGCAAGGGTCACCGCCTCGACGGTCCGCAGCCGCGGGAAACCCCGCAGATCGACCGTCAACCCGACCGGCTCGGTCATCGAACGGTTGACCGCGAACAGCACCAGCCCGCCCGTGTCCGGCTCGTACGTGGCGACGGCGTCGACGGCCGGTACCTCACCGAACCGGGCCGTGTCGTGGACCGGTGCGTCGATCACGATCCGGAGCACCTCGCCGGCGGCGTGCCGGGCGGTCAGCGCGAAGGGATGGAACGTCGTCTGCCGCCAGGACCGGCCGCCGGGCTCGGTCATGATCGGTGCGATGACGTTGACCAGCTGGGCGAGCGACGCCGCGTGGACCCGGTCGGTGTGCCGCAGCAGCGAGATCAGCAGGTTGCCGACGACGACGGCGTCGGCGACGTTGTACCGGTCCTCCAGCAGCACCGGGGCGACCGGCCAGTCATCACCGGCCGGTGGTCGGGACTCGGCGCGCTTGACGTACCAGACGTTCCACTCGTCGAACGAGAGGTGGATGCGTCTGGTCGCCTTCCGGGCGGCGCGCACGGCGTCCGCGGTGGCGACGACCGACTCGATGAACTGGTCCATGTCGACGGCCGAGGCGAGGAACGACGCGAGGTCCCCGTCCTCCTCGCAGTAGTAGGCGTGCGCCGAGATCAGGTCGACGACGTCGTAGGCCTCGCCGAGGACGACGCGTTCCCATTCCCCGAACGTGGGCATGCCGGAGCCGGACGACCCGCAGGCGACCAGTTCGAGGTCGGGCTGGAGCTGTCGCATCGCCCTGGCGGTCTCCGCGGCGAGCCGCCCGTACTCCTGTGCCGTCTTGTGCCCGATCTGCCACGGGCCGTCCATCTCGTTGCCCAGGCACCACATCCGGATGGCGTGCGGTTCCTCGGCGCCGTTGGCCCGCCGCAGATCCGACCAGGCGGTGCCGCCGCGCACGTTGCAGTACTCCAGGAGGTCCAGCGCCTCCTGGATGCCGCGGGTGCCGAGGTTGACCGCCATCATGGGCTCGACGCCGGCCCGGCGCGCCCAGCGGACGAACTCGTCGACGCCGACCGTGTTCGGTTCGGTGGAGTGCCAGGCGAGGTCGAGCCGCACCGGCCGCTGCGCCCGCGCGCCGACGCCGTCCTCCCACCGGTATCCGGACACGAAGTTCCCGCCCGGGTACCGCACCGTGCTGACGCCGAGCTCGCGGACCAGGTCGACGACGTCACCCCGGAAGCCGTCCGCGTCGGCGGTCGGATGGCCGGGGTCGTGCAGCCCGGTGTAGACGCATCGGCCGAGGTGCTCGACGAACGAGCCGAAGGTCCGTTTGCGGACCGGCCCGACGACGAACGCCGGGTCGACGGTGATGCCGGCGAACAGCATGCATCCTCCTTATAAGCGCCGGCTCAGCGTACCGAGGCGATCGGCACGCCGGCCGCGGACGTGGGTCGCGCGAAGCGCGAGGTCGCACCGCCCTCGCCCGGCTGCGAGACCCGGGCGAGGGCGGTGCGGGGTGGTGCTCTACCCGGCGGGCAACGTGAAGACCAGCGTCCTCACACCCATGGGTCAGCGGCTCCGATCAGCTCACCGAGAAGCGCTGGTTGGCCTGTCCGTTGCAGTCGTAGAGCTGGATCTGCTGGCCGTTGCCGGTGCCCCACACGTCCAGGCAACGCCCGGACTGGACACCGGTGATGGTGCCGTTGCTGTTGACGTTCCACTGCTGGTTGGACTGCCCGTTGCAGCTGTAGATCTGCACCGCGGCGCCGTTGCCGGACCCGGCGGCGTCCAGGCACACGTTGCCGTACACGGTCAGCTGCCGGCTCGACGTCGCCGTCCACTGCTGGTTGCTCTGGCCGTGGCAGTCGTACAGCTGCACCCGCGTGCCGTTGTTGTGCGACGCGTTCGGCACGTCGACACACCGACCGGACTGCGCACCGACGATCCGCTTCGCACCGCCCGACGGGGTCGAGGGCGGGGCCGAAGACGACGGCGGAGCAGACGGCGACGAGGACGGCGGGTTGCCGCCGGACGGGATCAGCGAGCACCTGGCCGTGTACCGCGAGACACCGGTCGAGTCCTTCAGCGTCGGGCACAGGAACTGGCTGTAGCGGGTGTCGTTGTCGACGAACGTCTTCAGCCACGGGATCTGGCTGCGCAGCTCGATGTCGTTGGGCCGGGTGAAGAAGAGATGGTCCGCGCCGGACAGCAGCAGGTAGGCGCCCGCGGTCGCGGACGGCAGGGTCGGGTACAGACCGTCGAGATAGGACGGAGTGACCGTGGTGTCGTTCTGACCGCTCACGATCAGCGTCGGCACCCGGTTGCCGGCGAGGTTCCCGGACGGTTTGAACGGCGCGAGGCCGATCGCGGCCTTCAGCGTCGGACGCTGGCCGGCCGCGACCAGGGCACCGCCGCCGCCCATCGAGTGGCCGATGACGGCCAGCCGGTTACGGTCGACCCGGTCCCGCACCGCGCTCTGGGTGGTGAGGTAGTCGAGGGCGGCGAGCAGCTGGGTGCCCCGGGCCGCGTCGTAGTCGGTGCGGCTGTTGGTCTCGATGCCGATCACGACGAACCCGAACGACGCGAGCCGGGGTCCCATCCACGCCTCTTCGTTGGCGAACAGGGCGGTGTAGCCCGGCACGATCGCGACCGCACCGTAGGTGTGGCTGGTGTCGGTCGGGTAGTAGATGTAGCCGCCGTTGAAGCCGTTACCGGGCGGCACGGTCGTCTGCGCGGTGGCGAACGTGCCGTACGTCGCCGCAACGCTGGCCACGGTCGGGTCGGGACCCCGCTGGAACGGGTTGTCCTCGGCCGCGTCCGCCGCCGGGATCGTCATCGCGGCCACGGCCACCGCCACGGCTGCGACCGCACCGGCGATCAGCGCGTGCAGCAACGGCGGGCGCCCGGCCCGGCCATGACGGGCACTGTTCCCTACCACCATCATGGACTCCTCTCGTCTGGCGGCGTCCAGGGCCGCCGTGTCGACCGCCGGGCGATCGGGTCGCCCGGCGGCTCGTGCCGCTGTCGTTGCCTACCGCAGGGAGACGTCGTCGACGAGGAGACCGTCGGTGCCGCTCGTCGTCTCGACGTAGAAGGTGGCGCCGGTCAGGGTGCCGGTCCACGACACGGTGGCCGTGCCGGTCAGCTGGGTCCAGCCGGAGGTGGTGATCGCGGTCGCCGGGGCCAGCTGGACGTAGCTGGTCGTGCCGTTGGCGGTCACCGCCAGCATGGCCTTCGCGCTGGGTGTCCCGCTCTGGGCGCGGACCCAGGCGCTCACCGTGTAGTTCCTGCCGTTCGTCAGTTTCGACGTCATGTCCTGCCCGGGGCCGTTCCACGCCGCCGTGCGGCCGGTCAGCTGCAGGGAGCCGGCGCCGGCGTGGGCGGTCGTGCTCGGCGCCAAGGTGCCACTGCCGAACACCGTCCACCCCGTGGTGCCGTTCTCCATGGAGCCGTTGGTGATCAGGTCACCGCCGCCGCTGGTCGTGCCGAACTGCCACCAGTTGACGTTGAACAGGTTCCCGCTGCCGCCGGCAAACTTCAGGAACAGGTCGTGGGTGCCGGTGGCGCCGCTCACCGGGCAGGTGACGCTCGTCCAGGTCTGCCAGCCGCCGGTGCCGGCGACGGTGCAGGTCCCGACGAGCGGGCCGGTGACGCTGTCCAGGTGCAGCTCGATGCGGCCGCCGCTGGTGGCCGAGGCGACCCTGGCGGTGAACGACGTCGCGCCGGCGCCGAACGCGACGCCCTTGACCTTGATCGAGTCGTTGTTCTCGATCCAGCCGACGTTCATGCCGCCTTCACTGGAAACCTCGGTCTCGACGCCGGTCTCCCAGGCGATCGTCTCGGCTTCCTGGCGCACGTACGGGTCGAGGGTGCCGACCTGCGGCGCGCCGGTGCTGGTCATCGTGATGGTCGGGATGGTGCCGTCGCCGTTGTAGCTGAACTTCTCCACCGCGACGGACCGGGTGTAGCCGCCGCCGCCCGGCAGTGCCCCGTTGTGGTAGAAGAAGTACGAGCCGCCGTTGTAGTCGATGACGCCGGCGTGGTTGGTGAAGCTGCCGCCCTGGGTGGGCATGACGGTGCCGCGGTAGGTCCACGGGCCGGTCGGGCCGGTGGCGGTGGAGTAGCCGATGAACTCCGAGCAGCATTTCGCGGCGAACACGTTGTAGTAGAGGCCGTTGCGTTTGTAGACCCAGGGCCCTTCCTCGTACAGCGTGGGGCGGCTGGCGTTGCCGCTGCGGGTGCCGAACCCGGCGGTGGTGAGCGGGATCTGGGTCACGCCGCCGGAGTAGGAGATCATGTCGGTGTTCAGCCGCACGTACCAGAGGTTGGGGTTGCCCCAGTACAGGTAGGCCTGGCCGGTGTCGTCGATGAACACGGTCGGGTCGATCTCGTTGTTCTCCACGAGCGGCCGGCCGATGGCGTCGGTGAAAGGCCCGGTGGGACTGGTGGAGACGCCGACACCGATGGCCATCCGGCCCGTCGCACGGTTCGTCACGGGGACGTACCAGTAGAACTTGCCGTTGCGGTTCACGACCTGCCCGGCCCACGCGTTCGCGCTCGCCCAGCTGAACGTGGTGAGGCTCATCGGCGAGCCGTGGTCGGTCCAGTTCACCATGTCGGTCGTCGAGTAGACCCGCCACTCCTTCATCGTGAAGTAGGTCGAGTTGTCCTCGTCGTGGCCGGTGTACAGGTAGACCCGGCCGTTGTACACGAGTGGTGCCGGGTCGGCGGTGTAGACCGTCTGCACGATCGGGTTGTCCGCCCGCGCCGACGGCATCGGGCCGGCCACGAACACAGCAGTCCCGATCAGGAGTAACAGGCCGGCGAGTCGTCGCATGGTCATCCTCTCGTCCAGCGCTGGTTCGCTGCTGCGGTGCAGGTCCACAGCAGGACCACGGTGCCGTTGGCGGTGAGGTTGTGGTCGACGTCCAGGCACAGCCCGGACGCGGTGCCGCGGACGGTGCCGTCGGCGTTGAGGGTCCACTGCTGGTTGGTGCCGCCGTTGCAGTCCCACAGCTGGACCTTTGCACCGGCGGTGGCGCCGAGCGGCGCGTCCAGGCACTTGCCGAGGATCTGCAGCGCGGCACCGTTGGCCGTCCAGCGCTGGTTGACGCCGCCGTTGCAGTCCCAGATGACCGGCTGGGTGCCGTTGGTGGTGGTGCCGTTCGGCACGTCGAGGCAGCGCCCGGAGGCCGCGCTGACGAACGTCGACCCCGCCGGCGGGGTGGTGGTGCCGCCGCCGCTGACCCGGTACACCACAGTGCCGTGCGCGGGCACGGTGGCGGTGATGGCACCCGTCGTCGTGCTGGTGGTGTTCGTCCAGGCGTCGCGCAGCGTGAACGAACTGCCGGACTTGCCGGCCGCCGCCGCGGTGGTGCTGATCGTCGTGGCCGATCCGCCCTGGTTGAACAGGGCGACCGCGACGTCACCGTTGGCGAGCCGTTTGGCCAGGACCCGGCGGGTGCCGTCGTTCGACACCTGCGTCGCCTGCAGGCCGAGGGTGTCCTGGTTGATCGCGATCAGCTGCGCGTTCTTCAGGATCGTCGCGGTGGCCGCGTTCTGTGAGCGGATGTCGTTGCCGGCGATGAGCGGCGAGGCGAGCATCGCCCACAGCGCGAAGTGGCTGCGCATCTCGGTGTCGTTCATGCCACCGCGGCCGACCTCGAGCATGTCGAGGTCGTTGAACCGGCCCGGCGCGGCGTAGGAGGCAAGCGGCACGGTCACGTTGACGATGTTCTGGATGCCCATCGGGTACCCGTTGCTCTGGCCGGTGTCCCAGGCGTTGGTGATGTCCTCGGTGGTCCGCCACAGGTTCGCGACGTCGCCCCAGTTGCGTTGCGGGCCGGTCTTGGCGTGGATGCTGTTGGGGTTGATGCTGAACACGATCGGCCGGCCGGTCGCGGCGAGCGCATCGCGCATCTTCGCGAACGTCGTGACCTGGTCGTTGATGCTGCCGTTCGGCGAGCACCAGTCGTACTTCAGGTAGTCCACACCCCAGGCCGCGAACTGCCGGGCGTCCTGCACCTCGTGCCCGAGACTCCCCGTCGCACCCGGATAGCTGTTGAAGTACTGCGCGCAGGTCTTGTCGAGCGGACCTTGGTAGATGCCGAACTTCAACCCGCGCGCGTGCAGGTAGTCGCCGAGCGACTTCATGCCGCTGGGGAAGCGGGTCGGGTCACCCTGCAGGTTGCCGGCGCTGTCCCGGTTTGGGTTGAACCAGCAGTCGTCGACGACGACGTACTGATAGCCGAGGTCCCGCATGCCGCTGCTGACGATCGCGTCGGCCATCTGCCGGATCAGGGTCTCGTTGATGTTGCAGCCGAACGTGTTCCAGCTGTTCCAGCCCATCGGCGGGGTGCGGGCCACGCCGTTGTCGAGGGCTTCGGCGGCGGGGGCGCGCAGGACGCCGACGGCGCCGGCCAGCAGGAGCACGCCGGCGGTGAGCACGGTGACGAGCCGTCGCATGGTCACCTCCTCGTCCAGCGCTGGTTCGCCGCGGCGGTGCACGTCCACAGCTGCACGACGGTGCCGTTGGCGGTGGCGTTGTTGCGCACGTCGAGGCACAGGCCCGACTGGGCGTTGCTGATCGTGCCGTTCGTGTTGACGTTCCAGCGCTGGTTGGTGCCGCCGTGGCAGTCCCACAGCTGCGCCTTGGCGCCGGCGGTGGCGCCGGTCGGCGAGTCGAGGCACTTGCCCAGCGACTGCAGGGCCTGGCCGTTGACGGTCCAGCGCTGGTTGGCGTTGCCGTTGCAGTCGTAGATGATCGGCTGGACGCCGTTGGTGGTGCTGCTGTTGGGCACGTCCAGGCAGCGTCCGGACGCGGCGCTGACCAGTGCCGACCCGCTGCTCGGGGTGCCCGGGTCGCCGATGCTGCCGGGGACCGCGCGCAGCGCCGTGAACCAGGTGGCGGCCATCTTGTCGTAGCCGCCGGCGGTCGGGTGGACGCCGTCGATGAGGTCGCCGGTGTTCAGCACGGCGTGCATGTCGACGAAGTGGACGCGCTTGCCGGCGTTGACCTTGCCCTGCACGATGCCGGGGATCGTGGCGTTGAAGGTGCGGGCGGCGGCCTCCTGGCCGGTGTTGCTGATCGGGATGATGCTGGCGACGAACACGTCCGCGGACGGTGCGGCGGCGGTGATGTGGTCGATCAGCGTGGACAGCCGGGCGGGCGCGCCGGAGACGTTGAAGTTCTGCAGCACGTCGTTGGTGCCGATGTGCAGCAGGACGGTGCGCGGGGTGGTGCTGCCCAGCCAGCCGGTGATGTTGGCGTCGATCTGGTCGATCCGCCAGCCGGGGTGGCCCTCGTGGTCGTGGTCACCGAGGGAGCCGGGGCCGTTGAACTGGGAGCCGACGAAGTCGTTGCGGTAGCCGCCGGCGGCCAGGCGCTGCCAGAGGCCGATGCGGTAGCCGCCGGGGACCTGGGTGCCCTCGGTGATGGAATCGCCGAGGGGCATGATCCGCACGCCGCCGTTGGACTCTGCGGCTGCGGTTCCGGAGAAGGTGAGGGCGAGGACGGCGGCGGCCAGGGCCGAGGTCAGGATCCGTCGTCGTGCGGTGAGCATGGCGGTGCCTCCTGGCGAAAGATGGGCCGGCCGCCCCGGAAGACGGCCGGCCGGTGGACCGATGGCGTCAGCGCTGCAGGGTCAGCACGCCCGGGCGGTACGGCAGGAGGCCGTAGTCGCCGCCGGAGCTCGGCGAGCGGCCCTGGTACAGCAGCTGCAGGTTGCACGGGTCGACGGTCTTGGTCTGATCCGGATTGCTGCGCACCAGGTCGCCGTGGCTGATGTCGTTGGTCCAGGTCGCGCCGCTGTTGGCCTTACCGGCGAACGGGTTGCTCTCCGTCGCCGCCTGGGGCGACCACGAACCGCCCAGACTGCTGGACGTGAACGAACGGAAGTAGCGGCCGTTCGCGCCGATCGCCTCGACCAGCATCAGGTACTGGTTCTGGCCCTGCACCTTGTACACCTCGACACCCTCGAACAGGTTGTTCGTCGAGTCGCTCATGATCTGCGTGTACGAGGAACCGAAGCTGCCCGGGAAGTTCCCGATCGGCATGCTGGCCCGGTAGATCTTGCCGTTGTCCCCGGCGAAGAACAGATACATGTTCGAACCGTCACCGATGATCGTCTGATCGATCGGACCGGTGCCGGAGCCGGAGATGCTGCCGGAGAACAGCGTCTGCGGCGACGACCAGCCGTTGGCGTTGGTCGGGTCGCTGGAGGTGCGGTAGTTGAACGCGGCCCCGCCCCACTGGTAGGTGAGGACCCAGATGTTCTTCGGCGCGAAGTAGAACAGCGTCGGTGCGACGGCGCCGAAGTTCATGCCGTTCTGGCTGGCCGAGCCCATATCGGACCAGTTGGTGAACAGGCCGAAGTTCATCGACCCCCACGTCGATCCGGTGTCGTGGGTGGTGGCGTAGACGAGGTGCCGGCCGTTGTAGACGACGTTGGTGAAGTCCTTCAACGACACCCAGCCCGACTTCGGGTTGGCGAGGGAGCCGGTGGACGACCAGCGGTACGTGGACGGCAGGGTGCAGGTGCCGCCGGTCGTGGTGGTGGTGCCCGGCGTGGTCGGGGTGGTGCCGCCGACGCGGACAAGCTGCCACTGCTGGTTGGCGCCGCCCCAGTCCGCGTACTGCACGATGTTGCCGCCGTCGGCCGTCGAGGCACCCTGCACCTCCAGGGCCTTGCCGGAGTTGCGGTTGATGAACCGCACATAGCCGTCGGAGGAGTCGGCGAGCCGCCACTGCTGGTTGGTGCCGTTGAGGTCGGCCCACTGCACGATCGAGCCACCGTCGGCGGTGGAGAAGTTGTAGACGTCCAGCACCTTCCCGGAGAGCTTCGACTTGATTCGGTAGTAGCCGCCACCGGAGTCCACGAACTGCCACTGCTGGTTGTTGGCGTTCGACCGCGTCCACTGCGTGATCCGCGCGCCGTCGTTGGTGGCGAAGTTGTACACGTCGACGGCCTTGCCGCTGTTGCGGTTGACCAGCACGTAGGAGGCGCTGGTGTCGACGGTGGCCGCCGAGGCCGCGGTCATGTTGAGGACGATCACGCCCGCGCCGACCAGGGCTACCGCCAGGGCGGCCAGGCCGAGCCGTTTTCGCTGGGTGTTCATTCGGGGTGTGCTCCTTCGAAGGTCAGATGCGGACGAGCTGCCACTGCTGGTTGTTGCCGCCCCAGTCGGCGTACTGGACGACGTTGCCGCCATCGGCGGTGGAGGCACCCTGCACTTCCAGGGCCTTGCCGCTGTTGCGGTTGATCAGGCGCAGGTAGCCGCTGCCGGAGTCGGCGGGGCGCCACTGCTGGTTGGTGCCGTTGAGGTCGGTCCACTGCACGACCGTGCCGCCGTCTGCGGTGGAGAAGCCGGAGACGTCCAGGACCTTGCCGGAGTGCCTCGACCTGATCCGGTAGTAGCCGCCACCGGAGTCCACGAACTGCCACTGCTGGTTGTTGGCGCTGGTCCGCGTCCACTGCGTGATCCGGCCGCCGTCGTTGGTGGCGAAGTTGTACACGTCGACGGCCTTGCCGCTGTTGCGGTTGACCAGGACGTACCAGGCGCTGGTGTCGATACCGGTCGAGCCGGTCGGGTTCGGGTTGGTGCCGGCGTTGAGCGCGTTGAGCGTCGAGGTGTAGGCGGCCTTCTTCGCGCCCGAGGAGTTGAACAGCAACGGGTTCTCGCCGGTGCGCCACGAGTCGCTGTCGCGGATGCCCCACACCGTGATGCCCGTGCACCGGGACACGGCCAGGCACGCCTTGACCACGTTGGCGTACGCCTGCGCCTGGTTGCTGCCCGAGATGTCGAGCTCGGTGATCTGCACGTCCACGCCGAGGTCGGCGAAGCGCTGCAGGTTGGCCTGATAGTCCCCGGACGGCAGGCCGCCGAGGTGCGACTGGAAGCCCACGCAGTCGATCGGCACGCCGCGGGACTTGAAGTCCCGGACCATGTTGTAGATGCCGGTGCTCTTGGCGTTGATCCCGTCGGTGTTGTAGTCGTTGTAGCAGAGCTTCGCGCCCGGGTCCGCGGCGCGGGCGGTGCGGAACGCGACCTCGATCCAGTCGTTGCCGGTGCGCTGCAGGTTCGAGTCGCGGCGCCCGCCGCCGCCACCGTCGGCGAACGCCTCGTTCACCACGTCCCAGGCGTAGATCTTGCCCTTGAAGTGCGTGGCGACCTGCGTGATGTGGTTGACCATCGCGTTGCGCAGCGCACTGCCGGACATGCCCTGTGCCCAGCCCGGTTGCTGGGAGTGCCAGGCGAGCGTGTGCCCGCGCAGCCTGTGCCCGTTGGCCTGCGCGTGGGCGACGATCCGGTCCGCGTTCGTGTAGGAGAACCGGCCCTGCGACGGTTCGGTCGCGTCCCACTTCATCTCGTTCTCGGGGGTGATGGAGTTGAACTCGCGGTTGAGGATGCCGGTGTACGTGCCGTCGCCGAGCTTCCCCGCGGCGACGGCGGCACCGAAGTAGCGGCCCTTCTCCGCGGCGGACGCGCCGAGGGTCGTGCCCGCGTCGGCGGAGCCGTTGAGGAACACCGCCGCGCCTGCGGCGAGGACGGTCGCTGCCACCAGCGGCAGGATCACGCGGAGTCTTCGAGCGTTCATGGTGTGCTCATTTCGAATCGCTTGACGGTGACAGCGCCGCCCACGGCCCGGGTGGCGTAGTTGAAGATCGCGTAGCGGTAGCCCATGAAGAACTGCCAGGCGTTGTTGAGCGTCAGCGCGTTGCCCAGCGCCGTGAAGTTCGTGCCGTCGGTGCTGTAGGAGAAGCGCGCCTGCCGGCCGGAGCCCGGTCTGATGTCGGCGGTGGCCCGCAGCCAGATCCGGCCGCCGGAGACGTTCGCGCCGGCGATCTCGGTGCCGGTGCTCGTGGTCGCCCAGCTGCTGTTCATGGTCAGGCCGTTGACCATCACGACCCGGTTCGTGCTGCCGTCGCGTCTGACCCCGATCCAGGCGGACGAGTCGCGCAGCATCGCCAGGCCGGCACGGTCGCCGTCGGCCAGCGCGGAGTAGTCCAGTTCGATCGTGGCGGTGGACGTCGGGCCCTGGATGCGGTGGGTGAGGGTGTTGCGGGCCGAATACAGGTCGCCGGTGACGGTGGCGGTCTGCAGCCGCAGCCCGCTGCCGGTGGAGAACTTCGAGGTGTCCGGGTTGTGGTTCCACTCCCACTGCGGCCCGAGCGCCGCGCCCGTGAAGGTGTCGGCGCCGGTCATCGGTGTGACCGTCTTCGACGTGCTGATGTTCGGCTTCGGGTAGGTGGCGCCCCAGCCGCCGTTGACGGTCTGCACGCTCGGCCAGCCGTCCGAGCTCCAGCTGATCGGGGCGAGCGCCGGCACCCGACCGCCGGGGTACGCGTCGACGAAGGACATGTAGTACCAGTCGCCGTTCTGCGTCTGGACCAGGCCGCCCTGGTGTGGCGTGCCGCCGCCGGAGATCGGGCTGGGCATGTTGAGCAGGACCTGCTTCATCTCGTACGGGCCCCAGGGGCTGCTGGACTTGAGGATGTACTGACCGTTGGCCGGCCTGGTGACGAAGATGTAGTAGCTGCCGTTTCGTTTGTAGAAGCGGGAGCCCTCGAGGGTGCCGACGCTCGAGGGCGTGGTGAACACCTGCTGGGTGCGGACCTGGCTCAGGCCGTCGGCGGACAGTTGGGCGACGCTGAGGGTGCTGTTGCCGTAGGCGACGTACATGGTGTCGTTGTCGTCGATGAGCAGCCCGGCGTCGTAGTAGCAGTTGTTGATCTGCGACCGCTTCTGCCACGTGCCGTCCACGGCGGAGGACGTGTACACGTAGGTGCGGTTGAACTCGACGCAGCCGAGCCAGTAGTACGTGCTGTTGCTCTTGCGGTAGTTCAGCGTCGAGGCCCAGATGCCCTTGACGTAGGCGCGCCCGCCGCTGAGGTCGTAGGTGCTGGAGCCGAAGTCCAGCCTGGGCACCGAATGCCCGGCGTACTCCCAGTTGACCAGGTCATAGGAGCGCAGGATCGGCGCGCCCGGCGAGTAGTGCATGGTCGAGGCGGAGTAGTAGTAGGCATCACCGACCCGGATGATGTCGCCGTCGGCGAAGTCCTGCCACACCACCGGGTTGGTGAACTGTCCCGAGCCGCCCGGCGGGTTCGACGTCGGGGTGGTGCCGCCGACGCGGACGAGCTGCCACTGCTGGTTGGCGCCGCCCCAGTCGGCGTACTGCACGATGTTGCCGCCGTCGGCGGTGGAGGCACCCTGCACTTCCAGGGCCTTGCCGGAGTTGCGGTTGATGAGCCGCACGTAGCCGTCCGAGGAGTCGGCGAGGCGCCACTGCTGGTTCGTGCCGTTGCCGTCGGCCCACTGCACGACCGAACCGCCGTCGGCGGTGGAGAAGTTGTAGACGTCCAGGACCTTGCCGGAGTGCTTCGACTTGATCCGGTAGTAGCCGCCGCCGGAGTCCACGAACTGCCACTGCTGGTTCGCGCCGTCGCCGCGCGTCCACTGTGTGATGCGGCCGCCGTCGGCGGTGGAGAAGTTGTACACATCGAGGGCCTTGCCGCTGTTGCGGTTGACCAGGACGTAGGAGGCGCTGGTGTCGACGGTCGCCGCCGAGGCCGAGGTCATGTTCGCCACGACGACGGCAGCACCGACCAGCGCCGTCACCAGCGCGGCGACGGCGCCTGATCGCCAACCGCGCCGGCGGTCGCGAACCGGCGGCGCTTGACTGTGGACCTGCATGGGTTCTCCTTCAGTTGCGAGCAGCCCTACCGGCGTCGGTCCTTGGCGGGGACCTTGTTAACGCTCACATGCTTTGCCTGGTGGAGGGTGCTTGAGGGTTTCGATCGCGGGTCGAAGACGTGTGAGCGGTGGCGGGAGCGCTCACATCTAGGCCGCGAGATTGCCAGACCTTCCCGGAACATTCAAGTGGACCGCGGTGTCGATCCGATCCGCGCCACCCGGACACCGCGCTTTCCCCGCGCCGCGACGGGCATATTTGCGCACTTCATCGCTGATTCATCCCACACCGGGACCGTCCCGAGTCCCCGCCCATTCCATCCGAAAATTTCAGACCGGAAATAATGCGACTCCGGCGACGCTGCGCGGATAACAGGTTTTCCATGTCGAATTCGGCGACCACCCCCGCCGGGCCTGGTCGGCAACGCATCACCGCTGGTCAGGATCGCAGGTGCCGGTCAATCTGCGCGACGGCGAAGATTTCCGGGAAATTTCGGTTACGTATACGACGGCACCGAAGTCGTCCATCAACGGCGACTTCGGCGCCATTGCGGGGAGGAATTCGAGCCGCACATGATCTCTTGACGCGGTCCGGCGTTTCGCGCACATTGGAGACCTGTGACACGCCAATCCCGACAGACCATCCGCCGGTCGCCGCAGCATCGCCGAATCGGCCGTGCCGTCGGTTGACGGCGCTTCTTCCGGAAGAGCGTTTGATGATGAGCAGGGACCGAGCCGGTGTCGGCTCCGCCGCGGAGCCGACGGACCAGCTCGCCATGCGGCGCGCCAACCTGAGCCGCACCCTGCGCTACATCCGCGCCAACGGCCCGCGTTCGCGGGCCGCGATCGCCGCCGCGACCGGCCTGCACAAGACCACTGTGTCGAGCCTCGTCGACGAGCTGTCCACCCGCCGTCTGGTCCGCGAGACCGACCTGGAGTACTCCGGTTCGGCCGGTCGCCCGGGTCGTGGCGTGTCGCTGAGCCCCGACGTCGGCGCCATCGGCATCGAGATCAACGTCGACTACCTGGCGGTGCACGGCACCGACCTCACCGGCCGCACGGTCATCCAGAAGCGGGTCGGCTACGACGCCACGCGCGGTGACGTCGAGCGGTGCCTGGCCGACCTCACGGATGTGGCCCGGCGCTCGCTCGCGGAGCTGACCCGCCGCGGGGTGACCCCGATCGGTCTCACCGTCGGGATTCCTGGCCTGGTCGACGCCGCGCGGGGGGTCGTCGTGCTGGCACCGAACCTCGGCTGGCACGACGTGCCGGTCGCCGCGCGCCTTGCCCGCACGTTCGGACCCAAACTCTGGATCGGCGTGGACAACGACGCCAACCTGGCCGCCCTCGCCGAACATGCCGGGGGCGTCGCCGCAGGCACGGACGACCTCGTGTACCTCACCGGCGAGGTCGGCGTCGGCGGCGGCGTCATCCTCGGCGGCCGGCTCCTGCGCGGCGCCGACGGGTTCTCCGGCGAGATCGGTCACCTCCTGGTCGACCCGGGCGGCGACCGGTGCGGTTGCGGCCGGGTCGGCTGCTGGGAGACGAAGGTCGGCCTTGCCGAGCTGCTCCGCCGGGCCGGACCGGGCGCCGCGGACGGCCCGGACCGTGACTCGATGCCGGACCCGCACCACCGCATCCGCCAGGTCGCCCGCCGCATCGCCGCCGGCGACCAGGCCGCGGTCACCGCCCTCGCCGAGATCGGCAGATGGCTCGGACACGGCGGTGCCGTCCTGGTCAACCTCTTCAACCCGAGGGTGATCGTCCTCGGCGGCTACTTCGCCGAGTTCGCCGACCGGCTCATCCCCGCCGCGCAGGCCGGGCTCGCCGGCCTCACCGTGGCCTCGACCGCACGCCGCTGCCACTTCGTCGCGTCCCACTTCGGCTTCACCGCCGCTGCCCGCGGCGGCGCCGGCGTGGTGCTCGACCGCATGATCGAGGACCCGACCGGGTTCCCGCTCGCCGAGTCCCGGCCGCTGGCGGCGGTGTGAACGGGTCACGCGGAGCGCACACGGTGGCGCCCGCCGGCGCCGAAGGGCCGCTACCGGCGCAGCCGGTCGGGGTCCGCGGACTCGCTGCGTCGCACCAGCCAGGCGTCGGTGATGTGCGCGAACATCGCCTCCGCGGCGCCGGCGGCGTCCTGCGCGGCGATGCGCTCAAAGACGCGCCGGTGCCCGCGGTTGGACGCCTCCCGCAGGGCACGGTCGGTCCTGCCCACATAGCGGTCGATGTTGGCGACCTGGTGCTGCAACGACCGCACCACCGCACGGGCGATCCGGTTTCCCGACGCCTGCATGATGACGTCGTGGAACGCGGCGTCGTGCTCGTGGAAGGCGTCGGCGTCCTCGACGACCTCGTCCATGCGTTCCACGAGCGCGCGCATCCGCTCCACGGCCGACTCGTCGGCCAGCCGGGCGGCGACGTTCGCCATGTCCGACTCCAGGACCCTGCGGGTCACGACCACGTCGTCGAGGACCACCAGCTTCTCGTCCACGGCGATGGCCGCGGCGAGGACGAGCTCGTCCAGCAGGTCCCACATCGTCGGCGGGTTCACGACCGTGCCGCTGCCCTGCCGGACCTGGACCAGCCCCTTTTCCTGCAGGACCTTGACGCTCTCGCGCACGACGGTCCTGCTGACGGAGTACGTCTCGCACAGCACGGGCTCCGGCGGCAGCGCGCTGCCCGGCTCGTAGGTCCCGCGGACGATGCGCTCCACCAGCTCCCCGGTGAGCGCCTTCGCCAGGCTGGCGGGTCCCCGAACCCATCCGGGAGGTGGTGAACCGCCCACGGTCGAATGCTGTGATGCCGTCATGTGACCTCCGCCGACCCGCCGCGGCCAGGTGCTGCGGGTCGGCGAGAGTCTACCGAGCGACGCGGGCCGGCGTGGCCTCCCGTGCGCTGCATCGGCGTGCCCGGGAAGCCCGCCCGCTCGGAAACGATGTCAGATCTCCGAGCGGCGGGCGTCCGGGATGAGCCGCAGCCCGGCCCGGGCCGGGCGGACGTGCGGTCCGGTGACCGCGACCAGGGGGTTCGCGACCTGCAGGGCGGCGATGCGCGCCTCGTCGACCCGGATGCCGAGGCCCGGCTCGTCACCGAGCACGATGCCGCCGTCCTCGTACTCCTGGTCGACGCTCAGACCGATCGGCGAGGAGACGTCCTGCACCTCGAAGGCCAGGTGGTTGGGCACGGCCGCCGCGGCGTGTGCCGATGGGTTGGCGTGATACGCCACCGCGCTCACCGGCAGGTCGTGCCCGTGCGCGAGGGCGGCCACCCGCAGGAAATGGGTGATGCCCCAGACGTTGCCCACCTGGACGACGTCGACGGCGTCGGCGTCCAGCAGCGGCCGGTACTGCTCCAGGCCGGTGAGGTTCTCTCCCGTGGCGACGGCGGCCCGGATGCCGCGACGGACCGCGGCGAGCCCCGCGGTGTCCCAACGACGGACGGGCTCCTCGATCCAGGTGAGGTCGACACGGCGTTCCAGCGCCGTCACGAACCGTACTGCCTGTGTGCGGTTCCATGATTCGTTGGCGTCGAACATCAGTGCCGGCTGCGTCGAGTTGCGCCGCAGCACGTCGTGGAGCGCCTCCAGCCGACGCAGGTCGCCCTGCACGTCGTGGCCGCCCTTGAGCTTGGCGGCGCTGAACCCCCGATCGGCGAAGCCCTCGTACAGGCGCACCAGGGCGTCGTCATCCAGCGCGATGTCCAGGCCCGAGGCGTACCCGGGCACAAATCGGTCGAGCGCGCCGAGCGTGCGCCACAGGGGCTCCCCGGCGGCCTTCGCCTTGAGGTCCCACAGCGCCATGTCGATGGCGCCGATGGCGCCGAACGTCGCGCCCGCGTGCCCGGTCTTGAACACCCGGTCCAGCATCCGGTCGTACAGCGCCGACACCGCCCGGGGGTCCTCGCCCTCGACGGCGCCGAAGACCCGGTCGATGTCGCTGTGCGCGCCGACGCCGACGCCTTCCAGCCCGCCGTCGGTCTCCAGGATCAGCACGTGCACGTCAGTGCGGGGTTCGGACATCACCCCGTTGGCGTCGCCGATCAGCCGCCCCCAGTCGTGCTTGGTCGTCAGGCTGCGGTATCCGGTGACTTTCACAGGTGCTCCTTCTTGGCATGGTTCGGTGTCACTCCTTGGTGCCTCCCGCCGTCATACCGGCGACCAGGTACCGCTGCGCGGCCACGAAGACGATCAGCACCGGCAGCACGGACACGACGGTCGCCAGTGCGAGCGTCGGCAGCTGCACCGACTGGGTTCCGGCGGAGCTCGGGTTGAACGCCGGGGTCGAGGCGAGCAGCGACGTGAGGCCGACCTGGACCGGGTAGCCGTCGCTGGACGGCAGCATCACGAAGGGCAGGAAGAAGTTGTTCCAGCTCTGCACGAAGCTGAAGAACGCGACCAGGGCGACGATCGGCGTCGCCAGTGGCAGTGCGACCTTCGTGAAGACCTCGAGCTCCGAGCAGCCGTCGATGCGGGCCGCGGCGAGCAGGTCCCGTGGCACGCTGGTGGAGAAGTAGATGTAGGTGAGGTACACGCCGAACGGGAAGAACGACATGGGCAGGATCACCGACAGCGGGCTGCCGATCAGCCCCACGACGTTGAGCTCGAGGAAGATCGGCAGCACCAGGGCGGTGTTCGGGATGAGCATGATGATCAGCGTCAGGACCAGCAGCGGCCGGCGGAACCGGAAGTCCGTCATGGCCATCGCGTAGCCGGCCGGGATGCTCGCGATCAGTGTGATCACCAGCGCGCCGACCGCGTAGAGCGCGGAGTTGCCCACCCAGGCGGTCACCGCACCGTTCTGGAAGTCGAACAGCTGCCGCCAGTTGGTGCCCAGCTCTCCGAGGCTTCCGGGCAGGAAGGGGTTGCCGACGATGAGGTCGTGCGCCGACTTCGTCGTGGCCAGGAGCAGCCAGACGATCGGGATGGCGAAGAAGAGCACGAAGACGGTGACCACGACTGCGACGAGTGCCCGGCCGACTGCGGTCATGGGCTCAGTCCCTTTCGAACAGGCCACCGCGCGTCACGAAGACCGCGGACAGCGCGAGGGCGATGACCAGCAGCAGCAGTGCAATGGCGGCGGCGGCGTTGAAGTCGTTCTGCTGGAACGCGTACAGGTACGCGAGCTGGTTGAGGGAGTAGTCGTTGGGCACGATCGCGTTGCTGGCCTGTGAGAGCAGTTGCGGCTCGACGAACAGCTGCGTGCCGGCGGCGAGGGACATGATGCCCATGTACGAGATCCATTTGCGCAGCAGCGGAAGTTGGATGCGCCAGGCGATCTGCACCGGGCCGGCACCGTCGATGCGCGCCGCCTCGATCACCTCGGCGCTGATGTTGTTCAGCGCGCCGTACATGATGACGATCCAGCCGCCGGCGCCGGTCCAGAACGCGATGATTGCGAAAATCGGCGGCAGGTGCCCCGGCGCGATGACCTGGTTGAAGCTGGCGAACCCGAACAGTCGCAGCAGCGGGGCAACCGGGCTGGCGGTCGGATCGAGCACGAACAGCCACAGCAGCACGCTGGAGGCGCCGGCGATCGCGCCCGGCAGGTAGAAGACCAGCCGCAGCGTGCGGCTCAGCCAGCGGACGCCGATCGCGTGCACCACGACGGCGAGGAACGTCACCAGCGTCACCAGGGAGCCCAGCCAGATCGCCAGGTACCAGGCGACGTGCCCGACGGCGGGCAGGAACCGGAAATCGTCGACGACCTTGGCGAAGTTGCCGAACCCGGCGAACCCGCCGTCGCCGCTGGTGAACGCGAGGTAGACGGCGTAGAGGGCCGGCAGGACGCCGAAGGCGATCGCGAGCGCGGTGTAGAGCGCGACGAAGGCGTAGCTGACGGCGCCGCGGGTGTCCGCGGGCCGAGGCCGCCCACCCGCGGGGCGGGCGGCCTCACGTGCCATGGTCACTTGACCGTGTAGCCGTCGACCTGGGCCTGGTTCTTGATCGCGGTCTGCCATTCGGGGAGCAGACTGACCAGGCTCTTGCCGCCGACGATTCCGGGGGTGACGGTCTTGGCCCAGATCGCCTCCTGGCTGAAGATGCCGGAGCCCCATCCGCTCCAGATCTGCGTCCCGGCCTTGATCAACGCCTGGAGGTCGGTGGCGTAGTACCCGCCCGACTCCTGTTTCTTGATCCACTTGTCTGCGGCGGGGGCGTACGCCGGGTACCCCGGCGCGACGTTCACCTGGTAGTCGTCGGCGGTGGTGACGAACTCGACGAACTTCTGCGCCGCCTTGAGGTTCTTCGAGTGGCTGCTGACGAACCAGGTGCCTCCGCCGACGTTGCCGGTCACCGGCTCATCGCCCTTCCACGCCAGCGGCGCGGCGGCGCCGAGCTGGCCCTTCGGGACGTTGAGCGACTGCGGGTTGTTGAAGATGGCGCCCGCGTACCAGGCCGGGCCCGGCATCAGCAGCACCTTGTTCGCGTAGTTCTTCACGAACTCGGGCGCGAAGACGCTCACCGTCGGCACCGTGCCGTTCTTGATCAGGGTGTCGAGCATCGACGCCGCGCGCTTGCACTCAGGAGTGCCGGTGTTGACGGTCACCGTCTTCGGGCCGGTGATGCCGTTCGCCTGGCACTTGCTGCTCCACAGGAAGATCTCCGGCGTGAACGAGTCGCCGGCCGCACCCACGATGTATCCGGGGTGCTCGCGGGCCACCTTCTCGCCGAGCGCCTGATAGTCCTCCCAGGTGGCCGGCAGGGTGTAGCCGAACTGGTCCAGGAGTGCCTTGTTGTGCCAGAGCACCACCTGGGCGAGGTCGTTGCGCAGGCAGTACACCTTGCCGTCGACGGTGCACGGGTTCAGCGCGCCGGCGGTGAACTGGTCCAGGGTCTCCTTGGCGACGAGGCCCTGGTTGAGGACGGCGGCGAACGCCTGCTTGCCGTTGCTCTGCTGGCTCGCCCAGGCCGCGTCGTTGTTCTGGGAGGAGAAGACCACGTCCGGCCAGCCACTGCCGGCGCGGTCGAACAGCTGCATCTTCGTGCGGAACGAGTTGGATCCGTTCGCGGATCCGTCGTAGGTGACGGCCTCCAGCTGCACGGCAGGGTTGGCCTTCTTGAACGCGTCAACCGCGCCCGCCCGGTCGGCATCGACCCAGACCGTGATCTTTGCCTTCTCGTCCTGCGCGGCCTGCGGGAACCCGTAGGAACCGGAGGATGCGCCGCCGTCGCTTCCGCAGGCGGAAACGGTGAGGGTGACGGCCAGTGCCGCAGCACCGGCCCACCGCCGCAGGTGTCCGGGCCATGCCTTTTCGACCATGTCTGTGTCCCTTGTGTCGAAGACTGTGAGACTCACCGATGCATCGGCCCGAAATATAAGGGCATACGTATGATGTCTGCAAGACCTCGTAACAAATTCGTATTACGTCTGACGTCATCGGTCACGTACACTCGAGCCGCGTCGCGTCGCCAGTGCACGCCGTGGAGGCCGGGAGGCGCTATGACGGGATCGCAGACGGCCGCGCCGGCCTGGACCCGCCGGCCCGCAAACCTCGCCAGGGCCATCACGGCCGAGCTGGTGAGCCGCATCGTGGGCGGACTGCATCCACCCGGGACGCCGCTGCCCCCGGAGCCCGCGTTGTGCGAGACGTTCTCCGTGAGCCGGACCGTGGTCCGGGAGGCGGTGAAGCTGTTGCAGGAGAAGGGGCTGGTGCAGGTCCGCCAGGGCAGCGGCACCATCGTCACGTCACCGGGCACGTGGAACCTGCTCGACGAGCTTGTGCTCGCCGCGAGCATCGCCCAGGACGACTCGATGAACGTCCTCGACGACCTCGTCGTCACCCGTCGACTGCTGGAGTCGGACATGGCCGGCGTCGCCGCCCGCCGGGCCGATCAGGACACGATCGAGCAGCTCCGGGCGCTCGTGGACCGCATGGACGAGCTCGTCGACGACCACGTCACATACGAGGAGCACGACCGCGCCTTCCACGACATCGTCATGCACGCATCCGGCAACCGCATCGCCCGTGGGGTGGTCACGGCACTGCAGAGTCAGGCCATCCACACCGCGCGGTACGTGGGCCGCACCGAACGGGCGCTGTGCGTGGCATCGAACCTGGGTCATCGGCAGGTCTCCGAACACATCGCCGCGCACGATCCTGACGGCGCTGCGGCCGCGATGTTCACGCACATCACCGATGCATGGCTGGCCCGCCGCGCCGGGCCGGGCGACGCGCTGCGGCTGCAACGGTGAGTCGCCCGGCCGGGCGCGGAGGGCCGGCGGCTACGACGCGACCCTGGTCCACTGCTGATTGGTGGCGCCGAGGCAGTCCCAGATCTGGACCTTCGTGCCGTTGGCGGTGCCGAAGGCGCTGACGTCCAGGCACTTGTTCGCGCCGACGGCGGTGACGCTGCCGTTGCTGTTGAGCGTGAACCGCTGGTTGGTCTGCCCGTTGCAGTCCCAGATCTCCACCGCGGTGCCGTTGGCGGTGCCCCGGCCGAGCACGTCCAGGCACTTGCTGCCGTTGTACAGTCGCAGCTCACCGGACGCGGTCAGCGTGAACTGCTGGTTCGCCCCGCCGTGACAGTCCCAGATGTTCGCCAGCGCACCGTTCGCCTGGGAGGCGCCGGCGATGTCCAGGCACCGGTTCGACGCCACGCCGCGCAGCGCGAACGTGTTCGACGGCTGCGTGGTGCCCTGCACGCCGGCCGCGGCCATGACGGCCCGCGCCCCGCTCGGCCAGTTGCCGCCGTTGACGACGACCGTGCCGCTGTTGACGTTGCCTCTCGTGCCGTTGACGACATTGCTGCCGTTGTTGGTGGTCCAGTTGTTCGTCAGGGTCAGGTTGCCGGTGTTGTTGTTCGCCCATTCCTGCGTGTAGGCCCAGGTGCCGGTGTTGTCGAAGACGTTGTTCGCGGCGGACACATACCGCGAGCCCTCGTCGAAGTACAGACCGAGCCAGCCGTTGCTGTTGCGGAAGTAGTTCTCGTTGACGGTCGTTCCAGGGCTGGCCGACAGGTGGTAGAACGCCCCCGCGTCGGTCATCTGCTGCACCACGTCGTGGACGTAGTTTGCCGTGACGCGGTTGTTCGCCGCGATGGTGGCCGTGGTGTACCGCGGCTGGTAGTTGTACAGGCCGCGGGTGACGTAATCCTGGCTGCCGCCCGCGTCGTTGGCGCCCCAGCCGTAGCCGAGCGCGATGCCGGAGTAGGGCAGGTTGTAAAGCTCGTTGTGCGCCATTGTCGAGCCGGCCGTGTACGTCATCAGCAGCCCGACATGGCTGCGGTACTCGGTAGCGACGTCGTGAACGACGTTGTTGCTGACGGTGATGTTGCTGTTCGTCATCCGGCTGTCGCTGGGGTGGTGCGCGTCGGCCTGGACGCCGCCGACGATGACGGCCCCGGCGGACATGTATTCGAACACGTTGCCGGTCACCGTGACGTCCCGGGCGCCGAGCCCGACGCCGGTGCCGTGCGCGTTGGCGTCGTTGCCGATGCCGAGACCCACCTGGCCGAGGTTGATGAACCGGTTGCCGGTGAAGGAGACGGTGTTGGCCGCCGACACCTGGACCGCTGCGGGCATCTGCCGCCAGCCCGGCCGGGTCGCCTCGAAGAGCTGGCAGCCGGACTGGCACGACGAGAGCGCGTCGGACGGCCGGTTCCAGTTGCCGTACATGTACGCGCCGGTCTGCTGATCGGCGTAGCCCTGGTTGCCGCTGGGCTGCAGCCAGCTGGTGTTGGCGAACTGCAGGCCGGCGAAGGACAGGTGGTGCGCCGGCGTCGCGTAGGTGCCGCCGACCCTCAGCAGCGATTCCAGCCGCGGCAGTTGCACGTCGGCGGTGCCCATGTCCTGCCCGCTGAGCGGCTTGTAGTACAGCGCGCCGGCGGCGGTGTCCAGGTACCACTCCCCGGCGGTGTCCAGGAACTCCCGGGCGTTCACCAGATACATCGGCCCGCTGCGGAACGGCCGGGTGAGGGTGTCGTAGCCCCAGGTGTTGTTGTTCCACGCGGGTTGCTGCATCGTGAGCGTGTTGTTGGCGATCGTCTGCACCGGCACGAAGCGGTCGGTGAACGAGTTGACCGACTCGAGCTCGACGCGGCTCTTGTTGGCCAGATTGTTCAGGTAGGACAGGGCCCCGTTGGTGAAGCTGAGCCCGGTCGTCGACGCGGTGAAGTCCGCGCGGTTGACCTGGGTGCGGGCTCTGGTGGCGAGGCGGCCGTCGACGTAGAGCTGGCGGCTGTCGAAGCCGGTGCCGACGGCGGCCCGCCAGATGTTCTGCGCGGAGTCGGCGAGGGTCCAGCCGGTGACCTTCTGCCCGCCGGAGATGACCGGGCGGGTGCCGGTCGCCGCCTGCCACTGCACGGTGTAGCCGTTGGTGCCGGAGTCGGCGGCGGTGAACGTCAGGGGTGCGCTGAGGGTGTAGGTGCCGGCGGCCAGCTGCACGACGACGTCGCCCGTCATGCTCGGCGCGATCGCCCGGACGTTCGTCTGCGCCTGGTTCAGCGAGCACGGCTGGGCGGAGGTGCAGGCGGTGCCGGAGCCGGTCGGCGCGGCGTACAGCGTCTGCATGACGGCGGCCGTGGCGGGCGGCGGGAGGATCGCGACACCACCGGCGACGAGGACGGTGGCGGCCGTCCTGGCGAGCGCGCTGAACCTGCCGGGCGAGGGATTGGCGGATCTCAAGGGCACGAGGTGCTCCTTCGAACGGTGTGGGTGAACGGAACACAGCGGGTATGGCGTCTCATGGGCGCCAGGGGGCGGCCGGCGGTTCGGCCGCCCCCTTTCGAGCGTCAGGTCAGGGCAGGGTCCATTTCTGGTTCGCGGCGCCCGAGATGCACGTCCACAGATGCACCACCGTGCCGTCGGCAGAGTTGTTGCCGGACACGTCGAGGCACTTGCCGGACTGCGGGTTGCGCAGCGTGCCGTCCGACTGCGCCACCCAGTTCTGGGCACCGCCGCCGTTGCACGTCCACAGCTGCACCTTCGTGCCGTTCGCGGTGCCGCCGCCGTTGACGTCCAGGCACTTGCCCAATGCCCGCAGCGTCTGGCCGGAACGCGTCCACGTCTGCGCCGCGTTGCCCTGGCACGAGTACAGCTGGATCTGCGTGCCGTCGGCCGAGCTGCCGCCACGCACGTCGAGGCACTTGCCGGCCAGGCCCTTGACCGGGCCGGCGCCCGACGGCTGGGTGCCCGAGTCCTTGATCCGGATGTTGCGGAAGGCGACCGTGTCGCCGCTGCCGTGGTTCTGGATGCCGACGTAGCCGTCGAGGTTGCGGTTCGCGTCGGTGTTGGTGAAGTCGTTGATCAGGCTGCCGTTGAGGTACACCCGGATCCGCTGGCCCTCGACCAGCACCTCGAAGGTGTTCCACTCCCCCGCCGGGTTCAGCGCCGCGTCCCGGGCGGTGGTGTCGGCGGCCTTGACCCCGTAGATCGCACCGGTGGTGCGGTCGGAGGAGTCCGTCGCGTCGATCTGAACCTCGTAGCCCTGGTTCTGAGCGACGTTGGGGTCACTGCCCGGGTTGGGGAACCCGACCTGCACCCCGGAGTTGCTGTCGCCGGTGAGCCGCCAGTCCGCCTTCAGCGAGTAGGAGGTGTACTGCTTCGCGCTGTACCAGTAGACGCCGAGCCCACCCGTGGAGGTGAGGGTGGCGTCGGCATTGGTGAACCCGCCGGGGCCGGACTGCGTCCAGCCGGTGGTCGAGCCGTTGTACAGCGTGGTGTAGCCGCTCTCCGGCCGGCAGTCGGCCTGGGCCCGCTTCGCCGCATACCGGATGCCGCCGAGCAGCTGGGCGCGCAGCGCCGACTCCGAGTACGACGCCTGGCTGTGCCCGAGCCCCGTGTAGAACGACCGGCCGCTGTCGATCGTCTTGCACCACGTGATCGGGTGGTCGGCGCCCATCGAGCCGCCCGAGTACGACGACTCGTCCAGCGTGGCGAGCACCCGGGCGGTGGAACGCGGATTGGTCCGGTAGTTGTACAGCTCGTCCGTGCGGGTCCAGGTCTGCGGCAGGTGCGCCGTGGCCGGGTGGGCCCGGTTCTCGACCTTGATGTTCGCCTGCTGGATCGCCGGATGGGAGGCGAAGTACGCGCCGACGAGGTTGCCGTAGAAGGACCAGTCATACTCGGTGTCGGCGGCGGAGTGCACGCCGACGTACCCGCCGCCGCCGCGGATGTAGGACTCGAACGCCGTCTGCTGCGTGCTGTTGAGCACGTCGCCGGTGGTGCTGAGGAACACCACCGCCTCGTACTGGGCTAGGTTCCCGGTCGAGAACGCGGAGGCGTCCTCGGTCGCGGTGACGGTGAAGTTGTTCGCCGCGCCCAGGTCCCTGATCGCCTGGATCCCGGCGGCGATCGAGTCGTGCCGGAACGCTGCGGTCTTGGAGAACACGAGCACGTCGTAGGGGGCGTCGGCGGCCGAGGCCGGTGGCGCCGCGGCGAGTGAACCGGCGGCGAGGGCCAGGACGGCCCCCGCACCGGCGAGAAGCTTGCGCATGGTTCCTCCGGTTGCGGAAGGAGGGATGGTCACGGCAGGGTCCACTTCTGGTTCGCGGCGCCCGAGATGCAGGTCCACAGGTGCACGACGGTGCCGTCGGCGGAGTTGTTGCCCGACACGTCCAGGCACTTGCCGGATTGCGGGTTGCGCAGCGTGCCGTCCGACTGCGCCGCCCAGTTCTGGTTGGCGCCGCCGTTGCACGTCCACAGCTGCACCTTCGCGCCGTCGGCGGACGAGCTGCCGTTGACGTCCAGGCACTTGCCGAGCGCGCGCAGCGTCTGGCCGTTGCGCGTCCACGTCTGGCCGGCGCTGCCGGAGCAGGTGTAGAGCTGGATCTGGGTGCCGTCGGCCGAGGCGCCGCCGCGCACGTCCAGGCACTTGCCAGCCAGGCCCTTCACCGGGCCGACGCCCGACGGCGCGGTGCCGGTGCCGAAGGTGAAGCTGTCGACGTCGAACAGCAGCCCGGTGCCACTGCCGGCGAACGTCAGGTAGAGCGACGTGGTGCCGCTCGGTGCCCCCGAGATCGCCGCGGTGACGGTGGTGAACGTGTCCCACGAGCCCGTGACGGGGATCGTCGCGGAGCCGATGACGGTGCCGGTCGGCGAGCCGGTGCGCACCTGCACGGTCCCGCCGGAGCCCGCGGACGAGGCCCGGACCTGGATCGACGTGGCGTTGTTCAGCTTGTACGGGTCGAACTGGATCCAGTCGCCGTTGTTGATGTCGCCGACGGTCTTGCCGCCCTCGGCGGTCGTCTTGGAGTACTGGTTGATCCCGGACGACGTCTTGTAGTGCTCGGCCTGGCGGTGCCGCGGCTGCAGGATGTTCTGCGCGTGCACGGTCAGCCCGCCGCCGTCGGTGTACTGCGCGTCGAAGATCGGGAAGATGTTCGCCGCGTCGTCGTGCTCACCGTCGACGGGGATGGTGATGGTGCCCGAGCAGCCCGTCTGCGAGGTGATCTGGTGCGCGTGCTGGTCGTGGCCGAGCACGTAGGTCATGGTGACCTTCGAGCAGTCGACCGTGCCGTCCTCGGGATCGGTGACGGTGACGCTCCACGGCACACTGTCGCCGAAGGAGACCAGCTGGCCCGACGACGGCGTGTTGACCACGACCGTCGGCGCGGTGTTGCCGACGCTGATCTGCACGCTCGCCGATCCGGTGGCGCCCTGCGGGTCGCGCACCGTCAGGGTGGCGTTGTACAGGCCGTTGGTGCTGTAGGTCTTCGTCGGGTTCGCGGCGGTCGAGGTGGTGCCGTCACCGAACGCCCACGAGTAGGACAGCGAGCCACCCTCGGGGTCGCTGCTGCCGGCCGAGGAGAAGGTGACCGTCAGCGGGGCGGCGCCCGACGTCGTGCTGGCGCCGGCGACCGCGGTCGGCGCCCGGTTGTTGCCGCTGCCGACGTAGTCGAAGCGGTACAGCGCCGAGTTCGCGTCACCGTTGCCGAAGCCCGCGCCGTAGTCCAGCACGTACAGCGCGCCGTCGGGGCCGAACTGCATGTCCATGACCTGCTTGCCGACCCACGGGAAGTTGTCGATCGTGCCCCGCGAGCCGTCACTGTTCACGATGATCGGCTTGATCCAGCCGCGGCCGAACTCGCCGGCGAAGAACTTGCCGTCCAACGACGCGGGGAACTTCGTCGACGACGGGTTCGCCGCGTCGTAGCGGTACACCGGACCGGCCATCGGCGACTCGGAGCCGCTGCCGAACTCCGACGGGCTGCCGGAGTCGCCGGCGTACTTGATCCACGCCGCCCGGGCCGGCGGCAGGGTGCCCTGGCCCGTGTTGCGGAAGGAGTTGTTCGTCGGCCCGCCGGTGCAGTTGAACTTGCTGCCGGTGCTGTTGGTGGCGAAGTTCCACTCGTTGTAGGTCTCGGTGGAGGTGTTGCTGCCGGTGCAGTACGGCCAGCCGTAGTTGCCCGCGGAGGTGATCCGGTCGAACTCCACCTGGCCGGAAGGGCCGCGGTTGGCGTTCGTGGTGCCGGCGTCCGGGCCGTAGTCGCCGACGTAGACCACGCCGGTGGCCTTGTCGACGCTCATCCGGAACGGGTTGCGGAAGCCCATCGCGTAGATCTCCGGGCGGGTGTTCGCCGTGCCGGGTGCGAACAGGTTCCCGCTCGGGATGCTGTACGTGCCGTTCGCGTTCACCTTGATCCGCAGGATCTTGCCCCGCAGGTCGTTCGTGTTGCCCGCGGAACGCTGCGCGTCATAGGCGGGGTTGCGGTTCGTCCGCTCATCGAGCGGCGAGTAGCCGGCTGAGTCGAACGGGTTGGAGTCGTCACCGGTCGACAGGTACAGGTTGCCGGCCGCGTCGAAGTCGATGTCGCCGCCCACGTGGCAGCACATGCCGCGGGTGGTCGCCACCTCCAGGATGGTCACCTGGCTGCTCGTGTTGACGGTGAAGTCGGAGTTGAGCGTGAACCGCGCCAGGCGGTTGACCCCGGCCCATGTCGCCCAGGTCGAGTCGTTGCCGGTGGCCGGCGCGTCGCCGGACGGCGTGTTCAGCGGCGGAGCGTAGTACAGGTAGATGTAGCGGTTGCTGGCGAAGTTGGGGTCGGCGGCGACGCCCTGCAGCCCCTCCTCGTCGTGGGTGTAG
This sequence comes from Dactylosporangium cerinum, assembly GCF_042653625.1. Taxonomy (NCBI): domain Bacteria; kingdom Bacillati; phylum Actinomycetota; class Actinomycetes; order Micromonosporales; family Micromonosporaceae; genus Dactylosporangium; species Dactylosporangium cerinum. The sequence goes on along the minus strand of NZ_JBHSIU010000011.1, from coordinate 474,257 downwards.
ACCGGGATGTTGCCGATCACCGACGTGGTGCCATTGGCGTCGGTACGGCGCAGCGTGCCGTTGCGCGCGGTGTGCAGCACCGAGCGGTCGGGCAGCACGGAGATCGTCAGCGGCTCGCCGACCTCGTTGATCCCCTTGGCGAGCGTCACCTGCTGGAAGTCAGCGGCGTTGATGGCCGCCGCGGCGGGCGCCGACGGGCCGGCGAGGACCGTGAAAGTTCCACCGGCCAGCGCGAGCATCACCGCCACTGCGCCTCGTCGGTATCGGGGTGGTGTTCGGTGCATGGAGAACCCTCCTGACAGTGCTGGTCAGATGGGCGCGCGCCGCCGCGCCGATAGCTCGTGCTCGATGCAGGCCGGTTGTGCGGCCGTCGACACATCGAGGCACGTTACAGGATTGACGACATACGTCATATGTTTGTACCGTCGCCCAAACAAATCCCGCGTTGCCAGGGAGAGTCACGATGACCGATGTCACGCGTAGGCGGGTCCTGCAGTTCGGCGCGGCCGGGGCCGGGGCCGCGCTGTCACCCTGGATCGCCCTGGACCGCGCCTCCGCCGCGCCACCGGCGGAGGTCGGTGCCGCCGGTGACCTGGCATTGTGGTACGAGCAGGGCGCCGGCACGGACTGGCTGCGCGCCCTGCCGATCGGCAACGGGCGGCTGGGCGCCATGGTGTTCGGCAACGTCGACGCCGAACGGTTGCAACTCAACGAGGACACCGTCTGGGCCGGTGGCCCGTACGACTCCAGCAACTCCCGGGGCGCGGGTGCGCTGCAGGAGATCCGGCGGCTGGTGTTCCAGAACCAGTGGGGGCAGGCCCAGAGCCTCGTCGACCAGTCGATGCTGGGCAGCCCGGCAGGTCAGCTGGCCTACCAGACGGTTGGCAACCTGCGGCTGACCTTCCCGAGCGCCAGCGGCGTCTCGGAATACTTCCGCATGCTCGACCTGACCACCGCGACGACGACGGTGTCGTTCCTGCAGAACGGTGTGCGCTTCCGGCGCGAGGTGCTCGCGAGCGTGCCGGATCAGGTCATCGTCGTGCGCCTGACCGCCGACAAGACGGGCTCGATCACGTTCTCCGCGCGGTTCGACAGTCCGCAGCGCACCAGCGTCGCCAGCCCGGACGGCGCGACGGTGACGCTCGACGGCATCTCCAGCGACCAGGAGGGCGTCACCGGCAAGGTCAGGTTCCTGGCACTGGCCCGCGCGGTCACCGACGGCGGCACCGTCAGCAGCTCCGGCGGCACCCTGCAGGTGCGCGCCGCCACCAGCGTCACGCTGCTGATCTCCGTCGGCTCCAGCTACCTCACGTTCCGCGACACCGGCGGCGACTACCAGGGCATCGCCTGGCGCCACCTCAATGCCGCCGCCGGCAAGGCCTACGACGAATTGCGCCGCCGCCACGTGGCGGACCACCAGCAGCTGTTCGGCCGCGTCACGCTGGACCTCGGCCGCACCTCCGCGGCGGACCAGCCGACCGACGTGCGGATCGCCCGGCACGCGAGCACCGACGACCCGCAGTTCGCGGCGCTGCTGTTCCAGTTCGGCCGCTACCTGCTGATCTCCTCCTCCCGGCCGGGCACCCAGCCGGCGAACCTGCAGGGCATCTGGAACGACGCGTTGTGGCCGTCGTGGGACTCGAAGTACACGATCAACGCCAACCTGCCGATGAACTACTGGCCGGCCGGGACGACCAACCTGTCGGAGTGCGCCGAACCGGTGTTCCGGATGATCAACGACCTCGCGGTCAGCGGCGCACGGACCGCGAGGGTGCAGTACGGCGCCAATGGCTGGGTCACCCATCACAACACCGACGCGTGGCGCGGCACGTCAGTCGTCGACGGCGCGCTGTGGGGCATGTGGCAGACCGGCGGCGCGTGGCTGGCCACCCTGATCTGGGAGCACTACCTGTTCACCGGCGACCTGTCGTTCCTGCAGGCCAACTTCCCGGCGATGCAGGGCGCCGCGCAGTTCTTCCTCGACACCCTCGTGGAGGAGCCGGCGCTGCGATACCTGGTCACCAACCCGTCGAACTCGCCGGAGCTGGCCCACCACTCGGGCGTCAGCGTCTGCGCCGGTCCCACGATGGACAACCAGATCCTGCGCGACCTGTTCACCAGCGTCGCCCGGGCCAGTGAGGTGCTCGGCGGGGACGCGGACTTCCGGACCAGGGTGCTCGCGGCCCGGGACCGCCTGCCGCCGATGAAGGTCGGCTCCCGCGGCAACATCCAGGAATGGCTCTACGACTGGGTCGAGACCGAACGCACCCATCGGCACGTGTCGCACCTGTACGGCCTGCACCCCAGTAACCAGATCACCAGGCGCGGCACGCCGGCCCTCTACGACGCCGCGCGGCGGACCCTGGAACTGCGCGGCGACGACGGGACCGGCTGGTCCCTCGCGTGGAAAATCAACTACTGGGCGCGGCTGGAGGAAGGTACCCGCGCGCACGACCTGATCCGCCTGCTCGTCACCACGTCCAGGCTCGCGCCGAACATGTTCGACCTGCACCCGCCGTTTCAGATCGACGGCAACTTCGGCGCCACCTCCGGCATCGCGGAGATGCTGCTGCACAGCCACGCCGGCGAGCTGCACGTGCTGCCGGCACTGCCGACCGCGTGGCCGGGCGGCAAGGTGCAAGGGCTGCGGGGGCGCGGCGGGTACACCGTCGGGATCACCTGGAGCAGCGGGCAGGCCACCGAGGTGCTCATCCGTCCCGACCGCGACGGCACCGTCAGGATCCGGGGGCGGATCTTCGCCGGCACCACCCAGGTGACCGACCTGTCCACCGGCGGGGCCGTCGCGGTCACCAGGCTCGAGTCGGATCTCGTCTCGCTGCCCGGTCTGGCGGGCCGCACGTACCGCGTGACCGCCGCACAACAACAGCAGCCGTATCAGCGGATCGCGAACGCCACGACCGGCCTGGTGCTGGACAGCGGCGGGAACGTGGCCTCCGGTTCGGTGCTCAAGCAGTGGAGCTGGGACGGCAGCACCAACCTGCAGTGGCAGCTGATCGATCTGGGCAGCGGCTACTACCGCATCGTCAACCGGACCAACGGCATGGTCGTGGACAGCCGGGGCAACGCAGCCAACGGCGCCGCGGCCGCGCAGGCCCCGTGGAACGGCGGGAACAACCAGCAGTGGCGGCTCAACAGCACCGGCAACGGCCGCTTCCAGATCATCAACCGCGGCACCGGCACCGCGCTGGACGGCATGGGCAACGCCACCGCCGGCTCGACCGTGGCCATGTGGGCGCCCAACACCAACACCAACAATCAATGGACGATCACGCAGGTGTGACGGGCGGTTTCTGTTATCTGCGGACGGCACAGATGGTCGCGATGATCAAACTCGTCCAGATGCTTGACACGGCGGCCGGTCATCGGTGAAGGTCAACGACCGTGCCGGAGGGCCCGCGGGTGCTCCGGCGCCGGTGGGAAGGCGGCTGGGGGTTGGTACTGCGGACTGCGATGTGACGATGCGAACTACCGGCAGGAACGAGACGGGCCTCGTGCTCGCGGCACAGTCCGGGGACCGCCGAGCCCTGGACGAGATCGTCGCGACCGGCCTGCCGCTGGCGTACACCATCGTGCGCCGTGCGCTGGACGGTCACGCCGACGTTGACGACGTCGTGCAGGACACCATGCTCCGCGCCATCCGGCAGCTTCCGGGCCTGCAACACCCGGAGAGCTTCCGCCCGTGGCTGGCGGCGATCGCCGTGCACCAGGTGAGCACCCACCTGCATCGCCGGTCCGTGGCGGCACACCGGGCCGCCCCGCTGGACGAGGCGGCGGAGCTGCCGGACGCCGACGCCGAGCTCGAAGACCTCACGATGCTGCAGCTGGAACTGTCCGCGCAGCGCCGGCAGGTGACCCGGGCCGGCCGATGGCTCGACCCGGACGACCGGGCGCTGCTGTCGCTGTGGTGGCTGGAGACCGCCGGTGCGCTCACCCGCGCCGAACTGGCGACGGCGCTGGACATCAGCATCGCCCACGCCGCCGTGCGCATCCAACGCATGCGACAGCAGCTGGACGTGAGCCGCGAGCTCGTGGCCGCGCTGGACGCCACACCCAGGTGCGCGGACCTCGAGGGCCTGGTAGTCGGCTGGGACGGCACACCCAGCCCGCTGTGGCGCAAGCGCATCGCCCGGCACGCCCGGTCCTGCCCGGTCTGCGGCCACGCCGCTCAGGGCCTGATCACGGCGGAACGGCTGCTGGTCGGGCTCGCCCTGCTGCCCGTCCCGGTCGCGCTCGGCGCGGCCCTGACCGGCAAGATCGCCGCCGGAGCCGCGGTCACGGCGAGCGGGTCGCTGGCGGCGGCCACCACCTCCGGCGGGGTCGGGGCCACGGTCAAGGCCGGTGTGTTCAGCCAGCTCGTCCAGGCGGTGACGGCGCACCCCGTCACCGTGGCCGTGGCGGCCGTGGTCGCCGCCGGTGCGGCGGTCACCGTGACGGCCCTGCCCACCGGCACTCCACCGGCACAAGGTCTGCACGCGGCGCCGTCGACGCCTGCCGCGGCCCGGGTCACACCGTCCGCGGCACCCCCTCCGGTCGCCGCCTCGACACCGAAGCCGCCGGCCAGCTCCGCGGCCAGTTCACCGGTGCCGCGCACCGAAACCCTCACCCCGGGCCGGCCGGTGTCGATCGAGTCGGCGGACCGGCCCGGGCAGTTCGTCACCACCGCCGACGGCCTCGGCGTGCTCGCTCCGGTCCGCGCGGACAGCAGCGCCGCGGCGCGGCAGCAGGCCACGTTCTCGGTGGTCGCCGGGCTGGCGGACGCCACGTGCTTCTCCTTCCGGGGCGAGGACGGCCGGTACCTGCGGCACTCGTCCTGGCGGTTCCAGCTGTACCGGGACGAGGGAACGGCCCTGTTCCGTGGCGACGCCACGTTCTGCCCGCGGGCGGGTGCGGCGGCGGGCACGATCCTGCTGGAGGCACAGATCTACCCGGGCTGGTACCTGCATCACCGCGGCGACCAGCTCTGGGTCGACCAGGCCAACGGCACCCCTGCGTTCTGGACCGAGAGCTCGTTCCGGGTCCGATCCGCACTGACGGGCTGAGACCTCTCGATCTTCGGTGAGCACGCTCTGCACGTTCCGTGTTGACTGAATACGTCATACGAGTTACGTTTTCGCCGCCACGAGTCCGGCCGCTTGCACCGCACGGATGGAGTTCGATGAAAGCCGTCGTCTACCGCAGGGCGCGAACGTTCGAAGCACTCCTGCTGAGCCGGGAGATCGGCCGGCAGCCGATCGAGCGGGGCCGGGGGGAAATCGTCGACGGCGGCTGGCCGGGCCGATGAGTGGCGGCCCGGCACCGGCACCGTGGCACATCGTCGACGCGCACCATCACCTCTGGGTCCGCGCCCGCCACCCACAGCCGTGGATCAACGCCACGACCATGAAGGCGATCAACGCCGACTTCACCGTCACGGACCTGGCCCCGCTGGCCGCCGCCGGCAACGTCACGCAGACCGTCGTCGTGCAGAGTGTCTCCTCGCAGGCGGAGACCACCGACCTGTTGCGTCTGGCCCGCACGACCGACCTCATCGGTGGCGTCGTCGGCTGGGTGAACCTCATGGCACGCGACGTCGCCGCCCGTATCGAGCGCCTGCAGGACCGTGCCGGTGGCGACCGGCTGGTGGGCATCCGCCACCTCGTGCAGAACGAGTCCGACCTCGGCTTCCTCGACCGGCCGGACTTCCGCCGCGGCGTCGCGGCGGTCGGCGCGGCCGGGCTCGCGTTCGATCTGGTGATCCGCCGCCATCAGCTGCCCGCCGCCGCCCGGCTCGCCCGCGACCTGCCGGGCGTCAGGTTCGTCCTGGACCACCTCGGCAAGCCGTCGCTGCCCTCGTCGAAGCACAGCGGCTGGGCCCGGGACCTGCGGACCTTCGCCCAGCTGCCGAACACGACCGCGAAGCTGTCCGGCCTGGCCACCGAGGCGGACTGGGCCTCATGGACGCCGGAGGAACTGCGCCCAGCCGTCGAGCACGCGCTGGACGCCTTCGGGCCGTCCCGGCTGATGTTCGGCTCCGACTGGCCGGTTTGCCTGCTCGCCACGTCATACCAGTGCTGGATCGAAACGCTCACCGCGCTGTTGTGCCCGCTGGACCCGGCGGACCAGGCGATGATCTGGGGTGGGACCGCACGCCGCGTCTACCGGCTGCCCCCGTCATGACCCGCCGGCCACTGCCCCGGCGGCCCGCCGTCGGTCTCACCGCGCTGGGCTTCGGCGCCGCGCAGGGCGGCAACCTGTACCGCGCGACCACGGACGAGACCTTCGCCGCGACAGTCGACGCCGCCTGGGAGGCCGGCATCCGGTACTTCGACACCGCCCCGCACTACGGGCTGGGGCTGTCCGAACGACGGCTCGGCACGGCGCTGCGCTCGACGCCCCGCGACGACTACGTGATCTCCACGAAGGTCGGCCGGCTCCTCGTCCCGTCGCCGGACACGGCACACCTGCGCGACCCCGAAGGGTTCGACGTCGCCGCGACCCACCGCCGGCACTGGGACTTCAGCCGCGACGGCGTGCGCCGCTCACTGGAGGCGAGCCTCACTCGCACCGGCCTCGACCGCATCGACATCGTGTACCTGCACGATCCGGACGAACACTGGCGGCAGGCCGCGACCGAGGCGGTGCCCGCCCTGGCCGAGCTGCGCGACCAGGGCGTCATCGGTGCCGTCGGGGCGGGCATGAACCAGACGGCGATGCTCGCCCGGTTCGTCCAGGAGACCGACATCGACGTCGTGATGTGCGCCGGCAGGTACACCCTGCTCGAACAGGGCGCGCGGCACGACCTGCTGCCCGCCGCGCAGCGGCACGGGGTCGGTGTCGTGATCGCCGGTGCCTACAACTCCGGACTGCTCGCCACCGACCGCCCGCCGGCGGACGCGACGTACAACTATCAGCAGGCATCCGCCGAGCTCATCCGGCGCGCGACCCGTATCGCGTCGGTCTGCGCGGCGCACGGCGTCACGCTGCCCGAAGCCGCGCTCGCCTTCGTGCGCCCGCATCCCGCTGTCGTCGCGATCGTGGTCGGCATGGCCGACCCGGAGCAGGTGACCCAGACCCTGCACCGGGCGAACGCCACCGTCCCGGACGCGCTGTGGCCGGCGCTTCGGGCAGCGGGACTGCTCGAAGCGCCGGCCGGGCCGGCTCAGCGGTAGCCGGCCGCGACGATGTTGGCCTGGACTGCGTTCTCCGTCGCGTCGGAGGGGTACCCGGACACCATGGCGCCCTCATAGAACGTGCCGGCGCTCTGGTTCGCGCCGCCGTCGGGCTTGCAGCAGTCGCCGCCGCTGCCCAGCACGATCGCTCCCTGCTTCCGCATCGGGCTGTAGCCGCTCGGCAGGGCGCCGTCATACAGGGTGTACAGGCTGCCGGACTGGGCGTTGCTGCCCTTCATGGCGTAGCGGGACGTGCCGTTGTTCTTCAGCGTCGCCGTCACGAACTTGCTGGTGAACGCCCGCTGGTTCGGGTTCCAGGCGCTGCTGCCGCCCGGGAAGAGCCCCCACTCCAGGTCGGCCTGGACCCAGGGACCGGAGCCGGAGCAGCCCCCGAACCAGCAGCTCGTGCCGAAGTAGATCGCGTCCATGGCACCGGCGGCGTCGGCCTTCCGCGTCGTCTCGCTGTTGCCGTAGTCGAAGCAGCAGCCGCCGTTGACGTGGGTGCCGCTGGTCACCATGTACATGCCCTCGGGCGCGGCGCCGGTCGGCACTCCCGTCAGGTGACCGTCGCGCCAGTAGCTGTTGCCCGGGTTGATGTACAGCGAGTACGCCTTGCCGCCCCCGACGGTCAGCGACTCCGACGTCGCCTTCGCCGGGCTGCTCTGCGGGGACCCGGGAACCGCGGTCGACCCCTGGTACCACAGGTCGTTGCCCCGCCCGGACTGGTCGTACACGACCGTGACGACGCAGGTGGTGCCGGTGCAGAAGGAGTCCTGGGCGGCCGCGTTCGCGGTGCCACCCGCGGTCACCACGCCGATGTTGCGGGTGGCGCTGTCCGAGGAGCGCCGGACCTGGTACAGGTTGCCGCTGTACGTGGTGTAGAGGGCCCGGACGGTGCTGTGGGCGGCGACGCACGGTGTGCCGCCCGCGGCGTAGATGTCGCACGGGCCGCCGGTGCTGCCCGACGGCGGTGCGGTCAGGTTCCACTGCTGGTTGGTCTGGCCGTTGCACGCGTACAGGATGATCTTCGTGCCGTTCGCCGTGCCGCGGCCCGAGGCGTCGAGGCACAGTCCCGAATGGACGCCGGTGATCGAGCCGTTGGCGCCCACGGTCCACTGCTGGTTGGTCTGGCCGTTGCAGTCCCAGATGATCACCGGTGTGTTGTTGGCGGTGCCCCGCCCGCTGGCGTCCAGGCACTTGTTGCCGTACACGGTCAACTGCTGCGACGCGGTGTACGTCCATGACTGCCCGGCCGCGCCGTTGCAGTCCCACAGCTGGACCTGGGTGCCGTTGGTGGTGCTCGAGTTCGGCACCTCGAGGCACCGCCCTGAGCCGGCACCGGTGACCTGCTGGCCGGCGGCGGCCGACGCGGCGCGCTCCAGCGCCACCACGGCGACGCCGACGAGCGCGAGCAGTGCGACGATTCCCGCCATCATGCGGCGGACCCGGGCGATCATGGCGTCTCCTTCACCTGAAGCGTCCCGGCGGACACCCGAGCGGGACGGGGGCAGATCCGGCATCGACGCCATGGGCGGCATGGCGTCGTGGTGCGGGCCCATCAGCGCCGGTTCCAGCGCTGGTTGGCGGCGGCGGTGCAGGTCCAGAGGATCACTGTGCCGCCGTTGGCGGTGACGGCACGGTTGACGTCCAGGCACAGCCCGGACCTGGCGTTGCGGATCGTGCCGTCGGCGTTGAGGCTCCACTGCTGGTTCGCCGCGCCGGTGCAGTCCCACAGTTGCGCCGGCGCCCCGGCCGTCGCGTTCGACGGGGCGTCCAGGCACTTGCCGAGGGACCGGAGGGTCTGGCCGCTGGCGGTCCACTGCTGGTTGGCGCCGCCGTGGCAGTCCCAGATCTGCAGTTGCACACCGTTGGCGGTGCTGCTGCCGGGCACGTCGAGACAGCGCCCGGACGCGACGCCGACCAGCGCGGTGGTGCCGGACGGCGGAGAGGATGTCGTGGTGCTGGACGACGGCACCGGCGTCGTGGTGCCGCTGTTGTCCAGGCCGAGGAAGGTGACGGCGTATGCGAGCTGACCGGACATCGGCAGCTGGTGCCCGACACCGGCGATGCTGATGCCCTCGACGGCCGGCTGGGCGCCGGAGGTGCCGTACCGGGTGCGGGTCCAGCTCGACTGCGGGTGGTCGGTGAACACGGGCGTCTGGCTCAACCCGTTGAGGTTGGTCCATTGCTCGATCTGCTCACCGAAGTTCGGGTAGGCGAGGGTGGTGTCGGTGGTCCCGTGCCACAGTTGCATCCGCGGGTAGCGGCCGGTGTAGCCGGGGTACATCGAGCGGGCCAGGTCGCCCCACTGCTGGGCGGTCCGGTTGACGGAGCCGCCGGAGCACTGGCTGTTCCAGAGCGAGCCGTTGGTGGTGGCGAAGCAGCCGGCGGGGACGCCGGAGAACGCCGACGCGGCGGTGAAGACGTCGGGGTACTGCGCGGCCAGGACGTTGGTCATCATGGCGCCGGAGGAGAAGCCGGAGACCACGATCCGCGACGCGTCGATCGGATACTGCGCGCGGGCGTAGGCGACCATCGACATGATGCCGGTGGAGTCGCCGCCGCCGTTGCGCTGCAGCGCGGCCGGGGTCGACACGTCGAAGCAGTTGCCGCTGCGGGTGGCCTCGGGCAGCACGATGACGAAGCCGTAGCGGTCGGCCGCGCTGACGTAGTCGTGCCCGTTGCCGTTGAACACGCCGCCGGCCGAGCCGCCGCAGTAGTGCACCAGCACCAGCAGTGCGGGGCGGGGCGCGACATTCGTCGGCACGTAGATGTACATGTTGAGGCCGGTCGGGTTGGCACCGAAGCCGGTGACCCTGGTCAGCCCGGCGGCCGACGCCGGTCGCATCGAGATCAGCACAGCAGCGACCATGAGCGGCAGCGCCGCGGCGAGCAGCAGCGCCCGCAGTTTGACTTGCATGAGGCCCTCCTTCTGGGACACATCGTGTGAGCGCTCACTTGTGACATTGAACGACATGGCTCCGTCAGATTTCTCAGGGAAGAACAGAACGCTCGTCGCGTTGAACGGGAGTGGCCGCCGCCCGTGCGGCGGCGAACGGCGGCCACCGCCTCAGCTCCGGGTTTACGCCCTGGATCCGCCAGTCCCCAGGCTCGGAGCAGCACGAACGTTACGTTCGTATTACGTCATATGTCAACGCCATCGTCGATTCGATGTGCGCCGCAAAAAGCGTTATCCGCATCGGCGTTGAAAGGTCGCCGAGATGCCGTCCGGGTAACTTTCTCGCCCCTTTCCGCCGTGAACCGCAGCCGGCCGCAATCCATTGACGGATACCGCTTCGCAACCTAGCGTCAGTCGTCTCACGTCATACGTTTAGGAGATGCGATGTCAAGACACAGGTCCCTGGCCGGCGCGATCGCGGCACTCGTCGTGCTGGCCACGGCCGGAGCGGTGGTGAACGGCGGCCTCGGGGGTGGCCCGCCGAGCGCCTACGCCGCCGCGACCGCCGGCTGCGGCAAGGCACCGGCACTGACGAGCGGCACGCGCACGATCCAGACGAGCGGCAAGAATCGCAGTTACATCCTCAGGATCCCGGACAACTACGACGTCAACCGCCCGTACCGGCTGGTCTTCGGATTCCACTGGAACGGCGGCACCGCCAACGACGTCGATTCGGGCGGAACGAGCGGATACCCCTGGTCGTACTACGGACTGCGGGCGCTGTCGAACAACAGCACGATCTTCGTCGCGCCGCAGGGCTTCAACAACGGCTGGGCCAACTCCGCCGGCGAGGACCTGACGTTCGTCGACGACATGGTCCGGCAGATCGAGGGCGGCCTGTGTGTCGACACGACGCAGCTCTTCGCCCTGGGCTTCAGCTACGGCGGCGGCATGAGCTACTCCATCGCCTGCAGCCGGCCGGACACCTTCCGGGCGGTCGCGGTCTACGCCGGTGCCCAGCTCAGCGGATGCAATGGCGGCACGCAGCCGATCGCCTACATCGGTCTGCACGGCCTGCGTGACCCGGTCCTCAACATCTCGCAGGGCCGGTCGTTGCGGGACCGGTTCGTCAGGAACAACGGCTGCACCGCCCAGAACCCCCCGGAGCCGGCGCAGGGCAGCCTGACGCACGTCGTCACCAACTACACCGGATGCCGCGCCGGGTATCCGGTGACCTGGGCCGCGTTCGACGCCGGTCACACCCCCGGCCCCGTGGACGGGTCCGCCGGGGACTACGAGCCCGGCGAACGCTCCTGGACCAGGGCGGTGGTGTGGAGCTTCTTCACCCAGTTCCAGTCCGGTCCGTCCACGCCGCCCTCGAGCAGCTCACCGCCGCCGGGTGGCCCGCAGCAGAGCGTCACGCTCGTCGGCGGCCAGTCCGGGCGGTGCGTCGACGTGCCGAACGCAGCGACGGCCAACGGCACGCAGACCCAACTGTGGGACTGCCACGGCCAGACCAACCAGCGCTGGACGTACACCTCGGGAAGGCAGCTGACGGTATATGGCAACAAGTGCCTCGACGCGTCCGGCCGCGGCACCACCAACGGCACCGCCGCGATCATCTGGGACTGCAACGGCCAGACCAACCAGCAGTGGAACGTCAACACCAACGGCACCATCACCGGCGCCCAGTCCGGACTCTGCCTGGACGCAGCCGCACTCGGCACCGCCAATGGCACGAAGATCCAGCTCTGGTCCTGCACCGGCGCCGCCAACCAGCAGTGGGGCTTGCGCACCTGACAGCAATGGGCTGGTCCCTGATCGCCGGGCGCATTCTTGACGAAGGCCTTCCCAGGATCACCACATCCATCTAACTTGATGTCAGTACCGGAGATTCCGGTGGGGTGAAATCGGGGGGAATGATGTACAAACGCGCCATCACACTGGCAACGGTCACTGTCACTGCGGTTGCCGCGTCGCTCGTGCTCGGGGGTGGCACCGCCTTCGCCAATTCCTCGACCGGCACGGGAACGACGAACAGCATCTGGAACTTCTTCACCGGTGCGTCCTCGTATTACCAGAACCACAGCGGCGACGACATCGCCATGGGGCTCTCCGACGGTGTGCCCGTCGACTCGCGCTGGCAGAAGTGCACCGACTCGAACGTGGTCGGCCAGATCCAGTACAACATCATGAAGGAAGAGCTCTACCACCGCATGATCGGCACCAACTTCGCCCCCGGCACCTGCGTGAAACTGCAGTACCGCGGATTCAAGACGACCGGATGGTTCGCCCGAGAGACCCTGTGGAACTACAACATCGAGTAGCGTCCCAGCGCGTCGCCATCGTGAACCGGCACTGCGCCAGCCCCGGACGGGACGCTGGCGCGGTGTCGTCCGGATATCTCTCGGGGGGAATTGTCATGCCCAAGCGCCGACCCGGCCTCTACATCGCCGCGGCGATGTTCGTGCTTCTCGCTGGATGCTCGTCGAGTCCCCCGGCCAAAGGCAGCGGCAGCGGTCAGGACAATCCCGCCGCCGTGGCGAAGAAGCAAGAGGAGCAGGCCAATTCGTCCCGGCCGCCCGCCAACAACCGTGCCGAAGTCCTTCCATGGGTCGAAAAGGCACACGCGAAAGTCACCTGGCCGGATCGGTACAAGCTGACCCCCGACGCGATCTACACGCGGTTCATGGAGCCGGCCAAGGACGTGCAGTTCGTCGAACGGGACGCCGTCGACATGGTGAACATCTGGAACGTGTGCGCCTGGACGTTGCAGCTCATCGACGACACCAAGGGCCGCAAACCGGTGGACCAGGACCTCGCCGCACTCGGTAAACTGGCGGACGGTGACTACAAGCAGATGCTGGATCCGATGATCAGCGAGGCGCGGCTCGGCGGCATCACGTCCGCCACCCAGTTCGCCTCCGCGAACGACTGCGGCAAGGGCTTCCCGGGTTGAATCCGGCAACACTGCGGGTGGCGTTGGCCATCTTGCTCGGCGCGGGACTCAGCGGCGGCTGCTCCGGCCCGCAGGAGCCGGTGGGCGGCCCGGCCGGCGGCATCACCACCTCCGGCTCGGGCCGGCCCGCGACGATCAGGGTCGAACGGCGCGACATCTACTCCACGATCCGGCTCGAGGGCATCGTCGAGGCGTACGACGCCGTCCCGGTGCCGGCCGCGAAGGCGGGGAACTTCGTGCCGACTCCGGGCCTCGCCAACGGGCGGCCGGTGAGCGTCGGCGACACCATCGGCAAGATCGAGGTCTGCGTGCCCGCCGCCACCCCGGCCGCCACGCCGTCTCCGGCGCCCGAGGGGCCGCCGCCGTGCACGATCACCCGCACCAACGTCACCGCGCCGGTGGGCGGCCTGCTGTCAGGGCTGTACCCGCAGGCCGTCGCGGCCGGCGCACCGGTCGCCGCCGTCCAGCCGCCGGGTTTCCACGCCAAACTGCCGGTCGTCGAGCCGGCGGCGCTGTTCAGCTTCCAGAACCCGCCGAAAACGGGCAAGGCTGAGCTGGTCGGCGGCCCGGCCGGGTTCGTGGTGACCTACGAGAGCCTGGTCTACGTCAAGGACTCCGGCGCCGTGAACGTGTTCGCGTCGATCCCGGCCGACGTCCCAGCCTTCGCCGGCCTGCGCGCCATCGTCGTCTTCGTCACCAACGTGAAGGACAAGGTGCCGACGCTGCCGCTGTCCGCCGTGCGCGGCCGGGCCGGGTCCGGCCAGGTCGTGGTCCTCGAGCCGGACGGCCGTAAACGCACCGCGGGCGTCACGATCGGCGCCGCCGACGACGCGTACGTCGAGGTCACCGGCCTCGACCCGGCCCTCGACGTGGTGCTCTACCCACTGGAGTCCGACTTTGCCGGCTGACGACGTCGTGGCCGAGGTCGAAGGCGCCAGCAAGAGTTTCCGCCTCCCGTCCGGCGAGCACCTGCGGCTGCTCAACGGCGTCGACCTGACCGTCACGGCCGGCGACTCGGTGGCGATCCAGGGCCGGTCGGGCTCCGGCAAGTCGACGCTGCTGCGCGCGCTCGGCCTGTTCATCCCGTTCGACACGGGCCGCCACCACATGCTCGGCGTCGACATCCGCGCCGCCGGCGACCGGCGCTGCTCGAAGCTGCGGGCCCGGTCGATCGGCTTCGTGTTCCAGGACTTCCGGCTGCTGCCGAACCTCTCCGCGCAGCAGAACGTCGAATACGGCTGCCTCCTGGCCGGCCTCGGCCCGCGCGAGGGCGCCAGGGCGGCCCGGGAGGCCCTCGAGCGGGTCGGCCTCACGGACCGGGCCCGGTCCCGGCCGGCGCAGCTGTCCGGCGGCGAGCAGCAGCGGGTCTCCATCGCGCGGGCGCTGGTCAAGCGGCCCGAGCTGGTGCTCGCCGACGAGCCGACGGGCTCGCTCGACGGCGAGACGGCCGACGCCGTCATCGACCTGCTGCTGGCCTCGGTCACCGACCTCGGCGCGGCCCTGGTGCTGGTGACCCACGACGACGCCGTCGCCGGCCGCTGCGGGCGCCGGGTCCGGCTCGGCGACGGCGCCCTCCACGACGACGAGCCCACCACCGCGGGCGGTGGCTGATGCGCATCGCCCGGCTCGGCCTGCGCGAGTTCCGGCACAACTGGCGCCGCAACTCGATCTTCGGCCTCATCCTGCTGGTCTCCATCGGCGTGCAGCTGTTCACCGCGCTGTCCGCCGAGGCGTCGAAGACCGCCGTGGAGCGATACGGCGCGGCGGTCTTCGGTTACGCCGAGACGTACACGACCGCGCTGGAACAGCCGCTGAGCGTCGAGCAGCTGCAGACCTTCAACGCACGGCTCGATGAGATCGGTCGCAGCTACCCGTGGTTCCGCCCGGCCACGTCGGTCAGCCTGAGCGTGCGCCTGCGGGCCTCGCCGAGCACCGACCCGGCCAACGCGCCCACCCTGGAGTTACGCGCGGTCACCCCGGCCTGGCGCCTCATGACGCCGGCTATCGCCGACGACGACGCATGGCGGACCGTGATGAACGACCAGCGCCTCGGCCCGGCGATCCTGCTGGAGTCGACCACGGCCGACCGCGTCCGGCTGACCGCCCCGGTCGCCGTGACGGTGCTGCTCAACGGCGAGCTGGTCGCCCGGGTGGACCCGGGCCGCGCGGCGCGTTCCGCGGCCACCGCCGCTCCCCCGGCCTCGCGGGCCGGTAGCGGCAACGACATCGCGCTGCTCAACGTGCCGGTGTTCGGCACGTACACGGAGCTCAACAAGGCCTTCACCACCGGCGGCCTGGTCAACCAGAACATCCTCAGCCTGGCGCACGCGACGCCGCGGCCGGTCCAGATCTCCTGGCGGTGCGACCCCGCCCGCTGCCCGGACACCTTCGGCCTGATCCGCACCGCCGCCCAGGTGGTCGGCGGCCGCCCCCAGGACGCCCAGCGGGTCGACAACGTCGGCCAGATCCTGCCCATCCTCACCGCCCAGCGGCGCGACGGGCAGCGCTTCGCTGCGATCGTGGTGCTGCTGGGCATGCTGGCGGTGGCGTTCGTGGCGACCGCCTTCATCGAGGTCCGGGCGCCCCAGTTCGCGACGCTGCGCGCGCTGGGCGCCTCCCGGTCGGCGATCGGTGCCATCGCGCTGCTGGAGAACCTCTTCACCGCCGCGACCGTCGCCGTGCTGGCGGCCGGGCTCGGCCTCGCCGCCGGCTTCCTGAATCCGGACCTGTTCAACCAGATACCGCAGGTGCGGCTGGACCGCATGCAGGTGCCGGTGGCGCTGTACGCCCAGACGGTCGCGCTGACCCTGTTCATCGGCCTCCTCACGGGCCTGGCGCCGGCGTTGCGGGCCTACCGGTCGGTCCGCACCACCTGATGACGCGCTGCGCCGCATCCTGCAGGACGCGCTGCGCCGCATCCTGGAAGAGGCCAGGGACGCACGGCAATCCTTAGCTTGGTGGTGAGCTTCCTCTCCCGATCCGCAAGGAGCCCACCATGGCGTCACGGACGAACGAAGCGGCAACCCGGCCGGCGATCGAGCCGCGGACAGAGCACCGGACAGAGCACCGGCCGGCGCCCCGCCGGGTCATCCTCGCCACGCTCATCGGGACCTCGCTGGAGTGGTACGACTTCTTCCTCTACGGCTCGGCCGCCGCCCTCGTCTTCGGCCGGCTGTTCTTCCCGTCGTTCGCCCCGCTCACCGGCACGCTGCTCGCGTTCGCCACGTACGCCGTCGGGTTCGTCGCCCGGCCGCTCGGCGGGATCGTGTTCGGCCACTTCGGGGACCGGGTCGGCCGCAAGAGCGTCCTCATGACGACGCTGATCCTCATGGGCACCGCGACCCTGTTGATCGGGCTGCTGCCCACCTATGCGCAGTGGGGCGCCGCGGCGCCCGTCCTGCTCATCGTGCTGCGGTTCCTCCAGGGGTTCGGGCTGGGCGGCGAATGGGGCGGCGCGGTGGTCATGGCGATGGAGCACGGCGGCACCGGCCGGCGTGGCCTCAATGCGTCCTGGCCGCAGGTCGGCGTCCCGGCCGGCAACCTCCTCGCCGCCGGGGTGCTGTGGCTGCTCAACGTGGTGCAGTCCGACGCGGCCTTCGTGTCGTGGGGCTGGCGGGTGCCGTTCCTGCTGTCGGGTCTGCTGGTCGTCGTCGGCCTGTGGATCCGGGTCGCGGTCACGGAGTCGCCGCTGTTCGCCGAGGTCACCGCGACCGCGTCGAAGGTCCGCGCGCCGTTGCGGGCGGTGCTGGCGCGGCACCCGAGGAGCCTCCTCGCCGCGATGGCCACCCGGATCGGCGTCGACGTCTCGTTCTACACCTTCACGCTGTACGTGCTGACGTACGTCACCGACACCGTCCACCTGCCCCGCAGCGCGGCGCTGAGCGCCGTGCTCATCGGCTCGGCCCTGCAATTGGCGCTCATCCCCCTGTTCGGGGTGCTGTCGGACCGGTTCGGCCGGCGCCTCGTGTTCGCGGGCGGGACCCTCCTCACGGCGGTCTGGGCCTTCGCGTTCTTCCCGCTGCTGGACACCGGCAGCCGGTCCTCGATCGTCCTCGCGGTCGTCGTCGCGCTCGTCGGCCACGCGGCGATGTACGGCCCGCAGGCCGCCTTCATCGCCGAGCTGTTCTCCACCCGGCTGCGCTACTCCGGCGCCTCGATGGGGTACCAGATCTCCGGCATCTTCGGCGGTGCCCTCGCCCCGATCGTGGCCATCAAGCTCATCGACGCCACCGGCACCACCCTGTCGGTGGCCCTCTACGTCGCCGCGGCCGCCGCGGTCACCGGGGTGGGACTGGCGTTCGCGCCGCGTGCCGTCGCCGCCGACGCCGCGGCCGCCGAGCGGCCCGCCAACGGTCCGGGCCTGCTTCGGTAGGCTCGCGCGATGACCGTGACGCTGAGTGCCAACGCCCGAGAGCTCGTCGACGGCCCGAACATCGCGGTGCTGGGGACCGTCAACCCGGACGGCGGCCCGCAGACCTCGGTCGTCTGGGTCCTGCGGGACGGCGACGACCTGCTGGTCTCGACGCAGGCCGGCCGGCGCAAGGAGAAGAACCTGCGGCGGGATCCCCGGGCGAGCCTCACCGTGATCGACCGGAACGACGCGTTGCGGTACATCGAGGTCCGCGGCCGGGCCAGCATCACCGAGGACGTCGACCGCAGCGTCGCGGCCCAGCTCGCCGAGAAGTACGACGGACCGGGCGCGGGCGAGGAATACCGGCAGCTGCCGCCGGAGATCGTCCGGGTGGTGATCCGGCTGACGCCCGACCGGGTGCTCGGCTACTCGGCATGACAGCCTGCGCCGCCGTCCGGGATTCCCGGACGGCGGCTTTGTTGGGTCAGTTGACCGGTGTACCCGTCCGGCGGGTGTCGCGGTCTTCCGAGGGAACGTCCGGGGCTGCATTGCGTTCGGCCCGGCTCGTGGCGAACCGGCGGTACACGGGCTTCTCGATCGCCACATGCAGCAGCCACGCGAGCGCGAAGGCGACGACCAGGGCGAGCACCATGATGCCGAACCCGATCGCGGTGGTCCGGGCGGCGGGGAACAGCCTGCCGATGTTGCTGAGCACGGTCAGATGCACGATGTAGAACGCGAACGAGATGTTGCCCAGGAACACCAGCGTCGGGCGGCTGGCCAGCGAGGGCCGTCCGGCAACGTCGGACGTGGCGGCGTTGGCCACGAGCACCGCGACCGGAATCAGCGTGATCGCGATCCGGCCGTACAGGTTGCCCTGGTTGTACATCGCGACGACATAGCCGGCGGCCAGGACCGCCCAGGCGACCCACGACGGGAGCCGGAACCAACGGCCGGCCAGGACAATGCGGGCCAGCACGATGCCCAGGGCGAACTCGGCCATCCGGGTCACCGGGAACCGTTCGACGAACCAGGAGGCGGCCTCGGAGACCGGCGGCCCGTAGGGCATCACCGGCTGGGCCGGCAGCAGCGACGTGAGCACCGGGAAGAGGAAGACGACGGCGACGATGCCGGCCGCCCAGTAGTACAGCCGCGCCGGTGCGATCCTACGGATCAGCAGGACGAGCAGCGGGAAGCAGAGGTAGAAGAACATCTCGCAGGCGAGCGTCCAGCTGACCCCGTTGACGCCGGTGGCGACGATGAAGCTCGGCGTCCAGGTCTGGACGAGCAGCACGACCCGCACGACGTCGTGCAACTGGGTGTAGTCGCTGACCAGCACCATCACGCCGACGGCCAGCAGGAGACCGGCCCAGTGGTTCGGATAGATACGGACCGCGCGGCGCCGCCAGAACGACACCGCCGTGTCCTTCGGCCGGGCCGACCAGGTCAGCACGAATCCACTGAGGACGAAGAAGAACGACACGCCCAGGCTGCCGGCCGGGGCGAGGATGAACTGGATCGGCTTCATGGTGGCCGACGGCGCGAAGATGCCGGGCAGTGTCACGGCGTGATAGAGGAAGACGCCCAGCGCGGCCCACCATCGCAGCCCGGTCAGCGCGGGTATCCTCGCGAGGACCTTGGCGTCCTTGCGATCGGTCGGCACATCCAGGTCGTCGACTCTTGCGGTAACCATGGCCGCCTCCAGCCCAGGTGAGGTGAATGCTCACCTGATCCTGACCTGGGCCGGAGGTGGCCGGCGTATCCCAGCGTGCGGACTCTGCAGCTGCGGGTTGTCGGTTCATCTGTATGTGCCCGCCCACGGTCGACACCAGTGCCGTGTAGCTACCGACCGCGCCGCAGGTAGTACCCGATCGTCAGCCGGCCCGCTGACGGCAAAGGTTCGACGTCCGGACATGCCGCTGGGCGCTCGTGATGCGGAGTCGCGATTGGTCGGCATCCAGCGGTCGGCTACGGACCATCGGGTCAGCATCGTCAAGCAGCGACCTGGCCACAGCGTCGACCCGCTCGACGTCCGGTTGGTTCGTGAGGCCCTCCAATGCTGTGCGCCGCAACTGCGGACCGGCGAGGCCCGCCGCGAGAACGTCGGCGTCGCGCGGATCTCCGAGGAAGCCGACCAGCCGCAGCCGTATCACTTCGTCACCGGTAAAGGACCAGACGGCGGTGCGGCTGCCCGCCGGATCGTCCTCGACGAGCGCCTCGATGTCATCGACCAGTGACGACACGTCCACGCCTCGACCCGCAGCGGCGAGTGAACGCAACAGCTCCTCGAGAGTGTGGGACACCCCGCAAGAATAATGATCACGACCTTACCGAGGGAGCTCATACAACATCCGCTTCCACCGCCGTGGGGCACATGGCCGCAGGAGACCCATCACTATCTGTTGACTTGGATCAGGCCGAAGATGTTCTCGCCCCACCCGACTCTGCCGATGAGCGGGCACCTGGCTCACAGCCAGTTGGTGGGGTCGGTGTCCTCGGAGGTCAGGGGCTCGGACAGGACCACTGCGGTGGTGGTGTCGCCGATCTCACTGAGCTGTTCGATGACATTCTCCAACTGTGCCGCGTCACGGACCGCGATGATCAGTGCGTAGCAGTTGTCGCCGGTGACGTGCGCGCATGACAGCACGTGCCCGATCCTGAGCAGCTGCTCACGCAGCCATGCTGGGCCTTTTACGGTGCGGTGCCGGGGCCGTAAGGCCACGTGCGCCCGCAGGCCAAGACCGAGCCGGGCCAGGTCGACCCGAGCCGTGTAGCCGTTGATGACCCCGGCTTCTTCCAGGCGCCGCACCCGCTCCGTGACGGCGGGCCGACTCAGCGCGACCCGGCGGCCGAGCTCGATCATGCTGATCCGCGCGTCGGCGGCCAGCTCTCGCACGATCCGCAGGTCAACGGCATCCGTCGACACAACGACGGCAGACATGACCAACCACCTCCCAAACGTCAACAACACACCCCAACTGCCGACACAATGTAATGGCTCGACCCGAACCGGCCGCATACCGTCTCGGCCATGAAAGCAACCGTCCTGAACGCCGTCGGCACCGTCAGCGTCGTCGATGTCGCCGACCCCGTGATCAGCGAGCCGACCGACGCCGTGGTCCAGGTGGCACTGGCCGCGGTGTGCGGCTCCGATCTGTGGCCCTACCGGGGCGCGGAGCGGTTCATCCCCGGCGACCGGATGGGCCACGAGTGGCTGGGCATCGTCGCCGACACCGGTACCGCCGTCACCACCATCCGTCCCGGCGACCTGGTCCTGGCCCCGTTCGCGTTCGCCGACGGCACCTGCGCCCACTGCCGCCGCGGCCTGTTCACTTCTTGCCCCCGGGGCGGCTTCTGGGGCGGCGCCAACGACGGCGGCCAGGCCGAAGCCGTCCGGGTGCCGTACGCCGACGCCACCCTCGTCGCGGTCCACGCCGACCACGATCCCGGACAGCTGCGCCGGCTGCTCCCACTGACCGACGTCATGGCCACCGGTGTGCACGCCATCACCCTGTCCGGTGTACGGCCCGGCGATACTGTCGCGGTGATCGGCGACGGCGCGGTCGGCCTCAGCGCCGTGCTTGCCGCCCGCCGCGCGGGAGCCGAACGCATTGTGCTGCTCGGCCGTCACGATGACCGCACGGCGCTTGCCTCCCGATTGGGCGCCACCGACATCATGCGCGATCCCACCGACCTGCTTGAGCAGACCCGTGGCGGGGTCACCCACGTCGCGGAGTGCGCCGGCACCCAAACGGCGATCGACGACGCGCTCACCGTCATCCGCCCCGGCGGCACGATCGCCTCGGTGGGCGTACCGAACGGCATCAACGCGGTCGACCTGTACCGCCTGTTTCGACACAACATCACGCTGCGCCCCGGCGTCACCCCGGTCCGCCGCTACCTCGAACCATTGATCAGCGAGGTACTGGCCGGCACCCTTGACCCATCACCACTCCTCGACTACGAAGTGCCACTCGACAACATCGCGACCGCTTACCACGCCATGGACCAACGCCGCGCCATCAAGGCCGTCGTCACCACAGACACACGCATCAGGTGAACCGGGGCGGCGCACGCACCGCTCGAGTCGAGACGTCCACACCAGGCTTGGTCACGCACGCCCACGTGTTCGCTCTGCGGCGGTTCTGATCGAGGTGAGCCAGCGGATGAGCTCGGCGTGCAGCTTCGTGCTGCTGTAGAAGAGGCCGAGGAGGGTGCCGGACATGGACTCCTCGGTCTGCAAAAGGGAAGCTCCGTCTTCGCGGGGTGTGATGAGGTGCCGGTGGATGGCGCGCGAACCCATCGCGGTGCCTGTCCAGGTGATCTCGCGGAGAGGCTCGACGACAGCGAACCGTGAGGGGGATCAGGACATCTCGTGGATCCGGTTCACCCCGTGCACCGCCCGCAGTTCGTGGTCGCAGCGCAACGTCGCCCATGTGGCCCGGCTGGAGGCGCAGGGACGGATGCTGCCCCCGGGCCGCGCCGCGGTGGAAGCCGCGAAAGCAGACGGGCGGTGGGTGCTCGCCTACGCTCCCCCCTCGGAAGCTGAGGTGCCGGCCGACCTCATCGCCGCGATCGCCGCCGACCCTGCCGACCAGGGCATGTTCGACGTGCTCACCAAGACCAACCGCTTCGCTCTCATTCACCGGATCAATGCCGTCAAACGGGCTCAGACGCGCGAACGAAAGATCAGCGAGTTCGGTGCGATGCTGGCCCGGCACGAGACGGTCTACCCGCAGAAGGCCAGGCCGGCAAACCCGCCGCAGTCGACACCTTCCTGACGTCGACGATCCGTTACGGCTGCCCGGATGTACAAGATTTGCCGTCACGACGCACCATTCCTGCGCACGGCTGCCGTCGTTAGGCTTGCCCGATGCCTCCGGACCTGCAGCTCAGTGTGGACTACGGCTCGTCGAACACGGTAGCCGTCATCGTTGACAAGTCCGGATCACGGCAGGTGCTCTTCGATGGGTCCCCGTTGTTGCCGTCTGCGGTGTTCGCAGAACGCGATGGGACCCTCAGCGTCGGCCGCGATGCCGTGCGGCGAGCGCGGCTGGACCCGGCAAGGTATGAGCCGAGTGCCAAACGGCGAGTCGACGAGCAGGTCCTGCTGCTGGGTGACCGGGAGGTGCCAGTCAGGGACCTGATCGCAGCCACCCTGTCACGGGTCGCGGCGGAGGCGACTCGAATTGCCGGCGGGCTGTGGTCGCAGGTGGTGCTGACCTGTCCGGCGGCGTGGGGAGCGACACGGCGTCTCGTGCTGCTTGACGCGGCGGAACAGGCAGGTCTCGGCGAGGTCAAGCTCGTCGAGGAGCCGGTCGCAGCGGCCTGGTACTTCGCCGGACCGGGACAGCATCCGGTTCCGACCGGGTCAGCTGTCGTGGTCTACGACTTCGGTGCCGGCACCTTCGACGCCAGCGTGGTGGCCAGAACATCGGACGGGTTCACGGTACTCGCGACTGACGGACGCGCTGACCTCGGCGGACTTGACCTCGATGCGGCCCTGATCACCCGAATCGGCGAAATGGCCGAAAAAGTCGACACGACCGCTTGGGCACGCCTGACTCATCCCGTCACGGCGGAGCAGTTGCGCTATCGACACCAGCTCTGGGACGACGTGCGTGGCGCGAAGGAGCGACTGTCTTCTCACCCGTCTGCCGATGTGCTGGTTCCGCTGGTCGAGACCGAAACGCACGTGACCCGTGAAGAGTTCGAAGATCTGATCCGGCCAATGCTGGAGCAGACGATACGGGTGACGCAGGGCGTAGTCCGCTGGTCGAAGCTTCAGCAACAGGACATTGTGGGGGTCTTTCTGGTGGGCGGATCCAGCCGCGTGCCACTCGCCGCGACCATGCTTCACCGCGCTCTCGGCGTCGCACCTACCGTCCTTGCCCAGCCGGAACTCGTCGTCGCACAAGGTGCCGTGGTCGGCGAGCAACTCGGTGGCCGGCGAGCCGATATCCCGCTGGCGCCCGCAACCGTGGCATCGCAGCCCCAACACCCGGCGCTCAGCCCTGCTGGCGTCGCGATGCCGACCAGTGCCCCGCCCGTGGACTTCGCCGGCACTCGACAACCAGCGCCTTCGCGGGCCGAGCCGGACACCGGCGCGGCGGAGCCGCCGACGGGCCCCAGGAGCGCGGACAGGGCAAGCGCGGCTGCCGCACCACCTGACACCGCCGACATTGCCGAACAGACGGTGCGTCCTGTCCGCTGGCAGTCGCCGACCCTCGCCGGATGGCTGGCCCGACTGGGGACTGTCTCGCTGATCCTCGGGCTCGCGCTTCCCTGGGCATCGTACGAACCGGCCCAAGACCCGCCTTTCTCGCTCACCATGGTCGCTATGAGCTTGTGGCCCGGGCTCCTCGGCGCGGTCGTCCTCGTCGCGACGGTCCTCGGACTCAGCTGGACAACAGACGTGCGGCGACGACTGACTGCCCGTCTCGTGGCGTTCGTTTCCGGCCTCGCGTTCACAATCGGCTGCTTCTCCCTCCCGATGGACCAGAACTCGCTCTCCGAAATCGTTGACGTTTGGTCCCAAGAGGACATCAGATCCGGAGCGAGAGCGATCATCATCAGCAGACCGGTCGTATTCTTGGCGATTGCCGGTGTCTGGCTTCTGGTCCTGACGCCCTGGGCGGGGCGGCCCAGGTCGGCCCTGTTCGGGACCGGACTCGTCTGGTCGGCGGCGGACACGGGGCGGCGAGCCGCCAAACGCGTACTTGCTGCGGCCGCCGTCGCGCTGGCGGTCGCCAACGTCGTGATCCTGTGGTTCCGTGGTGGCGTCGACAACGGCAAAATGAGCGTGTTTTCGGCGAGCGACAGTCTCGCGACATCATGGGCCTTCGTCCTTGCGAGTTTCGTACTTATCGCAGTGATGGCGGATCTTGCCATTACTGGCGAAGCCGGTGACCATCAGCGATGGGTGAATCCGGCCCGGGCGTTCGTCCTGGCCGGCTACGCACTCGTCGCCGGTGAGGGCAGCGGATACCTCTACTGGTTCGACTTGAACGACCTTGAACTGTCGCCGTGGGTAACAGTCGCGCCGCTCCTGTTTGCCGTCCTCGCTTCGTTCGTTCCACCACGAGCCGAACCGTCTCGTGGGTAGCACATCATGCCCAGATCTGACTCCGTCGGGGCCGTTCGTGGGCCCTGCCTGACGTCTCATGGTCGGAGGCCAGCGTGCGGGGGGACGATGCCTGGGCCTCACGGAATGCGGACATGGCAGCTGGTACTTCCACTGCTCCGCCGCGAACCTGCTCGGCCGTCCGGAACGCGCCCGCCGGGGTGGCTACCCCGTCGCAGGCCGCTGCCCGCCGGGCCCGGGACGAGTGGCTGGCCACCACCGGTGAGGGTCGCACCGCCCGCAGCAAGCAGCGACCGCTGCGCCGCATGACCGGCACGGACAGGATCGAGACAGAGCGAAGAAGGTATGCGTCGACGTCTGGGGCGACGGCGCCGACACACCCAACCTCAACTGCGACGAGTACCCGTTCGCATCCACGTACGAGGGCGCCTACTGGTCCACCACCGAAGCCGACGGCGACACCAACGGCTGGAAACAGTGGATTGCGGCCTGCCTGCTGTCCACAGTAGACATTTGTGTGATCGACCGCGCTTGTCAGACCTGGACCGGAGTCAATGACCCCCTCGCCGAGGCGCTCCGGCAGCTGGGCGTTCCGGCCCGCGATCCGGCGTCGGCGCAGCTCGCCACCGACGGCTCCAGGTGCATCACCGCAGTGGTACGCCGACTGCGCCCCGACCCGCAGCCGCGCGCCGTTGCCGCCATCGGCGCCGCCATGACCACGGCCTGAGCAGGGCGAGGCCGGTGATGAACGCGGCGGCGGACCCGGCGAGGAACGTCGCGTACGGTTTCCACTCTTGGCTGCCGGTCGCCGGGTAGATCACTGCAAGGCTTCCGGCGTCGCGGGCCCGGATGGACTCCCCGGCGGTCGCGCCCTGCGGAAGTCCCCCGTCCAGCTCCATCCGGTGCCGCACCACCGTGCCGTCGTCGCTGACGAAGTCGCCGAACCAGCCGAAGCGTTACCGCGGCGGCGACCACCGGTCGCACGAGATCGGATCGGTCAGGGTGAAGGTGCCGGTGGTTCCGTAACCGTGCGCCGCCCGCCAGGTCGGCACCGTCAGCACGGCAGCGCCGACAGTCCCGAGACCACCAAACACTGCCAGCACACACCGGACGATCGTCACGACGACGCGCATCGGCAGCATCGGATACATACGGCATCCTACCGCGGCGGGCTCCGGCCCCACCTCACCTGCGGTGCGAGTTGCTCACCGCGCGGGCCCGGCCCTACGACGTCTGGCTGCGCCGGACGAAGGGGGCCAGCGTGATGCCGGCGGAGGCGAGCACCCGTGCAACGAAGGCCCGTTTGTCCGCGGTGTAGCCGTCCACGCTGTCGTGTGATTCCGCCAAGCCGAGCTTCAGCGCCTGGTACTCCTGGCGAAGTGCGGGGTCACCGCGCAGTGCGTCACGGAAGGCGAGCCGCTCGCGCCACAGGTCGCTGCCAGGTTCGGTCAGGTGCAGGTGGTGGGTGTGCTCGGCTGAGCGCGTCGCCGTTCGGTAGAACCAGTAGGCCCGTGGGCGGTGCGGTGCGTGCACGTATCCGTGCTCAGCCAGCACCTCGATAGCCGGCGCCGCGCCGGCCAGGTCCTGGACGCCTGCCACGATGTCGATGATGGGCTTGGCCGCCAGACCCGGCACGGCCGTCGAACCGACGTGGTGTACCCCACCTGCCAGCCAAGGAGCCAGCACCTCCTCCAACACGGCACGTTCCCGCCTGAAGCGCGACGGCCAGTCCGGGTCGTACGCCACCACGGTGATCGGCATACATGCCAGGCTGCCACATCACCGATGGACGACCCGAGGCGATTCGGCCGGCCGCATGGACCCGTGCCGCCGGCATCGTCGCCGTACACTCGCGGCGGTCACGCACACGACCGGACGGGGGAATCAACGATGACCGTGCCCGTAACTGACCTGCCGGACCCGCGCGACCTGTGGGCCGAGCCGGCCCTGCTGGCCGCCCTGACCGCCGACCGGCCGTCGAGCAGCCTGCCGGGTTACGACGTCACCGCCGACGGGCTGCGGATGCGCGACATCGGCAACGGCTGGTGGGGGCTGCTGCCCGTGACCGGCGGCCGAGCGGTGCTCTACGGACTGGACCTCGACAACAGCGAGATCGAGATGTGCCGGGAACCGGTCGACCTGCTCGCGGGCGGCCCGGCGTGGCTGCCGTGGTCCTGGCTCCAGGCACTGCTCGCGGGCGCCGAACCGGTCGGCTTCGTGTACTGGTGGGACGGCACCGAGTGGAGCCGCGCCCCGTACCCGGCGGAACTGCGTGAAGACGGATGCCCGTTCCTGCTCGAGGACTCGGTGAGGGCGCTCGCCGAGGCGGCCGAGCAGCTCACCACCGACCCGGCCGGCCGCCAGCAGCTGCTGGCCCGCCTGCGCGCCGCGGCCCGGGACCGCACCGCCGGCCTGGCCCTGTTCGCCGCCGTGGAACAGGCCCGCACGTCCACGCGCGAACCGGCGATCGACCCGGACACCGCCCTCGCGGCGGCGGCCCGGGCCGGGCTGACACCGGGCAGCACCTGGCCCGAACACCCTGCCGGCGACGGCGAACCGGCCGGGCGCACGGTGCCGTTCAACGGCCCCGACCAGCAGGCCGGCCTCGTCGAGCGGGTCATGCGCGACGCGCCGGAACAGCCCCGGCCGGCGACCGACGGCGACGCGCTGCGGGACCTCGCGGCACAGCTGCGCTCCGACGGCGTCGACGTCCTGACCGTGCAGTGGGGCCCGCAGTACCGCACGGCGTTTCGCACCGAGTCCGGCCTGCAGGTCACCGGCCCGCTCGCCGACCTCGTGCCGGCGCTCCGCGAGGCCGACGCCGCCCCCGACTCGGGGCGCTGGCTCTACCTGCGCGTCGACGTCACCGGACCGGACGCAGCGGTGCAGCGGGCCTACGACCACGCTCCCGGCTGGTGGCAGCCGTCCTACCCCACCGTCAGCCTGGCGCTGCTGCGCGAGGAGACGGCCGCCCGCACCGAACGCTGGCGCCCGCTGTGGACCGCGCTGCTCGACGAGTCCCTGGCCGTGACCGGCGTCCCGCCGCACCTCTGCCGTGTCACCCCGGCGTCCACGGCCGGCCGGGGCTGAGACGGTCCGGACCGCAGGCCGGCGCTGGCCCGCTGAGATGGTGCTCGCTGGGCGTCGCCGGCGTCAGGTCGTATGCGGCATCGCGGCCTCGGGCGTGCAGCCGGACGCGGTAACCACCCGGCCCCTGCCAGGACAGGAGCGGGTAGGAGATTTTCCGCCCTGCCCGGACCGCGATGGGATCAGGCCTGCGAGCAGGCTGCGCCGTCGTAGACCCAGTTGTGGGCATCATGAGGTTCCCCGCTTTTGATAGAGAGGGCCCGGCCGGCGCGGAGACCCCCATATGGCTGGCCAGGGTGGCGATTCGCGCGGCACAGACGGTATGCACCAAGCCGCCCAGATCCGGCAGATCGCGGTGGCAGCCGACGCTCAGTACGCAGGCGCCGCGGCGGCACGCAGCGACGACACCGAGTCGTAGGCCACAGCCGCGCAGTCGGCCACGACCTGCCCCGAGTCCTCCATCGAGGCTGCCCACGAGATTCAACGGTGACGATTGCGTTGGTCGAGCGTGTTCGCCCGGGCGTTTTGAGCAGCGGTGTTGAAATCTTCGGTCGTAGGGGCGGCGACCGGCAACTGGTGCGCGGCCTCCGGGCGTAACCCGTCGAAGATCAGGTGCAGGTAACGCCGCCACAGGCCGGGCACCGTGTCGCCGAGCGGTGCGGCGGCCTGCGCTGCGGCATTGAACAGCAGCACGATATCGTGGCCCGTCACGTCGGCCCGGATCACGCCGGCCCGCCGGGCCCGCCCGGTCAGGTCCTCGGCCACCTGCGCCAGGCCCTCGCTGGCCTCGCGCACCCGAGGGTCGGCGCGCGAGATCGAGGCGGCGGCTTCGCAGAGCGAGCGGTCGTTGGCGTGCAGCTCGATACCGGCGGTCATGAACTGCAGCAACGCGGACCCGGGGTCGACCGCGTCACGCAAGCCCTCACCCAACGCGACAAGGCCGGCGACCCGGTCTCCAAAGATCTCCGCGACCAGGTCTTCCTTCGAGGGGAAGTGGTTGAACACGGTGCCCTTCGCGACGCCGGCGCGTGCCGCGATTCGAGCGATCGAGACATCCAGGCCGTGCGCGGCGAGTTCGGCCGACGCGGCGTCCAGTAGGGACCGCCGGTTGCGGGCGGCGTCGGCGCGGGGCATCTGCCCACCATAGCTCAACTTGACCGCTCGGTCATGTTCGGTGTTATGGTTCGACGCCAAGATGACCACACGGTCAAGTTATGCAGGAGGCGAGCGATGAAGGCAGTAGTGGCCCGCAGCTACGGCGGCCCCGATGTGCTGGCAGTCGAAGAGATTCCGGTGCCCCGGCCCGGCCCCGGCCAGATCCAGGTGCGGATTCTCGCGACCGCGCTCAACCCTGCCGACCTGCGGACTCTCAGCGGAGTGCTGCGGGACCTGACCCCGCTGGAGTTCCCGTATGTGCTCGGCAGCGACTTCGCCGGCGTGGTGACCGAGGTCGGCTCGGGCGTCACCCGGTATGCGGTGGGCGAGCAGGTGTTCGGCGTCGCGCTACCGCGTGCGACCGGACAGATGGCGACGAGACTGTCCACGCCGCCGTCGCTCACAACCGGAACGATGGCCGAGTACGCCGTCTTCGAGGCGGACACACCGGCCATCGCACGGCGTCCGGAGAAGCTCGACGCGGAACATGCCGCAGCGCTGCCGATCGCCGGACTGACCGCGCTGGCCCTGCTGGGCGCCGAAGGCTACGACCCGGCTGACCGGACGACGCTGGTGCTGGGCGCGGCGGGCGGGGTCGGCGGTGCGGTGGTCCCATTGCTGGCGGCCGCCGGTGCGCACGTGATCGCGACGGCGATCGCCGAGGACGAGCGTTACGTGCGCGAGTTGGGCGCCACCGAAGTGATCGACTACCGCGCTGTGGACACGGTGGCCGAGACCCTGCGGCGCCACCCGGACGGCGTCGACACGCTGATCAACCTCGTTCTGCCCGGCCCGGCCCTGGTCCAGGCAAGCCGGGTGCTCCGCCCCGGAGGGCAGCTACTGAACGCCGCCTTCCCCAGCCCCGAGCTCTCTGCTTTCGGCGGGGCGGACCTGACCGTTGAAACGGTCTACTGTGCCGCCCGCCCCGGCAACCTCGAACAACTCGCCAGGTATGCCTTGGACGAGGTATTGCCCTGCACGATCAGTCGACGGTACCCCCTGGCACGGGCACCCCAGGCCTACTCCGACCTGGTGGACACCCACGTGCGCGGCAAACTCGTCGTCACCATCCCGTCGATCACCTGACGGTGATCCCGCCGCCGGCCCGAACGCTTCCCAGCCTCCGGCAGCAGCGGCGCGATCACCGGCCGGCGCAGGCGCTCAGTCGTCGGTCTCCTGGGTGATGGACAGGGTGTTGCCGGACGGGTCGTTGAACCAGGCCGCGTAGTGCCCCGGCGCGTGGTGGATCGACTGGTCGTCCAGCTCCAGCCCGTCGGGGCGCTCGAACCGGACGCCGCGCGCGACCAGCTCGGTCACCAGGGCCCGGATGTCCTCGACGGTGAAGGTGAGCACCGTGAAGGACGCGGGCGTATGGTCCTCCTTGCCGTACAGCATGACCTCCACGCCGCCGGCGAGGTTCATCCGCAGCAGCCCGCCGTTGTACTCCTCGGTCACGTCGAGGCCGAGGGTCTCGCCGTAGAACTTCTTCGCCTGCGCGATGTCGAAGACCGAGTAGGTGGCCTTCGCGGGACTCTTGCCCAACATGGTGTGCTCCATTCCTCGGTGGTTCCCTAATGACTCAGCGTTGAACGCTTCTCGGCGGGCGCATCGGGGGCGGTGGCGCGCTCGCGCAGGGCCAGCGCGGCCAGCACGGCCAGGCCGAGCACCAGCACCGCACTCACGAGCGCGGTCAGGTGCAGGCCGTCGGTGAAGGCGACCCGCGCGGCCTCCATCAGCGTGCGGCCGGCCGGATCCGGCAGGCTCCCGGCCACGACGGCGGCGTCGGTGATGCTGGTGCGCGCCTTGTCCAGCGCCTCGGCCGGCACGTCGCCGCCGGTGGTCAGCTGCCGGGCATACCAGCCGGTCCCGACGCTGCCGAGCACCGCGATCCCGAGCGCGATGCCCAGGTCTCCGCTGGTCTGCACGATCGCGGCGGCGGAGCCGGCCCGCTCGGGCGGCACCGCGCCGAGGACGACGTTGTTGGCCAGCGCGCCGACCAGGCCGATGCCGAAGAACACGACCGTGGCGCCGCCGATCAGCAGCCCCAGGCCGTTGACGGGGGTCTGGGTCATGGTGGCGTAGCCGGCCGCGGCGATGATCAGGCCCGCGGTGATCACGGTGCCCGGCTGCACCTTCTGGGCCAGTGCCGGCGCGGCCATCGACCCCACGACCATGCCCATCGCGGGCGCGATGCCCCACAGCCCGGCCGACAGGGGGCTGAGCCCCTGCACGACCTGCAGGTCCAGGTTGGTCAGCAGCATGACGCCGCCCTGGGTGCCGACCGCGAACAGCAGGACCACCAGGGCCGCGCTGAACGCGGGCTTACGGAACAGCGTGAGATCCAGCAGCGGGTCGGACAGCCGGCCCTGCCGGCGGATGAACAACGCGCCCAGGACCACACCGACCACAATGGACAGCATCGGCACGACGGAGAGTCCCACGCGCACGGATTCCTTGATGCCGTAGATGATCGGCAGCACCGCGCCGAGCGAGAGCACCACGCTGAGCGGATCCAGGGTGCTGGCGTGCTCGTCGCGGAACTCCGGCAGCAGGAACGGTCCGGCGATCAGCAGCAGCACCATGACCGGCACGCCGAGCAGGAACACCGAGCCCCACCAGAACGACTGCAGCATGAGGCCGCCGACCACGGGCCCGAACGCGGCGCCGCCCATGAAGCAGCTGACATACACCGCCACGCCGACCGCGCGCTGCTTCGTGTCGGTGAAGATGTTGCTGATCAGGGCCAGCGTCGACGGTGCCAGGGTCGCCCCGGCGACGCCCATCAGCGCCCGTGCCGCGATCAGCATCCAGACCGTCGTGGAGAACGCGGCCAGCGCCGAGGCGACGGCGAAGCCGAACGCGCCGATGAACAGCAGCTTGCGGCGGCCGATCCGGTCGCCCAGCCGGCCGGCGGTGATGAGGAACCCGGAGACCAGGAAGCCGTAGATGTCGCTGATCCACAGCTGCTCGGTGCTGGTCGCGGAGAGGTCCTCGCTGAGCCGCGGGAGCGCGAGGCTCAGCACGCTCAGATCGATGGCCAGCAGCAGCGCGGGCAGCGCCAGCACCGCCAGCCCGAGCCATTTCCGCCGGTCGGCGGTCTCGTGATCGTTCATGAGGTGCCTCGCAATCTGCTCGGTCGGATCAACCTGCTCTGCGCACCCGTACCCCAATACTTAAGCACTTACTTGACTATTGGTGCAACCGGACCTACCCTCGAACGTGTG
The DNA here is from genome assembly GCF_042653625.1 of Dactylosporangium cerinum. Classification (NCBI taxonomy): domain Bacteria; kingdom Bacillati; phylum Actinomycetota; class Actinomycetes; order Micromonosporales; family Micromonosporaceae; genus Dactylosporangium; species Dactylosporangium cerinum. The sequence goes on along the minus strand of NZ_JBHSIU010000011.1, from coordinate 442,329 downwards.
ACCAGCGCTCCCGAGCCGTCGCTGGACCAGGTGTTCCAGGCGATCTCGGACCCGACCCGCCGGGGACTGGTGGAGATCCTGATCCGTGGTCCGGCCAGCGTCAGCAGCCTCGCCCGGCCGTTCGACATGACGTTGTCCGCGGTGATGCAGCACCTGCAGGTTCTGATCGACAGCGGACTGGTGACAACCGAGAAGGTCGGCCGGGTCCGCACCTGCCGGATCGACGTCACCGCGTTGCGGCGCGCCGAGGCCTGGCTCTCCGGTCAGCGCACGGTCTGGGAGCACCGGCTGGATCGTCTCGACCTGCTGCTCTCCACACCCGCACCATCCGATCGCGCTGGGAGGTCTGACATGACCGATCGATCCGTGCTCGTCTCGTCGTTCTCCATCGAGCGGACGTATCCCGCTGCCCCGGACCGGGTGTTCGCCGCCTGGGCCGACCCGCGGGCCAAGGCGCGCTGGTTCGCCGGGGCGAATGCCGAGCACCACCAACTCGATTTCCGTCCCGGCGGCGTGGAAGTGACCCGCGGGAAGAATCCCGAGGGCAAGCCGCTGACCTTCGAATCGCGCTATCACGACATAGTGCCCGCGGAGCGCATCGTCTACTCCTCGGCCCTGCTGGTCGAGCAGAACCCGGTGACCATCTCGGTCACCACCGTGCAGTTCCAGCCCGCCGACGGCGGCACGACGCTGCTGCTCACCGAGCAGGACACCTACCTCGACGGCCATGAGCAGCCCGAGTGGCGCGAGAGCGGCACGAACGGCTGGCTCACCGCACTCATGCACGAGCTGGCCGCCACGGTCACCGAAAAGCTCCCGAGAAGCCCCTGACTTCAGCCATGGGGAGGTAAGGGAGTGCTTGAAACGTTGCGTTGGTTCTCGACATAGTGTTTGACGATCTCCAGGGTCGCGCCGCCCGTTGTGGCGACGAAGTACGAGTTGGTCCACAGGGTCGGCAGCCTGGACTTGAGGTGGGGAAACTCGGCGCGGAGGAGTCGTGAAGACCGACCCTTGATCTGCTTGACGAGGCGATGGATGCCGAACTGCGGATCGCAGACGACGAGCAGGTGCACGTGATCGGGCATGGTCTCGATCGCTTCGATGGGCAAGTCCCGTTCGGCGCGCACCTCGCGGATGATTTTCTTTGAGTCGGCCATCGACCGCGCCGGTGGTGATCGGCCGCCGGTATTTCGGCACCAGACCTCGTGGAAGTTGCGGCGGTAGACGACGTTGTTGTTCGATCGGACCTCGTCCACGGCGACACCGTGTGGCCACATGTTGTACGGTGTTTGTCGTGGAGGAGACGTTGCGCTACACCTACCGTCTGCGCCCCGGCGCGACGGCGGAAGCCGCACTGCTCGCCGAATGGGGACGCTGCCGCTGGCTGTGGAACGAGGCCGTCCACCAACAGAAGATCGGCCGGAAACCCACCTTCGCCAAGCTCTGCCCGCCTACAACGTGCCGTACCACGGCTACCGCAGAAGGTGCGCGGCCGAACTCGCGAAGGCGCAGCGCAAGATGGCCCGCCGCCGCCCACCGCGAGGTCACGCCGCCTCCACGGGCTACTCGAAGGGCTACCTGCGCGCGAAACGGCAGGCCGCGAAGCTGCACAAGAAGGCCGCCCGGCAGAACCAGCACACCGCCCGCATCTGGGCCAAGGCCGTCGTCGACAACCATCAGACGATCGCCGTCGAGGACTTCAAACCGACGTTCCTCGCCAAGTCGACGATGGCGCGTAAGGCCGCCGACGCCGCGATCGGTGCGGCGAAGCGAGAACTGATCGAACGTGGCACGCGGGCGGGCCGGAGGGTGGTGCTGGTACCGCCCGCCTACACGACCATGACCTGTTCCGGGTGTTTGACGAGAGCCAAGCAAAGACTCGGGATGGGTGTACGGATCTTCGTCTGCGAGTCCTGCGGCTACACCGCTGGGCGCGACGAGAACGCTGCGAGGCTCATCCTCGCCACGGTGGAGCGTGACCGTGCTGGCGTTGATGGCGCAAGACATGCAATCACCTCCTCCGGGAGCGGGTTGCGTGCAGCCTGAGTCAGAAATCCCCCGGATTCATCCGTGGGGAAGCGTTAATCCGTGACCTTGACGGTGACCGTCTTCGGGCGCTGATATTCGTGCAGCGCCAGCACGCTGAGGTCGGTCCCGGTCCCGGAGTCGCCCCGGCCGCCGTGCGGAAGCTCGGCGGTCTGGGCGAGGTGGCAGTTCACCCAGACCTCACCCGCGTCGATCCTGGCGGCGACCCGCAGGGCCCGGCGCACGTCGCGGCTCCACACGCTGGCCGCGAGTGCCTGCGGCACGCTGTTGGCCATGGCGACTGCCTGCCCGACGTCCTCGGCGCACTGCACGGTCAGGACCGGGCCGAAGAGCTCCTCCAGCACGGCCGGGTCGTCCTCGGGCAGATCGGACAGCACGGCCGCCGCCCGCCAGTAACCGTCGCGCTCGCCGGTGCCGACCTCCACCCTGCCCTCGGTGACGTGACCGGCCCGGCTCTCCGACCGGATCCGGTCCAGCCGCCCGGCCTGCTCGGCGCTGTTCATCGGCCCGAAGTCCACGCCGGCGACCCGCCCGGCCATCGCCGCACCGAGCCGGTCCACGGCCTCGGCGTAGTTCTCCCGCAGGGTGATCACCCGGGCCGGGGCCGCGCAGCTCTGACCGGCGTTGTAGACCGCCGCCGCGGCCAGCGCCGCCCAGGTGTCCTCGGGCGCGTCCGGCAGCAGCACCACCGGGCAGTTGCCGCCCAGTTCGAGGCTCACGCGACGGACGCCGGAGCGGGCCGACACGTCCAGGCCGCCGCGGAGACTGCCGGTGAAGGCCACCGCGTCCACATCGGACCCGACCAGCAGCTGCCCGGTCGACCGGTCGCCGGGCACGACCTGCAGCACCGCGTCGCCCAGCGCCTCGGCGGCGTCCTCGGCCAGCCGCAGCGCGGAGTCCGGGGTGGTCTCGGCCGGCTTCAGCACCACGACGTTGCCGGTGGCCAGCGCCGGGGCGCACCGCCAGGCGGCCATCATCAGCGGATAGTTCCACGGCACGACCACCCCGACGACGCCGACGGGTTCCCACCGGACCCAGCTCTCGTGCCCGTCGATCAGGTGCCCGCCGGCCGGTGCCAGCGCGGCCCGGGCGGCCTGGGCGAAGTACCGGAAGAGGTCCACGACCTCGTCGACCTCGCCGGCCGCCTCGGCCAGGGGCTTGCCGGTGCCGGCCCGCTCCCGGGCCACGTAGTCGTCGTGGTGGGCGGCGATGAGGTCGGCCAGCCGGTCCAGGCGGCGGGCCCGGTCCCGGCCCGGCAGTGCCCGCCAGGCCGGTGCGGCCGTCGCCGCGGCGGCGACGGCCTTGTCGACCTCGGGCGCGCGGGAGAGGGTCGCCTCACCTCGGCGGGCCCCGGTGCGGGGATCGGTCAGCGGCGAGGTCACCTCTCGTCACCGCCGCCGACGCAGTCGTCGCACGGACAGTGCTCGCAGTCCACGTCGTGCAGCCGCGCCGGCGCCACGGCGTGCAGGTCACAGATCATGCAGGTGAGGTCGCCGAACGGGGTGACGACCTCCTCGTAGGGCACCGGGGCCATCCGGTCCTCGGCGTCGATCGCCTTGTGCGGGGAGCCGACCGCGAGGATCACATGGTCGGTGATCGCGCCGACGGCATGCGGGACGTCGCCCTCGATCAGGTAGGTCTGGCCCGCGTGGGTCTCGTGGACGCGCCCCGCGTAGGTGATGGTGCCGGACCCGGCGACGACGGTCAGGACGTGGTGGCCGGGATGGGTGTGCGGCTGGAAGCCGGCCCCGGCCGGGAGGCGGATGATGTCGGCGCCGACCGCACCGTTGGTGACCAGAGCCTCCCCGGTCGCGTCGTGGGCGCCGTGCAGCGAGACCGGTCGTTCCGAGTGTTCGAGCCGCAGGTCCGTGTGATCGTCGTGCACCTCGGCCTTGGCCCAGGTGACGATGTCCAGGTCCGGCGTCGTGTGGTCGTCCATGTCGCCCTCCGGGTTGACTCCAGAATGGGGTGGCTACGAGCGGGAGTGGGTCGGTCTATCGGCGGGCCCAGACGACGCCGCCGAGGTCGTGGCGCCCGGCGCGCAGGACGGACAGCCCGCGGTCGCGCAGGCCGGCCCCGGCCAGCAGCGCCAGCCACTGCCAGCGGCTGCGGAAGCCGCCGCGGTCCCACCAGCCGTCCCAGAGCGAGAACAGGTGATCCAGTGCCCAGGGGGTCTCGTCGGCCAGCGTCGGGCCGGCGCCCTCGGCGAGGAAGATCCGCCCGCCGTCGGCCAGCAGGGAGCGCAGCGTGGCCAGCGTCCGCGCGGGATCGTCGACGCAGTGCAGCACGTTGGTCGCGAAGATGGTGTCGAAGCGGCCCAGGCCGGCCGGCGGTGCCGCGTCGAGGTCGTAGACGACGCCCCGGCCCGGCCACTGCCCCCGCTCGACCATCTCGGGCAGCCGGTCCGACCACACGAACTCGCCGTCGACCCGGTCAGCGACCAGCGACGTGGTGTTGCCGACGCCGGTGCCCAGCTCCAGCACCCGCCCGGTCAGGGCGCCGCCGGCCTGCAGGACCTCGGCCATCAGCTGGGCGTAGTCCCCCATCGGCCACTCGGTCATCAGCCGCCGCCACAGCCCGCGGTGCTCCCGCATGAGCGCCTCTCCCCCGGTGGTGCCGTCGGCGATCGACGGCCACGCCTCGACCAGCGCGTCCAGCGCGTCGTGGGCGGCGGTCCGCAGGAACGACCGGGTGGTCACCGGTGTGGTGTGGGCGGCGACCAGCGCCTCGATCTGCTCGTAGATGTGCTTGGCCTGCGGGCAGGTGGGGTGGTGCGGGCCGGCCAGCACCGCCTGCGCGGAGGTGGCCGCGTAGTCGAGCAGTTCCTCGTAGCGGCGGCCGCTGTCGCGGCGCACCGCGAGCCGGCGCCCCATCAGGGTGCGCCGCGGCTTGCCGACCGACGTGGTCACCAGCCCGCCCGACTGCACGACCGCCGGGCGGATGCCGCCCCCGGACAGCAACGGCCGGATCGCCTCGATGTCCTGGCCGGCCAGGACGAGCCCGATCTCCTGCCCCAGCGACGGCTCGGCCACCGGCACCGCCGTGCCCACTCGCCGCCAGCGTTCTTCGAGGTCGGCCGGCTGATACTTCTCGCCGCCCCGGTTGATCGTCTCGGCCCGGCGACCGCGCAGGACGAGGTAGCCGTCGCGCAGGTCGCCGAGGTCGCCGGTGCGCAGCCAGCCGTCGCGGGTGAGCGTCCGCGACGTGGTCTTCGGGTCCTCCCAATAGCCGTCCATGAGCTCCGGCGAGCGCAGCCAGACCTCGCCGCGTTCGATGCGGACCTCGGTCTCCGGCACCGGCACGCCCACCGGGGGCACCTGCTCGACGCACTCGCGGACGAAGTCGGCGTCGTCGAGCAACGGCATCAGGGTGCTGAAGTTGATCGACTCGGTGAGCCCGAAACCCTGCCGGATCCGGGGTCCGTACCGGCGGTGGAACCGGGCCGCCACGTCGCGCGACAGCGGCGCGGCGGCGGTGATGAGGTAGTCGAGGGACTCCGGCCACTCGGGACCGGTCTCCACCAGATCGGACAGCAGCGCCGGCACGATCGATGCGGTCCGCGCGCCGCCCGCGCGCAGGGCGTCGAAGTAGGCGGCCGGGTCGGACCACTCGTGCAGCACCAGCGGACTGCCGGTGAGATGGGTGCCGTACAGCGACATCACCAGCGCGTTGCAGTGGAACAGCGGCAGGCAGGTGCCGTGCGGCCGCTGCGGCGTGATGCCGTGCAGTTCCGCGGTCTTGCGGGCGTTGCCGAGCACAGCGCGCCGGCTGAGCTTCACGCCCTTCGGCCGGCCGGTCGACCCGGACGTGAACATGATCAGGGCGAGGCCGGCGGCTTCGGGATGCTCCGGGCGGCCCGGCAGGTCGGTCACCTCGGGCGGCCGTCCCGGCCGGCCGGAGATGATCCGCGACGCCGAGACGCGCCGGGCCAGCTCGGCCACCTCCCGGTCGTCCGCCCCGGGGTGGACCGGGACGGCGACCAGTTCGGCGTCCAGGCAGTCGAGGAGCAGCTCGGCGAGCGGCTCGCTGCCGGTCTGGCGGATGACGACGCGGGCGCCCTTGTCCAGGCCCGCGAGGGCGTCGGTCTCAGGCACGTCGACCACCGTCTTTCCCCGCTGCCACGCCGACCGGCTCGGCGCGGGTTGCGGGCGCGGGCCGCCCGTACTGGTCGACTTCCTTGACGGACTCGCGCTCGGCGGACTCGCGCCCGGACAGGTCCGCTTCCGGTGCGGGGGTGCGCCCGGTGGGGTCCGACGGCGAGAACTTCCGGACCAGGGGTCGCTCGACGAGCGCGAACAGTGCCCACGACAGCCCGACGGTCAGGGCCAGCATCAGCAGGATCATCCCGGTGGCGCTCAGCGCGTTCCACTGGATGTTCTTGGCGAACCCCGGGATGAACACCTCGAGGATGATGCGATGCAGCAGATAGAAGGCGTATGCGATGGCGCCCAGCCAGAGCATCCACGGATGGCCGAGGAACGACCGCTGCCCTTCGACGTCGCGCTGGGTCAGCGCCACCGTCACCAGGATCATCGGCACGGCCGAGATCGCGACGATGCCGTACCAGTTGATCGGCAGGAAGATGCTGATCGTGTACGTGACGGCGAGGAACGGCAGGACGGCCTTCAGGCTCATCTTCGGCCACAGTCCATGCAGGACGATCCGGGCGGCCAGGCTGCCGGCGAGGCACTCCAGCGCCCGGGTGGCCGGCGAGTTGTAGACGAACCACCACTGCCAGGCCGAGGTCGGCGCGCCGATGAGCTGCGGCGGCAGCATCGGCTCGTAGGGCAGCAGCTTCGCGATGAACGGCACGGCGATCATCAGCGCGACCACGCCGGCCAGCCAGAACCACAGCCGGTCGACCCGGATCCGGTTCAGCAGCCACAACCACGCCGGGAACAGCAGCAGGAAGAACGCGTCGACCGACAGCGACCAGCTGACCGCGTTGATGCCGATGTTGATGTACGGGTTGGGCGACCACGACTGCACGAGGAACAGCGAGGGCAGCACACCGGTCGCGCCGTCCCGGAACGACCAGAGGTTCGTGAAGTCCAGCAGGACCAACATGATGAGGAACGTGACGAGGTGGTTCGGGTACAGCTTCACGATGCGCCGGAACCAGAACCGTCCCGGGCCGTCGGCCGGCCGGGCCGACCAGGTCAGCACGAAACCGGTGAGGATGAAGAAGAACGACAGGGCCAGGGCACCGACGTTGCGCGTCGCGAACGGCACGCGCTGGTCGAAGGTGCCCGGAGGAAACATGAAGGGTCCGGTGGCGTGGTAGAGGAACACCCCGAACGCGCCGATGAAGCGCATGCCCGTCAGTGATGGGAGCCGCTCCCGTGACAGCCTGAAGCTTCCGGATCGATCATCACTCGCTATCGACATCGTCGGCCTTTCCAGAAAGGGCCTCCTGCCGGGGACCGGAGTACTGGCGAATTCATCCTCACGACACCCGCCCCGCACGCGCATCTTCGGTATTGCCGTGCGCCGGTCACGACGCAGCAATCCGGAAGACGCTCCCGTCGTGGCGTGCGTGAAACGCTGAACGGCGAAGTCCGACCCGCCAACCGGGAATCGATGGGAGTCGACTCGTGACACAGCATGCAGAGATCACCCGAGTGGCCGAAGGACGGCCCGGAGTCGACGCCGAGCCGGCACCGCCCAGCAACCGCGACCGCCGGCGGCGGGTGCGCCCGGGCGTGCTCCTGGTCGCACTGTTCGTCGCGGCGTTCCTCATCGACACGCTGCCGCCATATCTCGGGCTCGACCCCGCCAAGTCACGGATCGTGCTGCGCCCCGACTTCGCCGGGCACTACACGCTGCTGATCCTGCACATCGCCGCCGGCACGATCGCGCTGTCGACGCTGTGCCTGCAGCTGTGGCCCTGGCTGCGCCGGACCCATCCGAAGGTGCACCGCACCGTCGGGCGCATCTACGTGTTCGGCGGCGCGCTGCCGTCGGCGCTGCTGGCGCTGGCCATCATGCCGCTGACCCACGGCTGGAGCGCCAACATGGGCATCACCTTCCACGCCGTGCTCTGGTTCGCGGTCACCGCCATCGGCTTCTGGCACGCCAAGCACCACCGCTACGCCCTGCACCGCCGGTTCATGCTCTACAGCGTCGCGCTGGCGCTGGGCATCCTCTGGGGCCGCGCCACGGTGAACCTGTACCTGTTGCTGCCGGTCAAGTTCGACGTCGGCTACGTCTTCGAGATGGCCCGCTGGGGCGGCTGGTTCATCAACCTGCTCGTCGTGCAGTGGTGGCTGGAGCGCACCGACAGGCGCAACGGCGTGCAGCACACGCTGCCCGCCGAGGAGCAGCGCGCCATCGACGAGCGGGCCGTGCCCGTCGGGGACCGGTGAGGTGGCGCCGTGCGCATCCTCTTCGTCACCGCGCCGTTCCGCTCGCACCTGTACGTCCAGGTCCCGCTCGCCTCGGCCCTGTACACCGCCGGGCACGACGTCAGGGTGGCCGCGTCGCCGGAGATGGCCGCGAACATCGCCGCCACCGGACTGACCGGGGTGCCGATCGGGCCGGTCGTCCCGCTGGACACCGAGATGAACGCCGCCGCGCAGGACCTCGCGGTGCTGCACCTGACCCCGGACCGCAAGAAGGCCCACCAGCGCGAGTACGCGCAGGACGATCCGGCCGCCGAACTGGCCGCCAGCATCGCGGGGATCCGGCGGCTGTTCAACCCCGACGGCGCGATCCACGACCTGGTCGCCTTCGCCGATCGCTGGCGGCCCGATCTGGTGGTCTGGGACCCGTTCGTGTACTCCGGGTCGGTGGCCGCCGCGACCAGCGGCGCCGCCAGCGCCCGCCTGCTGTTCGGCTCGGACGGCTACGGCCAGCTCCGCACCGCCTGCCGCGGGCCGGCACCGGGACCGCTGCAGGACGACCCCGTGCGCGACTGGCTGGAGCCCATCCTGCACGGCTACGGCCGCGACTACGACGAACGCACCGCGATCGGTGACTGCACCATCTTCCCGATGCCGCCGTGGGTCTGGCGCCCGGAGGGCGTCAACCACCTCACGATGCGGCACGTGCCCTACCACGGCCCGTCGATCGTCGAGCCCTGGCTCTCCGAGGACATCGGCCGGCGGCGGATCTGCGTGTCGCTCGGCCTGTCGCACCGCGACACCGCGTTCGGCTTCGAGCTGCAGGCCAGTGTCATGTTCGACGCCGTCGCCGACCTGGACGTCGAGGTCGTGGCCACGCTCAGCGCGAAGCAGGTGGCCGGGCTGCCGCGCCTGCCCGACAACGTGCGGGTCGTCGAGTTCGCGCCGCTGAACGTCCTGCTGCCCACCTGCTCGGCAATCGTCCACAGTGGAGGCGCGGGCACGTTCGCGGCCGCCGTCAAGCACGCGGTCCCGCAGCTCATCGTGCCCAACACCTACTTCAGCGAGAAGTGGTGGGGGCCCCTCGCCATGGCCAACGGCGTCGAGGAGCAGGGCGCCGGCATCTACGCCGGCGACGCCGACCAGCTCACCGCCGACGGGCTACGGGCGGATCTGCTGCGGGTGCTCGACGACGAGTCGTTCGCGGCCAACGCCCTCCGGCTGAGCGCCGGCATTCGCAGCCTGCCCACCCCCAACGAGGTGGTGCCGCTGCTGCAGGACCTGGTGCTGCGGCACCGGGAACGCTGAACCGGCCCCGTCGCCCCCAGCGGGGCGGCGGGGCCGCTGCGCGGACTCACTGCAGCCGCACCGGCACGGTGTCGAGGCCGTTCATGATGAACGTGCCCTGCGGGCGCAGGTCCTCGGCGTCGACCGCCAGGGTGATCCCCGGGAACCGCTCGAACAGCGCCGGCAGCGCCACCTGCGCCTCCAGCCGGGCCAGCGACTGGCCGATGCACCGGTAGATGCCGGCCCCGAAGGACAGGTTGTCCTTGTCCGGCCGGGTGACGTCGAACTCGCCCGGGCCCTCGTGCGCGGCCGGGTCACGGCCCACCGCCGCGAAGTTGATGAGCACCGGCTCCCCCTTGGCGATGGTGACCCCGCCCACCGTGACGTCCTCCACCGCGAAGCGGAACGGCAGGTGCGCCACGGGCGCCTCGGCGCGGAGGGTCTCGTCGATGAGGTCGTCCCAGGACGCCGAACCGTCCTCGACCAGCTTGCGCTGATCGGGCTTGGTCAGCAGCGCGGCGACCGCGTTGCCGATGAGGTTCTTCACCGGTTCGGTGCCGGTGGCCAGCATGATGTGCAACGTCCCGACGATCTCGTCCGGGCTCAGGCCGTCCGGCTGGTCCATGGTGGCGATCAGGTCCGAGGTCAGGTCGGTGCCGGGATCGCGGCGCTTGGCCTCGACGAAGTCGAGCATCTGCTGGTGCCAGCGGGCGAAGTTGGCCGCCGACTCCTCGGGGCTGATCGTGGTGTCGGAGTTGACCTCGCCGCCGCGCAGCATCTCCAGCCGGTCCTGCTCGGGCACGCCGAACAGCTCGCAGATGACCCGCGACGGCAGCGTGTGCGCGAAGCGGGACTTGATGTCGACGACCTCACCGGGGGCGGTCGCGGCCAGCTCGTCCAGCAGTGCGGCGGTGTGCTGCTCGACCCGGGGCCGCATGGCCTCGACCCGGCGCGGGGTGAACGCGTTGGCGCACGGCTTGCGCAGCCGGCTGTGGTCGTTGCCGTAGGCGGTGGTCAGGTTCTCCATCAGCACCCAGCCGATCAGCGGGAAGTCCTCGCCGACCTTCCCGGCCAGGAAGTCGTCCCAGTGCTTGCGCGGGTCCTTGGAGAAGCGCCGATCGGTGAGCACGGCCGACGCCGCGTCGTGACCGGTGACCGACCAGGCGAGGACCCCGCCCGGCAGCTCGATCCGGCTGATCGGCCCGTTGGCGTGGATCCGGCTTCCCTCGGCGTGGATGTCGTGCCCGTTGGGGTCGATGACGACAGGACATCTCGGTTCCATCAGCTACCTCCATGCACAGGCGTAATTGCCCGAGCGTATCGACGGGACCCGCTGCGCCGGTACCTTGAACGTGCGGCGTTGCCCGCCACAACTGGGCACGTTTGAAGTGGAGCCCGATCGCATTCGCGGCAATGATTGCGTCGAGTGACTCCGATCATCAGTGAGGGAGAGCCTCCGATATGGACCGGCGTAAACTTCTGGCCGGAGCGGCGCTCAGCGGCGTCGCTCTCGGTTCGTCCGGCCTGGCGACGGGGACCAGCGTGGCGGGCGCCGCCGTGCCGGCATCGTCCGACCCGCCCTTCGGCCCGGCCACCATCTCACCTGGTGACCCGCGGTACGACAGCTTCCGCACGGCATTCAACACCCGGTTCGTCGGCAGCCCAGGCAAGGTCGTCGTCATCGACGATCCGGCCCAGGTGGCCACGGTCCTCACCGGCGCGGCGGGCCGCACCTTCGCCGTCCGCGGCGGCGGGCACTGCCTGGAGAACTTCACCGCGGCGCCCGGCATCGACCTGCTGCTCGACCTGTCGGAGATGAACGCCATCTCCTACGACCCGTCGATGGGTGCTTTCGCGGTCGAGGCCGGCGCGACCCTGGGCGAGGTGTACGCGACCCTGTTCAAGGGGTGGGGCGTCACCCTGCCCGGCGGGTCCTGCCCGGACGTCGGCGTCGGCGGGCACCTGGCCGGCGGCGGCTGGGGCTTCCTGTCCCGCCGCTACGGCCTGGCCTGCGATCACCTGTACGCCGTCGAGGTCACTGTCGTCGACGCGAGCGGGCGGCCGCGGACCGTGGTGGCCACCCGGGAACCCGACGACCCGAACCGGGACCTGTGGTGGGCGCACACCGGTGGCGGAGGCGGCAACTTCGGCGTGGTGACCCGGTACTGGCTGCGGTCCGCCGGACCGGCCGCCAAGGACCCGCGCGCGCTGCTGCCGAAGGCGCCACGGGCGATGCGGCGGCGGATCCGGATGTGGTCCTGGGACACCATGACGCCGGCCGCGTTCACGAAGCTGCTGCACAACCACGCCGACTGGTTCGCGGCGAACCGCGCCCCCGGCGGCCCCGCCGCCACGGTCTGGGGCGCGCTGTTCGTCGGCCACCGCTCGGCGGGGACACTCGGCATCGTCTGCGGCATCGACGACGACATGCCGGGCGCCGCGCAACTGCTCGACGCGCACCTGTCGGCGGTCTCGGCCGGGGTGGGCCTCACGCCGGTGCTCGAGACGACCGAACAGCTGCCCTGGCTCGACCCCGCCAACTGGGTCGTCGAGCCTGCCGGCCGGCAGAAGGTGAAGAACGCGGATCTGGCCCAGGGCTTCACCGACGCGCAGATCGCCGCGCTGTGGAAGCACCTCGGCTCGACGGACTACACCAACCCGGCGGCGCTGCTGAGCCTCACCGGCTGCGGCGGCGAGATCGGCCGCCCGGCGCCCGGGTCGACCGCGACGGCCGGCCGGGACGTGCTGCTGCGCGCCTACTTCACCACCGGCAACTACACCGGCGCCGACGACCCCCACCTGAAATGGATCCGCACCATGTATCGCGACGTCTTCGCCGCCACCGGCGGCGTCCCGGTGCCGAACGGGCAGACCGCCGGGACGTACATCAACTACCCGGACGTCGACCTGGCCGACCCGGCCTGGAACACCTCGGGCGTGCCGTGGTCGACGCTCTACTACCGGGACAACTACGCGCGCCTGCAACGGGTGAAGCGGCGGTACGACCCGCGGAACCTGTTCCACCACGCCCTGTCGATCGATGGAGGCGCCTGATGGAACCGTTCAAGATCGACGTCGACCCGGCGGAACTGGCCGACCTGCACCGGCGCATCGCCGGCACCCGATGGGTGCGGCAGGCCGGTGGGGACGACTGGGACCGCGGCGTGCCCGAGTCCTACCTGCGCGAGCTCGCCGAGCACTGGCAGCGCGGATACGACTGGCCCGCCGCCCAGGACGAGCTCAACCGGATCCCCCAGTACCTGACCGGGATCGACGGCGCGACCGTCCACTTCGCACACTCCCCCTCGTCGGCGCCCGACGCCGTGCCGATCCTCATCACGTCGGGCTGGCCCGGCTCCCTCGCCGAGTTCGTCGACGTGGTCGGGCCGCTCAACGCCGAAGGCTTCCACGTCGTGATCGCGTCGATCCCGGGGTACGGGTTCTCCACGCCCCTGACCGAACCGGGCTGGGACATCCCACGGGTCGCGCGGGCCTGGCTCGAGCTGATGGACCGACTCGGCTACGACCGGTTCGTGGTCCAGGGCGGCGACTGGGGTTCGTTCGTCTCCCTGGACATCGCCCGCCTCGCACCGGAACGGGTGCTCGGCGCGCACGTCAACTTCCTGGCCGTGTTCCCGTCCGGGGATCTGGACGAGCTGGCCGGGCTCGACGACGAGGATCGGCAGCGGCTGGCCGGCCTCGGGCGGTTCGACGCCGACGGCATGGGCTATCTCAAGCTGCTGTCGACGCGGCCGCGGACCCCGGCGTACGGCCTGAACGACTCACCGGTCGGGCTGCTGGCCTGGATCGCCGAGAAGTACGAGGAGTGGTCCGGGCCGGGCGCCGGGACGATCGACAGGGATCGGCTGCTGACCACCGTGATGCTGTACTGGCTGCCCGGTGCCATCGGCTCCTCGGTGCAGATGTACTACGAGGTCGAGCGGTTGCAACGGGCGGCCGACGGACCACCGCCGCCGGTCACCGTCCCGATCGGGGTCGCGGTGTTCCCCGCCGACTGCTTCCTGCCCGTGCGGAGGCTGGCCGAGCGGGCGTATCCGAGCATCACCCGCTGGGACGAACACGACCGCGGCGGCCATTTCCCCGCGCTCGAGGTCCCGGAACTGTACGTGCGGTCGGTCGTCGACTTCGCCCGCACCCTAGGAGGGCAGACCGGTAATGAACACACACGTGGGTGAGCAGGCCGTCGTGCTCGGCGGCGGCATCGCCGGGCTCCTGGCGGCCAAGGTGCTCGCACCGGCGTTCACCAGCGTCGTGCTGGTGGACCGCGACGACCTGATCGGTGCGAGTGCGGCACGCCGCGGCGTCCCGCACGGCCGGCACGCGCACGGGCTCGTGGCGCGGGGCCACCAGATCCTGGAGGCGCAGTTCCCGGGGCTCACCGACCAGATGGTCGCCGCGGGTGTGAAACCGGGCGACTTCAACGGCGACATCCGCTGGTACATCAACGGCGCCCGGCTGCAGCCGTCGACGTCGGGGCTGCTGTCCGTCCCGGCGACGCGTCCCGTGCTCGAGAAACAGCTCCGGCTGCGGGTCCAGCAGATCCCCAACCTGACCTTCCTCCAGCGGCACGACATCCTCGGCCTGGCCACGACCGCGGACAGTGCCCGCGTGACCGGGGTGCGCGTGCAACCCCGCGACGACGCCCAGGAGCCGCGCACGCTGCGGGCCGACCTGGTGATCGACACGACCGGGCGGGGCTCACGCACGCCGGCGTGGCTCGAGGAACTCGGGTACGGCCGGCCGCCGGAGGAACGGGTCAGGATCGACCTGGCGTACACCACCCGGCACTTCCGGCTCGACCACGATCCCTTCGGCGACGACCTGGCCATCATCCCGGCGCCGACGCCGCAGCATCCCCGGGGCGCGTTCTTCTACCGGGTCCCGGGCGAGGGCAAGGTCGAGCTCTCGCTGACCGGGATGCTCGGTGACCACCCGCCGACGGACCCCGAGGGGTTCCTGGAGTTCGCCCGCTCGCTGCCGGTGCCGCAGATCTACGAGGCCGTCCGGGACGCGGAGCCGGTCGACGAGCCGGTGATGTTCCGCTTCCCGGCCAGTGTCTGGCGGCACTACGAGCGGATGTCGCGTTTCCCGGCCGGCCTGCTGGTCATGGGTGACGCCGTGTGCAGCTTCAACCCGTTGTACGCGCAGGGCATGACCGTGGCGGCGATCGAGTCGCTCACCCTCGGCAGGCACCTGGAACGCGGCCTGCCGCAGCCGCTGGCGTTCCTGCGCGACATCGCCCGGGACATCGGCCAACCGTGGGCGTTGTCGGCCGGCGCCGACCTCGCCTACCCGGGCGTCGAGGGGCGACGGACCCTCAAGACGAAGGTCATCAACGCCTACGTGGCCCGCCTCCAGCTCGCCGCGGTGCACGACGCGGTGCTCACCAACGCCTTCATCCGGGCGGCCGGCCTCATCGACCCGCCCCAGGCGCTGCTGCACCCCCGCAACCTTGTGCGCGTGCTGCGCTCGTTCTTCAGCGGCACCGCCGGCAGTTCGTCCCCCGCCGCGCCGCCGGTGCCCGTCCGGTCCGCAAGCAACTGACCTGCGGACGCACGATCGCCGGGCCCGAAACTTGGGCCCGGCGATCGTGTATTCGCGGCGTCAGTTGTCGAGTGAGCGGGCGAACGCCCGCAGGTCCTCCGCCAGCTCCCCGGGGTGTTCGAGCGCGGCGAAGTGGCCGCCCCGCTCGAACTCCGTCCAGCGGTGCAGCGTCGGCAGGATCCCTTCGGCGAAGCGGCGGATCGGGCGCACCACGTCGCCGGGGAAGACCGCGACGCCGACCGGCATGCGCAGCGGCCACGGGCCGCCCCAGGTGCGGACGAAGTCGGCGTCACGGTGGTTGTTCTCGTAGTAGATCTGCGCCGACGACCCGGCCGTGGCGGTCAGCCAGTAGATCATCACGTTGGTCAGCAGGCGGTCCCGGTCGGCGGTGTCCTCCGGCGTCTTCGACGACGCCGTCCACTCCTGGAACTTCTCCACGATCCAGGCGAGCTGCCCGACGGGGGAATCGGTCAACGCGTAGGCGACGGTCTGCGGCCTCGTCGACTGCAGCTTGCGCCACCCGGTGCCGTCCTCCTCGAACTGCATCGCGTGGGCGAGCCGGCCCTGATCGGCCTCGTCCAGGCCCTCGAACAGGGCCGGATCCTCGGGCGGGAACGTGGCCAGCATGTTGACGTGCACGCCGGCGACGCGCTCCGGGTCGGCCAGGCCGACCTGCAGCGAGATGGGCATCCCCCAGTCCCCGCCCTGGGCGATGTAGCGGTCGTAGCCCAGCTGCCGCATCAGTTCGGCCCAGGTGCGGGCCACCCGGCGCACGTCGTAGCCGGGTGTGGTCGGCGGCTCGGAGAAGCCGAACCCGGGGATGCTCGGGACGACGACGTGGAACGCGTCGGCCGGGTCGCCGCCGTGGGCCGCCGGGTCGCTCAACGGCCCGATGAGGTCCAGGAACTCCACGAACGAGCCCGGCCACCCGTGGGTCAGGATGATGGGCGTCGCGTCCGGCTCCGGCGAGCGCACGTGCAGGAAGTGCACGTTCATGCCGTCGATCTCGGTGGTGTACTGGGGGTGCCGGTTCAGTTCGGCCTCGGCGGCCCGCCAGTCGTAGCCGGTCCGCCAGTATCCGGTCAGGTCGCGCAGATAGCTCAGCGGGACGCCGCGGTCCCAGCCGACGCCGGCGATCTCCGTCGGCCAGCGGACCGCGTCGAGCCGCCGGTGCAGTTCGTCGAGCTCGGCTTGCGGGACATCGATGCGGAAGGGACGCATACGGCAGCCTCTCAGAGGTAGAGGGTGTTGGGTCCGAGGCCGCACACGAGCCGGCCGTAGAGCTCCAGGTTGGTGTTGGGGTGCATGATGGCGTGCAGGTTGACCGTCTGGACGTCGCGTTCGATGCGCTGGATCGGCACGTTGGTGTAGATGGACGAGCCGCCGCTGGCCGTGTTCAATAGGTCGACCGCCTCCTTGGCCCGCTGGCAGACCGCACCCAGGTCGAGCCGGACGCGGGCCCGCTCCTCGAGCGTCATCGGCTCGCCGGCCTCGCCGTGCGCGTCGACCAGGTCCGCCGCCCGGTAGGCGTGGAAGCCGGCCTCGTCGATCTTCACGGTCGCGTCGGCCACCTGCAGGTGGGTGATCGGCGCCTCGCTCTGGTTGGCGTAGTCGGTGTAGGTGATCTTCCGGCCGGGGAGCCGTTCCAGGAACGCCTCCTTGGCGCCCTGGGCCAGTCCCAGCGCGGGGGCGCTCACCGTCACGCACGCGGCCGACATGAACGGCACGCGGTAGATCGGCGCGTCGGCGTTGGCCAACGAGGCGTGCCGCCCCTCCTGCAGGATCGGGACCATCGGCAGGACGCGGGCCTGCGGGACGAACAGGTTCTCCGCGATCGTGGTCACGCTGCCCGAGCCGCGCAGGCCGGCGGTGTGCCAGTCGTCGACGATCTTCAGGTCGGCCAGCGGCAGGGCGACCATGACCGGCTGGGGGCCGTCCGGGCCGTCCAGCACCGCGGCGTTGGTGTTCCAGGTGCTCTGCAGCGCGCCCGTGTTGAAGGACCACTTGCCGTTGAGGATCACCCCGCCGTCGGTCGGCACGGCCATCGCACCGGGGCTGAGGATGCCGCTGATGCGCACGTCCGACCCCTCGAAGATCTCGTCCTGCACCTCGTCGGGGAACAGCCCCGCCATCCAGCTGCTGATCATCCAGACGCCGGCCGTCCACGCGGTCGAGCCGTCGGCCCGGCCGAGTTCGGACAGCACGTCGACGACGGTGCGCAGGTCGGACTCGAAGCCGCCGTAGCGGTGCGGGCGGCGCATCCGCAGGATGCCGGCGGCAGTCAGCGCCTCGATGGTCTCGTCGTGCAGTCGGCGGTTCTCCTCCTGCCACTCGGCGTTGCGGCGCAACACCGGGGCCAGGTCCCGCGCCCGCTGCAGCAGCTCCGCACGGGCCGGGATGGTGGTGGTGGTGGTCCCCATCGGTCCTCCATCGGTTGGTTTGTGGACGCATGTCCGCGCCCGGAGTCCGCCTCGGGTGACGGATTCCAGGCGCGGTGTTCTAGAGGCTCGCGATGACCTCGTGCAGGGCGGCGATCGTGCGGTCCTGCTCGTCGGTGGACAGCGCCGGGTACATCGGCAGTGAGAAGATCTCCGCGGCGAGGCGCTCGGTCACCGGCAGGGAGCCGGGGCCGTACCCGAGGTGCTGGAAGCCACTCATCGTGTG
The DNA here is from genome assembly GCF_042653625.1 of Dactylosporangium cerinum. NCBI lineage: Bacteria > Bacillati > Actinomycetota > Actinomycetes > Micromonosporales > Micromonosporaceae > Dactylosporangium > Dactylosporangium cerinum. The sequence goes on along the minus strand of NZ_JBHSIU010000011.1, from coordinate 424,426 downwards.
CACCGGCCAGGGGTAGCTGATGTTCAGCTCGATGTCGCGCGTCTTGAGCCGGTCGATGATGTCGTCGCGGCGCGGGTGACGCACGACGTAGAGGTAGTAGACGTGGTCGTTGCCCGCGGTGGTGGCCGGCAGGACGAGCCCGCCGGAGGTGGCGAGGTCGGACAGGCCCTTCGCGTACCGCTCGGCGACGGCGTTGCGGGCCGCGATGTAGTCGTCGAGGCGTTCCAGCTTGCGCCGCAGGATCTCCGCCTGGACCTCGTCGAGGCGGCTGTTGTGCCCCGGCGTGCGGACCACGTAGTAGACCTCCCCCATCCCGTAGTACCGCAGCTGACGCAGGTGGCGATCGGTCTCCGCGTCGTGGGTGAGGACCGCGCCGCCGTCGCCGTAGGCGCCGAGCACCTTGGTCGGGTAGAAGGAGAACGCGGCGGCGTCGCCCATCGTGCCGGCCGGGCGGCCGTGGTGGCGCGCGCCGTGCGCCTGGGCACAGTCCTCCAGGATCTTCAGGTCCCGCTCGTCGGCCAGCCGCCGCAGCGGCGCCATGTCGACGCACTGGCCGTACAGGTGCACGGGCACGATCGCCTTGGTCCGGTCGGTGACCACCGCCGCGACCTGATCGGTGTCCATGAGGTAGTCGTCCTCGCGGACGTCCACGAAGACCGGGGTCGCACCGGTCCCGTCGATCGCCACCACGGTCGGCGCCGCGGTGTTGGACACGGTGATCACCTCGTCGCCGGGGCCGACGCCGAGGGCCTGCAGGCCGAGCTTGACCGCGTTGGTGCCGTTGTCGACGCCGGTGCAGAGCCCGCCGCCGTGATATCGGGCGAACTCCTCCTCGAACTGCCGCACGCTCGCGCCGAGCACGAGCTGACCGGACCGGAACACGGTCTCGACCGCGTCCAGAATGTCGTCCCGCTCGGCCTCGAACTCCGGCAGGTAACTCCATACACGAGTGGTCATCGATGCTTCTCCCAACGATCGGGGCACCTCCTCAGATTCACATCTGCGGATCGACCGGGGCACCTTCTGCCGTGCGGTAGAGGGCCTGCCAGTAGTAGCTCCACGGCGGCGCCCACTCGTCGGCGACCGTGCGCCAGCCCGCCGCCGGGCGGTAGGCCTCGAGGAAGCGGGCCGACTGGGTGCGGACCGCCTCGCTGTCGTGGATGTCGATCACGTCGCGCACCGGGCCGGTCCGCAGCGCCATGGCCACCAGGTCCTGACCTTCGGCGTGTCCGTCGAGGCTCGGGTCGAGGTACTTGCCGACCGGGTTCTTGACGTAGAAACCGCCGCACCGCCCGGCGATGAAGGCCAGGTAATTGCCGACCACGTCGGGGTCCATCTCGGCGAACGAGTCGATGTTGAGGCACAGGTCGAAGCGGTGTCCGGCCAGTGCGTGCTCGACGTCCTCGGCCCGGACGAACGTCACCTTCGCGAACTGGCCGTCGTCGAGCACCGCATGCAGGTACGCGCGGGCCAGGTCGAGGGAGTTCTCCAGGTCGACGACGACGTAGGCGGCGACGTCGTGATTGGCCAGCACGGCGTGGCAGGTCCGCCCGTACCCGGCGCCGATCTCCAGCACCGAGGCCCCGTCCAGCGTGGCGTGGCGGCCCAGGAAGTCCAGCTCCAGCACCGCCTGCAGGTAGTCCATGTCGACGAGTTCGCCGTGCGTGCGGACCGCGATCGGGGCGCCCGTCTCGCGGCCGCGGATGCGCCGCAGCCGCTTCCAGCCTTCGTCGTCGAGCTGCTCGGCGACGTTGTGGATGAGTGCCTTGAGGTAGCGGACCCCGTTGGTCTGCGGGTTCCAGAGCGCGAGCTTGAAGTTGACGCCGCTGGACTTGAAGCCGGTGAGGGCGACGCTCGCCTCCTTGGTGACGCGGGTCCGGTGGTACGTCTGCCACAGCGGGCTGCCGCCGTACCGCTCCGTGTGCATGTTCGCCTCCTTGGTCAGTCCAGGGCGTACGCGATGTCGGTCAGGTACCGGCCGTAGTCCGACTGGCGCATCTGCTCGCCCAGCCGGTAGCACGCGTCGGCGTCGATGAAGCCCATCCGCAGCGCGATCTCCTCCAGGCACGCCACCCGCACGCCCTGCCGCTGCTCGATGACCTGGACGTACTGGCCGGCCGCGAGCAGCGAGTCGTGGGTGCCGCAGTCGAACCACGTGTTGCCGCGGCTCAGCCGGATCAGCCGGGCCCGGCCCTGCTTGAGGTATTCGCGGTTGACGTCGGTGATCTCCAGTTCGCCGCGGGCCGACGGGGTGATCCGGCGGCTGATGTCGACGACCTCGTTGTCGTAGAAGTAGAGCCCGGTGATGGCGTTGTTGGCCCGTGGCCGCAGCGGCTTCTCCTCGATGGACACGAGCATGCCGTCGCCGTCGACCTCGCCGATGCCGTAGCGCTCGGGGTCGGACACCGGGTAGCCGAACAGCGTGCACCCGTCCGGCGCCGCCGCGCACTCCTGCAGCCGCCGGGCGAATCCGGCGCCGTGGAACAGGTTGTCGCCCAGGATCAGCGCGACGTCGTCGTCGCCCACGTGCCCGGCGCCGATGCGGAAGGCGTCGGCGATGCCGCGCGGCTCGTCCTGCGCGGCGTAGGAGAGCTCGATGCCGAGCTGGTTCCCGTCGCCGAGCAGCGCGCGCAGCAGCGGCACCGTGGACGGCGTCGAGATGACGAGGATCTCGCGGATCCCGGCCAGCATCAGCACGGACAGCGGGTAGTAGACGAGCGGCTTGTTGTAGACCGACAGCAGTTGCTTGGACATGGCCCGGGTCAACGGCAGCAGTCGGCTGCCGGTGCCGCCGGCCAGCACGATCCCTTTCATGCCAGCTCCGTTCCTCGGCTCCTCTGGTTTCAGTCTCTTCGGCGCCGGCCCACCGGCGATCTCCGGTATTGCGGTGTTGCCGGCACCGGGTGCGCAATCCGGGAGATGCCGGCGCCGGCCCGGACCGGCACAGTGGGGCCGATGAACGTCACTGTGCTGGGCGCGTCCGGATTTGTCGGCTCGGCGGTGACGGCGGCGCTGGCCCGCCGTCCGATCCGGCTGCGCGCGGTCGCCCGACGACCGGCGGCGGTCCCGCCCGGCGCGCTCGCCGAGGTCGAGACCGTTGCGGCCGACCTCACCGAGCCGGGAGTCGTCGAGGCGGCAGTCGCCGGCGCGGACGCCGTCGTCCACCTGGTCCTGCACGAGTCGGGCTGGCGCGGCGCGGACGACGATCCGGACAGCGGGCGCACCAACGTGGGCATCCTGGGCGACGTCGTCCGGGCGCGGCGCGACGGATCGCGGCCGGTGGTGGTGTTCGCCGGCTCCACCTCGCAGGTCGGCCCGCCCCCGCGGGTGCCGATCGACGGCACCGAGCCCGACCGGCCAGCGACCGCCTACGACCGGCAGAAGCTCGCCGCCGAGGAACTGCTCCGCGCGGCCACCGCCGACGGTCTCGTCCGCGGCGTCACCCTGCGCCTGCCGACGATCTTCGGCGGGTCCGCGCAGGATCGCGGCGTCGTGGCGGCGATGATGCGCCGGGCGCTTGCCGGTGAGCCGCTCACGGTGTGGGCCGACGGCGCCGTCCAGCGCGACCTGCTCTACGTGGACGACACCGCCGACGCGTTCGTGGCCGCCCTCGACCACGCCGACGTGCTGGCCGGCCGGCGCTACCTGCTCGGCACCGGGGTCGGCGTGAGCCTGCGGGAGCTCTTCGGCGCCATCGCGGGGGTCGTCGCCGGGCACACCGGCCGGCCCGCGGTGCCGGTCGTGTCCGTGCCGCCGCCGCCGGGCACGGCGGCGACGGACGGGCACAGCATGGTGGTCGACGCGTCCGCGTTCCGCTCGGCCACCGGGTGGCGGCCGCTCGTGCCGCTGCCCGAAGCGCTGCGGCGCACCGTCACCGTGCTCGGCTGAGCTCGTAGTCCGGCAGGATCCCGGCGGCCAGGGCCTCGGCCAGCGTGGGTGCCTCGCGGTCCCGCTCGGACAGCACCGGCGTGATGTCCGGCGGCACCGGCAGTCCCAGCGCCGGATCCAGGGCGGACACGGCGAGCTCGTTCTCCCGCCGGTACTCGGTCGACAGCAGGTAGGTCATCACCGAGTCGTCCTCGAGCGCGACGAACGTGTGCCCGACACCGACCGGCAGGTACAGCGCGCCGGTGTCCACGTCGCCCAGCGTCACCGCGTCGTGGGCGCCGAACGTGGGACTGCCCACGCGCAGGTCCACGACGATGTCGAGCACCTTGCCGCGCGCGCAGTAGACGTATTTGGCCGTGCCCGGCGGGGTGGCCGTGAAGTGCACGCCCCGGACCACGCCGCGACGGGACACGCTGTAGCTGCACTGGGCCACCGGGAAGAGCGGCCGGCCGAGCGCCCCGACGAACACCGCCTGCTGGTACGGCGACAGGAAGACGCCGCGATCGTCCGGGAAGGCGGCGGTGGTGAACGCGAACGCACCGCCGACCCCGAGTTCCCGCACCTGCTCCGACATGAGCGATCCCATCAGCTGACGTGGACATCGGGCACGTACTGGATCCAGCGGCCGCCCGACTCCCGGAACCCCTGCTCCTTGGCCATGATCTCGTCCGCGTGGTTCCAGGCGAACAGCAGCGCGTACGGCGGGTACGGGTCGGCGAACGCCTCCGCCGGCCGGACCGGGATGTGAGTGCCGGGCGTCAGGCGTCCCTGTTTCGCCGGCGTCGTGTCGCACACGAACGAGACCAGGTCGCGGTCGATGCCGCAGAAGTTGGTCACCGTCGCGCTCTTGGCCGTGGCGCCGTAGCCGACGACCTGCTGGCCCTCCTCCCGCAGCCGCCGCAGCAGCGCCTGCAGATCGGCCAGGACCCGGGCGGTGTCGGCCGCGAACCGCCGCAGCGTCGGCAGGTCCGACAGTCCCTGGGCCCGTTCCGCCTCGATCAGGGCGCTGACCGCGTCCGACGGTGGCCGGGCGCCGGCCCGGGCGATCGTGTAGCGGACCTCGCCGCCGTGCACCGGCAGCCGCTCGACGTCGACGAGTTCCAGGCCGAAGCCGGCCACCATCGCCTGCACGGACCGGGCGGTGAAGAAGAAGAAATGCTCGTCGTAGATCTGGTCGAACGACGTCTTGGCCACGATGTCGCCGAAGTAGGGGTCCTCGAAGACGAAGATCCCGTCGTCGGCGAGGAGCCGGTCCACGCCCTCGAGGATCGAGCGCATGTACGGGATGTGGCAGATGGTGTTGGCGGCGAAGATGACGTCGGCGGGACCGTCGTTGTGCTGTGCCGCCGCCGCGCTCTCCGCGTCGAAGAAGTCGGTGAGCACGCGGACCCCGTGCTCCATCGCGGCCGCGGCCACCTTGCCCGACGGCTCGAACCCCAGATGGCGCACGCCCGCGGCCTTGACCGTCCGCAGCAGCACGCCGTCGTTGCTGCCGATCTCGACCACGAACGGATCGGGCTCGTCGGCGCAGCGGGCCAGCAGGGCGCGCGCGGTCGTCTCGAAGTGCTCCCGCATCACCGACGAGCCGGACGAGTAGTACGGGTAGTCCTCGTGGAACATCAGATCGCGCGGCACCTGCTCGACCAGCTGCACCATCGTGCACGACCGGCAGACGCCGACCGCGAGCCGGTAGAAGAACTCGACGGCGAGGTCCTGCTCGGTCAGGAACGCGTCGGACAGCGGCTGGCGGCCGAGGTCCAGGAACTCCTCGACCGCACCGTCGCAGATCTGGCAGATGGGGGGCATGGGCACTCCTAGGTCTGGTCGGTGACGGCCCGGGCGCTGACGTAGTCGTTGTCGCGCCGGCGTTGCAACGCCTGGGCGGTGAGGTAGCTGACGCCGTCGGGGTACGAGTACGGCTGCATGAACCAGCCCGCGCGCACGTCCCGGACGAGGCGGGCGAGCGGATGCGTGGCGGTGTAGGCCGCGCCGCCGACGATCGTGACGCTGTCGTTGACGATGCCGAGGGACAGCTGGTTGACCGTCATCTTGGCGCACTGGAACGGGGTCATCATCCGCCGTCCCCGTTCGGCCGGGTCGCTCTCGCCGGTGCCGTCATCCTGGGCGGCGGTCAGCGCGGCACCGGCGGTGGCGCGCATCGCGTACAGCCGGGCCTCGATCTCGGCCAGGAGCGTGGCTGCCGCGGCCGGGGGTTCGCCGGAGCCGGCGGCGAACCGGCCCACCGCGATGTCCCGGGCCTCCTGCGCGATCCCGCAGTAGATGCCCAGCATGGTGACCGAGCTGACCGTCTGACCGGCCAGGACCGCGTCGTTGTGGCCGCCGACCGGCCGGCGGGACAGGATGGCGTCCTCGGCCACCGGGCAGTCGCCGAACGCGACGTCGCACGTGCCGGAGGCGCGCATGCCCAGGCCGTTCCAGTCCTCCAGCACGGCGAGGCCGGGCGTGTCCCGGGGCAGGACGACCACGGTGAGCGCCGGTTCGCCGTCGACCCGGGTCTGGGCGTGCACGACGAAGTGGGTCGCGACCGGCGCCATGCTGACCAGCATCTTGCGCCCCGACAGCGCCCACCGGCCGGCGGCGTCCCGGCTGAGCGTGGTGACGCTGCGGGGGTGGTCCTTCACGGCGCCGCAGATCGCGGCCTCGCCGCCCGCCATGGCCCGCAGCAGCGACTCGGCCAGCCGCCGGACCGGCGGCTCGCCGTGGCGCCACTCCCAGGTGAGCGTGAGGCCCCGGCTGAGCTGGACGTGCCACGCCAGCGCGGTCGCCGCGTCGGCGGCGGCGACGGCGGCCAGCCCGGCCGCCACGTCGTGCAGCCGGGTGACGCCCAGCCCGCCGAGTTCGGCCGGCACCGTCGCTCCCATCAACCCGTCCTTGGCGAACGCGGCGAACGTCTCGACGGGGAACGCCGACCGCTCGTCGTGCTCCCGCGCCTCGGCCCGGATTCTGGCCAGGTGCGGCTCGATCAGGTCGAGCAGCGCGCGTCCCTCCTTGGTGCGCGGCACCCGCACCGCATGCTCAGTCGACATCGCGTGTCCCTCCGTGATGGCGGTCAGAACCGCACGGCACCGGTGTTGATCACCGCAAGCAGGGTCCGGGCCTGCACGTTGACGTATCGGCTGTACCGGGCGAGGGAGGCCAGCTGCCCGGGGGTGACCCAGCGGTAGCCGGCCGGCGGCTCCGTCGGGGCCTCGTGCTCGTCGGCGTTCACGACCATGTACCGGCTCTCGGCCCGCAGGAACCGGCCGCCCTCCTCGCAGTGCCGGGCCTCGTAGCGGATCCGCTCCGGTCCGGCCCGCAGCACGGTGTCCAGGAACGGCGAGCGCTGCCCGGTGAGCGGATCCACGTGATAAGCGGGCTGGTTCTGCACCGTCGGGCCGAGCTCGACGGCGTCCAGCAGCCCGCCCTCGGCCCGCGCCTTGACCAGCAGGTGCGGCACCCCACCGAACGAGCGGCACAGGAACGCGTGCACCCCCGGACCGTCCGGCTCGATCAGCGGCTGCGTCCAGGCCGTCACCTCGCGGTTGCCGGCCTCGACCGCCACCGCCACCACCCGGAAATAGTGTTCACGGTGGTGGTCCAGCTCGGTGTCGCTGCGGGTCCACCCGTCCAGCCCGTCCAGCGGCACGAGCGCCGCGCGGATGCGCTGCCGGGACCGCTCGGTGGTCAGCCACGACAGCAGGCCGGTGTCGGAGTCCAGCGCGCCGGCCTCGTCGTGGACGGTGGGCGCGCAGGCGAGCACGGTGCGGGCGTCCATGTTGACGACGTTGTCCTGCCGGAACAGCTCCCCGATCTGGCCCAGTGTCAGCCAGCGGAAGTCGTCGTCCAGCGGCACGTCGTCGTCCGTCTCGACGATCATGTTGCGGTTGGACTTCTGGAAGAACCACGAGCCGTGCTCGGACTGCAGGACGTCGGCCAGCACCCGGTGCCGGTGGAGCTGGGTGAAGTAGTCGAGGTACCGGACCGGGGCGCCGTCGTGCACCCCGGTGTAGTTGCTGTGCGTGGCCTGCACCGTCGGCGAGAGCTGGAGCAGGTTGGTGTTGCCGGGCTCCATCTTCGCCTGCATCAGGAAGTGCAGGATGCCGTCGAACTCCTTGGCCAGGATGCCGAGGATCCCGATCTCCGGCTGCACGATGATCGGCTGCTGCCAGATGGGGGTCGGGTCGTCGGCGGCGCTGACCGCCAGCCCTTCGATGGTGAAGAAGCGGCCGGTGCGGTGCCGGAGGTTTCCGGTCTCCTGGTCGAAGTCCCAGCGGTCGAGTTGGGCGAACGGGATCCGCCGGACCCGGAACTCGTGGGCCCGGCGGCGTTGCGCGAACCACGCCGGCACGTCGGCGGTCCGCAGGGACACGCCGGACGTGGCGGCGGCCGAGCGGGCGAACCGGCCGGGAAGCTCGCCGTCCTCGCGCGCCTCAAGCAGGATCTCGGTGGCCATCGGACCGCCCTCAGTTGGCCGGGCTGTTCTGGTACGCGGCCAGGCGCCATTGCCCGTCGTCCTCCTTGACGACGACCCAGGTCGCACGGATGGCCTGCGCGTCGCTCACCTGGGTGTCGCCCGAGGCGAGCACGCCGCCGTAGGTGACGATGACCGCGAGGTTGTCGCGGACGCGCAGGTCGAGTGGCTCCCCGGTGACCCGGGTGCCGAGGTAGGGACCGGCGAAGGCCTTGCTCATGAAGGCGTTGATGTCGTCGCGCCCCTTGAGGAACTGGCCCGGCAGGATCATCGTGCCGTCGGCGGTGAAGACGTCGGCGAAGGCGTCCGCATCCTGCGCCGCCCACGCGGTGACAACGCGTTGCGGGACGGCGGCGACGGCGGCGGCCTGGTTGGCCTGGTCGGCCTGGTTGGACTGGTTGGTCTGGTCGGTCGAAACTTCGGTGGTCATGCGTGGACTCTCCTCAGTGGAGTAAGGACACGGCAGTGCCTTCAGTCTGCACAGCCGCAGTCCGCGTGGGCTTCTTCCGTTGTGCGGCGAGCGCACCGCAACGTCGAAGTGGGCGCCCGTGCGGGACCGCCGGGAGAATCGATCCGGGAAGGAGCAGCCGATGTCTGCCTATGACGTTGATCCAGCCACGATGGAACCCCGCCAGTTCGCGCGACTGGTGAAGGAGACGCCGAACTCCGAGCTGCAGCAGATCATGCGGGGCGATCATCGCACCCTGTACCTCGACGGCATCTTCACCCGGATGGCGACGCTGTTCCGGCCGGACCGCGCCGGTGCACTCGACGCCGTCATCCACTGGAACATCGGCGACCGCCCGGGCGGTGGTGCCGACACCTACGAGATCGTGATCGCCGACGGCACCTGCGCGCTGTCGGAGGCACCGCGCGGCAAGCCGCGGCTGACGCTGACCGTCGGATCGATGGACTTCCTCAGGCTCATCAGTGGCAACGCCCACCCGATCGCGATGTTCATGATGGGCAAGATGAAGGCGTCGGGAGACATCCCCCTGGCCACCAAGATTCCCAGCCTGTTCGACATCCCCAAGCCCTGACGTATCGCGGCACGGCTGGAGCCGGCATCGGGTAACCGGTGCCGGCTCATGCCGTTGGGTCGCGCGAAGCGCGATGCCGGAGCGCGTCAGCCGTGGCGGTAGCGCAGGGCCGCGTGGTGCGTGTAGGCCAGGTGACGCATCGCGGTGAAGGCCACGCCGAGCATCACGCTGCGCACCACGGCCGCGGCCCGGTCGGTCCGTTCGGCGTCGGCGCCTGCGTCGTGGTGCGGCAGCAGGTCGAGGTCCTGGACCGCCAGGCGGTCGGCTGCCTCCGCGTAGGCCAGGAAGAAGTCGCTGTCGCAGGCGCCGCCGAGCTGGCGCAGGACGCCCAGGGCCTGCCCGAGCCGTTCCCGGCTCGGCGCGTCCGGCCCGACCTGCCAGCCGAGCCGGCCGACCAGATCATCCACTGTGGACCCGGTGGCCGGCTGGGCGGCCATCTCGTCCACTGTGGACTCCGTGGCCGGCTGGGCGGCGGGATCGGGCTCGGGCTCCCGGCCCAGCAGAACCCGGGCCACCTGTTCGTACAGCTCCGGCACCGGCAGCGTGTCGTCCTCCAGGACGCCCAGAATCTCCCGCACCGTGGACAGGTCCAGCCGGCTGATGGTGGTGAACGCCTTGATGAGCCGTAGCCGCCGCAGGTGCGCCGGCCCGTATTGCGCCTGGTTGCGCCCGGTCGCCCGGCCCGGCGGGAGGAGCCCCTCGCGCAGGTAGAACTTGATGGTCGGGACCGGCACGGCCGAGCTACGGCTGAGCTCCGAGATCCGCATCGCGCTCCTCGATTCCCGTCAGGCTGCGCGCCGCTCCCCGGGCACCAGCGCCGCCGCGCGGTCGCTGGACTGCGCGGCCGCTCCGGCCCGGGCCACCGCCGCCTCGCGCGAGTTGAGCAGGGCGAGCAGGACCGGCGGGTCGATGACCTGGATCGGCTTCAGCGCCAGGTCGATCTGGACCGCGGTGTCCCGGCGGATGGTCAGCGGGCCCTCGGTGCCGACGCACACGGTCGGCACCTGCGCGCGGGCCTCCGGGCAGACGCTCGTGGACTGGGCCAGCAGGTACCAGGCACCGACCGGCACCGTCTCGAAGCAGAACGGCCCCGGACGGTTGAGCACCACACAGCGAGCCGGCAGGCCCTCCGGGATCCGGTCCGGGAACAGCCCGACGAAGATCTGGTCGTCGGCCTCGGCGCACGGCGCGTCGATGTCGCCGTACACCCGGGCGTTGGACACGGCGGCGAGCTGGGTGGGCGGGTTGGTGGGGATGCGGCCGCCGAAGCCGATCTGCCGGCGGTACGTCGTCGGGGACATGCCGACGCTGCGGCTGAACCGGGAGCTGAACGTGCCGATGCTGTTGTACCCGACCCGCAGGCTGATGTCCGCGACGTTCAACGACGTGGACACCAGCAGCTGCTTGGCCCGTTGCAGGCGCAGGGCGGACAGGAAACGCCCGGGCGAGACGCCGGTGGATCGCTGGAAGATACGGGTGAAGTGGAATTTGCTGAACATGGCGGCACGTGCGATGTCGTCGATGGTCAGCTGTTCGCCGAGGTTCTCCTGCATGGTGTCGATTGCCCGCCGTACCGCCTGCTCTGCCGGATCCACAATGCCTCCGCTCACTACCGATGCGCCCGCTTCCATACATCGAGTGATGTCATCACTCCGTTTGGACGCTATCGACAGCGGCACACCCGCAGCAACTCTGTGGACTGGGTCTGGCAGATGTTCGCAATCGTGAAGATGTCCTGGTTCGGCAGATGAACGGTTGGGTAGCACCTGGACGAACGGACGATGTCCGAGATGTATCGAAGGGCTCACGCCCTCGCGGCCACCGCCCGCAACGACGAGCTTGTGCCTTCCGGCAGGTCGCCGATGTAGGTGACGGCGACACCCCGCTCCTGCGCCGTCCGGACGATGCCGGCGACGGCCCGCTCGGCGAGCGCGGCGATGGTGAGCGCGGGATTCACGGTGAGCGCGCCCGGCACCGCCGAACCGTCGGTGACGAAGATGCCGGGGTGCCCGCGCAGCTCGTGCCGGTCGTCCAGGGCCGACGTATCCGGGTCGTCACCGATGCGGCAGGACGCCAGCGGATGCACGGTGTAGGCGCCGACGAGGTCGTTGGTCCACGGCGCCACCTTGGCCAGCCCGTCGCGCTCCAGGATGTCCTTCACCGCCGCGTCGGCGAGGTTCCAGCCGCGCCAGGTGTTGGCCGTCGGCCGGTACCGCAGTGGCCCGTGGCCGAGCATCTGCTGCGAGAACCGGTGGGCGTTGCCGGTCTCCGGCGGCGGGCCGAACACGCCCTCGTTGTCGTCCTCGGACATCGTGAAGATCGTCAGCCAGGACTGCCAGCGCCGCAGCATCTCCTTCTTGCCCACGCCGAACCATCGCGGGTCGCTCTCGTCCGGCGTCTGGGCCAGGATCGTGCCGAGCCCCGGCGGGAAGTACAGCTGCTCGAGGGAGAACCGCTCGAACTCCGGAAGCGCTCCGTCCAGGCGGTCCCAGCTGGCGACGGTGGGACCCCGCCCGATCTGGTTGGCCGCGTAGGCCTGCCCGTCGCCGCGCGTGAGCCCGAGCACCTCGCGCACCCGGTCCTCGTCGAACACCGCGGTGTTGAGCCGTTCGCCGTTGCCGGAGAAGTACCGCCCGGTCGCGTGCGGCATCGCGCCCAGCGTGTCTGCGGAGCGTTGCAGGATCACCGGTGTCGCCCCGGCGCCGGCCGCGACGATGACCACCTTGGCGTCGATGGCACCGGCCTCGTGCAGGATGCGGTAGTCCGAGTCGTCCACGACGCGGAAGTGCACCCGGTAGCCGCCGTCCTCGTTGCGCGTCAGGTGCTGCACCTCGTGCAGCGGCCGGACCTGAGCGCCGTGCGCCACCGCGGCCGGCAGGTAGTTCAGCAGCAGTGAGCGCTTGGCGTCGAACCGGCAGCCCGCCATCATCCAGTTGCAGTTGGTGCACCGGTCCACGTCGACGGCCGCCGGCGAGGGGTTCGCGGTGTGTCCGGCGTGCGCGCAGGCGGCGGCGAACAGCCCACCGGCGTAGGGCACCCGGTCCCATGTCTGCATCGAGACCGGCAGCGCCTCGGACACCCGGTCGTACCACGGGTCCAGCGCGTCGCGGGTGATGGACGCCGGCCACATCCGGCGGCCGATGCTGCCGTGGCGCTCGAACACGAACCCGGGCGCCCGCGGCATCGTGGCGAAGTACACGACACTGCCGCCGCCGACGCAGTTGCCGCCGAGCACGCTCATCCCGTCGCCGACGACGAAGTCGAACACCCGCGTGTAGGACGAGCCGAGCTTGAAGTCGTGCTCGAACTCCTCGCCGGACAGATGCGGGCCACGCTCCAGCACGACCACGCGGGCCCCGCCGGCGGACAGGTGGTAGGCGGGGATCGCGCCGCCGAAGCCGCTGCCGATCACCACCACGTCAGTCGATTCGATACTGCTCATGCGGGACTCCCGGTGGCGGTCGTGTCGGGGTGCAGGTCGGCGAGCGGGCGGCCGTAGGAGTACTCGGGGAAGCGGTTCAGCCCGTCCTCCCCCGGCGGCTCGAAGCCGATGGTCAGCAGTCCTGGGTGCCCGGCGGCGAAGGCCTCGGCGGTGCCGAGGTGGCTGGCGCTGTCGAAGGCCATGTTGCTGAACAGGGCGAGCCCCACCCAGACCTGCTTCTCCGGGTGACCCGGCGTGGTGAGCTGCTGCACCAGCGCGGCCCGATGCTCGTACGGCAGCGACACGAACGCCGGCACGCCGTCGTCCAGCGCCACGCCGTTCGCCTCGGCGTAGTCGGTCGCGTGCTCGTTGAGCCCGAGGACCAGCGCGTCGAGCGCCTCGGAGATCCCGCCGGCCGGCTCCTCGAGCAGCTGCAGGGCGCCCGAGGCGACGGCGCCGCCACCGGACGCGACGCCCGCGACCGCCCGGTCGTCGGGCGAGCGCTTCTCGCCCGGGACGATCGTGTCGGCGAATGCCTCCAAGGTGGCGACCCTCGCCGGATCCTGGTTCTGCGCTTCGGTTTCCACAGCATCGCCTCCTGTACAGGGTCCTCCCATCGTCACGGCGTCCCGACAGTGGCGGCATCTTCTGCCTTGCGGTCGCGGGGGTTCTGTGCCGGTATTCCCTCTTGCGGTTCTTGCATTGTGCGCACTCGCCCGCGGCGCGTTGCAAGACTTCGACATCGATAAATACTTGAACGGCGTCGCGCCGGACGACGGAGGCGGGAAACCCGCACTGCCGAAGAAGACTGCGCACCGGCACCGGGGAAACACTTGGGTGCAGCCAACCTACGCATCGAGGAGTTCGCATGAGTATGTGGCGGTCACTGCGGCGGCGGGTGCTCACCCCGGACGTCAGCGAAACCAGCCTCGCGGTACGCGGCTTCCACGTGAAGAACGCCGAGGCACGCGACCGGCTGGAAACCGTCGGCCGATCGTTCCTCACCGGATACGCATACGCGGCCGAGGCCGCGCATGACCTCGACGCGGAGGTGGGCCTGGAAGGCGTGCCGGCACCGTTCCGCGGGTTCGCCTACGAAGGCGCCGCGATGGGCTTCGGCGTGCGCGACGGCCTGCCCCTCGGCGGGACCCGGCACGTCGAGACGTTCCTGACCGGCCGCGCCGCCCGGCATGTGTACATGGCCTACGTCGGTGTCGGCTGGGCGATGGCACGGCTGCCACGGTTGCGCTGGTCCACCCTGCACGCACCGGACCCGCTGCTGCGCTGGCTCGTGCTGGACGGCTACGGCTTCCACCAGGCGTACTTCAAGACGGACCGGTACGTGCACCAGCACTACCGCGAGGTGGACTTCCCGTGGCCCGTCGGCGGGCCGGCCGGGTACGCCGCCCGGGTCATCGACCAGGGTGTCGGCCGGGCGATGTGGTTCGTCGGCGGCACCGACGCCGAGCGCGTCCACGAGATGATCCAGCGGTTCCCGGCCGACCGGCACGCCGACCTCTACAGCGGCGCCGGGCTCGCGGCCACCTACGCCGGCGGCGCGGACGGCGCCGAGCTGGAATGGTTCCGCGACGCCGCCGGTCCGCACCGCGCCGATGTCGCGCAGGGCGCCGCGTTCGCCGCCGGCGCCCGGGTGCTCGCCGACCTCGTGGTGCCGCACAACGAGGTCGCCACGAAGGTGTTCTGCGGCATGTCCCCGGCCGAGGCGTCGCAGGTCAACGACGAGGCGCGGATTGCAACGACCGGGCTGCGCGGCGACCAGCCGGACTACGAGGCGTGGCGGCAGCGGATCCGGGGCGTGTTCGAACGGGAGGGCGACACAGTATGACCAGAATCGCAGTGGTGGGTATGGCATGCCAGTACCCGGACGCACGGTCCCCGCGCGACCTGTGGGAGAACGCGCTCGCCGGGCGGCGGGCGTTCCGGCGGCTGCCCGACGAGCGGATGCGCCTGGAGGACTACTGGGACGCGGATCCGGCCACCCCGGACCGGTTCTACGCGCGCAACGCCGCGGTCATCGACGGCTACGAGTTCGACCGGATCGCGTACAAGATCGCCGGGAGCACGTACCGCTCCACGGACCTGACGCACTGGCTCGCGCTGGACACCGCGGCGAAGGCCCTCGCCGACGCCGGGTTCCCGATGGCCGAGGGGCTGTCCCGGCAGCGCACCAGCGTCGTGGTCGGCAACAGCCTCACCGGCGAGTTCACCCGCGCCAACCAGATGCGGCTGCGCTGGCCGTACGTGCGGCGGACGCTGGCGGGCGCGCTGCGGGAGCAGGGCTGGGACGACGATCGGCTCGCCACGTTCCTGGCGGGCTTCGAGGCGACGTACAAGAGCCCGTTCCCCGAGATCGGCGAGGACTCCCTCGCCGGCGCCCTGTCCAACACCATCGCCGGGCGCATCTGCAACTACTTCGACCTCAAGGGCGGCGGCTACACCGTCGACGGCGCCTGCTCCTCGTCGCTGCTGTCGGTCGCCACGGCCTGCAAGGCGCTCCTGGACGGCGAGGTCGACACCGCCGTCGCCGGTGGCGTGGACCTGTCCATCGACCCCTTCGAAATCATCGGGTTCGCCAAGACCGGCGCGCTGGCCACCAGCGAGATGCGCGTGTACGACCGGGCGTCCAACGGCTTCTGGCCCGGCGAGGGATGCGGCATGGTCGTGCTCATGCGCGAGCCGGAGGCGGTGGCCGCCGGGCACCGCATCTACGCCTCGGTCGCTGGCTGGGGCATCTCCTCCGACGGCAAGGGCGGCATCACCCGCCCGGAGGTGAGCGGCTACCAGCTCGCGCTGCGCCGGGCGTACGGCCGCAGCGGTTTCGGCATCGAGACGGTGGGCCTGTTCGAGGGCCACGGCACCGGCACCCGCGTCGGCGACACCACCGAGCTCACCGCGCTGTCGCAGGCCAGGTCCGCCGCGGACCCCGATGCCGCGCCGGCCGCGATCGGCTCGATCAAGGGCATGATCGGCCACACCAAGGCGGCCGCAGGGGTCGCCGGGCTGATCAAGGCGGCGATGGCGGTGCACCACGAGGTGCTGCCGCCCAGCGTCGGCTGCTTCGAACCGCACGAACTGCTCGGCGGCGAGTCGTCGCTGCGGATGCTGCGCAAGGCCGAGCCGTGGCCGTCCGGCGGGCCCGTGCGGGCCGGGATCACCGCCATGGGTTTCGGCGGCATCAACGCGCACGTCGTGCTGGAGAGCCCCAAACCGCGCCGCCGCGTGCCGTTCGACAGCCGCACCAGGGCGCTGGCCGCCTCGGTCCAGGACATGGAGCTGCTGCTCGTCGACGCGGACTCCGACGGTGAACTGGTCGAGCGGCTGCACCGGCTCATCGACTTCGTGTCCGGCCTGTCCTACGCACAGCTGGCCGACCTCGCCTTCACGCTGCACCGGGAACTGCGCGACCGGCCGGTGCGGGCCGCGGTCGTGGTCTCCTCCCCCGACGACGCCGCGGAACGGCTCCGCAAGGTCTGCGAGGCCGTCGAGGCCGGTGAGACGCGCATGTTCTCCCCCGACGGGCGCTGCCTGCTCGGCCACGTCAGCGGCCCGCGCCGGATCGGCTTCCTGTTCCCGGGCCAGGGCTCCGGCCGCGGCACCAGCGGCGGTGCGCTGCGCCGCCGGTTCGCCGAGGCCGAGGAGGTCTACCTGCGCGCCGCCCTGCCGACCGGCGGGGACGTCGTGGCGACCGAGGTGGCTCAGCCGCGCATCGTCACCGGCTCGATGGCAGGCCTGCGGGTGCTGAACACGCTCGGCATCGAGGCGTCCGTCGCGGTCGGTCACAGCCTCGGCGAGATCGCCGCCCTGCACTGGGCCGGCAGCCTGGACGAGGACGAACTGCTGCGGATCGCCGCCGTGCGCGGCCGCACCATGGCCGAGCACAGTTCGTCCGGCACGATGGCGAGCATCGCCGCCTCCCCGGAGGTCGTCGAGCCGCTCATCGCCGCCGTGCCGGTCGTCGTCGCCAGCTACAACGGCCCCACCCAGACCGTCGTCGCGGGCACCGCCGACGCCGTCGCGGCCGCCTGCGACAAGGCCCGCACCGCCGGGCTCGGCACCACGCCCCTACCGGTCTCGCACGCCTTCCACTCCCCGCTCGTGGCGCCCGCCGCCGACGCGTTCGGCGCGATCCTGCGCGAGGAGCACTTCGCGCCGGTCGACCGGCAGATCGTGTCCACGATCACCGGCGACGTGCTCGCCCCGGACACCGACGTAGCCGCGCTGCTGCACCAGCAGATCACCGACCCGGTGCTGTTCAACCAGGCGGTCACCCTGGCCGCCAAGGACGTCGACCTGTTCGTCGAGGTCGGCCCGGGCCGGGTGCTCAGCACACTGGCCGAACAGTCGACCAACGTGCCCGCCGTCGCGCTGGACACCGACGACGAGTCGGCCGCCGGCCTGCTCGGCGTCGTCGGGGCCGCCTACGCCATCGGCGCCGCGAGCGTCGACGCCGCGCTGTTCCACGGCCGGCTGGTCCGGCCCCTGGAGGTCGGCGCCGAGTTCCGGTTCTTCGAGAGCCCGTGCGAGCAGGCGCCGTCGGTGACGCTGCCGCAGCACACCGGCCCGGCCGGCGCGACGCCGCCGGCGGCACCCGGCCAGGAGCGGGCCGAGTCCGGTGAACCGGTCGTCGAGCAGCTGCGCCGCATGGCCGCCGAACGCGCCGAGCTGCCGCTGGACCTGGTCCAGCCGGACAGCCGGCTCCTGGACGACCTGCACCTGAGCTCGATCACCGTCGGCCAGGTGGTCAACCAGCTCACCCAGCAGCTCAACGTGCCGGCCACCCAGCTGCCGACGAACTTCGCCATGGCGACGATCAGCGAGCTGGCCGAGGCGCTGGACACACTGGCCACGACCGACGGCACGGAGGCGGCCGCCGGGACCGACGGCGGTGCGGCCGCGGCCGAGGTGGCCGGCGCCGCGCCGTGGGTCCGCGCCTGGCGGATCGACCTCGACGTGACCGACCGGCCCGCACCGGGCGCGGCCGGGGAGCGAGGACAGTGGCAGGTGTTCGCCGAGAGCGACCACCCGTTCGCGGAACGGCTCGGCGCGGCCCTGGACCACGCCCGGCTCGGCGACGGGGTGCTGGTCTGCCTCCCGCCGCAGTCCAGCGAGGCGGTGCTGCCCTCGGTCCTGTCCGCCGCCAAGGCGGCCCTGCGCGGCGGACCCGGCACCCGGTTCGTGCTCGTCCAGCACGATCGGGGCGCGGCCGGCCTGGCCAAGACGCTGTCGCTGGAGGCGCCGCAGGTGCGCACCACCGTCATCCACACCGGCACCGACGTGGATGTCGACGTTCTTGTCGCCGAGGTGTCCGCCACCGAACGCTTCGCCGAGGTGCACCTCGACGCCGACGGCAGCCGCCGCGTGCCCACGTTGCGGGCGCTGCCGGTGCAGGCCGACCGCACCGAGGCCTACCTCGACACCGGCGACGTGCTGCTGGTGACCGGCGGCGGCAAGGGCATCTCCGCCGAGTGCGCGCTGGCGATGGCCGTGGACAGCGGCGCCGGCCTGGCGCTGCTCGGCCGCTCCGACCCGGCCGAGGACCGGGAGCTGGCCGCCAACCTCGAGCGCATCGCCGCCGCCGGCGTGACCGTGCACTACGCCCGCGCCGACGTCACCGACCCCGGGCAGGTCCGCCGCGCTGTCGACGAGCTCACCGGGGCGCTGGGCGGGATCACCGCGATCCTGCACGGCGCCGGGCGCAACGAGCCGGCCGGCATCACCGACCTCGACACCGACGCCTTCCGGGCCACGTTCGCGCCCAAGGTCGACGGCCTGCGCACCGTCGTCGACGCGGTCGGCGGGGACCAGCTGAAGCTCCTGGTGACGCTCGGCAGCATCATCGGCCGGTCCGGCCTGCGCGGCGAGGCGCACTACGCGACCGCCAACGAGTGGCTGGCCGACCTGACCACCGAGATCGGGCGACGCCACCCCGGCTGCCGCAGCCTGTGCCTGGAGTGGTCGGTCTGGTCCGGGGTCGGGATGGGCGAGCGGCTGTCGGTCGTGGAGGGCCTCACCCGCGACGGCATCACGCCGGTCACACCGGACCAGGGCGTCGCCGTCCTTCGCCGGCTGCTGGTCGACCCGGCCACCCCGCCGGTCGTGGTCATCAGCGGGCGCACCGAGGGCATCGACACGATCCGGCGCGACCTGCCCGACCTGCCGCTGCTGCGGTTCCTGGGGCGGCCGCTCGTGCGCTACCACGGCGTCGAGCTGGTCACCGAGGTCGAACTGAGCGTCGGCACCGACGTCTACCTCGCCGATCACTTCCTCGACGACAACCTGCTCTTCCCCGCGGTGTTCGGGATGGAGGCGATGGCGCAGGTCGCCGCCGCCGTCACCGGCACCGACCCGGACGAGCCCGGCGCCGCGGTGCCGGTCATCGAGGACATCCGCTTCGAACGGCCGATCGTCGTGCCGCCGCACGGCCGGACCACCATGCGCATCGCCGCGGTGGTGACCGACGACGACACGGTCACGGTCGCCATCCGCAGCTCGGAGACGGCCTTCGCGGTCGACCACTTCACCGCCCGCCTGGGTCTGCACCGCGGCGGCGCCCCGGACGGGCCGCCCGCGCAGGCCGCCGACGGACTCGCCCCGGTCCCGCTCGACCCGGCCACCGACCTCTACGGCGGGGTGATGTTCCAGGGCAAGCGGTTCCAGCGGGTGCGGCAGTACCACCGTGCCGCGGCCCGCGACGTCGACGCCGCCGTGGCGCCGGTGCCGGGGACCGACTGGTTCGCCGGGTTCGTGCCCGACGGGCTGCTGCTCGGCGACCCGGGCGTGCGGGACGCGCTCATGCACGGCAACCAGGTCTGCGTGCCGGACGCCACCCTGCTGCCCGCCGGCGTCGACCGCATCTACCCGGCCGGCGACCGGATCGCCGGGGACGAGCCGCTGCGCTACTGCGCCACCGAACGCAGCCGCGACGGCGACACCTACGTCTACGACATCGCGCTGCGCGACGACGAGGGCACGGTCGTGGAGCGCTGGGAGGGCCTGCGGCTGCGGGCGGTGCGCAAGACCGACGCGGGCGGGCCGTGGGTGCCGGCGCTGCTCGGCCCCTACCTGGAGCGGGCCTTCGAGGACGTGGCCGGCGCCCGGGTGTCGGTCGTCGTGGAACCCGACGGCCCCTCCCCCGACGCCGCTGACGGCAGCGACGGCGAACGCGGTGAGCACGTGGCCCGGCGGCGCGAACGCACCCGCCAGGCGGCGAGCCGCGTCTTCGGCCCCGGCGTCGAGCTGGCCTACCGGCCGGACGGGCGCCCCGAGGTGCCCGGAGGCCGCACGGTGTCGGCGTCGCACGCCGCCGGGCTCACGTACTTCGTGGCCGGCGACGGCGTGATCGGCTGTGATGCCGAGACCGTGACCCACCAGCCGCCCGACGCGTGGAACCGCATGCTCAACGGGCACGCCGAGGTCCTCCCGGCGATCGAGGAGGCCACCGGCGACAACACCGACACCGCCGCGACGCGGGTGTGGACGGCGATGGAGTGCCTGCACAAGGCCGGCCTGACGACGGCACAGGGCCCGCTGATGCTGCGCGACACCGGCCGGCCCGGCTGGGTCGTGTTCAACGCCGGCGACGCGGTGGTGGCGACGTTCGTCACGACCGTGTGCGATGGGACCGACCCGGTCGTGTTCGCAGTGCTCGCGCAGGGACGGCGGTGATCACCGTGGGCGACTATTACGAGCTGCGCCACACCGTCGGCTTCGAGGAGACGAACCTCGTCGGCAACGTGTACTACGTCAACTACCTGCGCTGGCAGGGCCGGTGCCGGGAGCTGTTCCTCAAGGAGCACGCGCCGGAGGTGCTGGCCGAGCTCCGGGACGACCTGAAGCTCTTCACGCTGCGCGTGGATTGCGAGTTCTTCGCCGAGATCACCGCCTTCGACGAGCTCGCAGTCCGGATGCGGTTGGTGGAGCTCGCCCAGACCCAGCTCGAATTCGGCTTCGACTACGTGCGGCTGGACCCGGGCGGCGGCGAGACGCTCGTCGCCCGGGGCTCCCAGCGGGTGGCGTGCATGCGCGGGCCGAACACCCGCACGGCACCGACCCGCGTGCCGCAATCCCTCACCGACGCGCTCAAGCCCTACCAGTGACACCGTTGCGGTCCAGCAGGAGGTCAAACGTGAAAGTGCACCCCGACCCGGCCGACACGTCGACGCTACGTCAGGTCTTCGGCACGTTCGCCACCGGCGTCACGGTCCTGACCGTCGGCGGCCAGTCCCCGCACGGGATGACGGCGAACTCGTTCACCACCGTGTCGATGGACCCGCCACTCGTCCTGGTGTGCGTCAAACGCGACGCCATCATGCATGACTCGCTCGCCGAGGCCGGCGGGTTCGCGGTCAACGTGCTGGCGTCGCAGCAGGAACCGGTCGCACGGTACTTCGCCGACCACAGCCGCCCGCTCGGGCGCGCACAGTTCGACGCCGTCGAGTGGGCGCCCGGCGAGTGCACCGGCGCGCCGCTCATCGCCGACGCCTTTGCGCACATCGAATGCGACCTGTGGCGCACCTACGACGGCGGCGACCACTCGATCTTCCTTGGGGTGCCGGTGCAGGTGCAGCGCCGCTCCGAGGAGGACGCCCTGCTGTTCCTGTGCGGCCGGTTCTGCCAACTGAACCCGACATCGACGGGATGAACCCATGACCCCAACGACCACAATGGACACCGCCCGGCGCACACCGCCCGGCCCGCCGCGCTCCGCCGCGATGCGGATGCTCATGGTGATGTCCCGCGACCGGATCGGGATGATGACGTCGGCCGTGGACAGCTACGGCGACGCGTCCCGGCTGCCGGTCGGCCCGAAGGAGCTGTACTTCTTCAACCATCCCGACACTGCCAAGCACGTGCTGGCCGACAACGCCGCCAACTACCACAAGGGCATCGGCCTGGTGCACGCCAAGAAGGCGCTCGGCGACGGCCTGCTCACCAGCGAGGGCGAGCTGTGGCGCAAGCAGCGCAAGGTGATCCAGCCGGCGTTCCAGAGCCGCCGCATCGCCGAGCAGGCCGGCGTCATCGCCGCGGAGGCGGGCGCGCTGGCCGACCGGCTGCGGGCGCGCGCCGCGGCCGGGCCGGTGGACGTCCCGCAGGAGATGACCGGGCTGACGCTCGGCGTGCTCGGCCGGACCCTGCTCGACGCCGACCTCGGCACGTTCCGCGGCATCGGCGCGGACTTCGCCGCGGTCCAGGACCAGGCGATGTTCGAGCTGGAGTCGCTCAGCGCGGTGCCGACGTGGGTGCCGCTGCCGCGCCAGCTGCGCTTCCGGCGGGCCCGCCGCCACCTGCAGGGCATCGTCGACCGGCTGGTCGCCGACCGGACCGCGGACCCGGCCGCCGCCGACCGCGTGGACGTGCTGTCGCGGCTCATCGAGTCCGCCGGCCGGGAGAGCGACCCGCGGGTCGGCCGGGAGCGGCTGCGCGACGAGCTGGTCACGCTGCTGCTCGCCGGTCATGAGACCACCGCGAGCACGCTGAGCTGGACGCTGTACCTCATCGACCGCCATCCGGAGGTGCGGGAGCGGTTGCGCGCCGAGGCGCAGGAGGTGCTCGGCGACCGCCTGCCGGTGTACGAGGACCTGACCCGGCTGCGGTACACCTCGATGGTCCTTGAGGAGGTCATGCGGCTCTACCCGCCGGTGTGGCTGCTGCCCCGCAAGGCCCTCGCCGACGACGTCGTCGGCGGCTACCACGTGCCAGCGGGCGCCGACCTGCTCGTCTGCCCGTTCACGCTGCACCGGCACCCGCGCTTCTGGGAGGACCCCGAACGGTTCGACCCGGAACGGTTCAACCCGGACGTCTCGTCGGGCCGCCCGCGGTACGCCTACATTCCGTTCGGCGCCGGGCCGCGGTTCTGCGTCGGCAACCATCTCGGGATGATGGAGGCCGCGTTCGTGATCGCGGTGCTGGCCCGCGACCTGGAGCTGACGAAGCTGCCCTCGCACGAGGTCGTGCCTGAGCCGATGCTGTCGCTGCGGATCCGCGGCGGCCTGCCGATGACGGTGCGCGCCCTGCGATGAGGCGCGGTTCAGGTGGCGTCCGGACTTCTGGTGGCTTCCGGGCTTCTGGTGGCCTCTGGGTGGCCCGGCCCGGCGTCGCAGGCGCCGGGCCGGTTCACGCCGAGGCGGCCTGCATGTCCAGCCGGCGGATCGCCCAGCGCGCGTCGAGCATCGGCAGCAGGACCGGCGGGTCGGTCAACCGCGCCGGGTTGAGCCGCACATCGGCGCCGGTGACGCAGGCGCCCGGACGGACCGTGACCGGACCGCAGGCGCCGACGCGGAGCCCTTCCGCTGGCGGGTGGTCCGCGTCCTGCTCCGGCCCGGCGGCCACGGCGTGCGTCAGCACGTGCCACCGGCCCTCCGGCACCCCGTCGATGCGGTAGGGCCCGGGCGCGGCGAGCACGACGCACCGCACCGGCCGGCCCTGCGGGATCCGATCGCTGAACAGCCCGAGGAAGGTCAGTTCCGAGCGCCGGGTGGGCCGGAACGGTCCGGTCGGACCGCGCAGGACGCAGCCCGTCACCGTGCCACCGGGCTCGCGCGGGTCGTCGCCGGGCTGCTCGACGACCCCGGCGTAGCCGCGCATCCGGCGGTACCTCGAGGGGCACACCCCGACGCTCCGGCTGAACGTGGTGCTGAAGGTCCCGACGCTCGTGTACCCGACCCGGTGGCTGACCTCGGCCACATTCAGCGACGTGGTGATCAGCAGGCGTTTGGCCTCCTGTATCCGCACCGCCGACAGGAACCGGCCCGGGGAGACCCCGGTGACCTGTTCGAAGATTCGAGTGAAATGAAATTTGCTGAACAGCGCGGTGCGCGCTATGTCCTCCACCGTGAGTGGTTCACCGAGACTCGACCGCATGGTAAGGATCGCCCGCCGGACCGCGAGCTCGTTCTGGTTCACTCCGGATGCCCCTAATCCGTTTGACGCGCACGATTCAGCGCAACCTGTGCCGAGAATCACCCGACACCGCAACATTGTCAGCGCAGCCCGCCCTGGACCCACCGCGGACCAGGCCAAGCGATCACACCGACGGCACCGCCGGGTGATCTCCACTGATACTTCTCGATGCTAACGGAGCCCCCCTCGGAGGGGCAAACGCTCAACAGACTGCATCGTCAATCTTCACTATCTGAAATGCCACTGAGCAATATTCGAGATGACGCGGCGACCCGCCCGCAACGACGATTGCTAAGGCCAAGAAATGCGTGTCGCGGTGCGCCGTGCGCCGTGCGCCACCATTCACAAATTGCCCGAGGGGGACTGTTGTCATCACAACCCGTCGGCGTGCTGCGCCGCCTCCTACCCGCGCTCTTCGTCCTCGTCCTCGTCGGTGGGCTCTACGCCTTCGCGCGACTGCCGTCCGCGTCGGCCGAGGACCGCGCGACGATGGCGTCACGGTTCCGCTTCACCGAACTGCCGATCGCGCTGCCGCCAGGGCTACCGCAGCAGAGCGTCCGCAAGGTCAACCCGAAGTACGAACACATCCAGTCATGGATCTCCTCCGTCGGCGCCGCCATCGCGGTCAACGACATCGATGACGACGGCACCGCCAACGACCTGTGCCTGGTGGACACCCGCAGCGACGAGGCCATCGTCACACCCGCGCCGGACAGCGGCGCCACCTACCAGCCCTTCGTGCTCAACCCCGCGCCGCTGCCGATGGGCCCGGCCATCGCGCCGATGGGCTGCACGCCCGGCGACTTCAACAGCGACGGGCGGATGGACCTGCTGGTCAACTACTGGGGCCGCACGCCGGTGCTGTACCTGCACCGCCAGGATGCGGACACGCTCAACCTGGCGGCGTTCCAGCCGGTCGAGCTGGTGCCCCAGGCCGCGACGGCCGACGGGATCTACACCGGTCCACTGTGGAACACCAACGCCGTGGCGGTCGCCGACTTCGACGGTGACGGGCACCCGGACATCGGCGTGTTCAACTACTTCCCGGACACCCAGGTGCTCGACACCCAGGGCCTGCCGAACGTGCAGATGAACCACTCGATGTCCCGCGCCAAGAACGCCGGCGGCGCGCACGTGCTGCGCTTCAAGTCCGCCACCGGCGGCGCCACGCCGTCAGTGACCTACGAGGAGCAGGTGGCCCTCGACCCGCGCTACGCCAGCGGCTGGACCCTCGCCGCGGCCTCCGCGGACCTCGACGGTGACCTGCTGCCCGAGCTGTACCTGGCCAACGACTTCGGCAACGACCGCTTCTTCCACAACACCTCCAAGCCCGGGCGCATCAGCTTCGAGCTCGCCGAGGGCAAGCGAGGACCGCTGACCCCGAAGTCGCTCGTGGTGGGCCACGACTCGTTCAAGGGCATGGCGATCGACTTCGCCGACCTCGAGGGCACCGGCCGCTTCGACATGTTCGTCTCCAACATCACCCAGTCCTGGGGCCTGGAGGAGAGCAACATGGTCTGGCACAACAACGCGGCCACCCCCGCCGACGCCCGCAAGAAGCTGGAGGACGGCGTGGCGCCGTTCGACAACAAGGCCGCGTCGATGAACCTGGCCTGGGTCGGCTGGGGCTGGGACGCCAAGATGGCCGACTTCGACAACAGCGGCCGGCTGTCCATCGTGCAGACGTGCGGCTTCGTCAAGGGCGACATCAACCGGTTCAACTGGCTGCAGGAGCTCGCGATGAGCAACGACCTGATGCTGCAGGAGCCGGACATGTGGCCGAAGGCGGTGCCCGGCGACGACATCTCCGGCTCCAACCCGATGGCGTTCTGGGTCCGCGAGGACAACGGCCGCTACGTCGACCTGAGCCCGGAGCTCGGCTTCGGCATCGACACGCCCACCCGCGGCGTGGCCGTGGCCGACACCAACGCCGACGGCGGGCAGGACTTCGCCGTCGCCCGGCAGTGGGGCGCGCCGGCGTACTACCGCAACGGCAAGGCCGGCAACGACAACTTCCTCGGCCTGCGCCTGTACCGGCCGGCTGAGACCACCACCACCGGGAACACCACCACCGGCACGACCGGCACGGCCACCGACACCACCGGCGCGGCTGAGGGCACGGCCACCGACACCACCGGCGCGGCTGAGGGCACGGCCACCGGCGACGCCGGAAGTCCCGGCACCCCCGCCTACGGCGCGCAGGTCCGGATCGTCACCTCCGACGGCCGCACCCAGGTCGCGCAGGTCGACGGCGGCGGCGGCCACGCCGGCCGGCGCAGCTTCGACGTCTTCTTCGGCCTCGGCACCGCCGGCACGAAGCCCGTCTCGGCCGAGCTGAGCTGGCGCGACACCAGCGGCGCCACCCACCGGCAGACGCTCGACCTGGCCGCCGGCTGGCACGACCTCATGCTGACCGATCAAGCCCGGAAGGTGCAGGCGTCATGACCGACGTGCAAGAGATCCGGACGACCGTCGACACACCGGTCGAACGGCCCACGGAACGACCCGTCGAGAAGGCCGAGCGGCCCGCGCCGCCGCGCGTGGACAAGCGCGACCCGCGGTACCTGGCGCTGCGCAACTTCGCCATCTCGATGAGCATCTTCAACATCCTGGGGTACACCGTCTTCGGCTTCGAGCAGCCGTGGACCTGGCCGCTCTTCGCGTTGGCGGTCGGCTACACCACGGAGATCACCGTCGAGCTGATCGCCGCCTGGGCCAACAAACGGCGACCCGGCTTCGCGGGCAACGGCGCCTGGGGCATGTACACGTTCCTGCTGCCCACGCACATCACCGCACTGGCGGCGAACATGCTGCTCTACGCCAACGACCTCTTCTGGCCGATCGCGTTCGCAGTCGTCGTCTCGGTGGGCCAGAAGGCCGTCCTGCAGGCGCCAATCAAGGGCCGCCTGCGCCACTTCATGAACCCGTCGAACTTCGGCATCACGGTGACGCTGCTCGCCTTCTCCTGGGTGAACATCGCCCCGCCGTACCACTTCACGGAGAACGTGCCGGACGTGATCCGGATCGTCATCCCGGTGGTCATCCTCACCGCCGGCACGATCCTCAACGCGATGCTGACGAAGAAGGTGGCGCTCATCGTCGGCTGGGTCGGATCGTTCGTCATCCAGGCCCTGATCCGGCACTACGTGTGGGACGTCGCGCTCTGGGCGGCGCTGGTGCCGATGACGGGGGTGGCCTTCATCCTCTTCACCAACTACATGATCACCGATCCGGGCACCACCCCGACCAACGCACGCGACCAGTTCATGTTCGGCTCCAGCGTCGGCATGGTGTACGGCGCACTGATGGTCTTCAACGTGGTGTACACCCTGTTCTTCGCGGTGACGATCGTCTGCCTCGCCCGGGGCCTGTTCTGGTGGGGCCGGTGGCTGCTCGAACGGCGCCGCGAACGCCAGACAGCAAAGGACGACGGCACCCTGGAACCGGCGTCCCCGCCGGCCGCGGTCGCCCTGCCCGCCACCCCCTGACCCGTCCCCCAACAGCCCGGCACGGCCGCCCCACAGGCCGTGCCGGGCTTCTCGCGTGCGCCACCCCCAACGGACAAGGTGTTGTCGGTTGCCCCGGCATAATGCGGTGATGTCGTCGTGGACGTTGGCTGCGATCGAACAGGCCTTTTTCGAAGCGTGGAGCGCCGACACGTGCATGCCCGAGGAACTTCCGGCGTGGAGCGTCCGCAACCCGGCACGCGGTCAGTGCGGTCCGACGTCCCTGGTCCTGTGCGAAATCCTCGGCGGTGACCTCGTGCGCGCCGATGTTCACCACACCGGTGTGCGCATCGGCGGCCACTACTGGAACCGCCTGCCGACCGGCCTCGACATCGACCTCACCCGTTGCCAGTTCGACGCGGATGAGGTGGTGGGTGTCGGCTGGGTCGTTGCACCACCGGAGGGCATGCGTCCTGGCCGCTGCGTTGAGCAGTGGGAACTGCTGCGGTATCGAGTCTTCACAGCACTCGGACTGCCGCTCACCCCATCCACGTCGGCGCTCACCTGACCTTGAGCTGGCTGTTCCGGTGCTCTGGATGAGGCTCAGGCCTCGGCATCGCCCGACGTCAGGTCGTACTCGTCGACGTCCAGGACTGCTCCAGTGGCCTGCAGGAAGTCGAGGACCTCGCGGTCGAGATGCCAACCGAACAGGTTCGGGGCATCAGCGGTGGCATCGCTACGGCGGTGCTGCTCGGCCTCCCGGTCGTTGAAGTAGCGCACGACTTCCAGAACGGCGGCAGGCCCTGGCTCCTCGTTGTCCAAGCGAGTGGCGAGTGCGGCGATCGCCGCAGTGTGCGGCGCGAGTCGTGCCAGGACGCGCGCAATCTGCTCGTCAACGCAGAGCCCCGGCTCGCGGCAGACAATCTTCCAACGGTGAAGGACGGGGACGGCGTTGGGCTCGGCGATGCGGCTGCCGCGGACGGTGGTCTCGTCGGGTTCGAGCCCGAGGATGGTTGCCATCTCTGCTGCGGAAGTGCTGCGGCTCGACAGCGCAAAGTAGGCATACTGGTTGACCGGCACGGGTGAAGGATAGGGGCTGTCCTGGTCCGAGGTACCTCATTATCGGACGGGACCTCGCAGGCTCACCCAGCACAGTAGAACCTACCGGGGCCGAGCGCGTTCCGGTATCGGGTGTGAAACCGACTGCGCAGCTCAACACCTGTCGGCTAACTTCGCCGGATGCGTTCCGACGACATCACGGCGTCAGCCGCGGATACCTGGACGCTCGGCGACCGCACCGTCAACCGGATGGGCTTCGGCTCGATGCGCATCACCGCGAACCCCGACCGGGAGCTCGCGATCAGGGTGCTGCGCCGGGCGGTCGAACTCGGCGTGAACCACATCGACACCGCCGCCTTCTACCTCTCCCCTGGCGGCACCCTCAACGTCGGAACCGGCCCGGTCCGTTACGCGACCGATCTGATCCGCCGAGCGCTCGCGCCATACCCGGACGACCTCGTCATCGCGACCAAGGTCGGGCCCGGCGATGACCCCTCGACCGGCTTCTACGAGGCAACCACCGCTGCCCAGTTGCGACGCCAGGTCGAAGAGAACCTCCGCCGCCTCGGCCGCGACCACCTCGACGTGGTGAATCTGCGGATCATGAAGCGATCGGGCCGGGATTCGCTCGCGGAGCGTTTCGGCGCCCTCGCACAGCTGCGTGACGCCGGGCTGATCCGCCACCTCGGGCTGTCCAACGTCCATCTGGACCATCTCGACGAGGCGCAGGCCATCGCGCCTGTCGTGGGTGTCCAGAACAGCTACGCGATCGACATCAACCGGACCGATGACGAGCTCCTCAAGATTTGCGGACAGCGAGGAGTCGCGTTCGTGCCGTTCTTCGCGATCGCCGGCGCGCAGCGCGAGGGCGGCGCGACCCGCGACCACAGCGAAGCCATCCGCGCCGTCGCCGCCGCCCATGCGGCGACGGCGCACCAGATCCGCCTGGCCTGGTCCCTGCACCAGGGACCGCACGTGCTGGCCATCCCCGGCACCGGCGACCCTGACCACCTCGTGGAGAACATCGCTGCCGGCGCGCTGAGACTGTCCGCCGACGAGTTGGCCAGGCTCGGCTGATAATCACCTGCCCACCGTCAGAGATGAGGAACGTTGAACGAGGACGCAGGTCGCGGCGGACCGATCCGGGACCTCGACGGCTGGACCATCGAACGCCTCGAAGCCTTCGCCGCCACCACGCACGGCGAGGTGCTGAATCAGGTCCGAGAGATCGCTCAAGTTCACGCCTACTACGACGACGAACCACGGCACGTGCGCCTGCGGTGGGCCAAGCTGTCCCTGCGTGCCAACGAACGGCTGCCCTGCGACGGCCCATCGGACCGCACCCGGATCGCCAACAATGCTTTCATGCTCCGCACCTGGGTCATCGAGCATCTCGGCCCTGATGCGGACCCGGACTGGGACCCCGAGGTCCTCGCCGCCGACACCCTCGCGGCGCTCACCACCGATCCCGACGACGCCCGCACGAGATCCGCGGGCTGGCACAACCTCCCGATCGAACAGATCCGCGAGCTACGCTGGCACAAGAACCTGACGGCCCACGTGGAAAGGTTCGTCGACATCCTGCAGCCCGGCCCGGTCAAGGACCGACTCGTCGTCTGGATGGAAGTGCGCAAACTGCTGCCGTGAGGCACGAAACGGACCGACGACTGAGGTCGTCGGTCCGTTCGCGGTCGAGCTTTCTACGCGCCGGTCGGGACCGGTTCGCGGAATCCTCGTGACCCCACCGGGAGGCCGGTGCACGAGCAGTCCATCGCTCGCAGTTCGCGCGGGTTGGGGCGCAGGTGCAGGTACATCGCGATCACCATCGGGACGAAGACGATCGAGTTGTAGAACAGGTGCAGCTCGACCCGCTGGAAGGCCAGCTGCAGCACGCTGGTCGGCACCGGCTGGCCCCAGAAGTTGTGATGCGTTTGCACCTGGATGAGCAGCAGGAGGTGCTCGATGTGGTGCCAGAACTGGATCGCCAGCGCCACCGTCCACCAGGTGCGGGCGCGGCCGACGAAGCCGGGTCGCAGCAGGAACAGCCCGATGAGCATGACCAGGGCATACCCGTAGTGCATCCATTCGGACGTCACGAGCCACGGGAACGGTTCGCCGAGCAGGCCGCGTGCCTTGGGCCGGGGCCAGTGCAACACCCAGATCTGCCAGGCCTGCACGAGGTGCTCGGCCCAGTGTGCGAGCACGACCACCATGAACGTGTTGAGCGCGGCCTGGTGATGCCTGCCGTTGAGCGCCGCTGTGAGACGCACAGGTCAACCTCCTTCCTCAGGGATGGGTGACTACCACCGAAGCTAAGGCCGCGTGCCCGCGCGGGGCCTCTTCGAGCGTGCGGTGTGCAGCCGCGCCGCGTCGCAGAGCAAGGCAGGAGAACCGGGATCGCCGCCGGGCGGGGTGCAATGGGCACAGAGTCGCTGGCTCTGCCGGGCGCAGAACCGCGACAACCACGGTTTCCTGCCAGAAGGAGTTCCACCGTGACGCAGACGCGCCAAGTCCCGACCCCGGTCGTCGCCCACGACCGGTCCACCGACCCGTTTCCCCCGGGCCAGACCTCGTTGTTCGTCAACGGCATCCTGCCCCGGCGGCGCTGGCTGGTGCTGCTGGTCAGCGTGGCGGTCGGCCTGTTCATCGCCTACGCCTGGTCCTCCGAGCTCGTGGACCGCGAGATCGGGTTCAACGTCGCCAACGGCATCCTCGGCCACGACGCCAGCACCACCCCGATCGACGGCATCGGCGCCGGGATCCTGTTCGCGTTCGTAACCGGGCTGGCCGGCTCGTTCACCGCCTGCAACATCGCCGTCTTCGGTGCGGTCACGCCCATGGTCGGCCACACCGCGAGCCGCTCGCAGCGGCTGCTGCAGACGCTGCGGCCGCTGGGCTGGCTGGCGGTCGGCATGATCCCGGTGTCCGCGGTGTACGGCGCGATCGTCGGCCTCGTCGGCACGCGCATGCCGCAGTTCTCCACCGCGTCCTTCGGCAGCGTCAGCCCGCGCATCCTGCAGGCGATGATCGTGTTCGGGATCATCGGGCTGGTCATGCTGATCATGGGTCTGTCGTCGCTGAAGTACATCCCGGACCCGCTCGGCCCGGTGTCGCGCCGCTTCCCGAACGCGCCGCTGGTGCTGATGGGCGTGCTCATCGGCGGGTTGCTGATCGGGCGCCCGTACCCGCTGTTCCGGACGATGTTCCGGCACGCGGCGGAGACCCACGACCCGCTGTACGGCGCGTTCGCGTTCACGCTGCAGTCCATCGGCAACATCGTGGTCATGGCATTGCTGTTCGTGGCCCTGTCGTACCTGATCGGCGGGCGGCTGCGCCGCTGGCTGGCGACGCGTCCGGCGCGCATCACGGCGTTGACCGCCGGGGCGTTCCTGATCGCGGCGGTGTTCATGCTCGGGTACTGGGAGCTGCGGCTGCTGGGCCGTTTCGGCTATGTGTGGTTCCCCACCGCACCGTGGAACGCCTGACCCGACCAATCAACGGGCTCGCGGCCTCGCGAGCCACCGGAGGTGAGCACGACATGGCTTACATCGACCTCGGCGTCGACGAGAAGACGGCGCCCGGCATCACCGGCCCGATGCGGTACCGCCCGGAGACCGCGAAGCCGCTCAATGAGCTCGCGGAGGTCCTGCTCCGGGCGCCGAACTCGTTGCCGCCCGGCGAGCGGGAGCTCATCGCGGCGTACGTGTCCGGCCTCAACCACTGCAAGTTCTGCTGCTCGTCGCACTCCGCGTTCGCCGCGGCCCAGCTCGACCAGGGCATGCCGCTGGTCGACCAGGTGCGCGCGAACCCCGACCGGGCGCCGATCTCGGCGAAGCTGCGCGCGCTGCTGCGCATCGCCGGCGCCGTCCAGGTCTCCGGTCGCGAGGTGACGCCCGCGATGATCGGCGACGCCCGTGCGCTGGGAGCCACCGACGTGGAGATCCACGACACGGTCCTCATCGCCGCGGCGTTCTGCATGTTCAACCGGTACGTGGACGGGCTCGGCACGTTCGCACCGCAGGACCCCGACGCCTACGCCGCGTCCACCGAGCTGATCGTCCGGTTCGGCTACGGGGCGGCGGCCGCGAGTCCCGCGACCGGTTGAGCTGTCCCCCGCCGGCGCAGCCGGCTCCCCCGCGAAAGGCGGATGACGATGATGACACGCACCGCACTCCGGATCGTCGGCTGCGTCGCGCTGGCCCTGGCGGGCGGGGCAGGTCTGCTGTCCCCGACGGCCGCGTGGGCACGCCGGCCGGCCGTGGTGAGCACGGCACCGGCCGACGGGGCCGCCCTGTCCACGCCGCCCGACCGGATCGAACTGTCGATGTCCGGCGCGCCGGACCCGGCGCTGTCGCACCTGAGCGTGCGCGACGGCGGCGGCGCCGAGGTGGCCGGCGGCGACCTCACGGCGGCCGGGCACGTGCTGCGGCGGCCGGTGACCGTGCAGGGCGTCGGCGACTTCACCGTCACGTACCACGTCGTGCTCAGCAACGGCGAGGAAGCGGTGGGACAGCTCAGCTTCAGCGTCGGCACCGGCGCACCGCCGGCGGCCCGGCCCGCCAACGCGGCGCCGGAGACCCATCAGCACGGCATCGATCCGTTGAACGCGATCCTGCTGATCGTCGACGGCGCCGTCGTGTTCGGTGTGCTGCTGCTGCTGATCAGCAGGCCCGGGCCGCGGTCCCAGGCACGCCGGCGCCTGTCCGGCCGCGACCCAGTGGCGGAGTGACGCTCAGCGCAAAGGCGTGCCCGATGAGCCCGGGCACGCCTCGCGCTGTCTCAGGCCGTCTCGGCCAGCCCGGCAGCCAGGTGACGGGCCGTCGTCATGCTCGCCCACGAGGTGAGGTCGACCAGCGCGGCGTCGTCGCGGCCGGGCCGGCGGTACTCCTCGATGACGGCGTCGGTGACCCGGTACGCCCCGAAAGCGCTCAGCAACACCAGCCGTGCCGCGGCCCGGTCCGCCTCGTCCAGCCCGGCGGTCCGCTCGGCCAGCCACGCCTCGCCGCCCGCGAGCGGCAGCTCGGTGACCCCGTCGGCGAGGGCCCCGGTCAGCAGTCCACGGACCGCCGGCGGGACGACGCGGGCGCCGCCCTCGTCGATCGCCGCGACCGCACGGGCGAGCGCGTCGGCGACCGGCGGGCGCCCGGCCGCCCAGGCCAGGTCCGGCGGCAACGGACGGGCCGGCAGCAGGTCGGCGCGGGCCCCGGGAGCGACCTCGCGGCGGGCGATGCGGGCCAGGACCCGCGCGGCGCCGCCCCGGACCGCCTCCCGGGCGGTGCCGGTCACCGGCGGCAGCGGCGAGTCACGCAGGAAGATGTTCACCATGCGGTTGATGTAGTGGAACGTCAGCGCCGTGCCGGCGAGTTCCGGCACCTCCTCGGCCGGGAACGCGGGGTCCGGCACGGCACCGCCCTGCGACCATCGCACCAGTGCCTGCAGACCGGGATCCGCCACGTCGGCGATCCGGCCGTCGGCGATCGCCCGGGCGTCGGTGTCCCGCAGCAGCCCGACCAGCGTCGTGCCGTGCACGTCCACGCAGTACGGGCACCGGTTCGCCAGCGACACCGCGGCCGCGACGGCCTCCTTGCGGTCCCGGCCCACCACACCCGGGGCCAGCAGGACCTCACGCAGGATCAGCCAGGTCCCGGCGAGCGTTGCCGGGACCGGTGCGTGCAGCACGAGTGGCGGCGCCAGCATCCCGAACTCGGCCTCGATCTGGCCGTACACCCGGTCCACGAGCCCGGTCGCGGAGCGCGGCCGGACCGGCTCGACGTACCGGAAATGGTCCCGTGACATCCGTCGGGTCGCGAGGGCGAACAGCGAGGTCATGTGGCGATCGTCTCCGGATGGTGGCCGCCCACGCATCTTCGGCGTTGCGCTGCACCGACTTCTCCGTGCATGCGCTATCGCGCCGCGGGACGGGCCGTGGCGGCCGGCCGGTCGAATACTGGTAGGGCGGTGCAGGGTCACCCGACCGGGTGGCCGGTGGCACCGCGTGGAACCCAGGAGGTGCAGCGGGATGATCGCCGGCCGGGTCGCTTCATCGGTGGCGCAACGTCAGGTCAGGTACGTCACGCCGGTCCAGCCGGCGGCGGCGACCGGACTGGTGTCCGAGATCTACAAACAGGTCAAGGACGAGCTGCTCCTGGTGGTGCCGCCCGCGCTGCTGCACTCGCCGATGCCCGACCTGCTGGCCGCGTACTGGGCGATCGTCCGCGAGCCGCTGCTGGTCGAGGGTGCCGTCGGCCGCGACGTCAAGGAGGCGGTGGCGGCCACCGTCGCCATGGCGAACACCTGCCCCTACTGCGTCGAGATGCACAGCGTCACCCTGTACGAACTGTCCACCGAGGTCTCCGCCGAGGCGGTCGCCACGGACCATCTGTCCGATGTGGACAATGCGCCGGTACGCGCGGCCACCACCTGGGCCCGCAGCGCGCACCTGGACACCCATCCGGGCCTCGCCGGGCACCGGCCGGGCACCGCCGGGTGGGCCGAACTGGCCGGGGTGGTGGTGGGGCTGCACTACCTCAGCCGCATGGTCAACGTGTACCTGTCCAACCACCTGCTGCCGCCGGGGCTCGGTCCGCGCGCCCGGGTGCGGTTCAAGCGCGGCGTCAGCCGGCTCATGCGGGCGACGCTGCGCACGCCGCGCACCCAGGGGCGCACGCTCTCGCTGCTGCCGCCCGCGCCGCAGCCGCCGGACGCGGGCTGGAGCGCCGGCAGCGCGGTGATGGCCGAGACCGCCGCCCGCACGTACGCGGCCTTCGACGCCGCCGGCGCGCGGTCGGTGCCGGCGGCCGTGCGCCAGATCGTGTCGGACCGGCTGGAGGGCTGGGACGGCGCGGATCCCGGCCTCGGCGCCGACTGGTGCGAGCCGCTGATCGGTCACCTGCCCGCGCCCGACCGGGCCACGGCCCGGCTCGCGCTGCTGACGGCGTTCGCCTCGTACCGGGTCGACGCCGGCACGATCGCCGAGTTCCGCCGGCACCGCCCGGGCGACCTCGCCCTGCTGGATACCACCGCCTGGGCCTCGTTCGCCGCCGCGCGGACGATCGGCGCGCGCCTGGACCCGGCCGCCGGCCAACATCGCACGGCAGGAGACGCGCCCGGTCCGCGCGTCGGGTCACGATAACGACATCGAACCCTGTCACCAGATCCCGGCTCGGATCGCGTCCGACGCAAGGAGTTCCGCACATGCCCTCGACCATCGGTTCCCTGCGCCGGTTGGCGCTCACCCCGTCCCTGGACGACGTGTCGTTCGCGAAACGGGGCTTCCCGGTCCGCCCCACCGACGCCACCCGGCGGCTGGAAGCGGTGCCGCAGGCCGTTGTCTGCGGCTTCGAATGGGCCATCGACTCACCCGGCCTGCATGACGTGCAGAGCCGGCTGGACCTGGTCGAGCCGGAGCAGCGGGGCTTCGCCTACGAGGGCGCCACGATGGCGTACACCGTCCGCGACGCGCTACCCGGCCCGCGCCGGCACCTCGCCCGCCAACTGCTGCGCGGCCCCGCGGTCCCGTACACCTTCCTGACCTACATCGGCATCGGCTTCGCGATGGCCCGGCTGCCGCGGGCGCTGTGGTCGAAGGTGCTGCCCGACCTCACCGGGACGCCGTACTTCCCGACGATGAGCTGGCTCGCCGTCGACGGGTACGGCTTCGACAAGGCCTACTTCGACACCGGCCGCTGGGTCACCGGGCAGCAACGCCCGAAGCCGTACCCGTGGCAGGGCCACCCCGGATACTTCAACCGCGCGGTCGACCAGGGCATCGGGCGGGCACTGTGGTTCATCCACGGTGGACAGACCGACGACGTGGCCGCCGCCGTGGCCGCGTTCGCCACGTCCCGGCAGGGCGACCTGTGGAGCGGCGTCGGCCTCGCCGCGAGCTTCGCCGGTGGCTGCGACGCCGCCGGCCACGCGGCGCTGCGCCGCCACGCCGCACAGCACCGGCCGCAGCTGGCGCTGGGCGCGGTGTTCGCCGCGAAGGCCCGGACGTTCGCCGGGTTCGTGCCGGCGCACACCGAGACAGCCGTGCACGGGTTCACCGAGCTGTCGGTGACGGACGCCGCGCACCTGGCCGACCAGGTCGCCGTCGGTGGCTTCGGCACCGGCCCGGAGCCGGACTACGAGGCGTGGCGGGACCGGATCCGGTCCCGGTTCGCCGCCCGCTCGGAGCCCACCAGGCTGACCGCTTCGCCGGTCCCGTGACCCGTGCCCTCGCGCGGCTTGGCACGACGGAGAACGACGCCCGGTCCGCAGCCCCCGGACGGCGGACCACGCAACCGACGACAGGAAGAGGCGAAGACGTGACCGACCAGCCGAACCCGATCCCCATGCTCGCCGCCGACGGCGCCGACGTCGACCGCCTGGTGGCCGACCTCGACGCCGCCGGCTGGGCGACGCCGACCCCGGCGCCGGGATGGACCGTCGCCCACCAGATCGCCCACCTGACCGCCACGTTCCGGCTGGCCGGGCTCGCGGCCGCACGCCCGGAGCAGTTCCAGGCCCTGTCCGCGACGCTGGGCCCCGACTTCAACGCCAACGTCGCCGCCGCGATGGCGCAGTTCCTCGCCGCCCCGCCGGAGTCGCTCCTGCAGCAGTGGCGGGCCGAGCGGGCCACGACCGAGGCAGCGCTCGCGGCCATCCCTGGTGACAAGATCGTGCCGTGGCTGGTGCGGCCCATGCCGGCCTCGGTGCTCGCCGCGGCCGGGATGATGGAGCTCTTCGCGCACGGCCAGGACATCGCGGACGGGCTTGGCGTGCGCCGCGAGTACACCGACCGGATCGCTGTCGTCGTCGCCTTCGCCGAACGCACCTGGGACTTCGGCTATCTGGGCCGCGGCCTCGAGGTGCCCGACGTCCGGCTGCGCTTCGAGCTGACCGCGCCGTCCGGCGCACTGTGGCAGTACGGCCCGGCGGACTCGACGCAGCGCGTCACCGGTTCCGCGGTCGACCTGTGCCTCCTCGTCACCCGCCGCCGGCACCGCGACGACCTGGACCTGGAAGCGTCCGGCGAGGTGGCCGACGGCTGGCTCGACGTGGCCCAGGCCTACCGCGGACCGGCGGGCGAGGGCCGGCGACCCGGCCAGTTCGCCGCGGCCCGCCGGTGACGCGGACCGTAGGTCGCAGTTGACCTTGGACGATCTGACTGGTCCCAGGCAGTCGGATTGTCCAAGGTCAACTGCCCCGCGGACGACGGGCCGGGTAACGTCCCCGCCATGCCGTTGACTCCTGCATTGACGGTCCTTGAGGGTCGCTTCGTCCGTCTCGAGCCCCTCGCGCAGTCCCATGTTCCTGCCCTGTTCGCTGCGGGCGGCCGGGACGACGAGGTCTGGCGCTGGCTGAGCGCGCCGACTCCCCATACCGAGGCGGACCTGCACGACATCGTTGCCCGCCGCCTCACGGACGTCACCGACGGCAAGCGGGTCGCGTTCGCCGTCGTGGGCCGCGAGGCGGGTGCGGCGATCGGCACCACGAATCTGCACAGCTGGCACCGCGCCGACGGCCGCATCGAGATCGGTGGCACCTGGTTCGGCCGGAAATGGTGGCGTACCGCGGCGAACACCGAAACCAAGCTCCTGACGATGACCTATGCGTTTGAGACGCTCGGCTATGCAGCCGTCGTCTGGCGGATCAGTGCGGGCAACCTCCGCTCACGAGAGGCGATCACGCGCATCGGGGCCACCCTGATCGGCCCCGAACCGGAGGCCGCCGGGCCGAGCCTGCTCCTGTACGCGATCAGCCAGGCCGAGTGGCCGGCCGCGAAGACCCGCCTGTCCGAACGCCTGGCCCGGTCCTAGCCAGTGCTATGACACGTTGAGGTGGTCCAGCGGGAGGGCGCGGAGGAAGTCCGCCGCGGCGAACGCCTGCCCGGCGGTGACCAGGCCGGTTGCCTGCACGTTGCCCTGGAGCACGCGGATGGTCGCCTCGGCTGCCATCGCCGCGCTGAATGCGTAGATGTCGCGGCCGCTCGCCGACGCCCGGTGTTCGTGGCCGTCGCGGTGGACGGCGACCTCGACCACGAAGCGTTGCTGGGAGCGGCTCGCCTCGGCACTGGTCGGCGCTATGTACAGGCAGGTGCGAATCTCCTGCGTGGGCAGGTGGCGCGCGATGGTCACGACGTCGGCGGTCGGGAACTCGGTCTCCGCCTCCTGGGCGCCGAACGGGGGCGGGAAGGTCCAGATCGCGGTCGGCGGCGGCGTGTCACCGGACCTGAGGTGCAGCCGGCCGCCGGTGAACACGACCCGCCGGCCGGCGCGGAGCTTGCCCGCCAGCCGCGATCCTCTGGTCGGCACCCAGCTGTCCAGCGCGACGGCCACGGTGACGGCGCTGGCGGGCGGGCCCGATCCGTAGGCGGCGGTGGCCAGCAGATCACCGAGCGCGCCGAAGAATCCGAGCGCGGGCGCGATCAGTACACCGGCCGGCGGTTCGGGTCCGTCGAACATCCGCCACGCCACGAGTGTCTCGCCGGCGACGTCCAGGTAGTGCACGCCCGCGCGCAGTGCCGCGTCGACCAGGGCGGGTGGGGTGTCGCCGAACGGGCCGGCGCAGTTCACCACGGCCACCACGCCGTCCAGCGCCCGGTCCAGGTCGGCGGGTGAGTCCAGGGTGGCGGGTCTCACCTGCGCACCGGGATGGTGCGCCGCGAGTGCGTGCAGGCGCCCGGCGTCCCGCCCGCTCAACACGAGCGCGACGTCGCGGCGGCGCAGTGCGGCGACCACGAACTGGGCGGTGTGGCCGTAGGCGCCGTACACGGCAACCGTAGATGGCATCTGCCGATCATGACGGCCCACGGACCAGTCGGGCAGTGTCGCAAACGTCAGCCTGCGCTAGATTCGCGACATGCGGGCACATCGAGTCGTGATGGCACTCACGCCCGGCATGCCGATCTTCGAAGCGGCGGTGCCGTGCATGATCTTCGGCGTCGACCGTTCCCACGTCGTGCGCCCCTGGTACGAGTTCTCGATCGTCGGTGTCGGCGATGGGCCCGTGCCGCTGCTGCCGGGATTCCACTTCCACCAGACGGCTTCCGACAGCGAGCTGCCGCGCGCTGACACCCTCGTCATCCCCGCCTGTCTGGACGTGCACGAGGCGCCGCCGCCAGAACTGGTCGACGTGGTCCGCTCCGCGCACCGGCGCGGCACCCGCATCCTGTCGATCTGTTCCGGAGCGTTCGTGCTCGCCGCGGCCGGCATCCTCGACGGCCGCCGGGCCACCACGCACTGGCTGCACGCCGACGAACTCGCCCGCCGCTACCCCGCCGTGACGGTCGACCCGACGGTGCTCTACATCGAGGACGGCAACGTCATCACCTCCGCCGGCACCGTCGCCGGCATCGACGCATGCCTGCACCTGGTCCGTCTCGACCACGGAGCGGCCGTCGCCGCCGAAGTCGCCCGGCGCATCGTCACACCACCACACCGCGACGGCGGGCAGGCGCAGTACATCCGACCGGCCACACCGAACTCCGGCGACGGCTGGTTCCCGCTCCTGCTCGAATGGACCGTCCAGCAGCTGCACCGGCCCCTCACCACCGCCGACCTCGCCGCCCGCGGCAACGTCAGCGTCCGCACCGTCGAACGGCGTTTCGCTGAGACGCTCGGCCTGTCACCGCTGCAGTGGCTGCTGCAGCAACGTGTGCGCCGGGCCCAGCAGCTCCTCGAGACGACCGATCAGCCGATCGCCCGGATCGCGACCGCGTGCGGCTTCGGCACACCCGCAAGCCTCAGGGCCCACTTCGCCCGTGTCGTCGGCGCCTCACCCGCGACGTACCGGCGCACCTTCTCCACCGGCGGCGGTACGGTCGGCGTGCTGGGAAGGGCCGATTGAGCAGGGTGGCGATGACTTCCAGAACGTGGCCCGACCTCGACGTGCGGCTGCTGCGGCACTTCGTCGCGGTGGCTGATGAGCTGCATTTCGGTCGAGCCGCGGCGCGGCTCTTCATCGCCCAGCAGGCGCTCAGCCGCGATGTGCAACGCCTCGAGGAGCGCGTCGGGGTCGCGTTGTTCGACCGGACGAGCCGCCGGGTCGCGCTGACCGCGGCCGGTGAGATGCTGCTGCCCCGGGCGCGGCGGCTGCTGGTCCTGCACGACGAGACGGTGCGCGAGCTGCGCGGCGGGGAGACGACGTTGCTGGTGAACGTCGTGGCGCCCGGTCTGACCCCGGCGCGGGTGCTGGCGGCCGCCCGGTCCCGGGAGCCGGCGACCGAGTTCTTCGCCCGCTTCGAGGGCGGGATGCGCCGCGCGACCTCGTTGCTCGGCGAGCATCGCCTCGATGCGACGTTCGGCCGTGGTGGCACGGCGGTGAGCGGCCTCGCCCATCGGCTGATCCGATGGGAGCCGTTGGCGTTGCTGGTGCCGGTTCGCAGCCCGCTGGCCGAGCAGTCCGCGGTGCCGCTGGCCGCCCTCCGCGATGCCCAGGTGTGCTGGCTGGCCGGGGATCACGTCACGCCGGAGTGGGAGGACGTGGCCCGGCGGCTGTTGCAGTCGTGCGGCGCCCCCGTGGACGGCGGCGGTGCACATCCGTACGTGCACAGCATCGAGGAGCTGGCGCATCACGTCCGGGTGCGGGAGTCGCCCGTGCTGACCTTGCAGGACCAGCCGCCGGTGCCCGGCGCGGTGCTACGGCCGCTGGTGGAGCCGGGTGCCGTCTATCCGTGGAGTCTGGTCTGGCGAGCCGGCGAGCATCACCGTCCCGGGTTGCGGGCGCTGCTGGAGTCGGCGGCGGAACTGGCCACCGCCGAGGGCTGGCTGACCGTGCCCGAGCTGGCGTGGCGTCCGGACGAATGATTGACAATGAAACTGCGTTGATCCGGTCGCAGCAGGTGTTGGACCGCCGGGAGCAGGCCCCGCCAGAGTGAGGGCATGTGGACCCCAACCCGACTCGCGGTCGCCGGCTGCTACGGCTTGACCGGGGTGCTCAACGCCCTGTGGGGCGCCACCCTGCCGGCCACCGACGCGCGCCTCGACCTCGGACCGGCCAGGCTCGGCGTGGCGCTGCTCGTGCTGGGACTCGGCGCTCTGGTCGCCATGCCGTTGGCCGGTGTACTGGCGGAGCGGTTCACAGGGCGTGGCCTGCTCCTGGTGGTAGCGCCACTGTTCGCCGCGTCCCTGGCGGGGCCGGCCCTGGCTGGCTCCTTCGGCACGCTGGTGGCGGCAACGCTGATCTTCGGGGTACTGCTCGGCATGGTGAACGTGGCGCTCACCGTGCAGGCCGTCGACCTCGAACGCGCCGAGCAGCGGCCGGCCATGTCGACCCTGCACGGCGTGTGGACCCTCGGCGCCCTGGGCGGCGGGGTGGTGACGGCGGCGGCACTGCGGGCCGGCGCCGACGTCAGGCTCATCATGATCATCGGTGCGGCAGCGGCCGGGCTGACCGCTGCGGGCCTGGTGCGACGCCTGCCCGTCCCGGTGTCACCAGCCGCCAGCACCGCAGACGGGCCGCCGGCACCGGGTGGCCGCGCAGGTCTGCCGCTGGTGCTGATGCTCAGCCTGATCGGCGCGGCCGCGTTCCTGACCGAGGGAGCGGCAACCGACTGGGCGGGCGTGTACACCCGCCAGGTCCTTGGCGTCGACCCCGCCACCGCCTCGCTGACCTACACGATGTTCTTCGCGGCGATGACCGCCATCCGGCTGCTCGGCGACGCGATACGATCCCGCGTCCGGGCTCCCCGGGTGGTGCTGCTGGCCGGCCTGACCGCCACGACGGGCTACGCCACGGTGCTGCTCGCGCCGGCCATCGGCGGTGCGGCGCTGCCGGTGGCGCTGAGCGGCTGGGTGCTGGTCGGCGCCGGCATGGCACTCATCTGGCCCGTCGTGTCGAGCACCCTCGGCGCCGCCTTTCCGGGGCGGGCCAAGGACCTCTCGCTGGTGACGACGATCAGCTACGGCGGCGGCCTGATCGGGCCCGCGGTCATCGGCGGGGTGGCGTCACGGGCATCGCTGCCGGTCGCGATGGCAATCCCAGCGGTCCTGGTCGCAGTGATCACCGTCATCGCGCCGCGGGTGCTTGCCGCCCTGCCGGTCGCCGTCTCCGTCCCGATCGATGCACCACTGTCAGGGCAGCCGGCGCACGGGTGACACCTCCCGCAGGTGAACGAGCACGTCCACGGCCGCGGGCAGGTTGTCGACGGTGAGGTGTTCGGCAGCGTCGCGGGCCGGGTCGTAGATACCGCTGATCACGCGGACCGTCGCGGGCGCGTTCCAGCGGCGGCAGGCCTCGGGGGTACGCAGATCGAGCCAGAGCGCCGGTTGGCCCGCCGTGCCGAGCCGGGCATCGAGCCAGTCCTGAGCCGGTGCGGGGACGTCGGCGATGCCGAGGTCCCCGTGGTGGAAGCCGATCGCCACGGCGACGTAGCCGGCGCCGTACTGCTCGCGCAGCACGGCACCGACGGTGGGCTGCGCTCCGCGCTCGGGTGCCAGGCCGAGGGTCACCGGCGTCGCCGCGGTGTGCGCGATGCCGTCCCAGTACGCGATGCGCGCGCCGGTCCGCCGCTGATGGCCGACGATGGTGGCGGCCCAGGTGCGGGCGTCTCCCGCGTAGTCGTTGCGCCCCGCGACGCTGCGTTCGTGGAAGCCGGCGATGCGGCGCATCAGCGGCAGGACGCCCTGGTCGGGCAGGTGCTCGACGATGGCGAGCGCGGCCCTGGCGTGTTCGGCGAAGGACCCGCCCGGGTGGATGCCGCGCGCGCGTTGCACGTGTTCGTCGATCTGGTGAGCGGTGCGGATGGGGTCCAGATGTGCGGCGAGCGCGGCCAGCCGGCCCGGGGCGGTGACGCGGACATGCTCGAGCACGGCGTCGTAGTCCGCGGGTCGCGCCTGGGCGGGCTTCACGCCGAGGATGCGAACCGGGTGGTCCGGGTGGTCGTGGTTGAAGGCGCGGATCCAGTCCAGTGCCTCGGCCATCTCTGCGGTACGCCACGGGCGCCAGGCACCGTCCAGTGCCGCCGCGGCGGTTCCCGCTGCACTGGTTTCCGCCGCTGGAGGTCCCGCTGCGCCATTTTCCGCTCCGCCGGTCACGAACTTGTCGAGCGCCGCGGCGACGCGGGCGTCGTCCTGCACCGCGAGTGCCCGGAAGCCGTGGCGCCGGACCAGGCGGCGGAAGAGCTGCTCGCGCACCGCGAAGGTCTCGTGGGCAAACCTGGTGGACTCGCCGAGCCCGGCGATCGTCGTGCCCGCGCCGATCCGCTCCGCCACCTGATCGAGCACGGCGTCCGGCAGCGCGGACGCCTGGGTGGTCATGCGCAAGCCCCGTCGCGAACCTGGGTCAGCGCCGCCCGTGCCGCGCTCCGCTCGGCGACATTGCGACCGCGATGGCCGGGACATGTGCCGCCGACGGGAATGCCGATCCGGACCATGACCACTCCTCGCAGCGCCCAGCTACACCGATCGGTGTAAATGCTACTGCGATCGGTGTAGTTGGTGCAACCCCGGTGCAACCGGCTAGTGGTGCAACCGGCTAGTGCTGTGTCCGCTGACGTTGGCCGGGTTTTGTCGTACCCCTGTGCTTGGGTGTCGGTATGCCTCGACGCCGGGATCCAGCTGCGGTCCGGGTGGTGCACCGCACCGCCCGGGTCGGCCTGCGCCTGACCCGGGCGCAACGGGCCCGGTGTTACGGGTTGTTGCGGTCGGCGGGTGATGTGTGGGCGTGCGTCCTGGAGGTCAATCACTGGCGGTGGCGGCACGACGCGCCGCCGGTGGTCGGGTATCAGGCGTTGTGCCGGGAGCTGTCAGCGGCCGGGCCGGGCACGTTCGGAGAGCTCGACACGACCGGGGCGAGGTCGGTGCTGCGCCGGTACTCCGACGCATGGTTCACCGCAGCGAAACGCCGCAACGCCGGTGACCTCACCGCCCGGTTCCCGCGCCGCCGGCGTGGGCTGCTGCCGGTGCGTTACTACCACGGCACCTACACCCTGGACCGGCGCAGGCTGCGACTACCGACCGCCGCCGGCAGCCCACCGTTGTGGCTGCGCCTGGACCGGGAGATGCCCTACCCGATGGAGCAGGTCCGGTCGGTGACCCTCCTCTCCGAGGGCGGCCGGTTGTGGATCGAGGTGACCGCCGAGGTCCCAGTCACCAGCTACCCGCACGGCGCGGCACCGAACCCGGGGCGGGTGGCCGGGGTCGACCTCGGCGTCATCCACCCCTACGCCGTCGCCGGACCCGACGGGCACGGACTGCTCGTATCAGGGCGGGCGATCCGCGCCGAACACCGCATGCACCTCACCGACACCAAACACCGCCAGCGGGCGACCGCCGGCCACGCCCCGAAACCCGGCCAGCGCGGGTCGAGACGCTGGCGGCACGCCCGGCGCCGCGCGCGGCTGGTGGAGGGCCGGCACCGGCGGCGGGTCCGCCAGGCGCAGCACGAGGCGGCGAAGACCGTCATCGACTGGGCCGTGCAACACAAGGTCGGAACGTTGACCGTCGGCGACCCCCGCGGCGTCCTGCAACTGCCGGCCGGGCGCAGGCACAACCTGCGGCTACGGCAGTGGCAGATCGGCCGCGCCATCAGCATGCTGCGGGACAAAGCCGAACTCGCCGGGATCGTCATGCACCTCGTCAACGAACGCGGCACCTCCTCCACCTGCCCCACCTGCCGCAACAAGATCAGCAAACCCGCCGGGAGGACGATGACCTGCCGGCCGTGCCAGCTCACCGGGCACCGTGACCTGTTCGCGGCCGCC
Source organism: Dactylosporangium cerinum (assembly GCF_042653625.1). NCBI lineage: Bacteria > Bacillati > Actinomycetota > Actinomycetes > Micromonosporales > Micromonosporaceae > Dactylosporangium > Dactylosporangium cerinum. The sequence goes on along the minus strand of NZ_JBHSIU010000011.1, from coordinate 379,497 downwards.
ACCATCGCCACCCGCACCCCCGGCCGGACACCGGCCACGGACGCGGGTGGCGGTTCCAGCGTCACAACAGCAACGGTCGTGCTGCCGCGGACGCTCACGCACCGTCGAGCGGGACGGCACCTCCCCGGTGCCGGACTGTCCCGGCGTGACCCACGCCGACCCACACCACACCGACCGCCACCATCACCCGTGGCGGCCGGTGCGGCACCGGCGGCGGTAGGGGTCAGTTGGCCGGCTGAGGCCCGCCCCACCACCAGCAACCCGGTGGGGAGTCGCTCGACCGCACCCCGCGGCGAGGAACCACAACACCACCCACCCGGTGAACGTTCGTGGTCACAGCACTAGAGTCTGTCGCCGTGACGGCACGGAAAGCGACCGGCCAGCCCGACAAGCGTCGGGCCATCGTGGCCGGAGCTCTGAAGCTCTTCGCCCGCGACGGCTACACCCGCGCCGCCCTGGACGCGATCGCCGCCGAGGCCGGCGTCTCCAACCGCACCATCTACAACCACTTCACCGACAAGGCCGACCTGTTCCAGGCCGTGATCCAGGACAGCACCGAGCGGGTCGCGAGCACGATGGTCGACATCATCGACCGCCACCTCACCAAGGTCACCGACCTCGAATCGGACCTGATCGACTTCGGGGTGGCCTGGCTGGGCGTGCTGACCTCCGACCTGGCCCCGCACTTCGCGCTCATCCGCCAGATCAACGCCGAGCAGGAGCACGTCCCGCCCGCCGCACTGCAGCTCTGGCGGCGGACCGGCCCGCAGCGCACCCGCCACGAACTGGCCCAGCGCCTGCGCCGCCTCGACCTCGCGCTGGACGACCCGGGACGCGCGGCCGGGCACCTGATGCTGCTCATCTCCGCCGACAACCTCGCCGACCCGCACGACCTGCACGACCAGCGCGAGACCAGAGCGATGATCACCGCCGGTGTGCAGGCCTTCCTGCACGGCTACGCGCGCCGGAGCATGCCCTGATCCCTGGATCCGGGTTACCGCCATTCGCGGTATCTGCTGTGCTTGGCGAGTGACCGCACAGGAGTCCTTCCGCGCGATGCTGCGCGACAGCATCGGCCCGGTACTGCGCGACGCGGGATTCACCGGCACGGCGCCCACCTGGTGCCTGCGGTCCGGCCGAGGCGACTTCGCCGTGGTGAATCTCGCACGTTCGCGGTGGAACACCGCCGACGAGGTGCGGTTCGATGTGAACCTGGCGTTGGTGCCGCAGCCGTGGTGGCAGTTCAGCACCCGGTTCCTGCTCGACAAGGCACCGAAGACGCCCCGCTTCCACGACGGCCTGTTCGACAAACAGAGCCACCCGGAGCGCAGATATGCCGGCTGGCAGCACCCGGTCCTCGGGCGTGAGGGCTGGGTGGTCCGGGACGCCGCCTCAGCCGACGTGTGCGTCGAGGTGCTGCGCGAGGAGCTGACCACCGTCGTGATCCCGGAACTCGTCGCCCTCCAGCACCGCGGGACACTCATCGCCACGCTTCGCGCCGAGGCTCAGGACTGGGGCGTCGCCTTCTGGCACGGCCTCCCCCGCAAGGTCGCCATCACGTTGGTCATGCTCGACGAGGGCCCGGGCCCGGAGCTCGCTGAGGCGATCAACATCGTCCGCAGCCTGCCCGCCGATCGAATCAAGGCGCGCGACGCACTCCTGGACCTCCTGATCCGCACCCAGACGCAGACCTCCACCAACACCCCGTGATTCCCGACACCCGCGCGCTGTCGACTTTGACGGCTGGCCGTGGCCGCCATACGCTCATGACAGATTTTTGAACACGTTCAAGAGCGGGTGGAGGAGAGACGCCGTGAAGGTCGTCATTCCGGGCGGCACCGGGCAGGTCGGCACGATTCTGGACCGGGCGTTGACTGCGGCGGGTCACGAGGTCGTGCTGTTGACGCGATCCCCGAGAGGCGACCGCCAGGTCCACTGGGACGGCTCGACGCCGGGAGTCTGGGTCAAGGAGATCGACGGCAGCGACGTCGTCATCAACCTGGCCGGGCGCAGTGTGAGCTGCCGGTACACCGAGAAGAACCTCGAAGCCATGATGCGCTCGCGGGTGGACTCAGCGCTGGTTGTCGGCAATGCCATCGCCGCCGCGGCCCGGCCACCCAAGGTGTGGTTGCAGATGAGCACCGCAACGATCTATGCGCACCGCTTCGACGCGGCCAACGACGAGGCCGACGGTCTGATCGGCGGCGACGAGCACGGCGTGCCGGCCTACTGGGCGTACAGCGTCAAGATCGCCCGAAACTGGGAAGCCGCGCAGGAACAGGCCACGACTCCCGGCACACGCAAGGTGGCGCTGCGGTCGGCCATGGTGATGAGCCCGGATCGCGGCGGCGTGTTCGACGTGCTGAGCCGGCTCGCACGGCTCGGGCTCGGCGGACCCGTCGCCGGCGGCAGGCAGTACGTCTCATGGATCCACGACCACGACTTCGTCCGCGCGATCCAATTCCTGATCGAGCGCAACGACCTCGCCGGGCCCGTGAATGTGGCCGCCCCCGGCCCATTGCCACATCGGGACTTCATGCGAACGTTGCGTTCGGCCGTACGGATGCCGGTCGGTCTGCCGGCCACGAAATGGATGGCCGAGATCGGCGCATTCGCGATCCGATCCGACACCGAACTGCTGCTGAAGAGCCGGCGGGTCGTTCCAGGACGGCTCACCGACGCCGGGTTCACCTTCGACCACCCACAGTGGCAGACCGCGTCCGCCGACCTGGCGTCACGGCAGCATGGATGAAGCGCGGCGCAGTCAGTGCCCGTAGGTGTGCGGCCCGCCCAGCAGGTCACTGAGGTACTCGGACTGGAGTTCGCCGGTCAGCAGGCCGGTCAGCGTGGCGGAGAATTGGTGTACCTGAGGTCTGCCCAGTCGTGCCCGGCGTTCGGAGCGCACACGTTGATGTGATCGTCGATGACGCCGGCGCCGTACGCCTCGATGAATGTCTTGTAGTCGCCGGGCAGCGTGACGCCCAGCTCCGACTCGATCGGCAACCAGTCCAACCCGGCCCTGGTCCCGGCGTTGAGTGCCGGGAGACCGAGCAGCAGTGCCAGGAATTCAGTGGCGTCCGGTGGCTGCCGGAGCCGTTCAGCGGCCCAGCCGGCGTCGTCGACCGGTCGCTGACCGGAAACGATGTCGTCCGGCCTGAGCAGCTCACCGCCAGTACCGGCGACAATGGCGTATGCCCCGGTGAGCTCGACGACGACCAGGTCCACACGTCGCTCCATCCGGCCGTGTTCACGGCAGGCACGATCGAAGCGGTCACCCGGACGAGCCCAGTGCTTCGGGTGATAGCCCGGCTCGCCGCGCAGCCGCCAGCCTCCCGGGACCGTTTCGACGGAGTCGACGGAGAAACTCAGACGCTCGTGACGCACGAGCAACAGCATGCCGCACCGATGAGTGGCCCGCCGGGCGTCGAGCGTGGAAGCACGCGAGGTCCTGGGCTGGCGGCCCCGGCCGATCGAGGAGACGCTCCTGGACACCGCGGCCAGCCTGGCCGGCCTGGGCCTACTTCGAGACGCGCAGCCGGCCGTTCAACCGGTTGCCACGCCGGTCTGCGTCTCGAGATCGGCCAGGAACCTCTCGGCGCGGCGGGCGAAGAGGTGGGCCCCCCGTTCGCCGGATCGGACCCGGGCTTCGTCGGCGGCGGCTCGCACGACGTCGACGGGTTCGCCGCGGGCGTGCAGCAGGCGCGCGCGCAGCAACAGGAGAAGTCCTTCGGCATAGCGCTGGCCGTGGGCCTTGATGGCCTGGTCGGCCCGGTCGAGGGCGGTCGCGGCCTTGTCGGGTATCTCGGCTGCCAGCCACATCTCGGCGATCAGTCCGTACCAGTAGGCGAGGCCCCATCGTGGCGGGTCGCGCAGGGTTGCAGCCAGGAGATGTTCGGCCTTGGCCGCGTTGCCGGCCGGGTCGTCGCCGGTGAGGGCACGGGCCCAGTACCAGTCCAGCCGTATATAGGCTTCCTGCGCGACGCCGGGAAGGTCGGCGTCGGCCGCGACCCACCGCTCGGTCGCGTGCATCGCCCAGGCCGCGTCACCGGCCATCGAGGCGGCCATGGTCTGGTAGCGGGTCCAGCCCGACATCTCAAAAGTGTCTCCCTCGGCCTGGTACACCGTGCCGAGCACGGACCGCGCCGTCTCGACATCGCCCTGCAGCGCGGTGATCACGGCCAGATAGCCGAACCACTCGTCCGGGATCCGCCAACGTCCGAGGTCGTGGCGGCGTCGAATCGGGGCACCCCCGACCTGGCCGGCGAGGTGGTACAGGCTTTCCTGAGCCGGCCCTGGGTGCGGGTCGGCCGAGTTCGCGAGCAGCGAGGCAACGCCGTCCACAGTGGTGCGGCCCAGCCAGCTGAAACACTGATACGCCGCGCCGATGTCGCCGACGTCCCAGTTGTACAGGCCCCAGGCCTGCCGGCCGTACGCCTGGATGATCGGGTCCGCGGACGCCTGGCCTTGCTCATGCAGCCGGCGAGCCCACATCCCACGGTCTTTCTCGGTGTTGACGTAGGCCCCGGTCATTCGAAAGAAGAGGAACTCGGCGGCGGCCGTCTCGCGGCCGAGTTTGCCGGCAAGATATGCGCCCCGTTCCAGCAGATCGAACGTCGAGCCGCCCATTCCCGGGGGCTCGACGGCGAGGAGGTTGAGCAGCGACAGGACGGACAGTTCCAGCTCCAGCAGCCCTGCCGTCCGGGCGATCTGGACGGCAGATTCCAGGTTCCGATAGGCGGCTGCGAACGCGAGCTTGGTCGCCGCGCGGCGACCGGCGCGCGCCAGTGCCTTCGCGGTGCGACCCGGGTCGGCCAGGGGGCCGGCGCCCCGCAGGTGGTAGGCGAGGCGTTCGGCGACGGACTCGTCGTCCGCGTGAATGTGTTCGAGGGCGTCGGCGACGCGCAGATGTAGCTGGACGGCCTGCTGCCGCGCAGTGGTCTCGGTGACCGACTCGCGGACCAGGTCGTGCGCGAAGCGCCACGAGAACGGGTCTTCCGGCTTGGTCTCCAGGAGACCGAGTGCTTGCAGCGGTTCGAGGCGTTCGAGGCAGTCCGCGATGTCGACGCCGATCGCCCGGGCGAGCAGGTCGAGATCCACGTCGCGGCCGATGACCGCGGCGATGCGCAGCAGGCCGTGAGCGCTGTCGTCGAGACCGGTCATCCGATCGCGGACGACGTCTCGCACGGTGGCCGGCACTCCGGTCCGTGTTGATGCGCCGCCGTCACCGAGCGAGCCGCCGTCGCTGAGCAGCCGGGACAGCTCCTGGACGAAGAACGGATTGCCGGCGGTGCGGACATGGATGTCGCGGGCGACCTCGGCACCGGGATCGTGGCCGGTTTCGCGGCGGATGAGCTCGGTCACGTCGGTCAAGCCGAGCGGGCCGAGCCGGATCCTGCGGTGGCCGGGCTGCCGGCTGGCCTCAGCCAGCACCCGCGACAGGCTGGAGCCGGGTGTGGGTGCGCGATCGCGCAGCGCGCCGATCATCACCGTGCCGGCGGGTAAACGGCTCGCCAGGTGGCCGAACAGCTGGAGCGAGGCGGCGTCGGCCCACTGCAGGTCATCGACGATCAGCAGCATGGGCCGTGGCGCCGAGGCCTGCCCGACGACGGTGACGACCTGCTCGAACAGTCGGAACTGCGCACCGCTGTCGAGAATCGCCGGCGCGGCCGCATAATCGTCGTCTCGCGATTCGAGGAGGCCGCCGACCTCACTGGCGAGCCACTTCTCCCGCAACGGCGCGGGCAGGCTGTCGAGAATCGGGCGGAGCGTCTGTTCCCAGGGCCACATCGACGGTGTTCCGTCGCCTTCCAGACACGAACCCCACACGACCAGCGCGCCACGCTGGCTCGCTTCGGCGGCGATCTCTCGCACCAGGCGGGTCTTGCCCACGCCCGGCTCGCCTTCGACGATGCGGAGCGCTGGGCTGCCGGTGAATGCCATGTCGACGGATTGCCGCAGTAGGGCGAGTTCTTCGGCCCGGCCGACCAGCCCAGCTGCCGTTCGCACCGACGCGCCGTCATCCCCACCGTCCGTACGCGCCACGAGCGGCGACGCCGAGGGCTGCGACAGCACTCGCAGGTGTGCGGCTTGCAGCTCCGGGCCAGGATCGATACCGAGCTCGTCGGCAAGGCGGGCGCGGACCTCGCGGAACAACGACAGTGCCTCCGCCTGACGTCCCGCCGCCCCGAGGGTGGAGATGAGGCTGGCCTGGACGGGTTCGTGGAACGGCGCCATCGATGCGGCCATCTGTAACGCCGCCAGCACCCGTGCCGGTCGGTGCAGCGACACGGCCAGTTCGGCCGCTTCAATGCACGCGGCGTAGAACTCCTCGTCGATGGCGGCGAAGATCGGCAGCGCGGTTGACCTGTGCGTGAACCCGTCGCCCGCACGGCCCCGCCAGACGCCGAGCGATTCGACATAGCGATCGAGCGCCAATTCAAGGCGTTGCTGTGCGAGGGCATCCTTGGCCGTCTCGACGAGTTCCCGGAAGGTGACGAGATCCAGGGTGCCGGGGGCTGCGGTGAACAGGTAGGCGTTTCCGCGGCGGTGCAGGTAGGAACCGTGTGTACGGGCGGGGACCGCAGGTTCGAGCAGTCGGCGCAGCGCGCCGACGTATTTATGGATGACGTTGAGCGCACTGCTGGGGACCTCGTCGTCCCAGATCAGGTCCATCAGCTCGCTCGTGCTGACCGGCCTACCCACCCGGGCCAGCAGCAGGGCCAGCAGATAAGCCTGTTGCCGGGGACCGGCATCCACTTCGACACCGTCGCACCACACCCGCAACGGACCAAGGACCTGAAGGCGTACGAGAGTGCCACCGGCCGGCCGATCTTCGTTGCCCGGCTGGACAAGATGAACGGGCAGGGCCACGCCGACTCCCGGGTGAAACGACAGATTGCCAGCTAAAAAAACCGTCAAGATCTTACTCTGGCAGCGCGAAACCTGCCAGGTCCACAGTCGATGTCCGGGCCAACTCTGATCGGATGCAGCCCCATCGTGGCGTTGTAGTCGTCTGCTGTGGTAGGACTCGGCTACTTCAAGATGGAGTTACCCGCTCCTGAGGTCCCGCACCAGCCGGCGGTACATCGGCCGCAGCTCGACGTCGGTCTCTGCCGATTCCTGCGGTTCAGTCCGCACGTTGGCAGGGAGGGACGGCGGCGCTTCGGTGAGCATCTCGATGCGCCGGCCGAGCGGCGGGTTGACGGCGAGCGGTGACGCGTGACGTGTCACGTCGGCTTCGCAGCGTTCCGGCATCGATGGCGTGGCCTTTGCCAGCACGTCGGCGGCGAGGGCCGGCCAGCGGGCGACTACTGCCTGGGGTTCGTCGCGCGGGACCGCGCCGCCGGAGCGGTCGCCCGCGCGGGCGTCGCGGCGCAGGACGGTGACCATCGATTCGGCGAGCAGCCGCGTGGCGAGGACCGACCGGACCTGCGGCGTTCCGGCCGCGGCGGCCGCACGGGCGTCCGCGGCGAAGACCGCTTGGAACGCGTCGGGCTGCAGCAGCGTCAGGTAGCCGAGACGCACGAGGCCGAATGCGCCCTGGAGCAGCGCCAGGAGCGGGCGGACGAGGTCGCCGACGAGATTGGTGTACGACTGTGCGTGCTGCTGGCCGATGCGCTGCGGGTTTGCCGCCATCATGGTGGTGACGTCTGCTTCGCGGCTGGCCTGCAGCCGTTTGTCTGCGGCTGGCTCGAAGATCGAAACCATGGTGGCGAGGGTGCGTTCGACGGTGCCGGTGAGCGTGGTGCGGCTCGGGTCACCGCCGCTGAACCTGGCGAGTTCCATGGCCACCAGGGCGGTGCGCTGCGCGGGGTCGAGGACCGCCCAGAGCGGGACGCCGATGCGCAGGTAGCGGCGGCGCAGCAGGCCGGCGAAGCCCGAGTCGGCGGCGAACCGGTCGTCCAGCGCGACGATGTGTGGTGCGGGCAGGTTCAGCGCGGCGGCGGTCCGGTCGATCAGCGCGTGCAGCGCGGCTGCGTCCGCGCGCCGGACGGTGACGGCGTGGCGGGGCAGGGCCGGCGGTCGGGGCAGGGTCAGCACGCCGAAGAGCAGCAGGACGGTGCCGGGCAGCAGCGCGGCGCTGGGGAACCGCACGGTGCACAACCACGCACCACACAGCAGGATCGCGAACGCCCCGACCTGCACCACGACGGCGACGACGGCGGTGGCGGCCCGACGCACCCGGCTCGGCACCAGTGACGCGCTGGCCTGCCGTCGAGCGCGGCGCGCCAACCGGACGTCGAGCCATCGCCAGCCGATGATGTCGTCCGCGCCGTCTGTCATGCGCGCATCGTCCCCTTTGACCGCTCTGCGGCGCAATCCCGGAGTGGCGTTGCGTAGGATGGCTGTCCGGAAGGCTCGACAGCAGACCGTAGGAGGGTGATGGCCCGGCCCAGCGCGCGCACGCCGACGCGTCGCGCCGACCGGCTGGCCGGAGCCCTGGCCGCCGCGGTGCTGGGCGGGCTGAGCTGGCTCGCCGCACACCTGTTGACCGGGCGGCTGCCGACCCATTCGCATCCCGGGCCGGACGGGACGACGGCGGTCGAGCACCTGCACCGCAGCCACGCCGCGGCGGTGGTCGGGTTGTTCCTGCTCGCGTCCTGTCTCGCTGCAGCCGCGGTGGTGACGTTGCCGCTGCGGCGACGGGGTGGCGACCCGGCCGGGACCGTCCGCCGGGCCAGTGCGGCATCGACCGCGACGTTCCTGCTGGTCGAGTGCGTCGATGTCGCCGTCGCCGGGAAGCATGCCGTCCCGGCGCCGATGCTGCTGTTGTACGGAGCTGCGATCCACGCGCTGGTCGGTGCCGCCGCGGGCCTGGTGTGGCAGCGGAACACCGACCGGGTGCTGCGCCTGGCGGTCCACCTGCTGCAGGCCGGCACTCCCGAGCCCGAGACCACCGCGGTCCCGCCCGCTGACGACACGCTCCCGTTGGCGACCCGCTGGCTGACCGGCTGCGCCGCGGGTCGCGCTCCTCCGGCCGCGCCGGCCTGACCGAAGCCCGCACGCGCGCCTGACGTCCTTACGCGTCAGGTGCGGTGCAGCGCTGCGCGCCCGAACGGGCCGGTGCCGCGGGTGGTCGGGCCCACTGCCGTCCGCCCACCGCCGCGCTCCAGGCAGCACGGCGGTCCTCTCCGCGGCCCGCAACGCACACGCGGGACGCCATCGCCATCAGGAGCGCGCATGTCCGCACCCACCTCGAACCCGACCCGACATCGCAGCAGACACCGGTTCGGCGGCCACGGCACCCTCGAGGCCTGCTACGCCGGCCGCGACAACGGCATCGGATGCATCCGGCTCACCTTGGCCGTGGCCGTCGTCGTCGCGCACGCCACCTCCCTCGGCTTCGGCTGGGAGGACCTCGGCCACTCGCAGTTCCGGCGACAGACCAACGTCGGCACCCTCGCCGTCTTCGGGTTCTTCGTGCTGTCCGGGCTGCTCATCACCCGCAGCGCCGCACGGACCCCGATCGGCCGGTTCGCCTGGCATCGCGCGCTGCGTATCCTGCCGGGCCTGTGGGTGTGCCTGCTCGTCACCGCGTTCGTCGTCGCGCCGGTCGTGGCGCTGCACGAACGCGGCACGCTCGCCGGGTTCCTCGACGGTCCGCGCGGACCGGTGCAGTACGTGTCGAACAACTGGTTCGTCGGGGTCCGCCAGTACGGCATCCACGACCTCCTCGCGGCCTCGACACCGTGGGGGCGGGAGACGAGCAGCAGCGTCTTCAACGGTGCGCTGTGGTCGCTGATCTACGAGTCGGCCTGCTACGCCGTGGCCGGGCTGGTCGCGGTGACCGGCGTGCTGCGGCGGGTGCCGTGGCTGCTGCCGGTCGCCGCCGCCGTCCTGTACCTCCGGATCGTCGCCGACCAGGTGCAGTCGCGGCTGCCGGTCGGGCCACCGGCCAGGCATTACGGCTCGACCACGCTGCCGTTGTTCGGTGCGGTCTCCCACCAGTGGCTGATGTACCTGGGATTCGCGTTCCTGCTCGGCGCGGTCCTCGAGGTGCACCGCACGCGGGTGCCGATCCATGACGGCCTCGGTGTCGCCGGCGTGACCGTGCTCATCGGGTCGCTGCTGCTCGGCGGGTTCTTCGTCGTCGGGCTGCCGGCCCTGGCCTACGTGCTGGTGTGGGCGGCCGTCCGGATACCCCGCCGGCTGCGCCGGGTCGGGCAGGACAACGACTACTCGTACGGCGTGTACATCTACGGGTTCGTCGTCCAGCAGGCCCTCGCCACGTTCGGCGCGGCACGGCTCGGCTACGCGGGATTCACGGCGTTGTCGCTGCTGCTCACCGCCGGCCTGGCGGTTGCCTCGTGGCACCTGGTCGAGCGGCGGACCCTGGCACTCAAAGGCTGGCGGCCCAGACGCCGATCAGGGCATCCGGACGGGCTCCAACGCGAGAGCGACTCCCCCTCCGTGCGACATCCCGTGTACCGTTCGCCCGGTTGAGCGGGAACCGCGGCATCTGGGACGATGCCGGTGTCGGACGACGATCGCAGGCGACGAAGCGGGCGGATGTGGCAGCGGACTTCACCGGACGGCTGCGCGGACTGGTGTGGTCCGCGTCGGCGCTGCTCGCCGGTGTGTGCGCGCTGCTGGTCGCGGAAGTGCTGATCGCCCGGCTGCTCACCCACGCGCACGAGGCCGCCCACGGCATGCCCGCCGGGCTGCCGCACGTCCACAATCAGGCGCTGGCGTCGGCGCTGCTGATCGGCTGCCTGCTGCTCGCCTCGACGGGCGCGGCCGCGGTGGCCGCGAGACGGCGGCACGCCACCCGGCCCGTTGTCCTGTCGGCCAGCGGCCTGTCGATCGTGTCCTTCCTCGTCGGTCATACCGTCGTGTACGGGGCTGGCAGCGTCGCCCGGACCTGGCCGCTGCTGCTCGCCGGGGCGGCGATCCACGCCGGAGTCGGTGCCTGCGCGGGGTTGCTGTGGCGGCGCTGGCTCGACGGCGTGCGCCTGCCTGTCCCGCGTCCGGTCGCAGCGCCTGCCGCGCGGCCGCCGCACAGCACCGCCCGTGGTCCGGAGCCGTTGCGCGCCCTGTGGTGGACCGCGTCGGTCTCGGGGCGCGCCCCGCCGCTGCGCCAGGTGTGACCTGCCGGGACGCCGAGCGTCCCGGGCACAACCTCCCTGCGCACCGGGCCTCGCCCGGGAGCGGACCGTCCGAGTTGCGCACCGTCGCCCGGCCGGGGCTCCCGCAGCCCGATGCCGCGCTGCGACAAAACGGACGGAGCATCTTTTGGAACCTGACAAACATGACGACGAGGAGTCGACCAGCGTCCCTGGCGCCGGAACGCTCGTGCTGATCGGTGTGGTGGGGATCCTGATCATTGTGGGCTTCCTGTACACCGTCATGACCGGTTGACGGTGGTGTGCCACCACCCCTGACGCTGTGGCGGTTGCGAGGCGGGGCACCGGCGTGCAACAGACGGTGCCCCGCCTCGACGCTCAACGTGTACGCAGAACCACGTCGGTCCCGGCGTGCCGCCAGTAGCCGATCCACCTCAGCTGTGGTGGTCGCTCGGGAGCCCGCCGAAGTTCCCGGCACCCCGCAACGGAGCCCACCCGCTACGCGCGCCTACGTGGCCGGGCCCGGGGAGGCGGTGGCCGGCACGCTGGCCTGCGCCTGGTCGCGGGCCCGGGTCAGCCGCGCGGCGGCGGCGAGGAACACCGTGGCCGCCGCGGCCAGGGCCGCGCAGACGAAGAACACGTCGGTGAATCCCAGCCACTCGGCGACCACGCCGGCGGTGGTGCCGCCGAGCAGGATGCCGACCTGGAACGAGCTGGTGTACAGGGAGGACGCCACGCCGACCCGGTCGCCCATCGCGTCCTGCAGGATGGTCACCGGAATGCTCAGGACGATCGCGGTCCAGAACGCGTTCGGCAGTTGCAGCAGCAGGAGCCCGGCCTTGGAGTGCACGAACGGCAGCGCGGCGAAGAAGATCGTGGCGCAGGCGGTGGCGGCCAGCACCAGCCGCCACTTGCCGATGCGGTCGGCGTGCCGGCCCAGCAGCAGGATCACGCCCACCTCCAGCGCGGCGCAGAAGCCGAGCAGCAGCCCGGTGAAGCCGGTGTCGAGGCCGAGGTCGCGGGTGACGAAGAGGGCGATGTTGATCTGATAGATGATGTTGACGGTCAGCATGAGCATGACGGCCAGGATGAGCAGCCACAGTGAGCGGCCGATGCCGGTGAACGGGTTGCCCTTGGCGGTGCGCTTCGTCACGGTGTCGGTGAGGTCGGGCAGCAGCCAGCGGCACACCACGCCCGAGGTCACGCAGAGCACCGCGATGATCAGGTACAGCGTCGTGAAGCCCCGGACGGCGATCAGGAAGAAGCCCAGCGGCGGTCCGACGATCCAGCAGGCCGACGTGATCGAGCGCAGCACCGAGTTGAGCAGCGTGGGGTTCAGCGCGCGGGCCGAGGCGAAGTCGCGGTTGTAGGCGAAGAGCTGCGCGAAGCCGGAGCCGCCGATGGCGAAGAGGACCGCGCCGACGGCGAAGAGCACGTAGTAGTTGCGGATCGTCGCGTAGGCGAGCGCGCCGCCGGCGGAGACGAACGAGCACAGCGTCAGCAGCGCGCGGCGGTTGCCGGTGCGGTCCGACAGTGCGCCGAGGGTCAGCCCGGCCACCACCTCCAGCAGCCCGCGGCCGGTGAAGTAGAGCCCGATCATCAGCGGGGTGGCGCCGATCGCGGTGGCGAGGAAGAGGCTCGTGGAGGTGTTCATGACGGCGCCGACGAGGCCGACGAGGGCCGTGTTGGCCATGATGCGCCGCAGGGCACCGTCGCGGATCAGGTGCGCGAGGCCCGGGTTCGTGCTGTCCATGGCGGTCACCCGTTCCCGCGCGCCGCGAGGTACTCCGCGCAGGACGGCAGGTTCTGGTCGCGGATGATCTGCTCGATGAGGAAGTTGTCGTGGTCCGGGCGCAGACGCGTGATCGGGGTGTCGTACTTGGCGGCGAAGTAGTGGTGGTTCGCCTTGGCGCTGCGGGTGTCCTCCTTGGGGTGCGGGCAGTGCACCGCGGCCGCGTCCCGGCTGAGCAGGAACCGGGCTCCGGCGCGATGCAGCCGGTACGCCAGGTCCACGTCCTCACCGCCCCAGGACCGGTACGCCTCGTCGAACATCCCGACCGCACGGGCCTGGGCCGTGTTCACCGACACGTTGCAGGTCCAGAAGACCAGCCACGGCGCCGCGAGGGTCCACAGCTGCTCGCCGTACCGCTCGTAGTAGTAGTCCCGGATGTCGGGCAGCGAGCGGTCCCGCGCGAGCCGTTCGATGGTGCCGTCCGGGTCGGCCGGGTCGACGCTGCCCGGGGGTGGCGTGTTCGTCGACGGCGCGGCCCAGACGTAGCCGATGACCGCGGCGGGGCCGGCCGTCTTCTCGTGTGCGGCGCAGTGCGCGGTCAGCGCCCGCGAGCTGAGCACCACGCCGGAGTCGACGAAGACGCTCACCGGGCCCCGCGCGTCCCGCAGGCCCAGGTTGCGCGCCTGCGCCGCCCGGAAGCCCTCGTCCTCCTGGTAGAAGTACCGGATGCGCAGCCGGTCGGCGTAGCCGGCCACCAGCGCGTCGGTGCCGTCGCTGGAGCCGTCGTCGGCCACGATCACCTCGAAGTCGTCGACCGGCATGTCCTGCCGCACGAACGAGTCGAGGGTGTACCGCAGCAGCGCGGCCCGGTTGTACGTCGGCACGATGACGGTGCAGCGCGGCGGTGCGGTCATGATGTTCTTCCCTCGTAGGCGGGTGACGGCTTCCGATTCACCAGTTCCTCGATCGCGTCGACGATCATCGGTACCGGGTCGTTCGAGACATGGTCGCGCAGCGCGCCGACGGACTTCGCATAGCGGCCCTGTGCGCACTGTTCGACGAAGTCCCGGACGGATTCCTCGCGGATGTCGTCGTTGCGGGTGCCGATTCCGTGCTGCTCGGCCGTCGCCGCGCACCAGACCTGGTCATAGGTCGGCGCCGGCACCAGGTACATCGGCACCTGGAGCAGGATGCATTCGCTGATCAGGTTGTAGCCCGCCGAGGCGAACACGTTGTCGCACCGCAGCAGATCCTGCAGGAAGCTGTCGCGGCTCGCCGGCCGGTATGAGACGTTGTCGTATTCCGAGGTGATCCCGTCGACGTTGCCCGGCAGGTACACATGCAGTTCCCGCTCCGGGAAACATCTGCCGAACACCTCGCCCAGTCGTTTCGCCAGGTGGATGTTCCGGTCGCTGAAATACTCCAGGAAATACGCGACGGAGAGGCCCGACTCGCCCCTGTCGCGTTGTTGGGCGCTCAACCGCAGCACGTCGCTGGAGATGATGGGTGGGGTGATGGTGACCCGCCGCCGGGTCCGCCCTCGCGGTGGGGCGTCGATCGGGACGAAGGATCCGCTGAACGACTGCTGGGCCCGTGGCGCGAACAGCTGCATGCGCTGCCGCTCCACGCGTGCGGAGAATCCGTGCAGATCGGGGAACTCCAGGAACCGGTACTTGCTCTGCTGTTCGAGGGTGACCAGCGGTTTGCGCTCCAGATAGGAGAAGTAGGCCGAGCACGGCTCGAAGTCGGAGATGTACAGGTCGGGTTCGCCGAACTGCTGTTTCATGGCGGTGCGGGCGGCGGCGACGGTCCGGGCGCTGCGCGCGAGCCGGGGCACCTCGGCCCGCAGGATGCCGCCCCATTGCAGGTGCCGGGGTCCCCCGAACATGCTGGGCATGACCACCTGGTAGACCGGGAACTCCAGCGGGGTGAAGATTTCCGACGCGCGGCCGGTCGCCAGGATCGCGACGGCGTTGCCCCGGCGGGCCAGCTCCCGGGCGATGCGCAGTTGCCGGGTCGAGTGTCCCGACCCGATGCCGTTGACGCCGATGCAGATCCTGGCTCCGGTCGGCTGGGTCATCGCCGCACCGCCGGCTGCGGCGCGTCCGCGGTCGTGGCGAGGTGGCGCGCGAGGCGCAGGCACAGGGCGGTCATGGTGAGCATGGGGTTCCAGGAGCCGCGGGTCGGGAACAGCGCCCCGCCGGTGACGTAGACGTTGTCGGCGTCGTGCAGGCGGCCGTCGAGGTCGGTGACCGCGTCGGGCCGGCCGCCCATCCACAGCGTCCCGGTCTCGTGGACCGCGAAGGGCATCCGCCGGTCCGCGGGCACCTCGTCCACCCACGCCTGGTCGGCGTGGGACCAGTACTCGGTCTCGGCGTCGCCGACCATCAGGGAGATCAGGTCCGCGGCGGCGCGGTCCATGGCGTCCCAGACGGCCCGGTCGGCCGGGCCGAGCCGGAAGGTGCCGACGGTGACCCCGTCGCTGTCCACGCTGATCCGGCTGGCCGGCTCGGCGTGGGAGGCCGCCAGTTCGGCGAGGCCGTGCACGAGGATGACGACGTGGCCCGGGTCGCAGACCCGCTCCGGGGTGCCGCGCCCGAACATGTCCGGCATCAGCCGGTAGATCTCCTCGAGGTCCCGGTCCGGATCGGCGGTGGCGCTGGCGCTGACGTGCAGATGGAACTGGCGGTCCCCGGTCGCGGCGTCGACGTACAGCGCGGCGAGCTCGGCGTGGTCCTCGGACAGGCCCGGGAACGCCGATCGCGGCACCCGGCAGGCGAACCAGCTCGCGGTGTTGCCGGCGAGGTTGCGGCCCACCCGGTCGGCCGCAGCCGGCAACGAGTCCAGCATCAGCCGCGTCGCCTCGGTCGTGCCCAGCGCGAGGATCACCCGCGCCGGCCCGGTCGGCAGCGTGCCGAGGCCGGTCTCCAACGCGACCGCGCGGCGCCCCTCGAAGCGCACCCGCCGCACGTGGCAGCGGGTGACCACGGCCGCGGTCTGCGGGTGCCGGCGCAGCGTCCGCAGCAGCAGCGGCACGGCGCTGAACTTCCGCGTCCCGGCGGGCCCGGGGACGCCGGCCGCCAGCTGGGCGTCGAGTTCGTCCTCCTCGACGGTGGGCAGCACGTGCGCGATGTCGCCGGCGCCGGCGTGGATGCGCTTGCGCAGCTGCCGGTGCAGTTCACCGAAGGCCGGGTTCAGCGTTTCGGCCGGCCGGACGCCGAGGAGCTCCCGCGCCGCCGGCCACTCGCGTTCGAGGTCGTCGACGACCGCGGCGGGCCAGCCGCGCAGCTGATGCCGGGCCGGTTGCGGGCAGGACCCGCTCCAGAACAGCGTGCGCCCGCCGAGGTAGGGCACCTGCGCGACCACGTCGAGGTCGCCGTCGGACCGCCACGGTGCGGCCACGGCCTGGTCCATCAGCGGCTGGTAGGCCAGGCCGAGGTTCTGCACGTGGTCCGGGAGCAGGTACGGGCCCTGCTCCAGCAGCAGCACCCTGGCCTGCGGCTGCTCCCGCAGCACCTGGTGCGCCACGATCGTGCCGGTGCAGCCGGCGCCGACGATCACGTAGTCGAACTGCCTGGCCGCGACGTCGGCGAAGTCGGCGAACAGGTGCTCGTCGACGCCTGCGGTGGTGGTGTGTGCTGTGCTCATTCGCTCGCTTCCTGCTCGGTCACAGCCACCGGCATGCGGCGGTCAGGTCGTCGTCGAGGTGCACGTCCACCGCGGCCAGCACGGCGGGGGTGGCGCAGCCCACGGCGATGGACAGGTCGGCCTCGCCGAACATGGGCAGATCACCGGCGGAGTCGCCGATGGCCACGACGTGGGCCGCGCCGAAGCGCTCGCGCGCCAGCTTGGCGTGCGGGCCCTTCTCGTGCTCGTCGACCTCGATGAGCGCGACGCCGGTGCACAGGCCGTCGACCGTGGCGAGGTCGTTGGCCACGCACCAGTCGACCCGGAACTCCTGCTCGAACCGCCGGGTGAGCACCCGCAGTCCGGTGGAGATGAGGACGATCCGGTACTCCCGCTCGCGCAGCCGCTCGAACAGCTCCGTCACGCCGGGTCGCAGCGGGACCGTGGCGGCGATCTCGCACAGCCCCGCGTATGACATCCCGGCCAGCAGCTGGGCGTCCAGGTCACAGAACTCCTGGTAGGTCAGCTCGCCGGACTGGAAGCGGTGCAGGTTCCGCTCGCCCTCGCCGGCCCAGCGGCCGTGGTGTTCGAGCAGGTACTGCCAGATGGACCGCACCGTGGTCAGGGTGCCGTCGACGTCCAGCAGCGCCAGCCGCGGCGCCGGCGGCGCGTCCGCCGTCATCACCGCACCAGCTCGCTGAAGCGCGTGCCGGGCCGCACGAGCATGTCCACGTCCCGCGGGCCGGTGGTGACCGCGCCCACCTCGGCGCCCAGGTACGCGGCGATGAACTCGACGAACTCCCGCGCCTGCACCGGCAGGTCGGCGAACGACGTGGCCGCGCGGGTGGAGCTCAGCCAGCCGTCGAAGTAGCGGTACACCGGCCGGCTCCGGCTCAGCTCGGCGTGCTCCGGCGCGAACTCGGTGATCAGTTCGCCGTCGCGTTCGTAGGCCACGCAGACGCCGACCTGCTCGAACTCGTCGAGGCAGTCCAGCTTCGTCAGCACCACCGACGTGAAGCCGTTGAGCTCCGCGGCCCAGCGGGCGTGCACCAGGTCCAGCCAGCCGCAGCGGCGGGCGCGGCCGGTGGTGGTGCCGAACTCGGCGCCGGCCGCCCGCAGCCGGGTGCCCAGTTCGGCGTGGTCCTCGGAGACGAACGCGCCGTTGCCGACCATGGTCTGGTAGACCTTCAGCACGCCGACGCGGTGGTCGATGCGGGCCAGGTCGAACCCGGCGCCGGAGGCGACCGAGTAGGCGGCCGTCGGCGCGGTCGTGACGTACGGATAGATGCCGTGCTCCAGGTCGATGACCGGCCCCTGCGCGCCCTCGAACAGCACCGACAGGCCGCTGCCGACCAGGTCGTCGATGAGCCTGACCGAGTCGACCTCACGGTCGAGGAGGAGCTTCTTGTGCTGGTCCAGCCAGCTCAGGTTCGCCTCGGCGTGCTCGGCGTCCAGATCGAAGAAGTCGACGTTGGCGCGGACCCGGTTCTCCACGGCGGACCAGTCGCGCAGGTCGGTGACCCGGATACCCACCCGGTTGACCTTGCTGATGTTCGCCGGGCCGACGCCGCGCCGGGTGGTGCCGATGGCGTCGCCGCGGCGTTCCTTCAGGCCCTCCTCGCGGGCGTCCACGAACCGGTGCAGCGGCAGGATCAGGTGCGCCCGGCCGCTGACGAACACGCGGTCGGCGATGTCGGGCATGACCGGCCCGAACGCGGTGAGCTCCTCGCCGAACCGTTCCGCGTTGAGCAGCACGCCGTTGCCGAGGATGCCGATGGTTCCGGGATGCCGCATCCCGGAGGGGATGATGTGGTTCTTGACCGTCACCTCGCGCCCGTCCGCGTCGAGGAAGACGGTGGTGTGTCCGGCGTTGTCGCCACCCTGGACGCGGACGATCACGTCGTGGGTGCGGGCCAGGCGGTCGGTCATCGCGCCCTTGCCGCCGTCTCCCTGCTGCAGATCGCCCACCCAGGTGGTCTGCGCGCGGGTCGCGCGTGGCACGCCGTCGCGGAAGACCACGGCGAGACGTTCGCGCCGGCGTCTGGCCCGCATATAGGCCAGCAGCGGTGCGTCGATGTCATCGACATGTCCCAGAGAGAAAGCATGATTCATGAGGGGACTGTCATGCATGACAGATCCCCGGCCCCCGTAGCCGTGCATCGACCATCCTTTTTGCATCAAGTTGTGAGAGCGATTTCACAACACTGCCGTGACATGCAGGTTGCGGGTCGGCAGCCATGGCAACCCGTCACACCTGAACAGCAGGTGTACCTGGCCCGAGGACCTCCAGGATTGGATGTCCGGATCCGGGACAGGTGACTCAGTCGTGCGAGAAACCGCTCTCCCAGGAGTCGATATCTCGGCCGGAACGACTGACGGTCGAACCGTATCGGAAGATCCACGCATCGGGAAGTCGCGATGCGAGGAGCGACCAGAATATGGGATCTTCATGCACGGGCGACAATGCCACGTACAGAATCGACTGCCGCCGCCCGGCAGAATCCGGTGACGGCGACAGGCAACACCACACGGCGCCGTCGCGGCGTCCGTGCCGATCGGACAGTTCCACGGGGGAGCTGCGAAAATGCTGGAACGCTATGCCCTGCCCGAGATCAGCCGGGTCTTCTCCGACGAGCACAGATTCGAGCTGTGGCGGCGCGTCGAAACCGAGGTGCTCCGCGCGCAGGCCGCACTCGGCGAGGTGCCCGAGTGGGTCGTGGACCCCGTGGGCCGCACGCCGGCGCCGCCCCCGGAGGCCGTCGCGGCCTGCGAGGCGGTGACCCGGCACGACGTCATCGCCTTCCTCACCGCCTGGTCGCGGCGGGTCGAACCACCCGAGGCCGCGGCCTACATCCACTTCGGCATGACCTCCTCGGACCTCGTCGACACCGCGCTGTCGCTGCAGCTCGTCGAGGCGAGCGACATCCTGCTGCGCAAGGCCGACACCCTCGTCGCCGTGCTGCGCGACCACGGCCTGGCCCACCGCGGCACCGTGCGGGTGGGCCGCACCCACGGCATCCACGGCGAACCGACGGTGTGGGGCCATCGCGTCGCCGACTTTGCCTTCGCCGTCGCCCGCTCACGCGACCGGCTGCGCCAGGCCGCCGACGCGGTCGCGGTCGCCAAGCTGTCCGGCCCCGTCGGCACCTACAGTTCGATCCCGGCCCCGGTCGAGAGCCGCGCGGCGGCCGCGCTCGGACTGCGGCCCGCCGACACCGCGACGCAGGTGTACCTGCGCGACAACGTGGCCGCCTGGGTCAACGCCCTCACCGTCCTGGCGACCGTCTGCGAGGCGATCGCGGTGGAGATCCGGCACGGCCAGCGCACCGAGGTGGGCGAACTCAGCGAGCGCTTCGCCGACGGGCAGAAGGGTTCCAGCGCCATGCCGCACAAGCGCAACCCGGTGACGTCCGAGCGGATCTGCGGGCTGGCCCGGATCGTGCGGGCCCAGGCGGTCCCGGTCATGGAGGGCATCGCGCTGTGGCACGAGCGGGACATCTCCCACTCCAGCGTCGAACGCATCGCGCTGCCCACCGCCGCCGTGCTCACCGACTATCTGCTGCACGCGACCGCCACCACCATGCGCGACCTGGTGGTCGACAAGGAGCGGATGTCGGCCAACGTCGACCTGACCGGAGGCCTCGTCTACAGCTCCACGGCGCTGCTCGCGCTGATCGCCGACGGTCGGCCCCGCGAGCAGGCCTACGCGCTGGTGCAGACCTCGGCCCGGCAATCCTGGCAGGACCGCCTGCCGTGGCGGGACGTGCTGCGCCGGCAGGCGAAGGAACTGGACATCGCGCTGAACGAGGAGCTCCTGGACCGGTGCTGCACCCCCGAACACCACGTGCGTGGCCTCGGTCCCGTCTTCGACCGCCTGGCGGCGCTGCGATGACGGCCACGCCCGCCCCCATGCGCTACCGGCACTCCACCCACGCCGGCAACCACGGCGACGTGTTCAAACACCTCGTCCTCAGCCGGCTGCTGCGGCACGCGCCGCGGACCGCCGGGCCCGGACTGACCTATGTGGACAGTCATGCCGGCAGCGGGCTCTACGACCTGACCGCCACGGGTGACGTCGCGGCCGGCGCGTGGACGCAGGGCATCGGCCGGCTCTGGCAGGCCACCGACGCACCCGACGCCTGCGGGGACTACCTCACCTGCATACGGGAACTCAACCCCGACGGCGTGCTGCGCTACTACCCGGGCTCACCCGAGGTCGCCCGACGGCTGACCGGACCGCACGACAGCCTGGTGCTGTGCGAGAACCAGCCCGAGGTCGGCGCGCTGCTGCGGGACAACTACCGCGGGGACCGCCGGGTCACCGCCGTCCTCGCCGACGGTTGGCAGGTGCTCGGCGCGCGACCGGCGACGCCGACCGGCCACGTGCTGCTGGTCGACCCGCCCTACCGGTCCGCCGACGATCCCGAGCGGGCGGTCGCACTCATGCGGGACGCGGTCCGCGCGGCACCCGACGCGGTGGTCGCCGTCTGGTACCCGATCGAGCACGGACTCGACCTCACCGCGTTCCACCGGTCGCTGCGCGACAGCCACCCCGCCCGCCTGCACTGCGCCGAACTGCGGGTGCAACCGGTCGCGGCCGGCCGGTGGCTGAGCGGGTCCGGCCTGGCCGTCGCCAACGCCCCCAAGGCCGTGATCGACGAACTGGCCGAACTGCTGCCGTGGCTGGCCGCGCTGCTCGACCAGGGCGACGCCGGCTGGTCGTTGCGGGCCGTGCCGGGCTGACCGCCGCGACCGGTCAGCGGGGCGCCATCCGCAGGGCACCGTCCAGGCGGATGACCTCACCGTTGAGGTAGTCGTTGGCGACGATGGACAGCACCAGGGCGGCGTACTCGGCCGGGGTGCCGAGGCGGGCCGGGAAGGGCACACCGGCGGCGAGGCCGGCGCGGTACTCCTCCGAGACGGTCTCCAGCATCGGCGTGGACATGATGCCCGGGGCGATCGTCATGACCCGGATGCCGTGCTGGGCGAGGTCGCGGGCGGCGGGCAGGGTCAGGGCGGCGATGCCACCCTTCGACGAGGCGTAGGCGGCCTGGCCGATCTGGCCGTCGTACGCGGCGACGGACGCGGTGTTCACGATCACGCCCCGCTGCCCGTGCGCGTCGGGTGCCGTCGCCGCCATCCGTTCGGCGGCCAGGGCCATGACGTTGAACGTGCCGATCAGGTTCACCTGCACGACCTTCGCGTACATGGCGAGGTCGTGCACGCCGGCGCGGCCGACGATCCGGGCCGACGGGGCGATCCCGGCGCAGTTCACCACGACCCGCAGCGGTGCGGGGCCACCAGCCGCGACCGCGACGGCATCCCGGACCGCGGAAGGATCCGTCACGTCGACGTCGATGGCGCCCTTCAGGTCGAAGCCGTGCACGGTCGCCCCGGCCGCGGTGAGCGCGGCCGCCGTGGCCGCGCCGAGACCGGACGCGGCACCGGTGACGATGGCGGCGGTGTTACTGAGGTCCACCGGATCTCCTCCAGAAAAAGTGACGGTCATGGCAGCCGTTCGTACAGCACGACCGGGTTGCCGCCCGGGTCGGTGATCAGCACCCGCCGTTCGTGCGGTCCGGTCACCACGTCCTCACCGGTGTAGCCGAGCGCGGCGAGGTCGTCGACCTGGATGCTCAGCACGGTCTGTGGCACCGGCTGCTGCGAGGCGTCCGCGAGGCCGATGGTGACCGCGCCGTCGGTGACCGCGGCGTACCGGTCACCGTCGCGGAACCGGATCGTCAGCCCGAGGTGCGTGTAGAACGCCAGCTGCTCGTCCAGCGAGGCGGCGGGGACGATGATGTGACCGATCTTCATGGGCGGAACCTCGGCATGACCTCGCGGGCGAACCGCTCGACGATCTCGATCGAGCGGGCGATGGGCAGCCCGAGCCACTGGGCCCGGAAGACGAAGTGGTTGAAGCCGGCGTCGGCGAAGTCGCGCACCTTCGCGGCGATGTCGTCGGGCGAGCCGAAGAACAGCGCCTTTTCCTTGATGCCCTCCCACTGCGTCTCGAAGTAGTCCATGCCGTACTGGACGTACTCGCCGTAGGAGCGCTGGACCGCCTCGCCGGCGATGGCGTAGGCGTCGTCGAACGAGTCGGCGACGCACAGGTCCCGGTGGATCGGGAAGACCGCGCCGTCCTCGGAGAAGCCCGCTGCTGAACGAAGGCGCCGGTAGTCGGCCAGGTTGCCGACCGCCCAGTTGCGGCGCACATTGGACGGGGCGAGCCACGGCAGCCCCTGGTTCGCGATCCGGGCGATGCCGATCGGGCCGTTGGCGCCGACCCACACCGGCGGGTGCGGCCGCTGCACCGGCAGGACGCTGCACGTCACCCCGTCGAGCTCGAAGTGCTTACCCTTGTGGGTGACCGGTGCGCCGGTCCACAGCTGCCGCATCACGTCGAGTGCCTCGTTCATCCGGGACACCCGGGTACGTCGTTCGATGCCGAACGAGGCGAACTCGTCGTCGCGGTAGCCGGAGCCGATGCCCAGGACGAACCGGCCGCCGGACATCTGGTCGATGGTGGCGATCTCCTCGGCCCAGTGCACGGGGTGCCCGAGCGGCAGGATGAGGATGCCGGTGCCGAGTTCCATCGTGCCGGAGTGGTCGATCAGGCGCGACAGCAGCGGCAGCGGCTGCGGCGTGGACAGCGACGACAGGTAGTGGTGGATGCCGAAGACCGAGTCGTAGCCGAGGTCGCGGACGTGCTGGACGTACTCGACGATCTCGCCGGTGCGCCGGTGCAGGTCGTCGCCGGGCTCGTACTGGTGGTCCAGCAGGATGCCGAACTTCACGCGGGATCCTCTTGTGACCGCGACTCGCTGAGCCGGAAGTAGGGCGCGACCATCCGGTCCCGGTCCTCGAGGGCCTGCCGGATGCCCTTCTCACGGCGCTCCTTGAGGAAGTTCCAGTCGCCTTCGTCGAAGCTGACGTTGGTGGCCCAGCCGTGCCCGACCCAGCCGGTCATCGCGCCGAGTCCCTTGCCGCGGGCCTCCATCACGACCTGCATCATCGACTTGCCCATCATCAGCGAGTCCAGGGGCATCACGGCGATCGCGTCGGTGTAGTCGTCGACCCAGCGCTGCAGGTCCTCGCGCGGGACGACCTTCGTGACCAGACCCTTGCGCTCGCCCTCCTCGGCGCCGATGGCGCGCATGGTGAGCATGACGTCCTTCATCGTGGTCAGGCCGACCTTCTCGATCCAGTGGTACATGTCCTGCGGGGCCGGGCCGAGGTAGCGGAACGCCGGATGGGTGAAGCGGGCGTCGGGCGCGGCGATGACGATGTCCGCGGACAGCGCGATCTGGAAGTGCCCGCCGTAGCAGTACCCCTGGACCTGGCAGATGGTGGCCTTCAGCGACTCGATGATCGGCCGGGTGAAGCCGGAGCTGAGGACGTTGCGGTCGGGCAGGATGCGCTGCCGTTGCGCGGGGCGGCGCCGCGACGCCTTGTCGGTGCCGGACCTGTAGCCGATGTAGTGGCCGAGTTCGGCGGCGTCCGCGCCGGTGCCGAAGTGCTCGCCCTCGCCCTTGAACACGATCACCTTGACCCGGTCGTCGGCCTCGGCCTCCCGGACCAGGTCGCCGACCCGCTCGAACGCGGCGACCGGGATCGCGTTGAGCCGGTCCGGGCGGTCGAAGGTGATGGTGGCGACGGACCGCGCCTCGTCGACGTCGTAGCGGACGTACTTGGCGAGGACCTCCGGGTCGACCTCCATGTTCTCGACGTCCCACTGGTTTTCCAGGAGCTCGGCTTCGGTCTTCTTCACGGCGATTCCTTACTGACGACGAAAAGCGGGGAACACTTCGGAGGCGAACAAGCGCAGCGAGGCGCGGACCTGCTCGGTGGGCATGCCGAGCCAGCCGGGCCGGAAGATGAGATGGTCGAAGCCCAGGTCGCGCAGGGCGCTGATGCGTTCGATGAGGAACTCGGGCGAGCCGAGCAGCAGCGTGTTGCGGACCAGCTCGTCGAACCGGTCGCGTTGCCACCGCAGCGCCGGGTACTCCGCGTAGGTGGAGTACTCGACCCGGGCGTGCGGCAACGCCTCCTCGACGGCCCGTTCCGTGCTCGGCGCGCAGTACAGCTCGACGCCGACGGGCCGCGAGATCCTGGAGACGTCGCGGCCGTACTCAGCGAGGGCGTCGTTGTAGACGGCAAGGTGCTCGGGCAGAAACCGTTTACTGGGCGAGTTGCCGGGCGCGTACCAGGCGTCGCCGAGCCGGGCGGCCCGCCGGACGGCCTTCTTGCCGCCGGCGCCGATCCAGATCGGCGGCCCGCCCGGGGTCAGCGGCCGGATGCCGATGGTGGCGCCGGTCTGCGGGTAGAACTCGCCGTCGCTGGTGACCGGTTCCCCGCTCCACAGTGCCCGGATGAGCCGCAGGCTCTCGTCCAGGCGGCGGAAGCGGGTCTCCGGGTCGATGCCGAACGCCGCGAACTCGTTGTCGCGGTAGCCGGCGCCGACGCCGAGGACGACCCGGCCGCCGGACAGGTGATCGAGGGTGGCGAACTCCTCGGCGATGTGCGCCGGGTGGAACATCGGCAGCAGCAGGATGCCGGTGCCGATGAGCATGTCGCCGGAGCGCGGGATGAGGCTCGCGGTCATCGAGATCGGCTGCGGGGTGTTGAGGTTGGACTGGAAGTGGTTGATGGTCCAGA
This sequence comes from Dactylosporangium cerinum, assembly GCF_042653625.1. NCBI lineage: Bacteria > Bacillati > Actinomycetota > Actinomycetes > Micromonosporales > Micromonosporaceae > Dactylosporangium > Dactylosporangium cerinum. The sequence continues at coordinate 354,417 of NZ_JBHSIU010000011.1, read as the reverse complement.
CCGAGTCGTAGCCGAGTTCGGCGGCCAGTTCGACGGTGCCGAACAGGTCGCTGAGGTGCTTGCCGAGGTCGTCGCCGTGCGGGTACTGGTGCGACGCCATGATCCCGAACTTCATCGGTGCTCCTCTGCGGCGGCCCGGCTGATCTTGCCGGTGGTGCTGCGTTCCAGGGCGGGCACGAACTCGATCCGTCGTGGGGTCTTGAAGTGGGCGAGGCGCTCCCGGGCGAACGCGACGAGCCGTTGGGCGAGGTCGTCGTCGGCGATGGTGTTGTCCTCGGCGCGCACGACGAGCGCCACCGGGATCTCGCCGAGCCGGTCGTCGGGCCGGCCGAGCACCCGCACATCATGAACGAGCGGGTGCTCCCGCAGCTCGTCCTCGATCTCCTCGGGCCACACCTGGAACCCACCACATTTGATCATGTCCCGCTTGCGCCCGACCAGGAACAGCACACCGTCGGCGTCGACGTAACCCATGTCGCCGGTGTGCACCCAGCCGTCGCGGACCAGCTCGCGGGACGCCTCGGCGTCCTCGACGTAGCCCTTGGTGAGTTCGGAACGCACGACCACCTCACCCTCGGCGCCGGTCGGCAGGGCCGTGCCGTCGCCGTCGCGGATCTCCAGGTCGACACCAGGGTAGACGCGGCCGGCGGAGCCGGGCTTCCATCGGCCGGCCTTCATGTCCCGGCTGTTCCAGCCGGCGATGTGACCGGCCTCGGTCGAGCCGTAGTTGACCAGGATCGGCACCCGGTAGCGCTCCTCGAAGGCGCGCCGGACCGGCCACGAGATCGCCTGCCCGGCCACCAGGACCGACTTCACGCCCTGGAACGGCAGGTCCCGCTCCGCGTGGACGATGTCGTAGACCATGGTCGGCAGGAAGAAGAAGTTGTCGAAGGCGAACCGGTCCATGAGCTCGGCGAGCCGGTCGACGCCGAAGCGTTCCCAGACCACCGCGGGCCGGCCGACGAAGAACGCGAAGAGCAGCGAGTGCTGGCCCCCGCTGTGGAACAACGGCAGCGCGATGAGGTTCGCCTTGGCGTCGCCGGCGGCGGTACCTTCGGCGTCACTGCCCGTGGAGACCCTGGCGAGGCGTTCCAGGGAGGCGCGGGTGCCGCCGTGGGTGACCCGGACCGACTTCGGCCGGCCGGTGGTGCCGCCGGTGGACAGGATGCAGGCCTCGGCGTCCTCGGCGACGTCCACGGCGGGGACGCTGACCTGCCGCCGCCACACCAGGTCCGGCACCCCTTCGACCGGCCCGCCGACGGCGCGGACCGCCACGGCCGCGTCCTGCGCCAGATACGCCGCGACGATCTCGGGCCGGCGCTCGTCGACGAGCAGCAGCCGCGGCCGGCTCTTGGCGAGGGACTCGGTGAGCTCGGCGGTGTTGTACAGGCTGCTGACGGTGACCGGGACGGCGCCGATCTTCCAGGCGCCGAACAGGAAGAAGACGATCTCGGGTCCGTTGGTGAGGTAGCAGGCGACCCGGTCCCCCGCAGCCACTCCTTCGGCGCGCAGGGCGGCGGCGACACCACCGGCGAGCCGGTCGACCTCTTCGAACGTCCAGGACCGGCCGTCGTCGCCGTGCAGGGCGGTCACCTGCGGCCGGTCGGCGGCGCGGCCTTCGAGGATGCGGGCGAGGTTGGTCATCGCGGCGCCCCCGCACTGACCCGCGGGATGATCTCGGCGCCGAAGCGGGCGAGCTGCTCCATGGCCTCGTCCTGGCCGGCGCCGACGAACTGGTGCCGCAGCGACACCTCGGTGATGCCGAGCTCGGTCTCCCAGCGGTGCAGCTTCGTCACGATCTCGTCCGCGGACCCGACCAGGCAGTCCTCCGCGAGGTACCGGTCCACGTCGATGGCCTGGGCGTCGTCCCAGGACTTGTAGCCGGCGTACTGGCGCTGCAGGTGCGGCCGGACCGCGGCGACGGCGGCCGCGTAGGTGTCGCCGACGCACGCCTCCCGGCTCATCGGGTAGTCCCGCGAAGGGCTGTGGCCGTGTTCGGCGAGGGTGTCGCGGTAGACGCCGAGCAGCCGGGCGAGTTCGGCGTCGTCGCCCTTCGGGCCGATGAGCCACGGGGTGTCGAGGCGGGCGGCGCGGCGCACGGCGGCCTCGGCGAACGCGCCGATCCACAGCGGCGGCCCGCCGGGCTGCGCGGGGCGCAGGGCCAGGGAGGCGCCGGGGACCTCGCCCCAGCTGCCGGCGGCGTCGAGGGTCTCGCCGCGCCACAGGGCCCGCAGCAGCGGGACGTAGTCGCTGAGCCGGCGCAGCCGGTCGTCCCACGCGACACCGAAGGCGGCGGTCTCGCGTTTGCGGTAGCCGGCGCCGAGGCCGACGGTGAGCCGGCCGCGGGTCAGCACGTCCAGCGTGGCGAGGTCCTCGGCGAGCGCGATCGGGTTGAGCAGCGGGGCGAGCAGGACGCCGAAGCCGATCCGGACCCGGCTGGTGGCCGCGGCGAGGTAGCCCGCCAGGGGGACCGGCTGGACGAACGCCGACTTGGCCAGGTAGTGGTGGCCGAGGTAGACGGCGTGGAACCCGGCCGCCTCGGCGGCGGCGGCCTGGGCGAGCACGTCGTCGAGGCCGGCGGTGGCGGACGCTGCCGGGTCGAACTGGGCGCTCAGGAAGCAGCTGATCCTCACCCGACGACCGCCGCGGTCTTGGTGCGTGCCTGGGCGCGGAAGTGCGGGATCACCTTCGCGGCGAACTCCTCCATGGAGCGCAGCGCGGCGGCGCGGTCCAGCGTCGGGATCCGCAGCCAGCCGATGTAGTGGTTGATGCCGAGCTGTTCGCGCAGCATCTCGATGGTGTCGATGACCTGCTGCGCGGAGCCGAAGTTGCCGCCGTGGGTGAGGGTCTGCTCCAGGGTGAGCAGCTCGATGTTCTTGGCGACCGCCGCGTAGTAGGCGCGTTCCTTCTCGATCGCCTCCTCCGAGCCTGGGATGACCTTGCCGACGGACTTGTAGTACTGCATCGCGGCCTGGGCGGCCTGGCGCAGGCCCGCCTCACCGTCGCCGCACCACACCTGCTGCATGAACGGCAGGTCGTAGGTGGCGATGTCGTGGCCATTGTCGCGCATGGCCTGCTGGTACAGGGCGAAGTTCTTCTGCATGATGCCCAGCGGGGTGAAGTTCGGCGAGGTGATGATCGACTCCCCGACGGCGCCGCGTTCGCGGAAGCTGTCCGGGGAGACGGTGCCCTGCAGGATCGGCGGCCCGCCGGGGGTGAACGGCCGCGGGTAGGTGGTGATGTTGTCGTAGTGGAAGATCTCGCCGTGGTAGGAGAAGTTCTCCTGCGACAGGGCGAGCCGCAGGATCTCCAGGCTCTCCTGGTAACGCTGCTTCGACTCCTCCAGGGGCACGCCGAAGCCGGCGAACTCCGACGGCTGGTAGCCGCGGCCGACGCCGATGGACACCCGGCCGCCGCTGAGCACGTCGAGGGCGGCGATGTCCTCGGCGAGGCGCAGCGGGTGGTGCAGCGGCAGCACGAGCACGGCGGTGCCGATGGTGATGCGCTTGGTCCGCTCCGCGACGGCCATGCCGAAGTTGATCGGGCTGCCGAGGATGCCGTACTTGGAGAAGTGGTGCTCGGCCAGCCAGATCGAGTCGAAGCCGAGCTCGTCGGCCAGCTGGATCTCGTCGAGCGTCTCCCGCAGCACCTGGTGGTCCGAGGTGCCCTCGTTCACCGGGAACAGGTTCATGATGCCGAACTTCACGATCTCTCCTCGTTTATTCCGACCAGCCGGTATGTTACTGCCACCGGACTGGACTCCGCAAGACAAACGCAGAGGCCAGGACGCCTATGCGAGGCGGGACTGCACCCGCAGGGCGCCGACCCGGCGGCGGTGCCAGGCGCCGGTGCCGAGCACCGCGTCGAGCACCAGCGCGCGGCGCAGGAACAGGTGCGGGTCCGCCTCCATGGTGATGCCCATGCCGCCGTGCACCTGGATGCAGCGCTCGGCGGCGAAGACCGCGGCCCGGCCCGCCGCGGCCTTGGCGGCGTGCACCTGGATCTCCGCGTCGGCGCGGCCGTTGTCGACCGCCCAACCGGCGTACAGGGTGAGGTCCCAGGCCGCCTTGCGCGCCGTGGCGGCCTCGGCGAGCTGGAACGCGACCCCCTGGTAGGAGCCGATGACCCGGCCGAACTGCTCGCGGGTGCGGGCCTGCCCGGCGGCGAGGTCGATGGCGCCCTGCGCGACCCCGCACAGTTCGGCGGCCACGACCAGGGTGGCCCGCCACGGCCCGGCGCCGGCCGGGGTCTTGTCGTCCGGCCCGGTCAGCGTCACGTCGGACAGCGGCACCGACGGGTCGAGGGACTGCCGCGCGACGATCCCCTCGGCGGCGGCGATCCCCACCCCGTCGGGCAGGAGCACCGCGAAGCCGTCGGCCTGCGCCGCGAACCGCACCAACGCGTCCATCACCGGCGTGAGCACCCGCTCCCCCGACAGGACGTCCTCGGGCACCAGGGATCCGCTGAGCAGCTGCACCGCGGCCGCGTGCGCCGGGAACCGGCTCGGCACCAGGTGCTCGCCGAGGACCTCGACGGCGACGAGCAGGTCGATGAGGTCCGAGCCGATGCCACCGGCCAGCTCCGGCACCCCGAGGAGGCCGAAGTCGCGGAGCAGCGGGCCGTCGCATGCCGGCGCCCGCCAGCCGGCGTCCAGGGCGGTGCGGGCGGTGACCCCCTCCCCCTCGGCGAGGGACCGGACGGTCTTGGCGATCTCCAGTTGTTCCTGGGTGAATGTCGCGCGCATGGCAGGGCTCCGCTCAGCGTGACCGCGGCAGGTTGAGCACCCGCTCCGCGAGGATCGACTTCTGGACTTCCTCGGTGCCGCCCTCGATGGTGTGCGCGCGGGCGCGCAGGTAGCGGCGCATCCGGGCGGCGGCGCCCGGCCCGTCCAGCAGCACCCCGCCGCTCTCGTCGAGCTGCACGGCGAGCCGGTTGGCGTTCTGCACGACCCCGGCCCACAGGCTCTTGAGCGCCGAGGTCTCCGGGCCGGGGACGCCGCCGGCCTGGGTCTCGCCGAGCATCCGCATCGAGCCGATCCGGACCGCCTCGGCGTCGCACTGCAGCTGCCCCACGGTGTCCAGGAACGCGCTGTCCCCCGCCACGCCCCGCTCGACGGCGACGTCGATGACCCGGTCGACCGCCTGCCGGGCCCACACCCACAGGTTCAGCGCCATGCTGCCGCGCTCGAACGCCAAGGTGGTGAGCGCGACCTTCCAGCCGTTGCCAACCCCGCCGAGCACGTCCTCGTCGGGCACGAACACGTCGTCCAGGAACATCTCGTTGAACTCGGTGTCCCCGTTGATCATGACGAGGGACCGCACGGTGAACCGGTCCATCGGGGCCAGCAGGTAGCTGATGCCCTGATGTTTCGGCGCGGCGGCGTCGGTACGGGCCAGCAGCAGGCACTTGCTGGCGTTGTGCGCGTTCGAGGTCCAGATCTTCGAGCCGTTGACGAGCCAGCCGCCGTCCACCTTCGTCGCGGCGGTGCGCAGGCTGGCCAGGTCGGAGCCGGAGCCGGGTTCGCTGAAGCCCTGGCACCAGTACTCGTCGCCGCGCAGGATGCCGGGCAGGTGCCGGGCCTGCTGCTCGCGGGTGCCGTGCGCGATGATCGTCGGCCCGGCCAGCATCATGCCGACGCCGTTGAGCGGGTAGGGCGCGCCGCGGACGGCGGCCTCCTCGTTGAAGATCGCCTGCGCGAGGGAGTCCAGGCCGCGGCCGCCGTGCTCGGCCGGCCACGACAGTCCGGCCCAGTTGCCGGCGCACAGCCGGTCCTGCCAGACCCGCGACCAGTGCTCGCGCTGCTCCTGGGTCAGGTCCTCCTGGTCCGGCACGTCGCGCAGCGCCTCGTCGAGCCAGCCGTCGGCCTCCCGCCGGAACGCCAGGTCGGTGTCGCTGTCATCGAAGTCCATTGGCGGAGACCTCCTCTGCCGGGGTGAGCCGGGTCTTGTACAACTTGCCGTTGGGATCCCGCGGCAGCGCCTCGTGCAGCACGTAGGTGCGGGGGCGCTTCGGTTTCGCCAGCCGGGTCTCCAGGTGCGCCCGCAGCGCCGCCACGACGGTCTCCCGGTCGGGTGCGCCGTCCAGCAGCGCGATGTGCGCCTGGGGCACCTCGCCGAACTCGGGGTCGGGCGCGCCGATGACGGCGGCGTCGGCGACCCAGTCGTGGGTGAGCAGCGTCGCCTCGATCTCGGCCGGGTAGACGTTGACCCCGCCGACCAGGATCAGCTCGGCGGCCCGGCCGGTGATGTAGAGGAAGCCGTCCTCGTCGACGTGCCCGACGTCCCAGACGGTCATCAGGCCGTCGCGGCGGGCGCCGTCGGTCTTGCCCGGGTCGTTGTGGTACTCGACCTTGTCGTTGCCCTGACGCATGTACACGATGCCGGTCTGCCCGACGGGGACCTCGAGGCCCTGCTCGTCGAGGATCTTCAGGGTCGAGATCGAGGCGGGCCGCCCGACCGTGCCGGGATGGGCCAGCCACTCGTGCGGCCGGGCGACGGTGGTGCCGACCTCGGTCGAGCCGTAGTACTCGTACACGACGGGTCCGAACCAGTCGAGGATCCGCTGCTTCACCTCCCGCGGGCACGGCGCGGCACCGTGCAGCACGTAGGCGATCGAGGAGATGTCGTAGCGCTCACGCGTCTCGCGGGGCAGCTGCAGCAGCCGGTAGAAGTGCGTCGGCACCATGCTCGTGCCGGTGACGCGCTGGTCCTGGACCCGGCGCAGGAACCCCTCCGGGGTCCAGCCGTCCATCAGGACCAGGGTGCCGCCGGCGTGCAGCGCGCCCATCGCCGGGGTGATGTTGGCGGAGTGGTAGAGCGGCGCCGAGACGAGCCACGACGCGAACGCGGACCGCTGCATCCCGAACTCGTTGAACAGCCACACGTAGGTGCGCGCGCCGGCGTCCGCGTCGATCCCGCTGAGCGGGCGCTTCACGCCCTTGGAACGGCCGGTGGTGCCGGAGGTGTACATCATCAGCGAGCCGGCCGGGGTGTCCCGCGGGCTGGTGTCGGGCATGCCGGCGGTGAGCTCGGCGAGGTCCTTGCCGTCGACGTACACGCGGACCCCGGCCGGGGCGGCGGCCTTGACCACGTCGTCGACCCGCTCCGAGCAGACGACGACCTTGGCGCCGCTGTCGGCGAGGATGTAGGCGACCTCGGGCTCGGTCAGGTGGTAGTTGAGCGTCACCAGGTACAGGCCGGACTGCATCGCGGCGAGGTACAGCGCCACCATGCCGGGGCTGTTGGTCATCACCGCCGCGACGGTGTCGCCGACCCGCAGGCCCGCACGGGTCCGCAGGCCGTGCGAGAGCCGGTTGACCTCGGCGAACAGCTCACCGTAGGAGATCCGCCGGTCATCGGCGGTCACGATCGCGCACAAGTCCGGTTCGGCGGCTGCCCACAGCCGGAAACCGGTCCGGTCCTCCGTCATCGGACTCCTTGAACTAAATTCCGACCATCCGGTATGTTGTTGCCCAACAGTAAGGGAGCTCCCCCACGATGTCCATACCCGTGAGCGAGGCGTACGCCGCCAGCTACCGCGCCCGTGAGGTGCCGGCTCCCGCCCAGGTCATCGAGGGTGTCTGGGCCGTCGCGGTGCCCCTGCACGGCAGCGCGCTGCGGGCCGTCACCGTGTTCCTGATCGAGTCCCACGCGGGCCTGATCCTGATCGACGCCGGCTACGACCACCCGTCGTGCTGGGCGTCGTTCCAGCGGTCGCTGACCGCGATCGGGCGCACCGTCGAGGCGATCTCCACCGTCCTCATCACCCACAACCACCCCGACCACGTCGGCTTCGCCGACCGGGTCCGCGCCGCGTCCGGCGCCCGGGTGCTGATGGGCGCCGCCGACGACTTCGCCGCGATGCACCGGGTCCGCGGCGCGTTCCTCGACCAGCTCGGCACCGCTCTGGACCTCACCGGCGCGCCGCAGGACGTCGTGGACGGCATGTACGCCGACGCGGTGAAGGTCGCCGAGCACCACGAGACGCTGCGCCTGGACGCCACGCTGCCCGGCGCCGACCTCGACCTCGACTTCGGCGACGTGACGATCCGCGCCGTGCCCACCCCGGGCCACACATACGGGCACACCGTCTACTACGACACCCGCGGCCTGGTCTTCACCGGCGACACGATGATGGCGGAGGGCCCGACCCAGCTCGCCATCGTCAGCCGCCCCGGCGACGATCCCGCCGGGGACCTGTTCGCGTCCCTGGACCGCATCCGCGACCTCGGCGCCACCGTCGCCTGCCCGGCCCACCAGTTCCCGTACCACGACGTCGCCGCCCGCGCCGAACAGCTCAAGGCCTTCCACCAGGCCGAGGTCGACCGGGTCCGCGACCTCATGTCGGCCGGCTCGACCGCCTGGGACGTCGCCCGCCGCATGCCGTGGAAGAAGCCGTGGGACGACCTGGGCCGCGGCACCCGCCGCTTCTCCCTCGTGCACACCCTGGCCCTCCTGCGCAGTGCGCGAAACGCACCGCGTCGTGCTGACGGTTGCTGACGCGCCCGGGGTGGCCGGGCGCGTCAGGGCCGTTCAGGTTCAGAAGGGCAGGACGAACCAGAAGAAGGTCGCCCGCGCGGTGCGACCGGCCGTGCCGGGGCCGGCCTCACCACGGTCGCGGCAGACCGCCCGGGGTACCGGCGGCGGGGCGGGTGTCGGCGGCGAGCTGGCCGTCGTGCAGGGTCAGGACCCGGTCGGCGCCGGCGATCACCTGTTCGTCGTGGCTGGCCACGACGACGGCGTGGCCCGTGTGGGCGTGCGAGCGCAGCACGTCCAGGAGCAGCTGGACGCGGGCGGGGTCCTGGTGGCCGGTCGGCTCGTCGGCGAGCAGGAGCGCGGGCGACAGGCGCAGGGCCCGGGCGAGGGACGCGCGCTGCTGCTCGCCGCCGGACACCTGCGCCGGCAGCCGGTCCGCGAGGTGGGCGAGGTCGAGGGTCCGCAGCAGCTCATCGGTCGGGTAGCCGGTGTGCGTCGACAGCAGCGCGGGCAGCTCGACGTTCTCCCGGATGCTCAGCTCCGGCAGGAGGGCGAGGGACTGCGGCACGAAGCTGGTCTCGTGCCACCGGCTGCCGAGCCGCGTCGTCACGGTGCCGGCGTCCGGGGGTTCGTGGCCGGCGAGGACGCTGATGAGCGTGGTCTTGCCCGAGCCGGACGGGCCCGCCACGACGGTCAGCTCGCCGGCGTGGATCTGCACCGAGACCCCGTCCAGCGCGGTGACCCGGCCCGCGCCCGGGTAGCGGCGCGTGACCGAGTGGGTCGCCACCACCGGTGTGGTCACATCGCCTCCCGGACGACCCGGCCGGCCTGCAGCCGGACCACCCGGTCGGCGCGCTGCCAGACGGCGGGGTCGTGGGTGGCCGCGATGACCGCCACGCCGGCGTCGGCGATGACCCGCAGGGCGGCGACCACGGCGTCGACGTTGCCGTGGTCGAGCTGGCCGGTCGGCTCGTCCGCCACCAGGACCGACGGAGGACCGACCGCGGCGAACGCGATCGCGACCCGTTGCCGCTCGCCGCCGGACAGCTGGTGGGGCAGGTGGTCCGCTCGGCCGTCGATGCCGAGCGGCGCCAGCAGCGCCTCGCCGGTCGCCTCGGCCACGCCGCGGATCTGCGCCGCGAGCCGCAGATGCTGGCGGACCGTCAGATAGGCGAGGAGGTTGTCGCCGGGGTCCTGGCGCACCAGGCCCAGCCGCGACCGGCGCAGCCGGGCCCGGCCGGCCGGCGACAGCGTGCCGATGTCCTGCCCGGCGATCGTGACCGTGCCCTCGTCCGGGCTGTCCATGCCGGTCAGCAGGCGCAGCAGGGTCGACTTGCCGGAGCCCGACGGGCCGATCACCGCGGTGATCAGGCCGGCCGGGGCGCTGACGTCGACGTCCACCAGGGCGGGCACCAGGTGGCCGTCGACCCGGTACGAGCGGGAGACCCCCACGCAGCCGGCGCCCGGTTCAGTCGATGTCACGCAGCACCTCCGAGGTCCGGCTCCGGGTGAGCCGCCAGTGGGTCACCACCGCCACCACGACGGCGAAGCAGCCGACCGCGGTGAGCAGGCCGGCCATCACCGGCCAGGGGAACGACAGCACGGTGCCCGGCGGCGCGGCCGGGTCGACGTTGAGCTGGTCGCGGACCGCGACGGCGGCGGTGACCGCCAGGCCGAGCCCGGCCGCGCACCCGGCAACGAGGGAACCCGCGAACTCCGCCAGCAGCAGCCACCCCTGCACCGCGGAGCGCAGCCCCATCAGCCGGAGCATCACGTAGCCGCGGCGCAGCACGCGCAGCCGGGACTCCAGGTACAGCAGGAAGCCCACCATCGCCACCGTCGCGGTCAGCAGCGACAGCGCGGACAGGTAGGCGAACGTGTACGTCACCGGCTGGTAGAACGTGCTCGCGTGACGGTCGTCGGCGACGGAGAACGACGCGACCCGCAGGCCCGCCGCGTCGACGGCCGCGCGGATCGGTGCCGGGTCGCCGCGCACCCACAGCTGCGGCACGGCGCGGACGAGCACCTCCTGACCGACGGTTGCCCGGTCGACGAGCAGGACCGGATACCCGCCGCGCGGAGCGGGCAGCGTCGACAGGGACGTGACCTCGAGGTCGACCGGAGGGTCGGCGCCGAACGTCATCGTGGCCACGCCGTCCGGCACCGGCGCCGATGCGATCGCCCCCTTGGCAGGTCCGCGCAGGGCACGGGTCGCCTCGGCGAGCGTGGTGTCGTCGAGGCGGTCGTCCCAGAACGCGACGTCGGCGAACGTCGCCGGGTCGACCGCCAGCAGCGACACCTGCCGGTCGTCGAGCTGCACGTAGTCCACGCGCAGCACCGGCGTGGCCCGGCCGCGGAGCGCTGCGGGGACGGCGGGGACGGCGCCCGGCTCGCCGAGGGTGATCACCACGTCGCTGCCGGCACCGAGCCTGGCCTGCGCGGCGAGCGTGGCGCTGACGGTCCTGGTCGCCGTCGCGCCGTAGCCGGCCACCGCGACGGGCACTGCCGTGATCAGGGCGAGGGTCACCGCCGCCGCGGCGGAGTGGCGCAGCCGCCGCCGGTACAGCAGCCGCACCACCGACCGCACCGCCGTCGTCGTCCGGGTCCGCCGCCGCACCGCCGCCGTCGCCAGGCGCGCGCCGAGGACGCAGAGGCCCAGCATCGCCAGCATCGGCACGACGAGCAGCTTCCCCGGCAGCTGCACCATGGTCCCGTACTGGCTGCCGAGCCGCACCATGGACCGGTCGCCGCCGGTGAACCAGTAGCCTGCCGCCGCCGCGAGCAGCAGCAGCTCCCACGGCGCCGCGGCCAGGCGGCGCCGGACCCGTGCTTCGGAAGCGGGCGCGCCGGTCAGGGGCCGGCAGGCGACGCCCGCGGTCACGCCCAGCACCGCCGTCGCGACGAGGAACGCGGACACCGCGGCGATCAGCGACTGCGCCAGCGCCGCGCCCGACACGTCGCTGCTCGGCCCCACCTGCGCGACCAGGAGCCAGGCCAGGGACCAGCCACCCACGGCACCGGCGGCGAGGGCGGGCAACGCCTCCAGCGCGGCCTTGACCCCCAGCCAGCCCGCGGTCGCGCCGAACGTGGCGAGGACGACGAGCTCCCGCTCGCGGCGACGGGCCCAGAACGCGCCCGCCGCCATCACGACCGACAGGCCCACCAGCAGACCGCCGGCGCTGATCGGCAGCACCGTGCCGCGCAGCTCCCGCTCGACCAGCGCGGCCCGCCCGGCCAGCGGTGGCAGGGCGGTGCGGTACAGGATCCGGCCCTCCTGCGTGGTGCTGCGCAACCGGTCGTGCATGCCGGTGATGCCCGCGGCCAGCCGGGTCGCCTCGGGCGCGGTCAGGTCGATCGTCGCCGGCGCCCGCTCGATGCGCTGGGCGGTCTGGATGTGTGCGCCGCTCGCGATCGCCAGCATGCTCGCCCGATCGGCCAGGAGCAGGTCGAGCACCGGCACGTCGCTGCCGAGGCCGCCCGCCTGCTGGGCCGGATCGCCGCGGTACAGCGTCGAGATGCCGCACCAGAACGGGTCGTCGCCGGACCGGTCCCGCAGGTCCCGGTAGATCGCCACGACCGGCACCGCCGTCGGCGCCCAGACCCGCCGCACGTTGTCGGCGGTCCATTCCTCGACGTTCGGGGAGATCGTGAGGGTGTCCCCGGGCCGCAGCCCGTGCTCGGCCGCGAACCGGTCGGGCAGCCACAACCCGTGACCGGGACCGCCGGCGATGCGCTGGACGTGCGCTTCGAAGCCGTTGCGCCCGGCGATGTTGACCCTGTTGTCGCCGACCGCCACCGCTGCGCTGACCAGGGTCACGGCCGGGTCGCCGAGCCCTTCCGCCGCGGCCTGCGCCTCCTGCGTCACCGCCGCCGCCAGCACGGCGGGATCGACGGGCCGCTCCGGCGCGAGCACCTGCGATCCGAGCGCCGCCGGGCACACCGAGGAGGTCCTCGCCCGCAGCGTCGCACTGCCGGCCGACGACAGGAACACCGGACCGGCCGCCGCCGGCAGGACCGCCACCGCCGTCGCGACCGCAATCGCCAGGGCCACACTGGGCCGCCGGACCAGCAACAACGGCGCGCGCCGCCACGGCGCCAGCGACAGCCAACCGCCACGAGCCAACCCGCGCATCCATCCTCCGGCCCGCACCGTATGTGACCAACAGTGTGATAGACGCGTGCCGGGCGACCCCGGTTGCGCCCGCCGCACCGGCGTGGATGTGTTCGGGCTCTGTCGTGGGAGCGGGCCGGCGTCAGGCGCCGTAGGTCCAGTCGGGGCGCATCGACGGGCGCTGGTCGCGCAGGGTGCGCTTGAGGACCTTGCCGGACGGGTTCGTCGGGAACTCGTCCACGAGGTAGATCTCCTTCGGGACCTTGAACTTCCCGAGGCGTTGCCGGGCGTGCTCCACGAGCGACTCGGCGGTCAGGCCCGGCCGGCCGATGACGAACGCGACCGGGACCTCCTGCCACTTCGGGTCCGGCGCGCCGACCACCGACGCGGCCAGGACGAGCGGGTGGTCGGCCAGGACGTTCTCGATCTCGGCGCTGGACATGTTCTCCCCGCCGCTGCGGATCATGTCCTTGAGCCGGTCCCGGATGTACAGGTAGCCGTCGGCGTCGAAGCAGCCGACGTCACCGGTGTGGAACCAGCCGCCGCGGAACGCGTGCGCGGTGGCGGCCGGGTCGTCGAGGTAGCCGGGGCTGACCTTCGGGCCGCGGGCGACGACCTCGCCGTTCTCTCCCACCGGGACGTCGTTGTCGTCGGCGTCCACGACCCGGACCTGCACCCACGGCACCGGGATCCCGACGGATCCCTGCTTGGACTCCATGTGGGCCTGGTCGAGGTAGGTGAGACCGCTGCACGTCTCGGTGAGGCCGTAGCCCTCGATCAGCCGCGCGTTCGGGAACAGCTCGCGGGCCACGGCGAACAGCGCCGAGGTGACCTGCGAGTAGATGAGCCACCGCACCGAGCCGAGGTCCGCGACCGTGTCCGACCGGCGGACCATGTCGAGCATGGTGGCGGCCATGACCATGCCGGTGATCCGCTCGGCCTCGATGGCCCGTTTCACCGACGACGGGTCGAAGCGGCGCTGCAGCACCATGCAGCCGCCGACGTGCCAGATGCCGTAGCCGGGCAGGTCGGTGCCGCCGACGTGGTACAGCGGCGCGAAGTTGAGGATCCGGTCGGTCGGGCGCAGGCCCAGCTCGACGATCTGGGCGTGCATGTTCATGTTCACGTTGCCGTGGGTGAGCATGACGCCCTTGGGCAGGCTGGTCGTGCCGGACGTGTAGATGATCCGCTGCAGGGCGTCGTCGCCGAGTTCGGCGTCGGCGACCCGCTCGCCGCGGTGCGCCGCGACGAGCGCCCGCAGGTCGCTCCAGCCCTCGATCGGCTCCAGCGCGAGCTTCCGGACCTCGGGCAGGCCCACGATCGCGGCCGCGGTCAGCTCGGCAAACTCCGGCACGGTCGCGACCGCCTGCACCCTGGCATGGCCGAGCAGCTGGGCCAGCTCGCCGGCGGTGAGCCGGTAGTTGAGCGGGACGAAGACCGCGCCGAGCTTCGACAGGGCCAGGGACAGGATGAGAAACTCGGGGACGTTGTTCGCGACAATCGCGACCCGGCTCTCCCGCGTGATGCCCTCGGCGGTCAGGCCTGCGGCGAGCGCGTTGACGTCGTCGTCGAGCTGCCGGTGGGTCCACCGCCGGCCCTCGAACACGAGCGCGTCGGCGTCACCGAACCGCAGCGCGTTGCCGCCCAGCATCGCAGCGATGTTGGCAGTGCTCATGACGACCGCAGTTCGCGCTTGAGGACCTTGCCGGAGTCGTTGCGCGGCAGGGAGGTCACCACGTCGACGTACTTCGGCACCTTGAACCCGGCCAGGTTGGCGCGGCAGTGCGACCGGATGTCCTCGCCGGTGGCCGTGGCGCCGTCGCGGAGGATGACGAAGGCCTTCGGCACCTCGTCCCACTGCGGGTCGGGAACGCCGATGACGGCGACCTCGGCGACGTCCGGGTGCTGCGCGATGACGCGTTCGATCTCGGCGCCGGCGACGTTCTCCCCGCCGGACTTGATGAGGTCGGTGCGCCGGTCGACGAACCACAGGTAGCCGTCGGCGTCGACGCGGCCGACGTCTCCGGTGAGGAACCAGCCGTCGCGTCTGGTGCGCCGGTTGGCCTCCTCGTCGTTCCAGTACCCGGGCGAGATCTTCGCGCCCCGGATGATGATCTCCCCGTCGACGCCGGGCGGGACCTCCGCGAAGTGCTCGTCGACGATCCTGATGTGCACGCCGGGGAACGCGGCGCCGAGCGCGCCCATCTTGCTCTCCTCGTGCGCGGCGTCCATGTAGCAGACACCGTTGCACAGTTCGGTCATGCCGAACGTGTCGATGAGCCGCACGTGCGGAAGCCGCCGCTTCACGTCGCGCCGGACGGTGGGAGCGACCCCGGCGAACAGCAGGTACCGCAGCGCCGACAGGTCCGGCGGCTCGGGCAGGTCAAGCAGCCCGAACAGGATCTGCGCGGCGAGGACCATGCCGGTGATGCGTTCGGCGGCCGCGATCCGGGCGATGTCGTCGGCCTTGAACGTCGGGGTGAGCACCATCGTCGCGCCCGCGGTGAAGACCGCCAGGCCGGGTGCCTCCAGTCCGCTGACGTGGAACAGCGGCGCCGAGATCAGGATCCGGTCGTGCTGGGTCAGTTCGAGCTCGAGGACCTGGGCGAGGTGGTTCGCGGTGAGGTTCCCGCAGGTGTGGATGACGCCCTTCGGGTGTGCGGTGGTGCCGGAGGTGTACAGCAGCCGGTGGATGTCCCCGGGTGCCTTCTCCGCGTCGGGGACGCGGATCCCGGCCGGTTGCCGGTCCAGCAGCCCGGCGAGCAGCTGCGCGCCCGGGACGGCCTGGTCGCCGTTGGCGACGGCGACCCGGATCCCGGTGGTGGCGACCAGGTCGGCGGCGGTGCCGGCGAAGTCGTCGTCGTAGAGCAGACCGGTGATCCCGGCCTGCTCGATGACGTAGGTCTGCTCGCTGGTGTGCAGCCGCCAGTTCAGCGGCACCGAGATCGCGCCGATCCGGGCGAGGGCGAGCAGTTCGATGACGTAGGTGGCGGTGTTGCGGCCGAGCACCCCGACCAGGTCGGCTGGGGTGATGCCGGCGGCGAGGAGGGCCGCGGCGTGCCGGTCGACGTCGGCGTCGAGCCGCGCGTAGGTCCAGCGGTCGGCGCCGTCGACCAGGGCCTCCCGGTCCGCGCGGCGCAACGCCTGCAACCGCAGGGTCTCGGCGAAGTTGCTGGCGCCCATCAGCTGCCGTTGCCGTTCCGGTGCGCCAGGATCTCCTCCCGGCTGGGCAGCGACACGAACTCGAGGAGGTTGCCGTCGAGGTCGCGGGCCGCGAACGCGGTGATGTAGCCGTAGTTCTCCAGCAGCACCCGGTTGGGCTCGCCGAGGCAGTCCGCGCCGAGCTCGGTCAGCCGCCGGTGCAGGTCACCGATCTCCTCGACCGGCACCTCGAAGCTGAGCAGGAAGGTGCCGAGTTCGAGGTGCCCGGCGGTCGCGGTGCGGGTCTTGGTGCCGTTCCACTCGATGAGCTCGAGCTGCCCGATCTTGCTCGGCCCCTGCATGTACTGCACCTTGCCGGTGGTGCCGGCGGGCAGCCCGAGCGAGACCTCGATCCCGGGCCCGCCGACGTCGGTGCGCAGGGTCTTGCGATACCCGAGGGCCTGCTCGTAGAAGTCGGCGGCTCTGTCCACATCGGACACGGTCATGGCCACGTGGTGCACTTCGCTGACCGGCATTACACGCTCACTTTCCGGAAAGGACGTTCTGGATCAGCTCGACCTCGTCGGCACCGCTCTGCGGGACGATGAAACCGTCCAGGGCGCAGATCTCGTCGAGCGAGGCGAGGATGTCGTCGGGACTCGCCGGCTCGGCGCCGCCGTACCAGCCGGGCGTCACGCCGAGGAAGATGCGCCCGACCCGGCCGCCGCCGACGGTGAGGATGTGCCGGTTGAGGGTGCACTGCTCCGAGGCGAGGAACGTGCCGACGGCGGCGACGTGCCGCGGGTCGAACCGGTCGGCGAGCTCGCCGAGCAGGCCGTCGGTCATCCGGGTCGCGGCGGTCGGGGCGATCGTGTTGACCAGGATGCCGCGGCGGGCGCCCTCCAGCGACAGCACCTGCATCAGCCCGGCGAGGCCGGCCTTCGCGGCGCCGTAGTTGGACTGGCCGAAGTTGCCGAGCAGGCCCGAGGACGAGCTGGTGAGCACGATCCGGCCGTACCCCTGCGCGGCCATGATCGGCCAGGCCGGGCGCAGCACGTTGAACGCGCCGGTGAGGTGCACGTCCAGGACCGCCTGGACGTCGTCGTCGGTGAGTTTCGCCAGGGTCCGGTCGCGCAGGATGCCGGCGTTGTGAATGACGGCGTCGACCGTGCCGAACGCGTCCACCGCGGTCCGCACGAGGGCCGCCCCGCCCGCCGACGTCGCAACCGAGTCCGTGGACGCGGTCGCGGTGCCGCCCGCGGCCCGGATCTCCTCGACCACCTGCGCCGCGGCACCGCCGGTGCCGGTGCCGTCGACGCCGCCACCCAGATCGTTGACGACGACGGACGCACCATGCTCCGCGAGGGACAGGGCGTGCGCGCGGCCGATCCCGTTGCCCGCGCCGGTGACGATCACGACCCGGCCGTCCAACCGAACCGCGCTCATCGCTCGCTGCCCAGGACGGCGACGAATGCGACGCAGGAGCCCGGCTGCCCGCCGAGGTTCTGCGCGACGGCGAGCCTCGCGTCCGGCACCTGCCGGGCCCCGGCGTCACCGCGCAGCTGGGTGAAGCACTCGAACATCATCCGCAGCCCGGTCGCGCCGATCGGGTGGCCGAAGGACTTGAGGCCGCCGTCGGTGTTGACCGGCAGCGCGCCGCCGAGGTCGTAGCGGCCGTCGAGCAGGTCCCGCCACGCTTTGCCGCGCTCGGAGAAGCCGAGGTCCTCCATGAGCACCACCTCGGTCGGGGTGAAGCAGTCGTGCACCTCGGCCAGGGAGATCTGCGCGGCCGGGTCGGTGACGCCCGCCTGCTCGTACGCCTGCCGGGCGGCGGCGACGACCTCGGGGAAGCTGGTGAAGTCGTAGCCGTCGGAGGCGAGACCCGCCCCGGACCCGGCGACGAAGCTCATCCCCTTCAGATAGACGGGCCTGCTGGTGTACCGGTGGGCGTCCTCGGCCCGCACGATGATGGCCGCCGCGGCGCCGTCGGACACGCCGGAGCAGTCCATGACGCCGAGCGGGCCGGCGATCCGCGGCGAGTTCTCGACGGTCTCGGCGGTGACGGCCCTGCGGAACTGGGCGCGGTCGTTGAGGGCGCCGTTGCTGTGGTTCTTCATCGCGACCTTCGTCAGGGCGCTGCGCATGTCGCGGGCGTCGACGCCGTACGCCTCCTGGTACGCCGGGGCGAGCAGGGAGAACCCGGCCGGTGCGGTCCAGTCGACGTCGGTGCCGTCGGCGGGCGGGTACACCGCGGACAGCCCGGAGAAGGAGGAGTCCTTGAGCTTCTCCACGCCGGTGGCCATCACCATGTCGTAGGCGCCGGAGGCGACCGCGAACACGGCGTTGCGGAACGCCTCCGAGCCGGTCGCGCAGTAGTTCTCGACCCGGGTGACGGGTTTGCCGGTCAGCCGCAGCGGCCGGGCCAGGGTCTGACCGGACATGCCGGAGCCCTGGGTGCCGACCCAGAACGCGTCGACGTCGTCGAGGGTGACCGACTCCAGCGACCCGACGCACTCCTGCACGGCGTCGACGAGCAGGTCGTCGGCGGAGGAGTTCCAGTGGTCCCGGAACGGGGTGCAGCCCATCGCGATGATCGCGACGTCGTGGGTGGTGCGCCTACTGCCCATCAGTGCTGTCCTTCCATGGGCTTCGCCGGGCGGAGTTTCCAGAAGTAGTTGTGGATCGCGTCGGTGGTCCACAGCCGCCGGAACGTCGGCGTCATCGGCATGCCGACGGTGACGTCGCCGGGCGGCACGTCGGTGGCGTAGACGCTGAGCCGGCCGCCGCCGTCGACGTCGGCGATGACGACCGCGACCTCCGGCTCCGGCATGGTCGTCAGGTGGTCGCGGGTCACCGAGACGACCCGGGCGGTCCGGTCCCGCAGCGACACCTTCGCCTCGCCCGCACCGGCGATGCCGCAGGCGGCGCAGGCCCGGGCCGGCGGGGTGGTGACCCTGCCGCAGGCGCCGCACTGGCTGCCCTCGAGGCGGTACTTCCAGCCGGCCCGGCGGTGCATCGGCGGCGCCGCCGGCGCGGGTGCCGCGGGGCGGGCCGGTCCCTGCACGTCGAGGAGTCCGCGCCAGCGCAGGTACCGGCCGTATCCGAGCTGCTGCCGCGCGGCGAGCTGCGCGCGCACCGGCGGCCCGGTCCGGGCTTCGCGGATGCCGTCGCCGACCCGGAACACGAACGCGTCGGCGCCCTCGGTCGCGGACAGCAGCAGGATCGTCTGCCCCGGTTCGGCGTCGTCGAGGGTCGCGGCGAGCAGCAGTCCCGGGTGGGCCGCGCCGGTGAACCCGGTGGCCCGTTCGAGGGCGGCGTCCGGCCCGGCGCCGCGCAGGTGCTTGCGGAGCGCGGCCGCGGCCCGCGCATTGGAGGACGACACCACGACGTGGTCGACGGCGTCCAGCGCTGCCTCGGCGAGGGCGCGGCGGGCCGCGTCCAGGCCGGCCGCGGCGAGGATCTCGGCGGTGAACCGCTCGTCCCAGACCCGGTCGTGCCGCTCGCCGGGCAGCCGCCACCGTTCGAGGATCTCGGTGGTGTGCCCGGCCCGGCCCAGCAGTGCCGCGGCCCGTGCGCCGCCACCGGCGAACGCGGCGGCGGCGTCGCCCTGGCCGAGCTCGTCGGGGGCGCCGGGGCGGGTGGTGCGCACGTCGGCTGCGGCGGCGAGGGCACCGGCCCGCAGCACCAGGTCCAG
Organism: Dactylosporangium cerinum; assembly: GCF_042653625.1. Classification (NCBI taxonomy): domain Bacteria; kingdom Bacillati; phylum Actinomycetota; class Actinomycetes; order Micromonosporales; family Micromonosporaceae; genus Dactylosporangium; species Dactylosporangium cerinum. The sequence continues at coordinate 334,997 of NZ_JBHSIU010000011.1, read as the reverse complement.
GGCGGTCGCGCCGGAGCGGTGCCCGCGCAGGTCGGCGGCGCTGACGCCGGGGTCCAGGCCGAGGGCCTCGTGCACGATCCCGGCGGCCGTCTTCGCCTCGTAGGGCGCGCTCGTCGTGGCCAGCAGCAGCGGCCCTCCGGCGGCGGTCAGGTGCCGCAGCGCCTCGACGGCCATCGTGACGACGTCCTCGTCGTAGGCGGCGACACCGCGGGACGGGCCGCCGGGCCTCGGCGGGCCGTCAGCGTCGAGACGGTTGTCGGTGAGCACGTAGGCGGGCAGGTAGGCCGCGTACGCGTCGATCCCTTCAGGCAAGGCAGGCTCCCACGGGTCAGGTCCAGGAGGGGATGGCGGCGAGCAGCCGCCGGGTGTAGTCCTGCTGCGGGCGGTCCAGCACGTCCTCGACGCCGCCCTGCTCGACCACCCGGCCGCCGCTCATCACCGCGATCCGGTCGCAGAGGTCGCTGGCCAGCATCAGGTCGTGGGTGACGAACAGCAGGCCGATGCCGAGCTCGTCGACCAGGGTGCGGAACAGGCCGACGACCTTGGTCTGGGTGGTGACGTCCAGCGCGGTGGTGCACTCGTCGGCGATGACCAGCGATGGGCGGGTGACCACGGCCAGGCCGATCGCGACCCGCTGGCGCAGCCCGCCGGACAGCTGGTGGGGGTAGCTGTCCAGGACCCGGGCCGGGTCGCTGATCCGCATCTGTGCCAGGACCTCGACCGAGCGCCGCTCCACGTCGGCCTTGGTGATGCCACGGACGTGCCGGCGCAGCACCTCGCCGAGCTGGGTGCGGACCTTCATCAGCGGGTTCAGCGACCGGGACGCGTCCTGGAAGACCATGCCGACCGCGGTGCCGCGGATGCGGCCGGTGCGGTCGACGCCGGGTGCCACCACGACGTCGCCGGCGAGTTCGACGGCGCCGGACTCGACGGTGACGTTGCGCTCGAGCAGGCCGACGACGGCGCGGGCGAGGGTCGTCTTGCCGCTGCCGGACTCGCCGACGACGCCGACGATCTGGCCGCGGCCCACCTCGAGGTCGACGCCGTCGAGCAGCCGGAGCTGCCCGGCGGCGAGCCGGGCCGAGATGGACAGGCCGGACACGTGCAGCAGGCTGGTCATCGGCGCCTCTTGCGGGGGTCGTAGTTGGTGAGCAGGGCGTCGCCGAGCAGATTGACCAGCAGCACGAGGACGGTGACCGCGAAGCCGGGGAAGAACGCGATCCACCAGGCCGTGCTCAGTTCGTCCTGGCCGGCGGCGAGCAGCGAGCCCCAGCTGTTCATCGGGGGCACCACACCCAGACCGAGGAAACTCAGGGCGCTCTCGATCAGGATCGCGGTGCCGACCTGCAGGGTGCCGAGCGCGACGATGGTGCCACCCAGGTTGGGCAGGATGTGCCGGAACACGATGCGCAGCTCCGACGCTCCGGCGGCGCGCAGGCCGAGCACGAACTGGCGCTCCCGGATGACCATCGTGGCCGAGCGGGTGACGCGGGCGCAGACGGCCCAGCCGGTGAGGGCGAGGACCAGGAACAGCACCGGCAGGGAGCTGCCGCGGTTCGCGATGATCGCCAGGGCGACGAGGATGAACGGCAGCGCGAGCTGGGCGTCGATGAGGACCGAGATGACCCGGTCGACCCAGCCGCGGAAGTACCCGGCGAGCAGGCCCAGCAGGGTGCCGGGGCCGATCGCGACGATCGCGCCGACCAGCCCGATCATGATGGTCAGCCGGCCGGCCTCGATGAACTGGGTGAACAGGTCCTGGCCGAGCTTGTCGGTGCCGAGCGGATGCGACCAGGAGCCGCCGGCCAGGAAGCCGGGCGGCTGCCGGGTCGCGTCGAGGTCCTGACCGGCGGCGGGGAGCAGGCCGGTCAGCGGCAGCAGGAACACCGCGACGGCCACCAGGGCGATCGGCAGCGCCAGCCAGAACACCGACGTTCTCCTGGCTCGGCGGGGCGTCCCGGCACCGGTGCGTTCGAGCTCGAGCTGGCTCATGCCGTCACCTCACCCTCGGGTCGACGATCGAGTGGATGACGTCGACGAGCAGATTGAGCAGGACGAAGACGAGGGCGCCGAACACGACGATCGCCTGGACGAGCGGGAAGTCGCGGAACTGGATGGCCTGCAGGGCGAGCTGGCCGAGGCCGGGCCAGGAGTACACGTATTCGACGGCGACCGCGCCGGAGAGCAGGATGCCGGTCTGCAGCACGACGATGGTGAGGATCGGCATCATGGCGTTCTTGAACGCGTGCCGCCACACCACCCGGCGGCCGGTGATGCCGCGGGCCTTGGCGGCATCGATGTACGGCTCGGCGAGGGCCTCGCTCATCGAGGCGCGGGTCAGCCGGGCGATCTGCGCCATCGGGTACACCGACATCGTCAACGCCGGCAGCACCAGGTGTGCGGGGGTGCCGGACTGCCCGGCCGGGAGCCAGCCGAGGTTCACGGCGAACAGCACCACCAGCATCATCCCGAACCAGAAGACCGGGACGGACTGGCCGAGGAGGGCGACGGTGGACGCGGCGCGGTCCCACCAGGTGCCCTCGCGCCGGGCGGCGAGCACGCCGAGCGGGACGCCGACGAGGATCGCGAGGGCCATGCCGGCCGCGACGAGCTGCAGCGTGAACGGCAGCCGGTCCATGATCATCGAGGTGTTCGGCTGGTAGAACTGCAGCGAGTTGCCGAGGTCGCCGGTGAAGACGCCCTTGAGGTAGTCGAAGTACTGCACCAGCAGGGGACGGTCGAGGCCGAGCTCGTGGCGCAGCGCCTCCCGTTGCTCGGCGGTCGCCATCGGGCCGAGGATGGTCGTCGTCGGGTCGCCGGACAGCCGGCCCAGCATGAACGCCATGCTCAGCGCGATCAGCAGCGACGCGAGCAGGGCGGCGAACCGGGCCGCGGCGCGGCGCAGGGCTCCCGACCGGTTTCCCCTCGCCGGCGGTGCGCTCTTGGCCGGCGGGCTTTTTTCGCTCACCGGCACCGGGCTGGTCGTCATTGCCGTGACCTCCATCGTGCTCCTGGCATCGCGGCGAGCAGCTCGCGGGTGTAGTCGTGCTCGGGCCGGGCGAAGACCGTCTCGCAGGGCCCGGACTCGACGACCCGGCCGTGGTGCATGACGTGCACGACGTCGCAGACCGAGCGGACCACGGCCAGGTCGTGGCTGATCATGAGCAGGGCCGCGCCGGTCGTCGCGCGGATCTCCTGGAGCAGGGCGAGCACGTCGGCCTGCACGGAGACGTCGAGGCCTGAGGTCGGCTCGTCGGCGACGATGAGCCGGGGGCGCATCAGCAGCGCCCGGGCGATGCAGACCCGTTGCGCCTGGCCGCCGGAGAGCTGGTGCGGATAGCGCTCGAGGATCGACGGGTCGAGCCGGACCCGCTCGAGCAGGTCGGTGTCCTCGATCCACGAGGTGCGCTCCGGCTGCAGGGTGCGCAGCTCCCGCAGCCCGGACCGCACGGACTGGCGGGGGTCGAGCGAGCCGTGCGGGTCCTGGAAGACCACCTGCGCCTCGGGCCGCAGCTTGCGCAGCTGCTTGCGGCCGACCGAGGACAGCGAGTGGCCGAGCAACCGGATGTCGCCGTCGCCGCGGGGGCCCAGCCCGGTCGCGGCCATCGCGAGGGTGGTCTTGCCCGAGCCCGACTCGCCGACGACCGCGACGCTCTCCCCCGCGCCGATGCGCAGCGACACGTGGTCGACGGCCCGGAACACCTCGCCGGTGCGCCGGTTGCGGTGCTCCACGACCAGGTCGTCGACCTCGAGCACCGCTGCGGTTTGATCCAGGGCACGGGGGTGCCGGGCGTCGCCGCCCGGCATCCCCTTCTGCACGACGTCGGTCATTGTCAGTGGGTCGTCTGGGTGAAGTCGACGGTGTTCAGCGGGCCGAACACCAGACCCTTGACGCCGGGGCCGGTGGCGTAGTTGAACACCTGCCGGTACAGCGGCACGTAGCAGTGCTTGTCGACCACGCCGATCGTGTTGAGCTGCTCGTAGATCGGGGCGGCCGCGGCGGCGTCGGTCTGCTCCAGGGCCTTCTGGGACAGCTCGTCGATCTGCGCGTCCGGGCAGTTGCCGGTGATGGACTTGGCCTTCATGAAGCCGCTGGCGAAGAAGTCCGGAACGGCGACGTTGGGCACGCCGGCGAAGATCGCGATGCCGGGGACCTGACGGCCGACGACCCGCTTCACCAGCGTGCCGTAGTCGATCGGCACGTAGGTGACCTTGAAGCCGGCCTTCTCGAGGGCGCCACCGACGGCCTGGGAGACCTCTTCGATGTTGGTGTACTGCGCCGCCGGGTAGTGGATCTGCACGGCCGGGGCCGCGGCACCGACGAGCTCCTTGGCCTTGGCCGGGTCGGTGCTCACACTCTGCGCCGGCTTCTGGCCGGGGCTGACGTTGAGCAGGCCGGCGTCGGCGACGGCCTGGCCGTCGAAGATGCCCTTGACGATCGCGTCGCGGTCGATGGCCAGGGCGGCCGCCTCGCGCAGCTTCGGGTCGTCGAACGGCGCCTTCGTCGAGTCGAGGAACGCAATGATCTTGATGGCGGTCTCGGTGCTCGTCACCGTGATTCCGGCCTTCTTGGCCGTGGTGGCCTGGGCCGGCGGCAGGTCGAAGGAGACGTCCACGCTCTTACTCTGGATCAGGGCGAGCCGCTGCGCGGCCTCGTTCGCCCAGGTGAACGTGATGCCCTCGTTGATCGCCTTCTTCGGGCCCCAGTAGGACGGGTTCTTCTTCACCGACATGTCGCGGCCGGCGTTGGAGCCCGCCCACACGTAGGGGCCGGTGCCGACGGGAGCGGCGGCGAAGCCCGCCGAGCCCTTCTCCGCGTAGTACTTCGGCGGCACCAGGTAGACGGTGGTGAGCAGGTCGGCGAAGTTGTACTGGGAGGTCTTGGTCTTCACTACCACGGTGGTGGCGTCCGGTGCGGCGATGTCGACCACGTTGGTGAAGTACGACTTCAGCTGCGACGCCGCGGTGTCCCGGGTGAGCGTGAGGGTGTTGGCGACCGCGGCGGCGTCGGCCTTCTCGCCGTTGCTGAAGCTGATGTCGGGCCGCACCTTGAACGTCCAGGTGGTCGCGTCGGTGCGGGTCCAGCTCGTGAGCAGGCCGGTGTCGATCGGCTTGAGGGATGCGTCGGTGTTGATCAGCGGTTCGAGCATGGTGGCCCAGACGATCTGGGCGGAGCGCGCGCCGACGATCGGGTCGAGGGTGGCGGGCTGGGCCGCGAGCAGCGCCCGGACGGTGAACGGGCCGGCCGACTGGGCGGTGCCGGGTTCCGAACCGCCACAGGCGGTGAGGCCGGCGCTCGCGAGGGCAAGGGTGGCGACCAGCGCCAGTGGCCGCCGGGATCGCAAGGAGTTCATGAGCATGTATGGACGTCCTTCACAACGATGGACCCGTCATGTCGCCGCGAGCCGCGGCCGTGACGCTCGCCACAAAGTACCGACCAGCCGGTATCAAGTCAACAGGTCGAATCGGTGTCGCGTCCGTAACGGCCGTGTGACACACCCCCGCCCGCCTGCGTCGTTGTGTTCATACCGACCGGTATGTATGATCCGCCGGTGGCCATCACCCTGACCCGCGAACACGACGGTCGCGTCGCCCGCGTCCGCTACGACAACGCGGCCCGCGGCAACTGCTTCGACGACGACGCGCTGCACCGGCTCGTCGCCACGATGGAGACCGCCGCCGCGGACGAGGCCTGCGCCGTGATCCGGCTCGACATGGCCGGCCGGCACTTCTGCGGCGGCTGGGACACCACGTCGTTCGCCGCTCTCGCCGGCACCACCCAGGAGGCCGTCGCGGCCGGGCTGCGCGACAGCGACGCCGCGCTGCACCGCATCCGGCAGCTGCCGGTGCCCGTCGTCAGCGCCGTGCGCGGGCAGGTCATCGGGTTCGGCGCCGGGCTGCTCAGCGCCGTGCACCTGCCGGTGGCCGCCACCGACGCCCGGCTGTCCCTGCCGGAGGCCCGCTTCGGCTTCGCACCCGCAGGCGTCGGCCACACGATCACCCAGGCGCTGCCCCGGCCGCACGCCTACGCGCTGCTGACCGGCGCGAGCACCGCGACCGCCGCCCAGCTGCTCGGCTGGGGCCTGGTCGCCCGGGTCGTCCCCGCCGACGACCTGGACAGCGAGGTCGACGCCCTCGTCGAGGCCCTGGCCGCGGTGCCGCCACGCACCCTGCGCGCGGTCGTCGAGGTGGTCGAGTCGAGCCTGGCGACCGGTACCCCTGAGCACGCCTACGACGTGTCGGCCCGCACGATCGTCGCGAGCGTGACGGCATGACCGGCCCGCAGCGGAGCGAGGAGCTGGTCATCATGGGCACAGCCTTCAGGTCAGGCCGACGCCGGAGCGCAGCGGAGGTGGCGGCATGACGCCGCCGTTCCAGGCCGGCGAGGCGGTGTGGGTGGAGCTGTGCACCACCGAGCCGCAGCAGGCGGAGGAGTTCTACACCGCGCTGCTCGGCTGGACCGTGCGGCACGAACAGCTCGGCGCGACCACGTATCGGATGTGCAGCGTCGACGGCCACGACGTCGCCGGCATCTCCGACGCCGCGGCGCTGCACGGCGGACGGCCACGCGGCTGGATCGCCTACTTCGCCGTCGACGACGTCACCCGGTCCGCGGAGCGGGCGGTCGCCCTCGGCGGGGAGCTCGTCACCCCGCCCCGCTACCTGCCCGCGGCCGGCACCGGCGCCGCCGTCATCGACCCGTTCGGCGCGGCGTTCGGCCTGTACCAGGGTGAGTCCCGGGCCGGGGTGCAGACGCTCAACACGGTCGGCGCGCTGTGCTGGAACGAGCTGGACACCGGCGAGCCACAACGGTCGGTGGCCTACTACCAGGACCTGTTCGGCTACACCACCCGGCACGTCGACTCGCCGACCGCCCGCCCGTACACCGTCCTCATGCTCGGCGACGTCCCGGTCGCCGGGGTCCTCGAACTGGACAACGAGTGGCCCAACATCATCCCGTCGAAGTGGATCACGTACTTCAACGTCGGGTCCCTCGACGAGGCGCTGACCCGGTTGCCCGGCCTGGGCGGCACGGCGACCGTCGGCCCCGTCGACAGCCCGCACGGACGCCTCCACCTGGTGAAGGACCCCGGTGGCCACACCCTGTGCCTGGTCCAGCTCGAAGGCGGCCTGCGTCCCAACGCTCCCCACTCCTCTCCCCCGGCGGTGGACCGATGACGACCGAGCCCTTGTTCGACTCCGCCGAGTTCCGCCAGGTGTGCGGGCACTTCCCCACCGGCGTGACCGCCGTGACCGCGACAGCACCCGACGGCGCCGTGGCCGCGCTCACGGTCAACTCGTTCACCTCGGTGTCGCTGTCCCCGGCGAAGGTCCTGTTCTGCGTGGCGACGTCGTCGTCGAGCTTCAAGGTGCTCATCGCGGCCGACCGGATCGCGATCCACATCCTCGGCCAGGACCAGGAGGACATCGCCCGGCGCTTCGCCACCTCCGGCCTGTCCGGCGCGGAGAAGCTCAGCGGCGTCGCCTGGACGCCCGGCCCGGACGGCGTACCCATGCTGCCCGGCACCCCGGCGATCCTGGCGGGCGTCCGCGACGACGTGATCACCAGCGGCGACCACGTCATCATGCTGCTGGACATCGACCACGTGCACCTGAAGCCGACGAAGGTCCCGGCCCTGTCGTTCTACCGCGGCCGCTTCGTCGCCCCGACCGGCCCGGAGTGACTCCGGCCCCAGATCACTGCTGCACTCCGGTCCTCGGCGTGCGTCGTCAGGTCCCGGCGGCTGCGTTTGGCGCCGTGTCGACGCCGGCGATCGCGGCCAGGTCCGCCTCCGGGATGTCCAGGGCCCGGGCGATGTTCCGGACCAGCACCGGGTGCGGACTGCGGGCGCCCGCGCGCAGACTGGTGACGGTCGCGATCGAGTAGCCCATCTTCGTGGCCAGATCGGTCGCCGAGATGCCACGGTTGACCATCAACCTGTGCAGGACCGCACCGAACGGATGCGGCTCCGCCCTGCCGGGCCGCCCGAGCGCCGGGCCGAGCACGGTGTCCCCGATCTTCGCCTGGAACCGCAGCAGCCGGCCACCCTCGAACCGGACTAGTGCGAAGAACGGCAGCGTCCGCCCCGCTGCATCACAAAGCTTCCCCGGTACTGACACCTCGGTGAACCTGTTCGGCTGCGTGGGCAGGTTGCTGGCGAACTCGCGGGGACGGACCGCCTCCACCTCCGTAACCTGCCAGGCGGCATTCCACCACGGGAGTTCGTGCAGCAGGTCGTCGAGGAAGCGGGCCAGCGCGGAACTGTCGACCGGCTCCGGCCGTTCCGGCACGCCGATCCACCCCGGCCAGTACGTCAAGGCCTTGAATACCGCAGGGCTCAGCACACGACCGGCGACATCCACGGTCGCAGGGTAGTTGACTTCGAGGCAGCCGAGGTTCACTCTGGATTACAGAGTTCCTTGGATTACAGAGGTGACTGATGAGCGGTACCGATGCAGACCCGGCGGCCGTCCTGGCCGAGATGGACGAGCTCAGGGCCCGCAGCCGGCGGCTCGCCCGCGGCGGCGCCTGGCTGCCGGCGCTCATCCTGGCCGCGCTGCCGCTGGTCAGCATCGGGCTCTACCGGCACCCGTTCGCGGCCGTGAACGCGTCGTCCGTCGGATACCCGTTCTGGGGCGGCCTGCCGGAGGAGCAGCGCGCCGCCCTGGCCTCCTACGTCTTCTGGATCATCGTCGCGCCGCTCGCGTTCGTGCTCGTCGCCCAGTGGTACCGGCGCCGCGAACACCACCAGGGCATCCGCGTGCCGTGGCGGGTGCCGGTGACCGCCGGGCTGGCCGCGCTGCTCTGCCTGATCGCCCTGTTCGCGGCACCGACCGGCGAGCCCGATCCCACACTGAGCGCCGCCAGCGGCCCGTGGTGGCGGGGGCTGCTCACCCCGCTGCTGAGCATCGCGGTCGCGGTGATCGCGCTCGGGGTGGTCGAGCGCAGCGTCGCCATCGCCTTGTCCGGGCTCTGGATGGCCGTGCTCGCCTGGCAGTTCTGCGCCATCGGGTTCATCGGCGGCCTGTACGACTGGCAGACCCGGATCCTGCACGGCGGCGAGGGGTCCGGCCTGGGCGGCCAGCTGACGCTGTTCGGCCTGGACCGGCCGGGACCTACCCTGATCATCATGACGCTGCCGTTGCTCCTCGTCGGCCTGCTCCGCGCCGCCCGGTCCCGCGGGCAACTGCGGTGAGCGAGGTGCCACCGCATCCCGCGGTCGGTCTGGACGACGTCATCCACCAGCGGGTCCGGCTCGGCATCCTGGTCATGCTCGCCGAGATCCGCGAGTGCGCCTTCGCCACCCTGCGCACCGAACTGCAGCTCACCGACGGCAACCTCAACCGCCACGTGCAGGTCCTCGCCGACGCCGGCCTGGTCATCGTCACCAAAGGCTACGAGGGCAACCGGCCGCGGACCTGGCTCAGGCTCACCACCGACGGCCGCCGGGCGCTGCGCGCCGAGCTGCTCGCCCTGGAGCAGCTCACCGCCCGCCTCAAGGCCGCGGACCTCGACGACCTCGAGGGCGAACAGCCGGGTCAGCTGTAGTAGCGGAAGAGGATCTCCGCGGCGCAGCAGGTCTCACCGCTGCCGGCGAACTCCACCACCACCGACGCCTTCGCCTGCACGCCGGCGGGGCGGCCGGCTTCGGCCTCGATCGGTTTCGCGGACAGCAGGGTCGCGGTGCCCTGGATCTGGACGCCGGGCGGGAGTGGTTTGACGAAGCGGACCCGGTCCAGGCCGTAGTTGACGCCCATCGAAAACGTCCGCACCTCGAGGATGTCGGCGAGCAGCCGGGGCACCAGGGCGAGGGTGAAGAAGCCGTGCACGACGGTCGAGCCGAACGGTCCGGAGCGGGCCCGTTCGACGTCGACGTGGATCCACTGGTGGTCCTCGGTGACGTCGGCGAACTGGTTCACCTGCTCCTGGGTCACCACCCGTGGCTCACTGGCGCCGAGCTCCCGGCCCACCAGTTCGAGCAGGTCGTCGGGGGTGGGCACGGTGGTGCGGTGGACGGGTCGCATGGTCACTCCGATCCGGTGGCAAGGGCGGCGACGTGCTCGCTGAGGGTGTTCCATTCGCGGTCCCACTCCGGCTCCGGTACTGCCGGCCGGGCGACCCGCAGCATCCGCCGCAGCGCCGCCTCGTCGAGGGCCGCGATCCGCGCGGCGAGCGCGTCGACGTGCGCTTCGAGGTCCGCCGCGGGGACCGCCTCGCTGACCAGGCCGCGCCGGGCGGCCTCGGCACCGGTCCAGGTGTCGCCGGTGATGAGCAGCCGCCGGGCGAGCGCCGGGCCGACGGCGCGTGGCAGCAGGACGCTGGAGCCCCAGCCCGGGACCTGGCCGGCCGCGATGTGCCGGTCGCCGATCCTCGCGGTGTCCGCGGCGACCGCGATGTCGCAGGCCAGCAGCAGCTCCAGCCCGCCGCCGAAGGCCGCACCGTTGACGGCCGCGACGGTCGGCACACCGGACGACAGCACGGCCCGGACCAGTTGCCGGCCCCGGTCCAGGAACGACCGCAGCGCGGGCAGGTCACCGAGGAGGGCGGTGGCCTCCGTGAGGTCGGCCCCGGCGCAGAAGCTGCGGCCGGTGCCGGTGAGGACGAGCACCCGTACACCGGGATCCGCGGCGGCGGCGAGCCACTCCTCGAGGCCGGTCATCACCGTCGAGTCGCACGCGTTGCCGGCGCCGGGCCGGTCGATCCGCGCCCACAGCGCCGGGCCGCGACGGGTGAGCACGACGGCGGTCACGCGACACGCACGCAGAGCTTGCCGAACGCGGTGCCGGCCAGCATCCGCGCCGCCTGGGTGGAGACGTCGGCCAGGTCCACGGTGCTGTCGACGGCCGGCCGGAGCCGGTGCTCGGTGACGAATTCGAGCAGTGCCCGGAACTCCTCCAGGGACCCCATCGTCGAGCCGTGGACGGTGATCTCGCGGGCGAACAGCCGGGTCAGGTCGAGGTTCGCGGTGAAGCCGCTGGTGCCGCCGCAGACGACGATCGTGCCGCCGACGCGGGTGGACCGGGTCGAGTGCTCGAACGTGGCGGCGCCGACGGTCTCGATGACGACGTCGACGGGTTGCGGGGTCCGGGCGCCGGTGTCGAGTGCGGCGGCGGCGCCGAGTGCCAGGGCCCGTTCCCGTTTCCGCGCCGACCGGGAGGTGACGAAAACGGTGGCGCCGGCCGCGACGGCGAGGCTCACCGCGGCGGTCGCCACGCCCCCGCCGGCGCCCTGCACCAGCACCACCTGCCCGGGCGCGAGGGCGGCCTTCGCGAACAGCATCCGGTAGGCGGTCAGCCACGCGGTCGGCAGGCTCGCCGCCTCCGCCCAGTCCAGGTGCGCCGGCCTGGCCACGACGTGCCCGGCCGGGACGTCGATGTGCTCGGCGAGCACGCCGTGGCCGGCGTCGGGCAGCAGGGTCGCGTGCGGGACGGCCCGGCCGTCGGCGGTGGGCAGCACCGGGTACACCACGACGTCCCGGCCTTCGGCGACCCCGGCGGCGTCGCTGCCGAGCACGTGCGGGCCGGGGTGCGGGCGGCGGGTGGCGCCGCGCAGGGTCCACAGGTCGTGCATGTTGAGCGCGCCGGCCCGCACGTCGACCCGGACCCAGCCGTCCGGGGTGTCGGGGGTGTCGAGCTCGCCGACCCGGATCGCGGCGGCCGGGTCGGTCGCGTCGGGCTCGGTGACGAACGCGGCCTTCACGCGGGACCGTTCCAGAACACCACGTCGGCCAGGTCGGCGCGGGCCGCGGGGCGGAAGTCGAGGCCCTTCGTGTAGGCGACCGGCAGCAGCGTGATCGGCCGCCAGTCCTCGGGCAGCCCGAGCACCTCCCGCACCTGGTCCGCCTTGTGCGCGAGGGCGGTCGCCATCACCGAGCCGAGCCCGCGGGAGCGCAGCGCCAGCTGGAACGACCAGGCGAACGGGAAGATCGAGCCGTAGTAGCCCGACGCGGTGCCGCCGACGGGGCGCTGCGGGACCGGTTTGGTGCTGCACAGCACGACCAGGACCGGCACCTCCTCCAGGTGGTCGACCAGGTGCTTGACCGCGGTGAGGATCCTGGCCTGCCGGTCCTGCGACACCGGGTCGGGCCGCACCGACGGCGACAGCCGGGTGGTCGTCGCCGCCTCACCGGTCGCGAGGGGTCCGGCGACGGTCTGATGCCAGACCTCGGTGTACAGCGCACCGATGCGGCGTTTCAGCGCCGGGTCGTCGACCGCGACGACCCGCCAGTCCTCGAGGTTGGAGCCCATCGGCGCCTGCTGGGCCAGGCGCAGGCAGTGCTCGACGACGGCGCGGTCGACGGGCCGGGTGAAGTCCAGGCGGTGGCGCACCGCGCGGGTGGTGGTCAGGACCTCGTCGATGTCGGTGATCACTGCCGGGACGGTCATACGGTGTCCTCTCCCGTCAGACGGTCGACGGATTTGTCCTGGTAGGGCAGCGGGTCGCCCCACCGGTCGAGGAAGGCGACGCTGCTGACGGGCTTGCGGGCCGCCACCTTGAAGTCGGTGCCCTGGGTGTAGGCGATCGGGAGCATGGTGATCTGCACGGCGTCCTCGGGGATGCCCAGCAGCGCGGCGGCGTGGTGCAGGTGCAGGGTGGTGATGACGGTGCCGAGCCCGCGGGCCCGCAGCGCGAGATTGAACTGCCAGATCGCCGGATACAGCGACCCGTAGACGGCCGAGTGCGTGCCGGGGCCACCCGTGGCCGGGTTGGGCCGGGTCGCGCACGGGATGACGAGATACGGCGCCCGGCCGAGGTGGTGCGCGAGGTGCTCGGCGCCGCTGAGGATCCGCGCGGTCCGGGCGCTGACGGCACCGTGCTCGTCGACCCCGCCGAGGCGGCCCCGCACGATCCGGCTCTCGGCGCCCTCGGCGCTGTGCAGCGGCTTGTGCACGTATTCGAGGTAGGCGTCCAGGTACAGCCGGGCCAGCTCGGCCTTCAGCACCGGGTCACCGACCACGACCCAGCGCCAGTCCTCGGCGGCGCCACCGGTCGGCGCCTGCAACGCCAGCTGCAGGCACTCGCCGATCACCTCGAGGGGCACCGGGCGGTCGTAGTCCAGCCGCAGCCGCACCGACCTGGTCGTGGTGAGGACGTGGTTGAGGTCGGTGAACGGCAGCCCGGTCATGCCGCCACCTCCGCTGCGCTCCGGCGTCGGCCTGACCTGAGGCTGCAATTCTGATGACCGGCTCCTCCGCTGCGCTCCGGGCCGGTCATGCGGCGTACCCCATCAGGTCGGCGATGTGCAGGGTGTCGCAGTACTCGCGGACCTGCGCGATGCCACCGGGTTGCACGTCGACGACCCAGAGGTAGCGGTTCTGGTACCGCAGCCCGCCGCCGAGGGTCGCGTCGCCGCTCGCCTCGATGGCCACGAGCGTGTCGTCGACGACCCACCGGTGTGCGGTGACCGCGACGGCCGCGGACGCGTAGGCGCCGGAGGTAATCCTGGCCCGCATCGCGGCGAGCTTGTCGGCGATGGCGACGACTCCGTGGAAGGGGCCGTTGGCGGCGATGTCGCCGCGGCGGTGCAGCCGCCCGCGCTCGCGGTCCCGGCCGGAGTCCGTCCACCAGGTCGCGTCCGCCGCGAAGAGCGCCCCGAACGCGTCGATGTCCCCCTGCTCCAGCGCCGGCCACAACGCGAGGGCCAGTTCCTCGGCCCGGCCCGCCGGCTGTTGCCCGCCGGGCTCCGGCGCGTGGTCCAGGGTGGTGCGCGGGATCGGGGCGCCGCTTCCGACGACGTGCTGGGCGTGGACGGTGTCGAGGTATTCGCGCACCGACACGATCGCCCCGGCCGCGTCGACGTCGAACACGAAGGCGTAGCGGTTGGCGTACTCCAGCCCCGAGGCGTGCACGCCGTGGCCTTCGACCTCGATGACGCACAGGCCGGTGCCGGCGATGACCCGGCGCGGGATCTGCCGGCAGCCGGTCGGGAACGCCGCCGGCCCGAGGGACCGCATCAGGGCGAGCTTGTCGTCCATGCGCATCAGCCCGTGCAGCGGGAACCGGCCGCTGCCGCCGGGCGACACCGCCGGGTCGCCGCCGCGCCGGTCCGGCCCGCTGTCGACCCACCAGGTCGCGCCGGGCGCGCACAGCCGGGCGAGCCCGCCGAGGCTGCCCCGGTCCAGTGCCGTGACGAAGTCCATGCCTGCCCGTGCCGCCCGAGTCATGCACCCTCCATCATTCCGACTGGAAGGTATCTACCACACCGAGCGCGGCGCACTCAAGGGGCCGACCCCTTTTCCGCTGGTCAGGCGTACAGGCCCTCCAGGACCATGGCGCTGAACTGGCGGGCCACCTCGTCGACGCTGAGCGGGCCACTGAGGTTGAGCCACTGGTACGCCCATGCGCACATGCCGACGAGCCCGAAGGTGGCAATGCGGGCGTCGACGTCCGCGCGGAACACGCCCCGGGTCACCCCGTCCTGCACCATCCCGGCGAACGCGGCCTCGACCAGGTCCCGCTTGCGGGTCACCTCGGCGAACAGCTCCCCCGTGAGGTAGCGCCGCTCCTGATAGAAGATCGTCACGTGGGCCCGGTACTCGGCCACGCTCGTCAGGCTGAACCGGATCAGCTCGGCCACCCGCACCTTCGGGTCGTCGCTGCCGGCCTCGATCTGCTGGATCGCGGTGAGCTGGGCCTCCAGGTACTCCTCCTGGATGTGCCGCAGCAGGTCGTCCTTGCTTTCGAAGTGGTGATAGAACGCACCCTTCGTGAGCTGCGCCTGGTCCGCGATCTCCTGCACCGACGTCCGGTCGAAGCCGCGCTTCTCGAACAGGTCCAGCGCGCTCGCGACCAGTGACCTGCGGGTGTTCTCCGGGTCATACCCGTCGGCCCACCGCTGCCGGCGGCGGGTCGACTCCGGCCGGGCGGATGTCGCACGAGCCATCTACGGCCTCCTGAATCACGGCGGACGCCAACAGCCTACCGTCCGGTCGGAAGGTTACCGCGGGGCCCTCGAACTTTTCGCTCGACAGGTTACGGCGTCGCACCGCAGTTCGGGGCCCCGGTGGTGTTCGCGCCCATCGATGATTGGTTGCGCCGGGCTTTCCGGCGGCCGGTGGTCAGGCGGTACGGCGGGCTCTGGCCAGCCACACACCGCCGAGGAATGCGGCGATCGGGCCCAGCGCCACAGCCGCGTAGCCGCCGACCACGCCGTTACCGGTGCCACGATCTCGACGACGCGGGCAGCCGGATCCACCGTTTCGGGTTGCAGCGAGACCTTCCGCCGACCCGCGTGTGGGGTGTGGTCGGCAAACGCCGGGTGGTGGAGCGGACGGACTCGTGGATGACCCGCCCCACCACCCGCAGACTCAGATGAGCAGGTCGAACGACTCCCACGGACCGACGGCGGTGCGGTTGGCGATCAGCGGCTGGGTGCCGCCGGACTCCGCCGCCACGATCCTGGCGTTTGCGCGGGCGCGGAAGCTGAGGCTGAGGTCGGCGTTGTAGATGAGGTCGAACTGTTGGGCCGGGCCGATGGAGGTGCTGTCAGCGATCAACGACGATGCACCGCCGCTGGGGGCGCTGACGTACCTGCTGTTGGCGCGGGCGCGCAGGCTCACGCTGCCGTTGGCGTTGTCGATGACGTCGAACTGCTCCCAGCCGTCGGCGACGACCCGGTTGGCGATCAGCGGCTGCGCGCCGGCGGCCTCTGCGGCGACGATCCTGCCGTTCGCGTGGGCCCGAAGGCCAATCGTCGTGGCGAAGAGGCGCCACTTCTGGTTGGTGGCGCTGCCGCAGGCCCAGAGCCGAACATTGAGGGCGTTGGCCGGATCGGCGTCCAGGCAGAGGCGGGAGTCGACGCCGCGGATGGTTCCGTCGGAGAAGAAGCGCCACTTCTGGTTGTTGCCGCCCAGACAGTCGTGGATGACGACGCGGGTGTTGTTGGTCTTGCCGAATCCGAAGGCGTCAAGGCATTTCGTGCCGTTGTAGACCGTGATCGATCCGTTCGCCTGTCTGGTCCAGCGCTGGTTGTTGGCGTTCAGACAGCCACCGACCTGCAACTGGACGTCGTTGTTCTGGGACGATCCGGGGACGTCGAGGCAGGTGCTGGTGGCGACGTTGCGCAGCTCGGTCGTGGCGGCGCCGAGCCCACCCCACGCGTACTTGAGGCGGTCCATGGCCGTGGTGTTGGGGGTCCAGAGCGGCAGGTTGTTGGAGCTGCCGTCGAACGCACCGGCGAGCCTCAGGATGTTCAGCGTGTCATGATCCGGGGTCGTGGTGCGGCCGCCGATGACGTGGCACCAGATCGCACCAAGTTTGTTGTTGCGGACGAAGTCGGTGACGGCCCGCAGGTAGGCGACCTCCTTGTCGGTCGTGCCGCTGGGGGTGGTGTTGAAGTCGACGCCGGTGTCCGCCGACGCGCCGAACTCCTCGATGACCGTCCGTGCGGCGCAGTTGCCCACGAGGGTCGTGAGGTCGTTGTACCAGTCCGTGTAGGTGCGGTTGCCGTACGGGAAGGCGTAGCGGTGCAGGCCGAGGTAGACCCCGTCGAAGCGCGGGTCGTTGCACAGCGGCCGCAGGTCGCTGCCCCAGCCGCCACCATCGAGTTGGGCACCCTCGATGAACAGCCGGTTGGCGGGCATGCCGGCCGTCGTCATACGGGTGACCCAGGTGGCGGCGAAGTTCAGCCACTGGGTGGTGTTGAAGCCGATGGGCTCGTTGATCGGGTCGAAGTAGATCAGGTCGTTGGTCCGGTACCTGGTGGCCAGGGTGTCCCACATCTGGTTGTACGTGGCCAGGAAACTGGGCGGGACCATGTTGGTGCCGTCCTGGACCCAATAGCACAGGATGACCTTGAAGCCCCTGGCGGTGGCCGCGTCGATGACGCCGTTGTAGGTGTTCCAGTTGGTGGTGGCCGGGTTGATCGGCAGCCGGACGGTGTTGGCGCCCATGTCGTTCTGGAACGCCGCGAACATGGCGTCGGCCTTGCTCCTGGCGGCGTTGTAGTCGTCGTTCGGGGACAGCCCCTGCAGGACGAGCCGATCGGGCGTGAAGTTGTCGCCGAGGCGGGACCAGTGCACGCCGCGGAAACTGCTGGGGTCGAAGCCGACAGCGGCCGTGGCCGCGGTCGGGCCGGCCACCACGATCAGCGCGACCGAGGCCAGTGTGGTCAGTGCGGCCACGACCCAGGCCAGCGCGCGGCGTCCGGGCCGGGCGCCGGTGGGGACGGAGTAGGAGGTGGGGGGTGTGCGAGCCATTGGTATTCCTTCCAGCTCGACGGGCGGTGCGGCCAGATGGGAATCGGATGGCCGGTCAATATGGCGGGTGCCGGCCAGAAATGAAACTATCGACGCTTCTGGAATGCGTCGATCGTGTCTTTCGGAACTCATCAATCTGTATGGCGAATCGTCCCGGGTGCGCGCCACCGACGGCCGCACCCGGTCCGCATCAGACGCGGTGGGATCGCCGTCTGAGCCAACGCAGGAGTCCGTCTGCGGCAGCCGCCAGGAAGATGAACGCACCGGTGACGATCTGCTGGTCGAAACTCTGCAGTCCGAGCAGGCTCATGCCGTTGGAGAGGAAGCCCAGAAACAGCACGCCGATGCCGGTGCTGAGCAGGCTCCCCCGCCCACCGGCGAGGCTGGTGCCACCCAGGACCACCGCGCCGACGATGTTGAGCAGCAACGGACTGCCCATGCTGGCGCCTGCTCCGGCGAGTCCGGAGGTCAGCACGATGCCCGCGATCGCCGAGAACAGGCCGGCGATCGCATAGGCGCTCATCGTCGTACGGGCGACATTGACACCGGCGATACGGGCGACTTCGGGATTGGCGCCCACGTGCGTGAGGCGGCGGCCCCAGGCGGTGCGCGTCAACGCGATCTGCGCGAGGACATACAGCACGACGGCGAGCCACACGGCAGCCGGAATACCGCCGGGACCGTCAATACTGAAGGTAATCAGGCCGTCCGGCACCGGACCGATCGTCCTGCCGTGGCTGAGCAGGGTCGTGCCGCCGCTCACGAGATACAGCGCGGCGAGTGTCACGGCGAACGGCACGACGTTGAGTCGCGCCACCACGACCCCGACCACGAGCCCGATCACGGTGCCCGTGAGCAGTCCCGCGGCGATGCCCCCCGGTACGCTGCCGGTACTGGTGATGACCCACGCGCCGGCGACCCCGCCGGCGCCGATCACGCTACCGGTCGACAGGTCGATCCCGCCGGTCAGGATCACGAACGTCGCGCCGATCGCCGCGATGGCGACGACCGCCGACTGGCTCAGCACGTTGATCAGGTTCGACGATGTCAGCAGGCCGTCGGTCATGGCGCTCAGGACGACGATCAGCAGTATCAGGGCGGGCAGCATGGCGAGGTCCGCCAACCAGCCGAGGTGACGAATCCGATGGCTCAGGCGCGCCGGGCGGGCGGTGGAGGGCTCCACGGCGGAGCCCCCCACCCGTTGCGGATCAGGCTGCACAGCCCCACACCTGCACGCTGGTCGTGGCGTAGTTGGCCTGGTTCAGGGTCAGCCCCTTGGCCTGGACGGCCTTCGGCGTGACCGCCTGGCCGCCCAGCGCCGTGGTGATCGCGGCGATGGACTGCTTGCCGAACTCCTCGACGGGTGTGGCGATGTCGGCGTCCAGCGTCTTTGCCTGCATGGCCTTGCAGCCGTTCTGGTCACCGTCGATGGTCACCATGAAGACGTGCCTGGGGTCACCGATCGGCGCGAGCCTGTTGGCCGCGGTCAGCGCCGACTGCACGGAAGGAAGGAGGAAGTCGGACGGGACGTAGATCGCGTTGATCGAGGGGTCCTTCTGCAGCGCGTTCGAGGTTCCGTCGAGGGCCTGTTCCGGCTTCCAGTCGGTGGGGACCTGGCTGACGATCGTGATGTTGGGTTGGTTGGCGACTGCGGCGTTGAAGCCGTCGCGCCGGCCGATCGCGTTCTGGTCCGACAGGCCGCCGACCAGCTCCAGCACTTTCAGTGGTCTGGTCCTGGCCGCCGCGAGGAACTCGTCCGCGACCAGCTTGCCGTCGGCCACCGGGTCACCGGTGATCTGGAACGTCAGGTTCTGCTGGTCGGCCACCGCACGGTCGATCGCGAGGAACGGAATCTTGTTGGCCTTGGCCAGGCTGGCCGACGAGGCGATCTGCTGGCCGTCCTGCGCGATCACGATCACCGCGTCGACCTTCTTCGTCTGGATCAGGTCCTGGATCTGGGCGGCCTGCTTCTGGGCGTCCTGATCGGCGACGCTGAAGACGACGGTGTACCCGGCGGCGTCGGCGGCCTTCTGGATCGATGCCTTCTCCGCCTGGCGGATCGCGTTGAGCAGGTCGAAGCTCACGCCGATCGTGCGTTTCTTGCCGGAGGTCGACCCGCCCGAGGCCGATCCGCCCGGGTTGTCGGTCGAACTGCATGCACCGAGTGCGAGTGATGCCACGGTGACCACGGCCAGGTACGGCACAATACCGAACAGTTTCACGATGAGTCCCTCCGAATGTGTTTTCTGCATGGCTTCAGGTGGTGTGACGTCACGCCGCCGAACGTCCACCTGGGACGGACGGGCGGCGAGCGGTCAGCCCCATCGCGCGGGCGAGGTCTCGCCAGCGCGCTCCGGCGGCGAGGACCGCCGCGAGCAGGACGCCGCCGCGCACGATGTCGAACACGTAGGGCGAGGCGCCGGAGAAGACCAGGCCGGTCTGGACGGTCGTGAGCACCAGGGCACCCAGCACGGTGCCGCCGATGCTTCCGCGCCCACCGAACAGGCTCGTTCCTCCCAGGACCACCGCCGTGATCACGGTGAGCTCGAAGCCCTGGCCGATCGACGGCTGCACGGCGCCGAGTCGGGCGGTCTGGGTGAGGGAGGCGACGGCCGCCAGCAGACCGGCCAACGTGTAGGCGCCGACGAGTACCAGCCGGACCGGCACGCCGGCGTTGACGGCCGCCTCCGGGTTGGAACCTACGGCCTGGACGTACCTGCCGAAGGTCACGCGACGGAACACGAAGGCCCCGCCGAGCGCCACGGCCGCCGCGAGCAGGACCGGCGTCGGCACGCCGAGCAGGCTCCCGGTGCCGATGCCGCGCAGGTTCTCGGGCAGGTCGATGTTCTGCTGGCCGGTGATGTGGCCGCCCGCTCCGCGGAACACCTGCATCGCGGCGAGGGTCACGATGAGCGCGGGCACCCGGGTGAAGGCAACGGCGAGGCCGTTGATCAGGCCCATGAGGACGCCCGTCGCGCAGATGGCGGCGAAGACGACGGCCGTGGGACAGCCGACGACGACCCGGCTGGACTCGATCGCCGCGGCGAGGAACAGCATCGACCCGACGGACAGGTCGATCCCCGCGGTCATGATCACATATGTCATGCCGACCGCGGCGATGATGAGCGGGCTCGCCTGGATGGCGATGTTGCGGAAGTTGGCCACCGTGCCGAACCCGGGGTAGAAGCCGGCCAGCGCCAGCAACAGGACCGCCAGCACGAACAGCAACGGCTCACGTCGAACAGCCGCGCGGAGCAGCCCGTGGACGTCGCTCATCGGCCTCACGAGGCACCGCCCGTAGCGAGCCGGATCACGTTCTCCTGCGTGGCCTGCGATCTGTCGAGGACGCCGGCGAGGCGGCCGTCGTGCATGACCCCGACCCGGTGGCTGAGCCCGAGCACCTCCTCCATCTCGGAACTGATCAGCAGGATCGACGAGCCGGCGCGGGCGAGCTCGACGAGCAGCCGGTAGATCTCCGCTTTGGCGCCCACGTCGATACCACGGGTCGGCTCGTCGAGGATGATCAGGCGCGGCCGCCGCACCAGCCACTTTCCGAGGACGACCTTCTGCTGGTTGCCGCCGCTGAGCGAGCCCCCGTCTGCACCCAGGCCGCCGCGGGCGACCAGACGCACCTTGTCGGCCAGATCATCGGTCAGGCGGCGCTCGCCGCGGCCGTCGAGCCATCCGGCCCGGCAGACCGAGTCGAGATCGACGAGGGACAGGCTTTCGCGAATGGGCCTGTCCAGGAACAGCCCTTCGTGTCGCCGGTCCTCGGTGACGAACGCCATTCCGGCCGCGACGCAGGCACGGACGTTGCCGCGGCGCAACGGCCGTCCGCCCACCTCGACCCGGCCGACGGCGCCGGCCAGGCCGAAGATCGCCCGGGCGACCTCGGTGCGGCCCGAGCCCATCAGCCCGGCCAGGCCGAAGATCTCCCCCTCGGCGATGTCGAACGAGACACCCGAGACCCGGACGTCGTCTCCCAGCTCCCGCACCGACAGCGTCTTCGCGCTCCGGGGCGGCGGGGCCACCGGGTAGCCGCGGGCGAGTTCCCGTCCGACCATGAGCGTTTCGAGCGCGCCGCGGTCGAGCTCGCCGGTCGGCCGGTCCGCCACCACCTGCCCGTCGCGCATGACCACGACGCGCTGGCTGAGCCTGGCGACCTCTTCGAGGTAGTGCGAGATGTAGAGCACGGCGACGCCGTCGGCGCGCAGCTGCTCCACGATCCGCATGATGAGCTCGCGCTCGACGAGGTTCAGCGACGCGGTCGGCTCGTCGAACACGATGGCGCGGGGCTCGGCGGCGAGTGCCTTGGCGATCTCGACGAGCTGTCGCTGCCCGGCGGGCAGGTCACGAACGATCGTTTCCGGACCGAAGCCGGCGCCGACGCGTTGGAGCACGGGTGCGGCGGCGCGCCGCAGGTGTCCGGGGCGGACCGTCGCGCTGCCAGGGGCCCGGAGCCGATCGATGAGGATGTTCTCGGCGACGCTCAGGTCCGGGAACAGGCTGGTCTCCTGGTGCACCGTGGCCACGCCGGTGTGCCTGGTCCGCCCGGCCCCTTCGATCGCCGGCGCGCCGGCGAAGCGCACGTGGCCCGAGTCGGGTCGCAGTGTCCCGCCGATGATGTTCTTGATGGTCGACTTGCCGGCACCGTTCTCCCCGACCAGCGCGACGACCTCACCGTCGGCGACGGTGAACGAGACGCCGGCCACGGCGGCGATTCCGCCGAACGACTTCGACACGTTGCTGACCGCGATCGCCGGCGCGGGATGCGTCACGGTCAGCCCGCCGTCGGGGTGGACTCGACCCGGTTCCGACGACAGGTGGCCCGCACATCGTCGCCGGGCCGTCGGCGGTGCTCGTACATCAATGCCTCCAGTGCAGTTCCGTCAAGGGGGTGTGGGGAAACTGCGGGTATTGGCCGCATCCGCCGCCAAGGTGCCGCAGACGTTACGCCCGGCGATCATGCTGGTGAAGCGCATGTTTCAGCAGGCGACGATCCGGAATTCGGATCGCCGGCTCCCGACTTCCGTGGCCCTGCCGTATCGCCGATTGCCTTTCTCTGCCAGGCAATCAATGCGGTTTCGCGGGCGGGCGGCCCGACCCGATCCATTCGCGATACGGATGGCGCCGTTCTGCAACTCACGCTCCGTCGGGAGAAGGCAGGCGATCTATCGTCGTGCCATGGCACTCCCGCTTCAGGTTTCCGAATTCGACGAACGCAACAGGCTCGCCACCCGAATCGAAGCGGCCGCCGGCCCGATCCCGACGGCCCGGCCGGAGCTGCCATGACGGCAGCCACGCCGACCGACGTCGTGGAGCCGCTGGTGCCGATGGCGGGTGTGGACGACGTCGGGCTGGTCATCAGCGACGTCGGCCGCGGAACCTCCATCCGGATCCCGGCCGGTGTGGTGGCGGCGGTCGACGACATCCCGGCCGGGCACAAGGTCGCGGTCCGCGCCATCGCCGCGGGGGCACCAGTGCACAAGTACGGCGAGGTGATCGGCATCGCCCGGGCGGACATCCCGGCGGGCGCCCACGTTCACCTGCACAACCTCGGGGTCGGCGAGCACACCGTGCGTGGCGGGCCCTCCCGCGGCGCGCCGCCGGCGTGGCGCGCGCCGGTCGCGCCGACGCGCGAGCAGTTCATGGGCTACCGGCGCGCCGACGGCCGAGCCGCGACCCGCAACTACATCGCCGTGCTGCCGACCGTCAACTGTTCGGCGACGGTGGCCCGGATGGTCGCGCAGGCCGCCAACGTCACGCACGCGGGGGTGCCGGGGCTGGACGGTGTGATCGCGCTGACGCACGACCTGGGCTGTGGCATGGCCGAGGGCACCGCCGGCGACGACATCCTGCGCCGCACGCTGCGCGGCTACGCCGGGCACGCGAACGTCGTCGCGGTGTTGACGATCAGCCTCGGCTGCGAGATCAACCAGCCTGAGCACGTCTTCGGCGGGCACCGGTCCGGCGCAACCCTTGGCATCCAGGAACTGGGCGGGACCGCCGCCACCGTCAACGTCGCGCTGGCACGCATCGAGGAGATGGTCTCCGCGGTCGCGGCCCTGCGACGCGAACCCATCCCGATCGCCGAACTGGTGCTGGGATTGCAGTGCGGCGGCAGCGACGCGTACTCGGGCCTGACCGCCAACCCGACCCTCGGGGTGGCCGCCGACCTGCTGGTCGCGGCCGGCGGCCGGGTCATCCTCGGGGAGACCCCCGAGATCTACGGCGCCGAGCACCTGCTGCGCAACCGGGCCGCCACGCCCAGGGTGGGCCGGCGCATCGACGAGCTGATCGCCTGGTGGCACGAGTACACGGCACGCAACGGCGCGGCGCTGGACAGCAACCCGTCGACGGGCAACAAGGCCGGCGGTATCACGACGATCTGGGAGAAGTCGCTGGGCGCGGTCCTCAAGGCCGGCACCAGCGTGCTCAACGACGTCGTCGACTACGCCGAGCCGGTCACCGCCGCGGGGCTGACCTTCATGGACACCCCCGGCTACGACCCGGTGTCGGCGACGGGCATGGTGGCGGGCGGGGCGAACCTGCTGGCGTTCACCACCGGACGTGGCTCGGTGTTCGGGTCCCGCCCCACACCCTGCCTCAAAATCAGCACGACGAGCCGCCTGTACCAACACATGCGCGGCGACATGGATTTTGACGCCGGCCCGGCGATGTCGCGGGACGACCAGATCCACCATGGGGTCCGGCTGTTCGAGGCCCTGGTGGACATGGCTTCCGGCACGCCCAGCAAGTCCGAGGCGCTCGGCTTCGGCACCGAGGAGATCGTGCCCTGGCGGATGGGAGCAGTCGTATGAGGTTCAGCGACAAGGTAGCCGTGGTCACCGGCGCCGATTCCGGCATCGGCCGGGCGACCGCGACGCGGCTGCTCGCCGAGGGCGCCACCGTCTTCGCCGTCGACGTGCACCACACCCAGCCGTGGCCGGAGCCGGACGCGGGCCGCCTGCACCTGCTCGACCTCGACGTCGCCGACCCCGCCGCCGGCGAGCGGCTGGACGCCCACCTGCGGGCCGCGGCCGGGCACGTCGACGTGCTGGCCAACGTCGCCGGCATCCTGCACATCGCGCCATTCCTCGAGGTCAGCCGGGAGGACTGGGACCGTGTGCTCGCGGTGAACCTGACCGGCGTGTTCTTCCTGAGCCAGACCGTCGCCCGGCTCATGGTCGAGAAGAAGACGGCAGGACGCATCGTCAACGTCTCGTCGGTCCACGCCGTGGTCTCCGAGCCGAACGCCGCGCCCTACACGGCGACCAAGGGCGGGCTGGAGGCCATGACCCGCACGATGGCATCCGAGCTGGCGCCCCACGGCATCACCGTCAACTGCGTGCGACCCGGTGCCACCAGGACCGGGATGAGCGAGCCGATCTACACCGCGCAGATCGTGCGGTCCCTGCTGGCGAAAATCCCGCTGGGCGTGATCGCACCGCCGGAATGGGTGGCCTCGGCCATCTGCTACCTCGCCTCCGACGAGGCGTGCTACACCACCGGCGCCTGTCTCGACGTCGACGGCGGATACGCCATGGACGGCTCGCTGCCCGGAACGATCTACTCATGAGCGGGCGAATCATGGTGCGGCGCCTGTGGTGCCTCATGACGACGCCGAGCGCCGGCGAGGTGCCGGCATGAGCACAGTCGCCGTGGTGACGGGAGCCGCCTCCGGCATCGGCCGCGCCACCGCCGTGTGGCTGGCCCGCGACGGCTACGAGGTCGCCATGATGGACCTGGACGCCGCCGGCCTGGCCGGGACACGGGCTCAGATCGAAGGCGCCGGCGGCAAGGCGCACGAGTTCGCGATGGACCTGTGCGACCCGCTGGCGGTCGGTTCGACCACCCGGGAGATCGCGGTGACCATCGGCGCCCCGGAGGTGCTGGTGAACGTGGCCGGCGTCGGCGTGGCCGCGACCGTGCTGGAGACCAGCGACGAGGACTGGAGCCGCGTCCTCGCGGTGAACCTCACGGGTCCGTTCCTCACGACCCGGGCGACGCTGCCGCTGATGCTCGATCGCGGCAGCGGGGTGATCGTCAACATCGCTTCGGTGGGCGGCCTGGTCGGACTTTCACGCCGGGCCGCGTACTGCGCTTCCAAGGCGGGTCTCATCGGACTCACCAAGGCGATCGCCGTGGACCACGCCCGGGAGGGCATCCGATGTGTAGCGATCTGCCCCGGCACGGTGGAAACCGAGTGGGTCGGAAAGATCCTCGCCAACGCCGCCGATCCCGCGGCCGCGCGCAACGCGATGGCGGCGCGGCAGCTCGACGGCCGCATGGGCACGCCGGACGAGATCGCCGCCATGGTCTCCTTCGTGGCCGGCCCCGACGGCCGGTTCGTCAACGGGGCGGCCCTCGTCATCGACGGCGGGATGACGGCGGCATGAGCACCGCCATAGCCGCCGGCCTGGGCGGCATCGTCGGGGCGTCGAACGTGGAGATCCGCCCGGCGGCCCTCGTGCCCTACCGGACCGACGCGACGTTCGGCTTCTCCGGCATCCCATGGGCCGTCGTCCGGCCGGCCTGCGTCGAGGAGGTGTCGCGCGTCCTTGCCTGGGCCAACCAGCGCGGCGTCCCCGTCGTGCCCCGCGGCGCGGGCACCAGCCTCGCCGCGGGTGCGGTCCCGATCCGCGGCGGCATCGTGCTCGCGCTGACCCGCATGAACCGCATCGTGTCGATCGACCCGGTCGATCTGACCGCGGTCGTCCAGCCTGGCGTCACGACGCAGGACCTGGCCCGCGCCGTGGGCGAGCACGGCCTGCACTACCCACCCGACCCCGGTAGCCAGCGCGTGTCGACGATGGGCGGCAACGTCGCCACCAACGCCGGCGGCCTGCACGGACTCAAGTACGGCAACACCGGCGGCTACGTCCTGGGTGTGCAGGCCGTCCTCGCCGACGGTGAGGTCATCCGTGCGGGTGGCCGGCTGCTCAAGGACGTCGCCGGATATGACCTCGTCCGCCTGCTCACCGGCTCGGAGGGCACCTTGGCGGTGCTGACCGAGATGACACTTGCCCTGCGCCCGGCACCGGCGGCGAGCACCACCGCACTGGCGTACTTCGCCGACCTGGAGTCGGCCAGCGACGCCGTGCGCGGCGTCATCAGCGCCGGCATCCTGCCCGCCACCCTCGAGTTCCTCGACGCGAAATGCATACAGTCCGTCGACGCCTACGCGCACCTGGGCCTGGACACGACCGCCGGCGCGATGCTGCTCTTCGGCGACGACGGCAGCGACGCCGAGGTACGGCGCACGGTGTCGGCGATGGCGGAGGTGATGCACGCGCACGGCGCCTCCTCGGTCCAGGTCGCCACCGCCGCCGCCGAGTCCGAGGCCCTGCTGACCGCGCGCCGCTGCGCCCTGCCGGCACTGGCCAGGCTGGGCGGGGCGACCATGCTGGAGGACGTCGGCGTGCCGCGCTCACGCCTGCCGGAGCTGGTCCGCCGCATCGACGCGATCGCGGAGCGGCACAAGGTCATCATGGCGACCTTCGGCCATGCCGGCGACGGCAACGCCCACCCGGTCGGCTGCTTCGACCCTGCCGATCCCGGGCAGCGTGCACGGGTCACGGCCGCCTTTGACGACATCTTCGCCACCGCCGTCGAGCTGGGCGGCACGATCACCGGCGAGCACGGCGTCGGCGCGGCGAAACTGCCGTACCTGCAGGCACAGCTCGGCCGGCAGCAGATCGCGCTGCTGGCGCGGATCAAGCACGCGTTCGACCCGGAGGGCATCCTCAACCCCGGAAAGCTCGGATCATGAAGGTCGGCCGGGAATGTAGCCACACCGGCGGAGTTCGGCCTAGACTCCCACGTCGTGATGGACCCGGGATGTCAGCGCCGCCCCGCTCCGGTGCGGGCTGATCACCGATGAACGGCGTACCGCATCCGCCCGGCCGGGGACGTCCCGCTCCCGAGGAACGCCACGAGGACGTCGACGGCATCGAACTGGCACCACGCGACCCCCGGGATGCCATGTCGCTGCAAACCGCCTGGTTGCGCAGTTTCCTCGCGGTGGCGGACAAGGGCGGCTTCGGGGCCGCCACGCTCGCGCTGCACCTGTCGCAGTCGCGGGTCAGTGCCCACATCGCGGCGCTTGAGCATGCACTCGGCGTGACGCTGTTCGATCGCAAGGCCCGCCCGATCTGCACGACCGCGGCGGGGGAACTGTTCCGCGGCCACGCCATGACCGCCCTGCTGGAACTGCAGCGCGGCATCGAGGCGGTCCGCAGCACACTGGACAACGTCGTCGCTCACATGACGGTCGGCAGCTACCCCAGCGTCAGCTCCACCTACCTGCCGGCGGTGCTGCAGGAGCTGCACACCAGGCACCCGGGCGTCACCGTTGAACTGCACGAGGGCAACGCCGCGACGCTGGAGGAAATGGTCGCGAGCGGGGTCGTCGACCTCGCTTTCCGGCCGCTGCTGCCGAAGATGCGCGAGACCACCCTCTGCCACCGCACGATCTGGCGCGAGGACATCGTCGCGGTGATGCGTGAGAACGACCCCCTCGCCGAGCGGGCCTCCGTCAGCGTCGAGGACGTCCTGGCCCGTCCGCTGATCGGCAACCCGGCCGGCAGCGAGGAGGAGGGCGGCGGATTCGACGTCCGCAACACGCTCGGTGAGGCCGCCGGGCGGGCCAGCATCGCCTACCTGACCGACCAGCCGGCGACCCTGGTCGCGCTGGTGCGGGCCGCATTCGGCATCGGCGTCATCAACCGCCTCGCGCTGCAGACCACCAGCACCGAGGGCCTGACCATCCGCACCATCGACTCGCCCAGCGCGCACCGCAACGTCGCGCTGTTCTGGCTGCGCCGGCGAGCGGACAGCGCCGTGGTGAAGGCGTTCCTTGACGCCCAGGAGCGGGCGCCGCTGCCGCCCAGCGTGCTCGCTATGTGACGGCACCGCGCCGCACCGGCGCGGTCTCCCCACGCCGCGCACGGGACAGTTCAACCAGCTGCGCCAGGTGCAGGACCCGGATCGGCAGCCCGGCCCGGCGGACTGCACCGGCGAGCTGGCGTTGGCAGCCCGGGTTCACCACGGCGAGGACGTCGAGGTCGAGGGCGGCGAGGGCGGCGATCTTCGGCGCGAGCACCCGCCGGCTGTCCCGGCCGCGCAGGATGGCGTACGTGCCGGCGGCGCCGCAGCAGTCAGCGGCGCCCGGGACCTCGACGAGGTCTCCGAGCACGGCGAGGACGGCACGCGGCTGCGTGTGGACGCCGAGCCCGTTGCGCAGGTGGCACGAGTCCTGCAGCCCGATGCGGGCCCGCCGGCCGCCGACGGTGATCGGGTGCAGGCCAACGGCCCGTTCGAGCACGAGCTCGGCGTAGTCGAGCACACGGTCCCTGCCGACGACCGACGCGAGGTGCGCCGAACACCCGCCCGCGGTCGACACGACGCGCCCGCCACCCCCGGCGAACCGGCGCGCCATCTCCTCCCCCGCGGCCGAGTCACCGTTGTGGGCGTGCAGCGCTCCGCAGCAGCCCTGATCCGCGGGCACCTCGATACCGTCGAGGGTGGCCACCGCCGCCCGGCTGACGGCGGGGTAGAGGACCCGTTCGAAGCAGCCGAGCAGGAGCCGGTCGGCGTCCGGCCGGGCCGTCGCCGCGGTGGCGGGCGCCGCCCGCCGCAGGACACCTGCGATCCGGACGAGCCACGTCCGGGCGGCGAACGCGAGCAGCGGCCGGATCCGAAGCGGGCGGCGCCGGCCGGTCCATTGCGCGTCGCGCAGCCGCTCCAGCAGCCGGCCGTAGGGGACGTCGGCGGGGCACACGGGCTCGCACGCCCGGCAGCCGAGGCAGAACGAGCCCTGCTCGCGGGCGGCGGCGTCGAAGACGTCGACCTCTCCGCTGTCGACGGCCCGCATCAACGCGATCCGGCCGCGGGGTGATGCCGCCTCGTCGCCGGTCAGGCGGTACGTGGGGCACGCCGGCAGGCAGAAGCCGCAGGAGATGCACTGACCCAGGTCGGCCGGGTCGAAGGAGGACGGCCCGCTCACACTGATCACGCCACCGACGGTAGGTTCCAGGCGCCGATGCGCACAGCGCGAGTAGCGGCAGGCCGTCATCCGATATGCGGATCGACGGCCCGCGCCGGCGCACCGCCGATCCGGTACGCGCGTTGCGCGTTGCCGCCGAAGATCTGCGCGAGCTCGTCCGGGCTCAGGTCCGGCAACGCGGCGACGAGGCCGCCGATGACCGCGTCGTAGGAGCCGGCGAGCAGGCAGACCGGCCAGTCCGAGCCGAACAGCAGGCGCCGCGGCGTGAACCAGTCCAGCACGCCGTCGACGAACGGGCGCAGGTCCCGGGGCGTCCACGTGGCCCAGTCCGCCTCGGTGACCATCCCGGACAGCTTGCAGTCCACGTTCGGCTCGGCGGCGAGCGCGGGCATCCGCAGCCGCCACGGATCGTCCCGGCCCGCGGCGATGCGCGGCTTCGCGATGTGATCGAGGACGAACCGCAGCCCGGGGAGGCTCCGGACCACGTCGGTCGCCGCCGGCAGCTCACGCGCGCGCACCAGCAGGTCGAACGTGAGGCCGCGGCGCTGCACGGCGGCGAGGCCGCGGCGCACGTCGTCGCGGCGGAGCCAGTCCGGATCGGGCTCGTCGTGGACCTGGTGGCGGATGCCGACCAGCCAGCGCCCGGACGGCCCGTCGAGCAGCTCATCGAGGTCGTCGCCCACCGCCGGGGACATCAGGTCGACCCAGCCCACCACCCCGTGCACGACCTCCGTGGCCGCCGCCACCTGCAGGAACTCGCGGGTCTCGGCAAGACTGGAGATCGTCTGGACCAGGACGGTGCCGTCGATCCCCGCGGCGTCCAGAGCCGGGCGCAGGTCGTCGGGGCCGAACGCCCGACGGACCGGATCCATGGCGTCCCCCACCATCCACGGGTACGGGTACCGGGCCGGATCCCAGAAGTGGTGGTGCGCGTCGATGCGCTTCGCCGAGCCGTCCATCGGGTGCCTCCTCGTCGCTGACCGCCGGTCGCGTCCGGGAACAGCAGAGACAATTCAGACACGGGCGGACTCGGTTGACAACGCCGAATGCTGGATGGCGTCGTTCCGTTCGGCGGATCGACCCCGCCGGCGTCGGGCCCTCATGGCGGTCCGCCTACTTCTGGTATCCGTTGTTGTCGCAGGTCCGGCGCTGCAGCACGCAGTTCTTGGTGCGCTTGTTCATGGTGGCGACGTCCCACATCACGAACGCGTCGCCGTGCATCGACGAGGCGCTCTTGCCCTCCTTGTCCGAGGACAGGTAGTAGCCCTCCTGGGTGCCCTTCGCCCCGTACTGGATGTCGAAGGTGATCGCCGGGATCCGCACCGGATGGCTGGCCGGGCAGCCGTTGCCGGAACCGAAGGCCACGTGGTCCTTGTGGTTGGGGCTGTCCAGGTGCTTGCCGTCCCAGCAGTCCGGGAACTGCAGCATGAAGTGCAGGGTGGCGGGGGCGCCGCAGATGGGCCAGTTGCCGTTGGTGCTGCGGGCGACGCCGTCCAGGTCGCCCGGCCCGTAGAACGCGCAGTAGAACTGGCCGGTCGCGCCGCGCGGCGTCGGCTGCTGCTTCTTCGCGTCGCCGGCGATCATGCGCAGGCCGTTGGGCATCGGCATCTGGCCGGTCGAGTTGCTGCGCAGCGAGCGGTAGTAGACCCGGAAGCCAGTGGTCTCCACCGGCTTGTTGGTGCCGTTCTCATACAGCGTCGGCACCCAGTACGCGGAGTGGTCCTGGACCGGCTTGCACGTGGTGGCCGTGAACTTGGTCAGGTCCGCGGACCCCGTGCCGGCGTTGACCGCCTTGTTGCCGACGAAGGAGTGCATGTGCGAGGCGCCGGCAAGACCCGGGAAGACGATCGGGTCGTCGGCCAGGGAGTGGCTGTACTGGCAGTCGGCGCGGAACTCCGGCAGGTTGCCCACGCCGGCGGGGACGGGGTCGATCGCCAGCGCCTGGTAGGCGTCGGCCTGCGCCTTCCAGGCCGACCCGACCGGGATCCAGCCGTTCACCGCTGCCTGCTCCACGGCCCCAGCGGCGGCGGAGGCCTTCGCGGACGCCGACGGCGGCGTGGACGCGGATCCGGACGGCACCGCGCTGGGCTGGTCGCTCTGCCCGGACGGCGCCGGGGCGTAGCCGGCGGCGACGGTGTCCGCGTCCGCCGGCTCGGGTCCGCTGCCGCCGGTCAGGTACACCGCCGCGGCCGCGACGACGATCCCGGCCACGGCCACACCCGCCACCAGTCCGAGCCTCCCGCGGGTGAACCACCCACCAGGACGCGCAGACGGCTCGGGTTCGCGGAACGGGGGGTACGACACAGACACACTCCAACACGCAGGACACGACGGCCGCCGGTATCGTAAATGCGTCCCCTCGCGCTCCCAAGCGTTCTAATCCGACTTTAAAAAAGATCCGGACGAATGCCGGTCACCCCTCGGGCATCAGGCCGCTCACCAGGTCGCGCAGGGTCCGCTCGAGGCGGTCCGCGGCGCCGTGTTCGAGTGCGTTGAGGATCGGCTCGCTGTGCACGGTGGCGAGCAGGACGTGGGCGAGCATGTCGTCGTCGAGGTCCGGCCGCTGCTGGTGGATCAGCCGGCTGAGGTGGCCGTGCCACGCCCGGTAGACCGGATGCTCCTCGCGCGGCTCCTGCTCCGGTGCGGTGGCGACGGGCGCCGGGCCGAGGGCGGCGAGCAGTCCCTTGTTGCGGGCGACGAGCTCGACCATGGCGCCGAGGAAGGCCAGGAGTCGTGCGCGCGGCGGGGCGCCCTCCCCCAGTGGTGGCGGGCCGCCGGTGATCGCGGTCTGCAGGTCCTGGGCGCGTTCCTGCATGAGTGCGCGCATGAGCCCGTGCCGGCTGCCGAAGCGGTGGAACACCGTGCCCTTGCCGACGCCGGCCGCCGCGGCCACCTGCTCCATCGAGATCTGCTGCGGGTGATGGTGGGCCAGCAGTTCCTCGGTGGCGCGCAGGATGGCCGCCCGGTTGCGGACCGCGTCGGCCCGGAGTCGTTCCGGTTCGGTCACCACACACCTCGACAACTGGACCGTCGGTCCAGTAACGTCCGGACCGAAATTGACTGACGGTCCACTTTAGCGGAGGAGCGACCATGCAGCGCGTCCGGTACTACGAATACGGCGGCCCGGAGGTGCTGACCGTCGAAGCTGTCGACCCGCCGGCGCCACAGGCAGGACAGGTGCTGCTGCGGACCGAGGCCGTCGGCGTCAACTTCGTCGACACCAGGTTCCGGCGCGGACCCGGCAGCGGCAGCATCTTCCAGCGCCCCCTGCCCGGACGCCCGACCGGCGACGTCGTCGGCGTGGTGGACCAGGTCGGCCCGGACGTCGACCCGCGACTGGTGGGCACGCGGGTCGCCGCGCTCGCCGAGGACGCCTACGCCGACTACGTCGTCGCCGACGCGGCGTGGCTCGCCGCCGTCCCCGACGGGCTCGAACCCGGCGACGCCAGCATGCTGGCGATGAGCGGCCCCGTCGCCCTGCGGGTCCTCCGCGCCGCGCGACCGGAGCCCGGCGAGACCATCCTGATCCACTCCGCCGCGGGCGGCATCGGCCACCTCGCCGTGCAACTCGCCAAGCACCTCGGCGCCACCGTCATCGGCACCGCCGGATCACCGGACAAGCTCGACTTCGTCACCGCCGTCGGCGCCGACGTCGCCGTCGACTACACCCGGCCCGACTGGGCCGACCAGGTCCGCGCCGCCGCTCCGGGCGGTGTCGACATCGTCCTCGACGCGGTCGGCGGGCAGATCCTGCAGGCCAGCCTCGACCTGCTCGCCCCCTTCGGCCGCGCCGTGGTCTACGGCGCCGCGACCGGAGCCCTGGAACAGATCCCCGTCGTCACCCTCTTCGCCCTGCGATCCGTCACCGGCTTCAACCTCACCGCCTGGCGCCGGGCGAACCCGGACCAGGCCCGCCACGACATGGTCCAGATCGCCGACCTGTTCCAGACCCACCGCCTGCACACCAGGGTCCACGCCAGCCTCCCGCTCGCCCAGGCCTCGACCGCCCACGAGCTCATCGAGGCCCGCCGCCACACCGGCCGCATCCTGCTCGTCCCGACGGCGGCGGACCCGACGGCGGCGGACCCGACGGCGGCGGACCCGACGGCGGCGGACCCGACGGCGGCGGACCCGACGGCGGCGGACCCGACGGCGGCGGACCCGACGGCGGCGGACCCGACGGCGGCGGAGCGGGTCAGCTGACCACGGTCAGGAAGAAGTCGCGGACGTCGCCGGCCAGCAGGTCCGGGACCTCCATCGCGGCGAAGTGGCCGCCGCGGTCGAACTCCGACCAGTGCCTGATGTCATACAGCCGCTCGGCGAGGGGTCGCACCGACTGCGTGATGTCGTGCGCGAACACCGCCACGCCGACCGGTGCCGGGCACTTCAGCGGCCCTCCCCGCGGGACGTCGTGGTGCAGCCGCGCCGAGGAGGCCGCGGTGGCGGTCAGCCAGTACAACGAGATGTCGGTGAGCATCCGGTCGTCGCTGACCGGCGTGCTGGGGTCCGTCCAGTGGGCGAAGCGTTCGGCGATCCAGGCGAGCTGACCGACCGGTGAGTCCGTCAGCGCGTAGCCGATGGTCTGCGGCGTGGCGGCCAGCAGCGCCTGGTACGGCGGGCGGTTCGCCATCAGGTGCCGGATCTTGTCCAGCCGGGCCTCGTCCGTCTCGGAGAACGTGATGCCGGCGTCCGGGTCCGGTCGGGTCGGCAGGTAGTTGACGTGCACGCCGACGACCCGCTCCGGGGCCACCGCGCCGAGCGCCAGCGAGATGCCCGCGCCGAAGTCGCCGCCCTGCGCGCCGTACCGCTCGTAGCCGAGCCGCCCCATCAGCTCGGCCCAGGCCCGCGCGATCCGGGCGACGTCCCAGCCGCCCTCGTGCGTCGGGCCGGAGAAGCCGTACCCCGGGATGGACGGGATCACCAGGTGGAAGTCGCGCGACAGCGGCTCGATCACGTCCTCGAACTCCAGGAACGAGCCGGGCCAGCCGTGGGTGAGGACCAGTGCGAGCGCGTCGGGCTTCGGGGAGCGGACGTGGACGAAGTGGATGTTCTGGCCGTCGATCTCGGTGGTGTAGTGCGGCAGCTCGTTGAGCCTGGCCTCGTGCGCGCGCCAGTCGTAGCCGGTGCGCCAGTATCCGGCCAGTTCCTGGAGCCGGGCGAGGGGGAAGCCGTAGTCCCAGCCGGCACCGGCGACCTCGTTGGGCCAGCGGGTGCGGGCGAGGCGGTCGGCGAGGTCGTCGAGGTCGGCCTGCGGGACGTCGATGCGGAAGGGCGTGATCATGACCGGACTCCAGGGTTTGGACCGAATAACGTTGGCAGGACCAACGATACCGCATTCGTTGGTACGGCCAACGATTCGTTGGCCACGTCACACCGGCTTGGCGTGGTGCTCCACGATCCGGGTCAGGAGCCGGACGAGCTGCTCCCGCTCAGCGGGCGACAGCGGGGCGCACAGGTCCTCCTGGATCTGCGCCAGGACCCCGTCGAGCCGCGCCAGGTGACGGCCTGCCGCCGGGGTCGCGGTGATGACGTTGCGCCGGCGGTCCCCGGGATCCGGGGACCGCTCGATCAACTGCTGGTCGGCCAGCTCGTTCAGGGCCGCGACGACGTCGCTGCGGTCGATGCCCGTGCGGCGCCCCAGCTCGGCCTGGCTGGCGGGCCCACCGTCGGCGAGCGCGGCCAGCAGCCGGTAGTGGTAGCCGCGCGCGTCGACCGCCGCGAACCCCTCGACCACCAGGCGATGACTGTGCGCCGAGGCCTGGTTGATCAGCCAGCTCGGCGCGCTCCTGAGACGCCCGGGTGGCGGCTGCGCGCCCGCGTTCATGACCGCAGCCTACTGGCCACCGGTCAACTCCAGGCGATGGTCCTTCCCGGCATCGGCTCCGCCAGCGCCGCCCGCCACTGCGGGGCGCAGAACGGGTCGGCGAAGTACTGGGTCTCGTGGACCACCTGCTCGCCGGCGAACTCCATGATGCTCACCGAGTACGTCGGCTTGCCGTCGTAGGTGATGACGCACTCACTCACCCACCGGTCGCCGCAGCCCGCGATGCGCAGGACGGTGAAGTGCCGATCGGCGGGGTGCTTGTCGCGTTGCGCCGCGATCGTCGCGCGGCCCTGGAACCGCTCACCCGACTGCGGGTAGTCCAGGATGGCGTCGTCGGCGTAGATCGCTTGCTCCGGGTCGGTTTCGCCGGCCTCCGACGCCCGCCAGTGCTCCACGATCGCGGCCCTGGTTCTCGTATCGAGTTCCCTAGTGGCGTAGTGCACCCTCCCAGGTACCACGCCGGCTGCCGTCAAAACCGGCCGGCATCGTAGGCCGCCTGCGCCTCGTCCACCTCGTGGATGTGGGTCTCGGCCCAGGCCTTGATCGCGGTCATGATCGGCAGCAGGCTGGCGCCCAGCGGGGTGAGCGCGTAGTCGACCCGGACCGGGACGGCCGGGGTGACCGTGCGGGCGACGAGACCGTCGCGCTCCATGGTGCGCAGGGTCTGGGTGAGCATCTTCTGGCTGACGCCGGCGAGGGTGCGGCTCAGCTCGCTGTAGCGCCGGGGACCGTCGGCGAGCGCGTTGAGCAGCAGGCTCACCCACTTGTCGCTGATCCGGTCGAGCAGCTTGCGGGCCGGGCACGTCGCCAGGTAAGCGTCGAACCGCTCACGCTCCGAAGCGCGGCGCTGCGGTGCTGTCTGCGTCGCCATGGCCTACTCCCGGGAGGGTTACGCACCTTGAGGTGCCTACTTCCCGTTAGAGAGTAGCAATGCCTACCGTCGGCGGCATGAAGGCTGTGATCATCCACTCGTACGGCGGTCCCGAGGTGCTGCGGATCGCGGAGGTGCCGGTGCCGCGGCCCGCCCGGGGACAGGTGCGGGTCCGGGTCGCCGCGGCCGCGGTCAACCCGGTCGACGTGCAGACCCGCTCCGGCGCCCTCACCCGGGCCGGCATCCTGCCGCCCCGCGAGGTCGTCGGCATCGGCTGGGACCTGTCCGGCACCGTCGACGCCGTCGGGCCCGGGGTGACCGGGTTCGCGGCCGGCGACCGCGTCGTGGGCCTCTGCGACCGGCTGCCGCTGCCGGTCAAGGCGCAGGCGGAGTACGCGGTCCTCGACGCCGGCGCGGTGGGCAGGCTCCCGCCGGACGTCGACCTGACCGCCGCCGCGACCCTGCCGCTCAACGCCCTCACCGCCGCGCAGGCCCTCGACCTGACCGGGCTCCACCCCGGGCAGACGCTGCTGGTCACCGGCGCGGCCGGCGCGGTGGGCGGCTACACGGTGGAGCTGGCCGCCCGGGCCGGGCTGCGGGTGATCGCCGTCGCGGCGGAGTCGGACGAGCACCTCGTGCGCGAGCTGGGCGCCGAACACGTCGTCGCCCGCAGCGCCGAACCGGCCCCGGCCGTGCGGGAGCTGGCACCCGGCGGGGTCGACGGCGTCGTGGACGCGGCGTCCGTGGGCATCGCCGCGCTCGACGCGGTGCGCGGCGGCGGCGCCTTCGTCGCCGTCCTGCACGGCGCGCCGCCGCCGTTGCGGGGCATCCGGGTGGCGAACGTCTGGATCCGCGCCGACGGCCCGCGCCTGGCCGCCCTCGCCGCGGCCCGGCTCCGCCTGCGCGTCGCGGACACGCTGCCACTGGACCGGGTCGCCGACGCCCACCGGGCCCTGGAAGCCGGCGGGTTGCGCGGCCGCCTGGTCCTGCTGCCCACCGCCTGACTCCCTTTGCACAGCGCCGGGATCACCACGCGGTGAACGGGAACCGCTGCGGCGCCGCGCCGTTGCAGTCCCACAGCTGCAGCCGCGTGCCGTTGGTCGTGACCCCGCCGGGCGCGTCCAGGCAGCGGCCCGAGTTCGGGTTGAGCAGCGACCCGTCGGTGCGGCGCAGCCACTGCTGGGCCGCGGTGCCGTTGCAGTCCCAGATCTGCAACGGGGTGCCGGCGGCGGTCGCCGCGCCCGGCACGTCCAGGCAGCGCCCGCGCGCCTCGGCCGAGCCGTCGGGGCGCAGCGTCCACCGCTGGACCGGCGCGTCGTTGCACTGCCACGCCTGCACCGCGGCACCGTTGGCATTGCCGCCGGCGGCCACGTCGACGCACGCGCCGCTGGAGTGCGCGAACCGGCCGGCGGAGTTCGAGGCCGGCGGCAGCAGCGCCTCGCGGTAGACCGCCCGGCAGCCGGCCCCGGTGTCGTCGGTGGTCACCTCCAGCACGCCGGCGCCGTCAACCGTGGGCACCACGACCGGGCTGTAGTTCGCGCAGACGCCGGGCCGGGGCCGGCGACCACGACCGGCGCCGCCGTGGCGTACCAGCTCCGGCCGCTGTCGAGGCTGGTGAACATGGCGGGGGCCGGCAGGTCGGTGCCGTTCGCGGCGCGGACCCGCTGCGCGATCAGCAGCACCCGGCCGGTGGCGGTCGTGGCCAGCGTCGGGGTCGCGGTCAGGTAGCGCCCGTCGGCGATGGTCACCACCGGGTCCAGCCGCGCCGGGTCGCCCCAGTTCGTCGCGTCGGCCGAGGTACGCGACCGGACCGCGCAGTCGTACTGCCCGCCGAAGCCGCACACCTCGTAGGCCAGCAGCCAACGACCGTCGGGCAGGCGGCGCACCGCGGGCATGCCGGGACGGTGCCCGGGCTGCGGGCCGGTCACGATCGGCGTCCGCGCCGACCAGGTCACCCCGTCGGTCGACACCGCCTGGACCAGGACCTGGCTGCGGCCGGGCTGGCTCTCGTCGGCGAAGTACGCGACAAGCCGCCCGCCCGGGTCGACGGCCAGCTCCGGCTCCCACAGGCCGCCGCTGGTGCCGGACCGGGCGACCGTCGACAGGAAGCGCCAGCTGCGGCCCGCGTCGGTGCTGGCCCACAACCGGACCGCCATGCGCCGCTCGCCGCCGCCGTCCTGCCCGACCGCACCGGCCCACAGCAGCGTGCCCGCGCCGAGCGCACCGACCTGCCGGGGCAGCTCGAACAGCGTCGTGCAGCACAGGCCCTGCCGCGCATCGGGATCCGCGACCGTGCCGACCCGCCGGAACCCGCCGCCGGCGTGCTCGTAGATCGCCCCGGCCGGGCCACCCGGCGGGAACTGGGTGACGGTGAGCAGCACCCGCCCGTCGGCGAGGCGGACCGCACGTGGGCACATCGCCGTGCCACCGTCCACGGGCGTGCCGGTGGCCGCGACCGCCACCGCGCCCGGCACCAGGAACGCCACCAGCGACACGACAACGCCGAAGACTCGTCTCACACCCGTCAGGCTGCGCCACACCCATCGACGCATCCATCGTTTTCGAAATATTGCGGCCCTGGACTAGGGTTCATGGGATGTCCCACGACGAGCGTGAGATCACCGCTGAACTGATCCGGGACCTGGTGCGGGAGCAGCACCCCGACCTCGCCGACCGCCCGGTGAGCCTGGGCGCCCGCGGCTGGGACAACCAGCTGTGGCGGCTCGGCGACGACCTCGCCGTCCGGCTGCCCTGGGCCACCGGGGACGCCGACGCCCTGCTGCGCAAGGAACACGCCTGGGTGCCCGCGCTGGCGCCGCGACTGCCGCTGGCGGTGCCCGTGCCCCAGCGGATCGGCGAACCCACCGCCCGGTTCCCTCGGCCCTGGCTCATCACCACCTGGGTGCCGGGCACGCCCGCCGACCGCGCCCCGGTCACGCCCGGGGCGGACGCCGCGGAGTCCCTGGCCGCGTTCCTGACCGCGTTGCACCGGCCCGCCCCCGACGGGGCGCCGACCGGCCGGGGCCGCGGCGGCCGGCTCGCCGACGTGGCCGACGGGTTCGCCAGGAGCCTCGCCGCCGCCACCGAGCTGGGGCTGATCGAGGACCTGGACGCCGTCACCGCCGCCTGGGACGACGCGGTCGCCGCGCCCGCATGGACCGGCCCGCCGCTGTGGATCCACGCGGACCTGCACCCGGCCAACGTCCTCACCGCCGGCGGCGCCATCTGCGGCGTCATCGACTTCGGCGACCTCTGCGCCGGCGACCCGGCCTGCGACCTCGCCGCCGCGTGGATCCTGCTACCGGACGGCGACCGCGACCGCTTCCACGCGGCCTACCAGCCGGCGCCGGACGCCGCGACCCTGCGCCGCGCCCGCGGCTGGGCACTGGGCCGGGCCCTCGCCGGCCTGCTCATCGGCGACAACGGCGTCCACGGCCGGCCCGGCGGCCAGCCCACCTGGGGCCCGCCCGCCCGCGCCTCCCTGCAACGCCTCATCGCCACCCGCTGAGCCCGCCCTCGCCCCTCCGCAACACCACCCGCTGAGCCGGATCACGCCCCTCCGCAACGCCGCATCGCCACCCGCTGAGCCGGCTCACGACCCGCTCAGGACCGCCGCGATCGCCGCGACCTGGCGGTGCGTGCCGTCGGCGGGCCGGTGCTGGCGCTCGACCTCCGTGAAACCGACCGCCGCCAACCGTGCGGACAACTCGTCGGCGGGCCAGCGGTAGGCCGTCGCAACCTTGTGGTCGAAGGCGCCGAGCTCGTCGTAGTCGAAGAAGCCGACCACCAGCGTGCCCCCGGGCGCCAACACCCGCCGCAGCTCCGCGAGGGCACCGTCGATCTCCTCGGGCGGCAGGTGGATCAGCGAGAACCAGGCCAGGACACCGGCGAGGGAGCCGTCCTCGAGGTCGAGGTGGCGGATCGACCCGAGCTGATACTCGCCGTCCGGGTGGGCCGCCTTCGCGTAGGCGATGAACTCGGGGACCATGTCGATCCCCCGCGCGTCGACGCCCAGCGACCGCAGGTAGCCGGTGATGTGACCGGGGCCGCAGCCCGCGTCGAGGACGGTGCCCGGCCGGATCGTCAGATGGCGGCCGATGAAGGCGAGATCTTCGGCGTGCACCTGCTCGCTGGTGCCGAACAGCCCGATGTAGATGTCGGCGATGGCGGTGTACGCGTCCCGAACCTGCTCCACAGTCACTGCGCGACTCTACGCCTCTTGCCTCAGCCGAAGGGCGAGCGCGGGGTGGACGTCAGCATCGGCGCCACGGCGGTGAGATCCACGACGGGGACGCCCGGCGCGACGTGCTGCATCGCGGCGGTCAGTGCCGCCGGGTCCACCGGGAACCCGTTGGTGGAGCGGCTGGCCGTCACCACGTCGGCCGGCACGTGCCAGATCATGCTCACGAGGTTGGCCGGGATGCGCTGCGGCAGCGGGGCCGGACCGTCGTGGCCCTCGAGGCCGACGTAGGTCTCGGTCCACAGCAGCAGGCGCACACGGAACAGGTAGACCGCCGAGATGTCCGGCCACGCCACGAAGTCGGACGTCGCGCGGTACAGCGGCGGCCGCCCGCCGAACTGGATCCCCCGCTGGTCGACCCGCAGCCCGACCTTGCCGGTCAGCGCGGCGTGGCCGTACAGCGCGAAGATGGTGCCGGACGCCGCGAAGCAGCCCGCAGCGACGAGCGGCCCCACGTCCGGGCCGCCCACGACCAGCGCGACGGTGCCCGCGATCAGGCCGGCCACCACGAGGCCCCAGACCGTCCAGCTCACGCGGTACCTGGCCTGGTACGCCACCGACTCGTTGATCATGCGCGTATCATGCCCGCCGCAGGTCGCGCAGGCAATGGATACTCACGTCATGCCGCACGGTCCTGATTTGTCGATCTCCGAGGTGATCCGCGCCGAATTGGGCGCCCCTGTCCTGGTGCGCCGGCTGGACAGCAGCCCGCGTTCCGACGTGAGTCTGGTGGAGTTCGACGGCGCGCCCGCGATCGTCAAACGCGTCACCGGCGGGCCGGACGCGGCCGACCGGTTCCGCAACGAGGTGACCGCCCTGCGCCTCGCCGGACAGGTGCGACCCAGCCCTGTCGCCGCCCTCCTCGCGGCCGACCCCGCAGACCTGGTGCTGGTGCTCGAGTACCTTTCGCACACGAGGCCGGCCGAGGTGCGCTGGACGGTGGACTACGCCGTCGCGCTGGCCCGGCTGCACACCTCCCCCACCGCCGGGTTGCCGCCCTATCGCGGTGCGGGACAGGACGACGTCGACGCGTTCCTGAGCCTGGCCCAGCGGCTCGACGTGCCCGTCCCGCCGTCCGCCGCCGACGAACTCCGCGCCGTGCTGGACCGCCTCGACGGTGATGGCGCCGGGTCGCTGCTGCACGGCGACCCGTGCCCGGACAACGCCGTGCTGACCGACGACGGGATCCGGTTCGTGGACCTGGAAGGAGCGCAGCGCGGCCCGGCCATGGTGGAGCTGGCGTACCTCCGGATCGGCTTCCCCACCTGCTGGTGCGTCACCGCGCTGCCCGCGGCGCAGATCGCGGCGGCCGAGGCGGCCTACCACGACACCCGGCGGTCACTGGGCCACCCCACGACGGGCGACGACCTCACCGACGCCTGCGTCGGCTGGCTCATCCAGGGCGACGCCCTCGTCCAACGGGCCGCCCGGCGCGGCGCCGACCATTGGGCGGCCCTGACCCGCGCAGACTGGGAATGGGGCACCGCCACCGCCCGGGAACGACTGCTGCACCGCCTCGACGTCGTCACGACCATGACCGCCGGCCACACGCAGCTGGCCGGAGTCGCCGCGTTGACGGACGCCATGCGATCCTTGGTGCGGCAGCGCTGGCCCCGGCTCTCGACCCTGCCGATGGCGCGGAACAACCCCCTGACGGCGGGCGATTGAAGGGACGGATCCCGTGGACAGTGACGCCCGGGCCCAGGTCGTCGCGGCCGTCCTGCGCGACGGCAACCGGGTGCTGCTGTGCCACAGGTCCGCCACCCGGCGCTGGGACCCCGACGTGTGGGACCTGCCGGGCGGGCACATCGAGCCCGGCGAACGGGCCGGCGCGGCGATGGTCCGTGAGCTGCGGGAGGAGCTGGGAGTCGCCGTCGCGGAACCCACCGGGCCGCCGGCGCAGCACGTCGCCGGCGCCACGTACGACCTGCAGATCTGGCTGGTCGACAGCTGGGCCGGCACCCCGGTCAACGCCGCGCCGGACGAGCACGACGCCATCGCCTGGTTCGACGCCACCGAGCTCGCCGGACTCCACCTCGCGCACGACAGCTACCTCGCGACGTTCACCTCGATACTCACCCGCCCACCACGGTGAGGTCCGGGTAGAACAGCTCCAGGCTCGCCTGCTGCTCGGGAAACATCGCGGCGAGCCGCTCCAACCGGCGCGGCGGCACCGGGGCAGCTCCGGCCGGGCTGCCGACAGGCAGCCCGGCCTGTTCGGCACGATCCAACGCCTCGTAGTAGCTGCGGTCGTCGCCGGCGACCTGTTTCAACGCACGCCGCGGAGCGAACTGGAAGCGCTCGGTCAGCAACACACTGATGTTCACCGTGCCCGCCGCGACCCCTTGGACCGCCGGGTGTCCGGCAAGGTTGTCGGGATCCGCCAACGCCAGCTCGTACCACTGCCGGCCGAGCCCCACGACCCCGGCACAGAAGTCGCTGAACGAGTCGTCGCCGCAACCGTTGTGGATCAGAAACGCCGCCATGAACAGGTCGTCACGGGCCACGTGGTACTGCAGAACGCCGAACTGGGCATCGAATTCGACAATCTCCGTGAGCGACAGCCGGACCAGCTGGTCGCGCAGCGCCACCCCAAGGCTCTCGTCCAGGTTGTCCCAGTCGGTCCCGGCCTCCGACCGCGCCGCCTCGACGATCTCCCAGCACCGCTGCGCATCCATCGCGAGATTCAAACACGCGGCGGTCGCGCTCTACAGACCACCGACCCCGCCGTCCGGCGCATAGGCTGTCGTCCGTGGTGGACTGGGTGCGGCTCGAACTGGACGTGGATCGGTTCGACGACGCGGAGTTCTCGCTGTACCTGCGGCGGGCCGAGGCGTCGGGCGCCAGGTTCACGACCCTGGCGGAGCTCGGTGACACGCCGCTGCACCTGCGCGCGCTCTACGACCTCAACAAGACGTGCTCGGCCGACATCCCGGACCGGGGCCCGTTCTACACCTACGACGAATACGTCGCCCAGCGCATCGACGTGCCGTCGTTCGACCCGGGCGGCATCGTCCTCGCGATCCACGACGGCACCTGGATCGGGATGTCCGCGACCTCGCTCCATCCGGAGCCGAGATACGCGTTCTCCGAGATGACCGGTGTGCTCGCGCCTTACCGCGGGCGGGGCCTGTCGCTGGCGTTGAAACTGCTCGCGATCCGCTTCGTCCGGGCATCCGGGTACCGGCGGCTGGTCGCGTTCCACCACCCGCGCAACGCGTCCGCGATCGCGATGAACCGCCGGCTCGGCTTCACCGACCGGGCAGCCGGCGACTGACGCGCCCGTATCCTCGGGTTGTGGCAGTCGAGGCATTCCTTTCCGCCGGTGACGTGGTGCAGGCCGATCACCCCGCGGTGCGCGCGTCCGCGGCCCGGCTCCGCGAGCGGCACGCCGGAGACGCCGGGTTCTCGCAGGCGGCGTACGAGTTCGTCCGTGACGAGGTGCGGCACTCCTTCGACGTCGACGATCCACGGGTCACCGTCACCGCCGCCGAGGTGCTCGAGCATCGGGTGGGGCTGTGTTACGCCAAGTCGCACCTGCTCGCGGCGCTGCTGCGGGCCGAAGGTGTGCCGGCCGGGCTCTGCTACCAGCGCCTCGCCACGGCGGGCGGCGGGTTCGTGCTGCACGGCCTCGTCGCGGTGCACCTCGACGGCCGGTGGCATCGCCAGGACCCGCGCGGGAACAAGCCCGGCATCGATGCCCAGTTCTCGCTCGACGGGCCGCGGCTCGCATTCGCGGTCGACCCGGCTGCCGGCGAGTGCGACTACGACGCCGTGTTCGCGACGCCGGACGCCGGGGTACTGGCCGCGCTGCGCGCAACGACCGACGTGCTGACGCTGCGCGCCGCCGGCCTGCCCGGCGAACTCAGGCGAGCTTGAGCAGCAGCTCGGACAGTTCGACCGGCATGGTGACCATGCAGTCGTGACCGGTCGGCAGCTCCCACACCGGTTGCGTCGCGGGGACGGGCCGGCGGCCCGCCGGCGCGCCGGCGACGCAGTGGATGTGGGTGCGCGCGATCGCGGCCGCGGCGGGGTTGCCGAGCCGGACGCGTTGCTGGAAGCAGCGCACCGGCTCGTC
Source organism: Dactylosporangium cerinum (assembly GCF_042653625.1). Lineage (NCBI taxonomy): Bacteria > Bacillati > Actinomycetota > Actinomycetes > Micromonosporales > Micromonosporaceae > Dactylosporangium > Dactylosporangium cerinum. The sequence goes on along the minus strand of NZ_JBHSIU010000011.1, from coordinate 290,778 downwards.
CGACAGCGTCGTGCGCAGCCAGGCGATGTCCGCCGGGTCGGTGACGCCGAAGAGGCCGGCGGGCGGCGGCAGCTCCGGCAGCGGCGGGATGCGCCAGGTGCCGGACCGGGCGGCCTGGTCGATCAGGAGTTGGGTCATGGGGATGACGTCGATCGCGTTCTCGCCGTCGTCGGGCACCATGGCGTCGAGGTGGACCAGGTGGGCGAGCCGGTCCGGGACCTGCTCGGCCACCGAGGAGATGACCATCCCGGCGTAGCTGTGCCCGACCAGCACCACCTCGGTCAGGTCCTCCTCGACGAGCAGCCGGACGATGTCGTCGACGTACGTGTCGAGTCCCACCTCCGGGCCGAGCAGGTCGGCGCGGTCGCCGTGGCCGGTCAGCGACGGCGCGAGCACCCGGTGCCCGGCCGCGACCAGCAGCGGCACCACCCGGTCCCAGCTCTGCCCGCTGTGCCAGGCGCCGTGAACCAGCAGATACGTAGACATGGTTGATCCGTCCTTCGTCAGCGTGAGGAGTGGTTCTCCCGAGTGCCTCGGTACCTTTCGAGAACCACCTCTATGATCGAGGGGCCGGCGCATCCGGCGCAATCAGGCACATTCGCGTGCCCCGGTTCCGTGGAGGTAACCATGAGCGCAGCGGAGGGCGAGGCGGCCCGGCCGACCAGTTGCCGGAACCTCATCGAGGACAAGTGGGTGCTGCGGACCGTGTCCGTCCTCGGCGCCGGGCCGCACCGCTTCACCGAGCTCAAACGCGCCATCGACGGCGTCAGCCAGCGCATGCTCACCGTCACCCTGCGCAGCCTGGAACGCGACGGCATCCTGACCAGGACCGTCCACAACGTCATGCCGCCCAACGTGACGTACCAACTGACGCCGTTGGGGACCGCATTGCTCGACGCCGCCACGCCGTTGCTGGCATGGACCACCGGCGCGCTGCCGCTCATCGACGCGGCCCGCGCCGAATACGACGCGCGCGTTCAGTAGGCGGGCCGTCTCGCTTCGACCAGGGTCCGGCTGGAGTGGGCGACGAAGGCGCCGTGCTCGCGGATGTGGGCGTCCAGCCGTTCCAGGGGTTCGCGATACCGGTCGACGGTGAAGTCGGGCACCCACCAGACGCACTTGCGCAGGATGTACACGACCGCGCCGATGTCGAAGAACTCCATCCGGCAGCGCACGGTGCGCAGGTCGACGACCTCCAGCCCGGCCGCCCGCGCCGCCGTCGCCTCGTGTCCGGGGTCGCGCCCGGTCCGCGCCAGCGGGCCGAGGAACCACTCGATGAGCTCGAACGCCGACCCCGGCCCGACGTGCTGGGCGAAGTACGTGCCGCCGCCGGCCAGCACGCGAGCGATCTCCGGCCAGTCGGGAGCCACCGGATGGCGGCTGCTCACCAGTTCGAAGCCGGCGTCGGGAAACGGCAGCGGCTTGCCCTGCTCGACGTGGACGACCTCGACGCCGCGGGGCGCCAACCGGCGGCGGGCGAGTTCGACGTTCGGCGGCCAGCCCTCGGTGACGACCATCCTCGCCGGCAGCTGCGGCGCCTCCCCGACGATCTCGCCGCCCCCGGTGTCGATGTCCAGGGCCGAGCCGACCCGGGCCAGCCGCGCCGCGAGCTGCCGCGCGTATCCCCACGGCGGCCGCTCCTCCGTCGCCCGGCCGTCGAGCCAGGCGAAGCTCCACCCGGACACGTCCACCGCGGCGGCTTCATCAACGAGGTCATTGAACGTTCGCACGTTGCCCACCAGCACCAACCTCGCCGCGATCGGCCACAGCGTCAACCGAATTCCCCGACGACAATGATCGGCATGACGGTTCGGTACGACGATGTCCTCGGCCCGCTGCAGGCGGCGTACGACGCGCGGGCGGCCTGGCGCGACGGGCTCGGCAAGGAGCCGTGGAAGCTCGCGGAGCGGCAGGCGTTCCGGGACCGGCTGGCGCCGGGCGCGCGGCTGCTGGAAATCGGCGCCGGCACCGGGCAGGACAGCGTCTACTTCCGGGACGAGGGTTTCGCCGTCGTGGCGGCCGACCTCTCCCCGGCGATGGTCGAGCACTGCCGGGCCAAGGGCCTCGAGGCGCACGTCATGGACTTCCTGCAGCTGGACGTGCCGCCCGGCTCGTTCGACGCGGTGTACACCATGAACTGCCTGCTGCACGTACCGAACCACGACCTACCCACGGTCCTCGCCGCCATCCGGGCCGTCCTGCGCCCCGGCGGGTTGTTCTTCCTCGGCGTCTACGGCGGCACCGAGAGCGCCGAGGGGGCCGTCGACAACGACGAGTACGTGCCACCGCGGTTCTTCTCGTGGCGCACCGACGAGCAGCTGCTCGGCTTCGCCTCCGCCTGGTTCGACGTGGTGGACTTCCACATCGTCGGTGAGGGCCGCGGTCACCGGTTCCAGTCCCTGACGCTGCGGCGCCCGGACCTCGTGGACAGTGGCTCGGATCACGCCGCCGGGGCCTCAGAGAGATCCCGGGGCTACCGATGGACCCCGCTGTACACACCGGTGGAAGGGGCTGCGAACTGTGGTCGTTGAGTGTGCTGTAGCGCTCTCACGCTGTTGAGTGTCGTGCGTTGCAGGTGTTGGCGGAAAGTGTCGTACCCGCGGTTCATACTGCTCGCTGACACGGTCGGGGACGGGGGTGCGCGTGGTGCAGACGGTGCAGGCGTACCGGTTCGCCCTGGACCTCACCCCGGCTCAGGAACGGGCGTTGCTGGCGCATGCGGGTGCGGCTCGGGTGGCGTTCAACTGGTCTCTGGCGCGGGTGAAGGCGGTGTTGGATCAGCGTTCGGCGGAGCGGTCCTACGGCGTGGCCGAGGAGTTGTTGACGCCGTTGGCGGGTTGGTCGTTGCCGGCGTTGCGGCGGGTGTGGAACGTGGAGAAGGGTGTGGTGGCGCCGTGGTGGCGGGAGGTGTCGAAGGAGGCGTTCAACACCGGTCTGGACGCTCTCGCCCGCGGCCTGCAGCAGTGGGGTGACTCCCGCCGCGGCCAGCGGGCCGGCCGTCCGATCGGGTTCCCACGGTTCAAGACCCGGCACCGCAGCGCACCCAGCGTCCGGTTCACGACGGGTGCGATCCGGGTGGAGCCGGACCGCAAGCATGTGGTGCTGCCGCGGCTGGGTCGGTTGAAGCTGCACGAGTCGGCGCGGAAACTCGCCCGGCGGGTGGAGGCGGGTACCGCGCGGATCATGTCCGCGACGGTCCGTCGGGCCGGCGGACGGTGGCATGTCGCGTTCACCGTCACCGTCGAGCGCACCGACCGGCGACCGGCGCAGCCCACCGCGACGGTCGGTGTTGACGTCGGCATCCGCCACCTCGCCGTACTGTCCACCGGCGACCTCATCGCCAACCCACGCCACCTCGACGCCGCGCAGGCCCGGCTGCGGGCACTCGGCCGCGCGATGGCCCGCAGGCAGGGTCCGGACCGCCGGACCGGACGGGCGCCGTCGCGGCGGTGGCGGCGGGCGTCGGCCCGGCTCGGCCGGGCACACGCCCGAGTCGCTGACCTGCGCCGTGACGGATTGCACAAACTCACCACCCGCCTTGCCTGCACCTACGGCACGGTCGTGGTGGAGGACCTGCACGTGGCGGGGATGCTGCGCAACCGGAGCCTGGCCCGGCACATCGCCGACGCCGGCTTCGCCGAGATCCGCCGGCAACTCGGCTACAAGACGGTGTGGCACGGTGGCCGGCTCGTGGTCGCCGACCGCTGGTATCCGTCCAGCAAGACCTGCTCACGCTGCGGCGCGGTGAAAGCCAAACTGCCCCTGCGCGAACGGACGTACACGTGCACCAGCTGCGACCTGGTCCTGCACCGGGACCTCAACGCCGCACACAACCTCGCCAACCTCGCCGCGAACCCCGCGGACACGGCGCAGGTGTCAACCGCCGGGAGTGGCCCGGTGGCAGGACGTGGAGCCAACCAGAAGACCCACCCCGGTGGGCAGGAGGCGAAGAACCGTCAACCCGGCACCGCACCAGCGGATCAGACCGGGACCGTCCCGTCGCAAGACAGGACTGCCGCATGAGCGCCAAAGAACACTCAGCGGCAACGGCGAGAGCGTCACGAACCTGCGGCGGGCGTTCCACCGCCAGCTCTCCTCCATGCATGCGGTCCCGGCACTGAACGCTGCCTGACGCCGGGTTGCGGGGCGGGCCCGGGGTTGGTGATGCTGTCCCGGTGCCCGCCCACCACAGCGCCTGGCGCTGGGATCCGTCGCTGTACGCCGGAGCCGCCGCCCACTACGCCGCGGGCCGGATGGCCTACCCGCCGGAGCTCGCCGGAGCCCTGGTCGCCGAGCTCGGCCTCGACGGCACGGGCACGCTGCTCGACGTCGGCTGCGGGCCGGGCTCGCTGACGCTGCTCCTCGCGGCGCGGTTCGCCCATGCGATCGGCGTCGACGCCGACCAGGGGATGCTCGACGAGGGCGCCAGGCAGGCGGCCGCGCGGCACGTGGGCAACGTCTCCTGGCGATGCCTGCGGGCCGAGGATCTACCGGCCGACCTGCCACCCGTCGACGTCATCACGCTCGCGCAATCGTTCCACTGGATGGACCGGCCACGGGTCGCCGCCGCGGCGCGCCGCCTCCTGGTGCCCGGTGAGGCTCTGGTGCCCGGTGACGCTCTGGTGCCCGGTGGCGCTCTGGTGCACGTCGGCGCGACGACCCACCGTGGCGACGGCACCGGCGGACAGAGCCCACCCTGGGACGCCATCACGGCGCTGGTCGAGACGTACCTGGGCGCCAAGCAGCCCGTCCCCGGCGACTCCCCAGGCCACGAGGACGAGATCTACCGGATGGCCGGGTTCGACGGCCCCCGCGTGATCGAGCTGCCAGGCCGCGAGGTGCGCAGGTCGGCGGCCGACATAGTCGCCGCCGTCTACTCCCTCTCGAGCTCCACTCCGCACCTGTTCGGCGACCGGTTGCCCGACTTCGACCGGGACCTCCACGCGCTGCTGGGCGGCGCCGGCTTCACCGAACGCACGCGACCGATCGTCCTGCAGATCTGGCGCTGAGCCACCGGCTACGGTGAACCGACAAAGGATCAAGCAAGAGGATGGTGCACGCGTGCGGATGCTACTGACGTCGAGCGGCCTGACCAACGACACGTTGCTGGACGCGCTCCGGGGCCTGCTGGGCAAGCCGTTCGGGGCGGCGGACGTCGTGTGCGTGCCGACCGCGTCCGTGGCGGAGTCCGGCGACCACGGCTGGCTCATCGAGCGGCTGCACCGGATGTACGGGCTCGGCTGGCGCACGTTCAATGTCCTGGAGCTCAACGGCCTGCCGCGGCAGACGGTGCTGGACCGGCTGCTGCGCGCCGACGTCATCTACGTCGAGGGCGGCAACCACTACCACCTGGCCCGCAGCATCACCGGCGCCGGCCTGGCCGACGACGTCCTTGAGGCGCTGCGCAGCCGGGTCTACGTGGGCGTGAGCGCCGGCTCGATGATCTTCAGCCAGCACCTCGACGAGCACTCCGGCGAGGTCATCGGCGACCTCGCGGACCTGCACGCCCTCGGCGCGACCGCGCTCACGCCGCCGTTCGGGCTCTTCGACTGGTATCTGAAGCCGCACCTGCACTCGCCCGACTTCCCGGAACGCGACGACGCCTGGGCCGACCGCATCGCCGCACGGGCCGACTTCCCGATCTATTTCATCGACGACGACACCGCCATCCGGGTCGTCGACGGCACGGCCGACGTGGTCACCGAAGGCCGCTGGCGGCGGCACCTGTAAACCGGCGGCATCTGTAAACCGCCGGGACCTGCAAACCGCCGGCACCCGTAACCCGCGGGCACCCGCAAATCCTCCGCCGGTGCGACGATACGGCCATGCCGTTGAACCTCGCGCTGTTCCTGGTCTTCCTCGTCGCGATCCTGGTCATCTGCATCACTCCCGGCCCCGACATGCTCTACATCGTGGCCACGTCGCTGAGCCAGGGCCCCTTCGCCGGGGTCGTCGCCTCGGTCGGCATGGCGATCGGGATGCTCGTGCACACGGTCGCGGTGACGCTGGGCCTCGGCGCGCTGCTGGCCGCGTCACCGGTGCTGTTCGGCGTGATCAGGTACGCCGGCGCGGCGTACCTGATCTACATGGGCATCCAGGCCTGGCGCAGCAGCTCCGAGCCGGCGCGGACACCCGAGGCCCAGGAGCGCACCGGCACCCGGCGGGTGCTGTGGCGGGCCACCGTCACGAACCTGCTCAACCCGAAGATCGTCCTGTTCTACCTGGCGTTCCTGCCGCAGTTCGTCGACGCCGGGCGGGGCCACCCGACCCTGCAGCTGCTCATCCTCGGTCTGACCTTCGTCGTGGTCGGGCTGCTGATCGACGCGGTCATCGGGGTCACCGCCGGCCGGCTCGGTCGCTGGCTGCAGCGGCGGGCCAGCGCCCAGACGATCCTCAACCGGATCGCCGGGACGGTCTTCATCGCGCTCGCGGTCCGGCTGGCCGCGACCTGAGCGCCGGGTGAAATGGCCCGGCGCTTGCGAACTTCGGCCCGAGCGCCCACACCGGCCGTAGATACGGTGGGCGCATGACACAACGCCTGCCGCAGGAGTTGCGGGACCTGATCGCGTCCGGACCGTTGGTGCATCTGAGCACCATCAACGCCGACGGGAGCCCGCAGGTGACCGTCGTGTGGGTCGGACTCGACGGCGACGAGCTCGTCAGCGGGCACATGTCGCGGTACGTGAAGCTGCGCAACATCGAGCGGGACCCGCGCGTGGTGCTGTCCTTCAGCGCGCCCCGGGTGCCCGGCGTGTTCCTGAACGAGTACGCCGTGCTGCATGCGCGCGCCGTCGTCGAGCCGAGCGACGCCGCCTGGGATCTGCTCAACCGGCTGACGAAGGTGTACATGTCGCCGGAGACCGAGTTTCCCGCCCCGAAGGGACCGGGGTTCATCGTGCGGTACACCGTCGAGCGCATCGGTGGCGTCGGCCCGTGGGTGCCGCCCGCACGATGAGACCTCAGCGGCGCAGCGCCTTGCGGGCGAGCGCGTTGCCGACGAACTGGCCGGCCTGGACGATGACGATGATGGTGGCGACGGTGATGTACACGACCGGCCAGTTGTACCGCTGGGAGCCGTAGGTGACGGCGAAGTCGCCGAGGCCGCCGCCGCCGAACAGGCCGGCCTGCGCGGACATGTCCACGACGCCGACGAAGATGAACGTGTAGCCGAGGATGACCGGGCCCAGGGCCTCGGGGACGACCACGGTGAGCAGGATGCTCAGCGGGCGGGCGCCGGCGGCGCGGGCCGCCTCGATGACGCCCGGCTCGACCGCCAGGAGGTTCTGCTCGATGATGCGGCTGACCGCGAACGCGGCGGCGAGGGACAGGGCGAAGGTGACCGCGTCGGTGCCGATGGTGGTGCCGATGGTGGCCAGCATGAGCGGCTGGATGGCGGTGAGGAAGATGACGAACGGGATCGGGCGGACGACGTTGACGAGGATGTTGACCGCGATGAACACGGCCCGGTTCGCCAGGAGGCTGCCGGGGCGGGTCGCGTACAGGACCAGGCCGAGGCCGAGGCCGAGCAGTCCGCCCGCCACGACCGAGATGGTGACGATGTAGAACGTCTGCCAGATCGCCTCGCGGAAAACCGGCAGGTTGGTGAGGAACTCGTCCACGTCAGCTGTCCTCCTCGCGCACGTCGACGCCGTCGGCCCGCAGCGCGGCCAGGGCGGCGTCGACACCGTCGCCGGTCAGCTCGTAGGTGAGGCTGCCGACGGGGCGTTCCTGCAGTTCGCTGATGCCGCCGAAGACGATGTCCGCGGCTACGTTGTGCGCGAGGAACGTTTTGGCCAGGGCCGTCTGGGAGCGGTCGCGGACGGCGATGGTCACGAGCCGGCCGGGGTGTCGGCGGCGCAGCCGCGCGAGGGTCTCCGCCGACGGCCGGTCCCGCAGCGCGTCGCGGACGAAGTCTGCGGCCGCGGTGGTGCGCGGGTGCGCGAACACGTCGTACAGGGTGCCGGTCTCCGCGATGCGGCCGCCTTCCATGACCGCGACCCGGTCGGCGACGGCCCGGATGACGTCGAGCTCGTGGGTGATGAGCACGACGGTGACGCCGAGCTCGCGGTTGACCCGGCCGAGCAGCGCCAGCACCTCGCCGGTGGTCTTCGGGTCGAGCGCGCTGGTTGCCTCGTCCGCCAGCAGCAGCGACGGCTCAGTGGCCAGGGCGCGGGCGATGCCGACCCGCTGCTTCTGCCCGCCGGACAGCTGCTCCGGGTGGTCGTGCGCGCGGTCGAGGAGGCCGACGAAGTCCAGCAGCCGCGCCACCCGCCGGTCCCGCTCCGGCCGGCCGACGCCGGCCACCTTCAGCGGATAGGCGACGTTGCCGGCCACGGTGCGGGAGCGGAACAGGTTGAACTGCTGGAAGATCATGCCGATGTCCCGCCGGACGCCGCGTCTGTCCCCTTCGGACAGTGCGGTGATGTCGTGCCCGCCGACGTGCACCTGGCCGCTCGTCGGCGATTCGAGGCCGTTGATGAGCCGGATCAGGGTGCTCTTGCCGGCGCCGGAGTGCCCGATGACGCCGAACACCTCACCCTTGGCGACCTCGAGGCTGACGTCGTCCAGGGCCACGACCCGGGGGCCGTTGCGCCCCCGGGTGAACGTCTTGCTGACGTGGGTCAGCCGAACATGCGGTGCGGGCACGGTCGGCGGGCCTACTTGCCCTTGCCGGCGGCGACGGCCTGGCCCTGGACCGTCTGCAGCAGCGTCTGCAGCTCGGCCGGGGCCACCTGGCGGAAGATGGCGGTGCCGCCGTTGGACTTCTGCACGCCTTCCTCGATCGCCGGGTCGTGGTACAGCTCGGCGAGCTTGCGGTAGGTCGCGTTGTCCTTGTCCGCGGCCCGCACGGCGAACACGTTGACGTAGGGCGCCGCGCTGGCGCTCGCCGGGTCGTCCTGGAAGACCGCCGCCGTGCGGGCCAGGCCCGCGCTGGTCGCGTAGTTGTTGTTCACGATCGCCGCCGCGACGGAGCCGCTCTTGAGCGCGCCCGCCGTCTGCGAGGCGTCCAGCGTCACCACGTCGACCTTCTTCGTGGCGATGTCGGAGGTGCTGGAGAACGCGCCGCCGCCGTTCTTCAGCGTGAGCAGCCCGGCCGACTGCAGGACCAGCAGCCCCCGCGCCTGGTTGATGGCGTCGTTGGGGATCGCGACCTTCGCATCGGCCGGGATGGCGCTCACCGACGTGTAGTTCAGCGAGTACAGCGGCAGCGGGTAGACCGCGGTCGCGCCGATCGGCTGCAGATCGTCCTTCGCCGTGACGTTGTAGTTGGCAAGGTACTGGATGTGCTGGAACTGGTTGAGTTCCAGCTGATTCTCTTTGAGCGCCGGGTTCGGCTGGCTGTAGTCGTTGAAGTTGACGAACGTCACGGTCACGTTCAGCCGCTGCTTGGCCAGGTCGGCGTAGGTCTTCCAGTACGGCTGCGACGCGTCGGTGACGCCGACGCGGACGGTCTTCGAGTCGCCCGAGTCGTCGCCGCGGGTGGCCGCGAAGGCCACCCCGGCCACGATGACGACCGCGGCCACGGCGCCCGCGATCCAGGGCCAGCTGCTGCGCCGGCGGGCCGGCAGCTGCGGCTGGTCGTCCGGCTGGGTGGGTTCGGGCGAGGTGGGTTGGGACATGACGGCACTCCGGGGAGGGAAAGGTGCGCGCGGTGATGTGCGCGCGGTGAGGGGGAGGGCGCGGTGGCCCACGAACGTCAGCGGCGGTGCGGTGTCACCGACACAGGCAGCTGGCGACCTGCGCGTGGTCGATCACGCGCCGGCTGGTGAGCAGCACGGTGGGGAGGCCGGACGACGCATGCATCGAGCTCTCCCCTTTCATCCCGCGCTGGACTCGCCCGTCATCCTAACCCACTATTTCGATCGACAAAGTGTGGTCTGTGTCGCCTTCAGGGGATGAGGGCGACCTTGCCGCCCGGGTGGGTGCCGCGGACCAGGTCGAGCGCCGCGAGGGCCTCGTCGAGCGGGAGGCTCCGGGCGACCGGGACGACGAGCCGGCCGTCGGCGGCCAGGTCAAGCAGCCGGGCGCGGACGGCGTCCCGGAACGCCGCGCTCGCTGGTTGCGCGCCTCCGATCGCGGTGACCCCGGCAGCCCGCGAGCGGTCCGACACGACGATCGTCACGGCGCGGCCGGCGTCGGCGAGCAGTTCGCCGACCGAGTCGATGGCCTCGTCGGTGCCGACGGTGTCGATGACCGCAGCGATGCCCTCGGGCGCGGCCGCCCGCGCCCGGTCCACGAGCCCCGGGCCGTAGGCGATCGGCTCCGCGCCGAAGCCGCGCACCAGGTCGAAGTTGCGTTCGCTCGCGGTGCCGACGACCCTGGCGCCGATGAGCCGGGCCTGCTGCAGCACGCTGACGCCGACCGCGCCGGACGCGCCGTGCACGAGGATCGTCTCGCCCTCCGCGACCCGCGTGACGTGCAGCGCCTCGGCGGCGGTCGACCCGGCGAGCAGCAGGTTGGCGGCGGCCGGGTAGTCCAGCGCTTCCGGCTTGGCGAAGACGTCCTTCGCCGGCACGGTGACCTGCGAGGCGTAGCCGCCGCTGATCCGGAACGCCACGACCGGGTCGCCGACCGTGCCGCCGCCGGAGGCGATCTCGGTGCCCGGCCCGACGGCGCTGAGCACGCCGGCGACCTCGTAGCCGATCAGCAGCGGCAGCGGCCGGTCGGGGCCGCGCTCGGCGGCGAGGTGCTTGTAGTCGGCCGGGTTCACGCCGGCAGCCCGCACGTCGATGGTGACCTCACCCGCGGCGGGTGGCGGGACGTCGGCCTCCACCAGGGTGAGCGCTTCGGGTCCGCCGAACTTCGGTGCGATCCACTGCACTGCCATGGTCGGTTCCTCTCGTTGGGTCGATCATGCGGGACGGTGTGACGGTGGGCGGTCGAGGCCGAGGTGCTCGCGCAGCGTCGCGCCGGTGTACGCGGTGCGGAACAGCCCGCGGCGGCGCAACTCGGGCACGACCAGCTCGGTGAAGTCGACCAGGGTCTCGGGCTGCCACGGGAACGAGACGTTAAACCCGTCGGCGGCACCCTGGGTGAAGTGCTCCTCGATGTGGTCGGCGACGTCGGCCGGCGTGCCGATGATCGCGCCGTCGCCGTCCGCGACGATCCGCACGAGGTCGCCGATCGTCAGGCTGTCGCGTTCGGCCTGTGCGTAGATCTCGGCCTGCGCCCCCGCGCTGCGGTTGCTCCCGGCGGGCAGCGGCGGCAGCGGGGCGTCCAGCGGCAGCCCGCCGAGGTCGACACCGGCCCAGTATGCGACGTCGGCGAGTGCGACCCGCGGGTCGAGCAGGTCGCGGACGACGGCGAAGCGGTCCTCGGCCTCGGCCCGCGTCGGGGCCACCACGGTCGCCAGCTCGGGCAGCACGAGGACCTGGTCCGGGTCGCGCCCGAACCCGGCCGCCTGGTCCTTCACGCTCGCGTAGTACGCCTGCGCGTCGATGAGCGGCAGCGCCCGGGTGAACACGACGTCGGCGATCCGCGCGGCGAGTGCCCGGCCGGGGCTGGACGAGCCGGCCTGGGCGATCACCGGACGGCCCTGCGGCGGGCGGCGGATGTTCAGCGGCCCGGCGACGTCGAAGAACTCGCCGTGATGGTGCAGCCAGTGCAGCTTGGCCGGGTCGAAGAACCGTCCGGTGGTCTGGTCGGCCCACACGGCGTCGTCGTCGAAGGAGTCCCACAGCCCGGCGACGACGTCGAAGAACTCCTCAGCGCGGCGGTACCGCACGGCGTGCGGCAGATGCGTGCCGAGGCCGAAGTTGCGGGCCTCGGCGTCGTTGAGGGACGTGACGACGTTCCAGCCGGCCCGGCCCTTGGACAGGTGGTCCAGGGAGGCGAAGACCCGGGCGACAGTGTAGGGCTGGTGGTAGGACGTCGACGCGGTCGCGACCAGCCCGATGCGGCTGGTGACGGCGCTCAGGGCGGCCAGGACGGTGGTCGGTTCGAGGGTGTCGTTGGACCACGCGACGCGTTCCGTCACCTCGGGTGGGTCGTCGGGGACGCCGAGCAGGTCGGGCAGGAACACCGAGTCGAACGTGGCCGCCTCGAGGCGGCGGACCTGTTCGGCGAGGAACGGGAAGTTGACGCCGGCATCCGGCGGGTTGCCCGGGACCCGCCACCCGGCGTGGTACTCGCCGGCGCCCTTGAGGAACCCGTTCAGGTGCAGCTGCCGGCGGGTCATCGGGGCCCCTGTCGCGTGGGGTACGGCAGGCCGAGCCGCTGGCGCAACGTGCCGTCCGGCGGCGGGCGGAACAGGCCGCGCTCGGCGAGGATCGGCAGGACCTCGGCGGTGAAGCGGTCCGCCTGCTCGGGCAGGTACGGGAAGGAGACGTTGAACCCGTCGACCGCGCCGGTCGCCCACACCTCGGCGATCCGGTCGGCGACGGTGGCCGCCGAGCCAGCGGTATCGGCGCGGGCGGAGAACCGTAGCGCCAGCTGCCGCAGCGTCAGCCGCTCGCCGCGGGCGAGCGCGAGGAGGCCGGCGCGGCGGCTCTGCGAGCGGTTGGTGTCCTCGCCGAAGTCGGGCAGCGGCTCGTCGAGGTCCAGGTCGCTGAAGTCCTCGTCGCCGAAGTTGTCCTGGACCAGGCGGCGCAGCACGTCGTCGTGGATGAGGGAGCCGAGGTCGGCGAGGATGGCGGCCGCCTCGGCGTCGGTGTCGGCGACGATCGGGGTGAGCAGCGGCCACACCCGCACGTCGCCCGGGTCGCGGCCGGCCGCGGTGACCGCGGCGTCGAGCTGCCGGCGGTACGTGACGGCGGCCTCGGTGCTGACCGGAGAGGTGAAGATGACCTCCCCGTACCGCGCGGCGAACGCCCGTCCGGTGGCCGACGCGCCGGCCTGGAAGAGGACCGGGTGGCCCTGCGGCGGGCGGGCCAGGTTCAGCGGCCCGGCGACGTCGAAGTGCTTGCCGTGGTGGTCGATCGCGCGCCGTCCGTCGCGGCGGAAGTACCGGCCCGCGGCCTTGTCGCGCAGCAGGGCGTCCTCGGCGTAGGAGTCCCACAGGCCCTTGACCACGTCGACGAACTCGGCGGCCCGCTCGTAGCGTTCCTCGTGGGAGAAGTGTTCGGCCCGCCCGAAGTTCTGCGCCTCCAGCGGCACGACGCTGGTGACGACGTTCCAGCCGGTCCGCCCGCCGGAGATGTGGTCGAGGGAGGCGAACTTGCGGGCCAGGTGGTAGGGCTCGTTGTAGCTGGTGGTGGCGGTGGCCACGAGGCCGATCCGGGAGGTCCGCTGCGACAGCGCGGCCAGCAGGGTGATCGGCTCGAGGTAGTCGGCGCGGGTCGTGCGGTGCAGGGAGTCCAGCTGGTGGCCCCAGATCGCCACGACGTCGGCGACGAACAGCGCCGCGAAGCCGGCGTCCTCGAGGGTACGGGCGAGCCGCACGTGGAAGTCGATGTCCAGTTCGCCGTCGGGGTTGGCGCGCGGGTGCCGCCAGCCGGCGATGTGGCCGCCGGAGCCGTGCACGAGCGCGCCGAACTGCAGGTGGTCAGGGCGCGGCATGGACGGCTCCGCTCAGGTGCGGGACCACCTCGGCGGCGAGGCGTTCCAGGGTGCGCAGGGCGGTGTCGATGCTGGTGCTGGCCGCCTGGACGGCGAAGACGAAGTGTTCGGCGACGCCCAGCAGCGGGTCGGCGAGCGCCGAGGCGACGACCTGCTCGGCGCTGCCGTAGTGGACGTTCAGCCCGGCCAGCACCTCGTGCGGCCCGGGGGCGGCGCCGAGGTACCGCTGCGAGAGCGGGCCTTCGGCGTACCGACGGATGTCCGGCCACAGCAGCGCCGCCTGGCTCTCCCGGTCGCCGCCCGGGGTCAGCGCGGGGAACCCGCCGCGGAACGCGGCCACCCTGGTGCCGCCGGCGGCGAGGTAGGCGTCGGCGAGCGCGCGCTGGACGTCTCCGGGGCCGATACCGACGAGCAGGCCGTGGCCGGTCGCGGCCAGTTCGGCGGCCCGCTCCGGGGTCGACGGTGACTGCCAGATCCGCTCCAGCAGCTGCGGCACGGCCGGGCTGACCCGCAGCCCGTCGGCGACCTCACCGCCGCCGAGCAGGTGCAGCAGCAGGTCGCGGTGCTCGGCGTAGAGCTCGTGCCGCCGCTCGGGGGCCTTGCCGAACGCGGCGAACTCCGGCACCGACGGCCCGCCGACGCCCAGCCCCAGTTCGAGCCGGCCGGAGGACAGCACGTCCAGCACGCCAGCGTCCTCGGCGACCCGGACCGGGTGCTCGAGGGGCAGGACGAGGACGCTGGTGCCGAGCCGGATCGTGCTGGTGGCCTCGGCCGCGGCGGCCAGCAGGACGAGTGGTGACGGCAGCAGGCCGGCGTCGTTGCCGAGGTGGTGCTGGGCGATCCAGCCGGAGGTGAACCCGAGTTCCTCGGCGGCGACGTACAGGTCGATCAGGCCGGGCAGCAGCTCCCGGGCCGGTGCGAGCCCGTGCACGTGGGTCTGGAATCCGAAGCTCATGACGCCGGCCTCCAGCCGAACTCGGGCGCGATCTCGGTGGCGATGATCTCCAGCCGGTGGATGTCCTCGGCGGCGCTGGACGCCTCGTGCTGCACGACGGGGAAGAAGTAGTCGACGTGGCCGAACAGGGCCGGGTCGCGGCGCAGGCTGTCCACGACGTCGGCGGTGCCGCCGTAGTGGACGTTGATGCGTTCGGCGAGCTGCTCGTCGTCGTGCTCGGACAGGTCGACGAAGCGCTGCACCTGCCGCCGGAACAGGGCCAGTCCACGGCCGAGGTCGGCCAGGGCCGCCGCCCGCGAGCCGCCGGGGAACACCGCCCGCGCGGCGCCGACGCGCGGACCGGGGCCGGCCGGGCCGTCACGGTAGGCGGTGCGGTACGCGTCGATGAGCGGCAGCTGGTCGTCCTCGGGCCGGTGGATGAACGTGCCGATGAACAGCCCGTCGCCGGCCGCGCCGATCCGCCGGGCCTTCTCGACCCGGGAGGTGGACTGCCAGATCCGCCGGCGCAGGTCCGGCACGGGCGGGTGCAGCGCCAGGTCGGTGCCCCGCACCGGCTTGCCCTCGATCGCGGCGTGCACGGTCTCCAGCGCCGCGTCGTAGCGTTCGTCCAGTGTCTCGGGCGTGAACCCGAACGCCGGGTATGCGGCCGCGTTGGCGCCGCCGGTGCCGAGCCCGAGCTGGACCCGGCCGCCGGACAGCTCGTCGAGCACGGCGGCGTCCTCGGCGAAGCGCAGCGGGTCTTCGAGGGCGATGGTGCTGATCGCGGTGCCCAGCTCGATCCGGCCGGTCCGGCGGGCCGCGGCGGCGAGCAGCACCAGCGGCGACGGCAGCCGCGCGCCGTCGTGGCTGAAGTGGTGCTGGGCGAGGAACACGCCGTCGTAGCCGAACTGTTCGGCGGCGGCGATCGTGTCGAGCAGGTCCGCGTACACCGCCTCGGTGGGCCGGCCGTAGCCGTGGACGTGGGTCAGGAAGCCCAGTTTGAACGGTCGGTCGGGGTCAGGCATCGGTGCTCCTTGCGGGCAGACGTGGGACCGCGGCGACGAGCCGCCGCGTGTAGGCGTGTCGGGGGTCGCCGAGGACGGCGTCGGTCGGGCCGGACTCGACGACCCGGCCCTCGTGCATGACGACCACCCGCCCGGCGAACCGTTGCACCAGGCCGAGGTCGTGCGAGACGAGGACGATCGCCAGGCCGAGGGTGGCGTTCAGGTCGCGCAGCAGGGCGATGATCTCCGCCCGGACGGTGACGTCGAGCGCCGAGGTCGGCTCGTCGCCGACGAGGAGCCTGGGCCGGTGCACGACCGCGCGGGCCAGCGCGACCCGCTGCCGCTGACCGCCGGACAGCTCGTGCGGGTAGTACGCCGCGCGGTCCGCCGCCAGGCCGACGCGGGCCAGGACGTCGGTGACGAGCCGGCGGTGGTCGCCGGGCACGCGCAGGGCCCGCAGCGGCTCGGCGACGATGTCGTGGACGCTGAAGCGGGGGTTGAGGGAGGCGTACGGGTCCTGCAGCACGATCCCGGTGGCGGCGCGCAGCCAGCGCAGCTCCCGGGCCGGCCCGGCGGTGACCGGCCGCCCGTCGAAGGTGACGGTGCCGCTGGTGGGGCGGTCCAGGGCGAGCAGGAGCCGCGCCAGGGTGGACTTGCCGGAGCCGGACTCGCCGATCACCGCGAGGATCTCGCCCTCGGCGACGTCGAGGTCCACGTCGAGGAGGGCGGGGTGCACCGGTGCCGGTCCGCCGAGGCGTTGCCGCGGCAGCCGGTACACCCGCGAAAGGCCACGGACGCTCAGCAGCGGGCCACTCATCGGTGCCCCTCGAAGGCCGGGTCGGTGAAGCCGGTCGCGTAGGCGGCCTCGGCGAGGGCGGCGGTGACCGGGTGGGCCGGCGCGGTCAGCAGGCCCTCGACGGTCGCCTCCTCCACGACCCGGCCCGCGGCGAGGACCACGGCCCTGGGCACGATCCGGGCGAGCACCGCCAGGTCGTGCGTGATGAACAGCAGTGACGCGCCGGACTCGCCGACCTCACGGTCGAACAGATCCAGGATGCCGGCCTGGATCGTCACGTCCAGGGCCGTCGTCGGTTCGTCGGCGATGATCAGCCGCGGTCCGGTGGCGAGGGCCGCCGCGATGGCGACCCGTTGCCGCTGACCGCCGGACAGCTCATGTGGATAGCGCTGCACGATGTGTTCGGGATCTGGCAGGTGTACCCGTTCCGCCAGCCGGACGGCCCGTTCCAGGGCCTGCCGTTTGGAGAAGCCGTAGTGGATGCGCAGCGACTCGCCGATCTGCGCGCCGACGCGGCGGATGGGGTTGAGCGCGGTCACGGGTTCCTGGAAGACGATGCCGGCGCGCTTGCCGCGCACGGCGGCGAGTTCCCTGTCGCCGAGCCCGACGAGCTCACGGCCGTCGAGGCGGATGCTGCCGGTGACGGTGCTGCCGGCGGGGAGCAGCCCCAGCACGGCCAGGGCGGTCAGCGACTTGCCCGAGCCCGACTCGCCGATGAGCCCGAGCCGGTCGCCGTCGCCGAGCGCCAGGCTGACCCCGTCGACGACGGTCCTGCCCCGGATCGAGATCCGCAGGTCTTCGATCGCCAGGCTCACGTGGCCGCCTCCTTCGCTGCCGGCCGAACTGCCGGCCTGCGGCGCAGGCGCGGGTCGAGGGCCTCGCGCAGCGCGTCGCCGAGCAGCGTGATGGCCAGAACGGTGAGGGCGATCGCGAGGCCGGGCCACAGCACCGACGCCGGCTGCACCGAGATGTACTGCTGCGACTCCGACAGGCTGCGCCCCCAGGACGGCGTGCCGGGGGGCGCGCCGTAGCCCAGGTAGGACAGGCTCGCCTCGGCGAGGATCGCGATGGCGGCCACATAGGACAGTTGCACGATGACGACCGGTCCGGCGCCGGGGATGACGTGCCGGGCGAGGACGCCGCCGGGCCCGACGCCGCCGGCCCTCGCCGCGAGGACGTAGTCCGACGCGAGCACACGGCGGATCTCGGGCCGCACCACACGGGCGATGTTGACGCCGACCCCGACGCCGACGGCGGTCACGACGACCGACAGCGACCCGCCGAACGCGGCGGCCAGGAGCATCGCGATGAGCAGCACGGGAAACGCGATGAGGATGTCGACGACCACGATGACGGGCTCGGCGAGCCAGCGGGGGCTCAGCGCGGTGAGCGCGGCGAGGGCGATGCCGACGGCCGCCGCGATGAGCGTCGCCCAGGTGGCGACGAGGACCGTGGTGCGGCTGCCGGCGAGGAGCCAGCTGAGGGTGTCCCGGCCGATCTGGTCCGTGCCCAGCCAGTGCTGCTGGCCGGGGCCGCGCCATCGTTCCGCGATGTCCTGCTGCAGCAGGTCGTGCGGCGTCCAGAACAGCGACAGCAGCGCCGCGCCGAAGACCGCGCCGACGACGACCGTGCCGAACCTGCCGGCCGGCCGGCGCAACAGTTCCCGGACCCAGGTGTTCATGCCGCCTCGACCTTCTGCCGCGGGTCGACGAGCCGGTGGGCGACGTCGACGAGCGTGCCGATCACCAGGACGATCCCGGTGAGGAACAGCACCTCGCCCTGCACCGCGGTCAGGTCGCGGCTGCCGACGTCGCCGACGAGCATCCGGCCGACGCCCGGCAGGTTGAACAGCGACTCGACCACCACGGCCCCGGTGACCAGTGCGGCGATCTGCAGCGCGGAGATCGACAGCAATGACAGCCCGACGTTGGGCAGCCCGTGCCGCAGCAGCGCCTGGGTGCGGGTCAGGCCGCGGGCGGCGGCAGCGCGGACGTAGTCCTGGCCGAGCGCTTCGAGGACCGCGGAGCGCACGAACCGCAGCAGCACGACGCCCTCGATGAGCCCGATGGTCAGCGCCGGCAGCAGCAGCGACCGCAGCGCCGCCAACGGTGAACTCCAGCCGTCGTCGGGGAAGCCGTTGCTCGGCAGGACGCCGAGCAGGCCGACACCGTTGCCGAGCACGATGATGAGCAGCAGGCCGAGCCACAGCGCCGGGACCGCGGCCAGGGCCTGCGACACGAAGCTGATGACCACGCCGGCCGGGCGGTCGTGCCGCAGCCCCGAGTACACGCCGAGCGTCGATGCGATGAGCGCCGCGATCACGAACGACAGGATCGTGAGCGGGACCGTCACGCTGTTGCGGTCGGCGAGCGCCGCACCGACCGCCTGGTCGGTCAGCAGCGACTCGCCCAGGTCGAGGCGGAGCAGCCCGCCCAGCCAGTGCAGGTACTGGCTGGGCAGGCTGTGGTCCAGGCCGAGCGCGGTCCGGATCCTGGCGACCTGCTCCGGGGTCGCGTTCGTCCCGCCGATGACGTGCGCGACGTCGCCCGGCAGCACCCTCAGCACGAGGAAGATCACCAGGCTGGCGACGAGCAGCCCCAGCAGGAGCAGCGCGAGCCGGCGCACCAGGAACCGGATCATGTCACCGACTGACCTTGACGTGGGTCAGGTTGAGCCGCGAGCTGGTCGAGTCCGTCGGCACGCCGGTGAGCCCCTTGCGCACGGCGGTGTTCGCCGTCGGGTTGTAGAGCCAGTCCGCCGCCGCGTCCTGCGACACGATCTGCGCCGCCTGCTGCAGCAGCGAGGCGTACGCCGATTCCGACGTCGCGGTCGTCGCCTGCTGGTACAGCTGCTGCACCTGCTTGTTGTCGTAACCGAAGTAGTACTTCGGGTTGGCCCAGTTGGAGAAGTCGCGGGCCTCGGCGTGATCGACGATGCTCAGCTGGAAGTCGTGGTTGGTGTAGACCTCCTTGAGCCAGGTCGGGAAGTCCACCGACGTCACGGTGAGCTTGATGCCGGCCTGCGCGAGCTGGCTGGTGAGCAGGCCGGGGATGGTGGTGCCGTAGAACGAGGGGATCTTCAGGGTCAGCTCCAGCCCGTTGGCGTGGCCGGCCTCGGCGAGCAGCTGCTTGGCCTTGGCGGCGTCGTGCGGGTAGAGCCCGGACAGGTCCTGGTAGCCGGGGTCGGAGTCGACGATCGGCCCGTAGAGCGTCTTGCCGGCCCCGATCGCCTTGACGATCGCGTCGTGGTCGATCGCGTGCCGCACCGCCTGCCGCACCTTCAGGTCGGTGAACGGAGCGACCCGGTTGTTGAACGCGAGCGTGAACTTGTCCGACGCGAAGCCGGTGACTACGTCGTAGTTCGGGTTGCCCTTGACCTTGGGCAGCAGGTTGGGGTCGATGCCGGCGACGTCGACGCTGCCGTCCAGGACCGCGTTGACGATCGCGTTGGTGTCGCTGAACAGTTTGAACGCGACGGAGCTGACGCCGGCCTTCTCGCCCCAGTACTTCGGGTTGCGGGTGAGGGTCAGCGTGGCGCCGGCCTTGAAACTGTCCACCAGGAACGGCCCGGACCCGACGGCCGTCGACTTGGGGTCGTTGGTCGCCTTTTCGTCGAAGACGAGGCCGGGGCGGCCCGCGAGGGTGTAGAGCAGCGCCGGGTCGGGCTGCTTGAGCTTCACCACGACCGTCTGGTCGTCGGTGGCGGTGACGGACTCGACGCTCGCGAGGGCCTGGTAGTCCTTGTACTGCTTGGCCGTGACCTGGTTGATCGACCAGGCGACGTCCTTGGCCGTCAGCGGGTCGCCGTTACTGAACATGGTGCCCGGGAAGAGGGTGAAGGTGTGCGTCAGCGAGTCCGGTGACGCCGTCCAGCTCTTGGCGATGCCGGGCAGGATCTTGCCCTTCGGGTCGCGGCTGACCAGCGGCTGGTAGACGTTGTCGATCAGTGTCTGGTCGAGCGCGGCGCCGGCGGTGCTGCGGATGTCGAGGTTGTCCGGGAACAGCTGCAGCGCGACCGTGAGCGTCTTGTCGTCGGCGGCGGCGGTGGTCTTGCCCGGTTCGTCGCTCGTGGCCCAGGCGGTGATGCCGGCAGCCGCGGCGAGCACGATGATGACGGCGGCGGCCGCGCCGATGACGGTCCTGCGTTTCCTGCGGGTCGCGGCGTTGGCCTGGCTCTGGTCGCTCAGGGTCGGGTCGGTGCTGACGGAAGGCTCATCGCTCATGACTGGATTCCTTTCCTGGGTGGGGTTCGGGGGTGGGGTCAGCGCCTACAACACATGCGCGGTCACCGCCTCGAATCCGCGCTCCAGGTCGGCGAGAAGGTCGGCGACGTCCTCGATGCCGACGGACAGCCGGATCAGGCCGGGACTGATCCCGCCGGCCAGCAGCTGCTCCCCGGTCAGGCTGGAGCTGACGGTGGAGGCCGGGTGGATGATGAGGCTGCGGACGTCGCCGATGTTGGCGAGGTGGCTGAACAGCCCGACGCCCTCCACGAACCGGCGGCCGCCTTCAAGACCCGCCGCGAGCTCGAAGGACACGACGGCGCCGGCGCCGCGCGGCAGGTACCGCTTGGCCAGGGCGGCCGACGGGCTGGACGGCAGCCCGGCGTAGTGCACCCTGGTCACCTGCGGGTGGTCCTGCAGGAACTCCGCGATCGTCTGGGCGTTGGCGACGTGCTGGCGGACCCGCAGGCTCAGCGTCTCCAGGCCCTGCAGCAGCAGGAAGCTGTTGAACGGTGACGGCGCCGGGCCGTAGCCGCGCAGCACGGTCGTGCGCAGCCGCAGCGAGTAGGCCAGCCCGAGTGCGGCGAAGCGTTCCCAGTACCCTCCGGGACCGTGGCTCGGGTCGGGGGTGTGGAAGCCGGGCCAGCGCTGCGGCTCGGCGCCGAAGTCGAAGCGGGCGCCGTCCACCACGACGCCGCCGATCGCGGTGCCGTGCCCGGCGAGGAACTTCGTCGTGGAGTGCACCACGATGTCGGCGCCGTGTTCCAGCGGGCGCAGCAGGTACGGGGTCGCGAGGGTGTTGTCCACGATGAGCGGCACCCGGGCGTCCTCGTGCGCGACCCGGGCCACCGTTTCGACGTCGAGCACCACGCCGGTCGGGTTGCCGATGCTCTCGGCGAAGAAGGCGCGGGTGTCCGGCCGGATCGCGTGGCGCCAGGCGTCCGGGTCGTTGACGTCGGACACGAACGTCGTGTCGATGCCGAGTTCGGCGAAGCGTTCGCGCAGCAGCAGCACGGTGCCGCCGTACACCTGGTCGGAGGCGACCACGTGATCGCCGCTGCGCAGCAGGTTGAGCAGGGCGAGAGTGGTCGCCGCCTGCCCGCTGGCCACGGTCACCGCCGCGGATCCGCGCTCCAGGGCCGTGATCCGCTGCTCGGCCACGACCGAGGTGGGGTTGGACAGCCGGGTGTAGGCGTGCTGCTCCAGGTCGTCCAGGCGGAACGACGCCGCCGCCTGGTCGACGCCGTCGAACACGTAGCTGGTCGTGGCGAAGATCGGGGTCGCGCGGGCGCCGGTCGCCGGGTCGGGTGCGGCGCCCGCATGCACCTGCACCGTGTCGAAGCCCCACTCAGAAGTTCCCATCGAGGACGTATATTACAGTAAACCTATCGGATAGGTAGGTGTTAGGAGTGGCACATGATCCCGGACGGGCACCCGGTGCGTCTGGTGCGGTTGCGTGGGACGTACAACCTGCGCGACACCGGCGGCAGGGTCGCCCGGACGGGTCCGACCCGGCTGGGCAAGCTCTACCGATCCGACGCGCTGCACCGGCTGGACGACGCCGACCGGCGCGAGCTCGCCGAGCGGCGCATCGGGCTGGTGGTGGACCTGCGCGACCCGTCCGAGCGGGCCGACTTCCCCAGCGACCTGCGGGGCATCGGCGCCGAGATCGTCCACGTCCCGGTGCTGGCCACCTCGCCGGCCACGTTCCTGGCCGCCGACTCGAGCCTGGATGAGTTCTACGACCACATCGTCGAGGAGCGCGGCCACGCCCTCGCCACGGCACTGCGGGTGCTGGCCCGCTCCGGCACCACGCCTGTGATCGTGCACTGCACCTCCGGCAAGGACCGCACCGGGCTGGTGGTGGCCCTGGCGCTGGCGCTGGTCGGGGTGGACCGGGCCACGGTCGTCGCCGACTACGCCGCGACCGAGCGGCACCTACCGCCGGCGCTGCTGGACGAGATCGTGGCCCACTGGCGCCGCTCGGCCGACCGCCCGGCGGTGCATCTGGAGACGCTGGTCCGGCTGAGCCCGCCGGCCGCCCTGGAGCGGATTTTCGGCCGGATCGAGGCCGGCCACGGCTCGGTGGCCGACTACGCCCGCGCGCACGGCCTCAGTGACGAGGACGTCGCGCGGCTGGCGGAGGCGCTCGTCGAGCCGATCAGTCCTTGACGAAACCCGCGATGAGGTCGGCCAGTTCGCCGGGGCGCTGCTCCTGGACGTTGTGCCGCGAGTCGACCTCGACGATCCGGGCGGCCGGCGCGTGCTGCGCGAATTCGGCGACCACGTCGTCGGGCAGGTAGCCGCCCGTGGCCCGGACCAGCAGCACCGGCACCGTCAGGGCCGCCAGCACCGGCCACAGGTCGATGAAGTCGACGCTGATCGTGGCGCCGGGAGGCGGGCTGCCGAAGTGGTGCTTGAAGACCACCGAGCCGTCCTCGCGGATCCTGGTGTTGAACAGCACGCCGCGGTCGAGCGCCGGACCGGGCCCGGCGATGCCCGCGGCGACCGCCAGTTCGGCGATCTGCGCCCGGGACTCGAACACCAGCGACCCGGAGAGGAACGAGCGCACCTGCTGGGCGTCCTGCTGGCGGATGCCCGGGGACACGTCGACCAGGACGATCCCGCGCACCGACTCCGGGCGCAGCTGGGCCACCGCGAGGGCCGTGAGGCCGCCGAGGGACTGCCCGACGAGGACCTGCGGCCGGTCGCCCGCGAGCGCCTCGATGCTCGCCAGGACGGCCGGCGCGGTGGTGCGCGGCGCGTAGTCGAAGTCGTCCCGCCAGTCGGAGTCGCCGTGGCCGGGCAGGTCGAGCACGAGCGCGGGCCGCGCCAGCCGGAGCACGGTCGCGTCCCAGGTGTGCGCGTTGAGCCCGGTGCCGTGCAGGAACGTGACGTCCGGCGCGTCGCCCCAGACCAGGGCGCTGACCCGGCCGTCAGGCGTGTCGACCTCGGCCCGGCGCACCGGCGGCAGGTCCCCGGTGTGGCCCGCCTCGCGGGCGCTGTCGGCGAGCAGTGCGAACTCGTCAGCCATGCATTATACCTATCACACCTACCGGATTAGTAGGTATTAACTCCCGCCCTTGAGATTTTTCAGCACGGCCTGGGAGATGTCCTCGAGGACGTCGAGCTGCGCGCCGGTCAGGTGGTCGATCAGCCAGGTCCGCACGTGTGCGGCCCGGACCGGCGCGGCGGCCGCGAACACGGCCCGGCCGTCGGCGGTGATCGCGTAGACCGCGCCGCGGGGCGTGTCGGCGCTCGCCTCCCGGGTGAGCAGCCCGCGCTCGACCATGCGCTGCAGGTGGTGGTGCAGCCGGCTCTTCTCCATCTGCGCGACGGCGCTGAGCTCGTACGCGCGCAACCGCCCCTCCGGGGCCTCGTCCAGGACGGTCAGCACCACGAAGTCGGCCTCGGACAGGCCGGTGTCGCGGTGCAGCTCCCGGGCCATCCGGCGCCAGAACTGGTCCTGCATCTCGAAGAAGACCTGCCACACCCGCTGTTCGCGGGGGTCGAGCCAGGCGGCGGTACCGGAACTCGTCACCGCGCGATCGTAGCAGTTGACGCATCAACTCGACCTTCCATACAGTCTGAGTTGACACGTCTACTCGAACGCGGAGGCCCCGGTGAAGTTCATGCTCCTGCCGCACGTGCCGGCTCCCGGCAGCACCACCACCGAGCAGTTGGACGAACTCGTCGAGCTCGGGGTGCTCGCGGAGCGCCTCGGGTTCGACGCCTACGGCATCGGCGAGCGCCACGACCGGCCCGCCGTCTCCTCCTCGCCCGCCGTGCTGCTCAGCCACGTCGCCGCGCACACCTCCCGGATCCGGCTGTTCACCGCGATCACCGCGATCGGCCTGCACGACCCGGTGCGCCAGTTCGAGGACTACGCGACGCTGGACCACCTGGCCCGCGGCCGGCTCGACCTGATCATCGGCAAGGGTGCGTACGCCGCGACCCAGCGGCTGTTCAACGCCACCCCCGACGACCAGTGGGACCGGCTGCGCGAGCACTACGAGCTGTTCCGCCGGCTGTGGCGCGAGGACCGGGTCACCTGGACCGGCACGCACCGCCCGCCGCTGCAGGACGCCGAGGGCCTGCCCCGGCCGCTGCAGCCGGCGATCCGGGTCTGGCACGGCAGCTCCACCAGCCGCCTGAGCACCGACCTGGCCGCCCGGCACGGCGACCCGCTCTTCTCCTCCAACGGCGCCGGCACGATCGAGCGCTACGCCGAGCTGATCCGCCACTACCGCGAACGCTTCGAA
This sequence comes from Dactylosporangium cerinum, assembly GCF_042653625.1. Taxonomy (NCBI): domain Bacteria; kingdom Bacillati; phylum Actinomycetota; class Actinomycetes; order Micromonosporales; family Micromonosporaceae; genus Dactylosporangium; species Dactylosporangium cerinum. Next base: position 266,063 of record NZ_JBHSIU010000011.1, on the reverse strand, counting down.
GCGCACGGCCACGACCCCGCCGACGCGCTCGTCGGCGTCGGCACCGCCGGCTACTTCGGCGCCCGCACCACCCGGGAGGCGATCGACAGGTACCGCCCGGTGTTCGAGGCGCGGCTCGCCGTCAACCGCCGCTACGACGGCGCCACCATCCACTTCGACTCGGTCGAGGACTGGGTGGAGCGCAGCTCGGTCCTGGTCGGCAGCCCGCAGCAGATCATCGACAAGATCCACGAGCAGCACCGGCACTTCGGCCACGAGATCTTCCACATCCACGTCGACCGGGCCGTGCTCGGCCGCGTCGACTTCACCGAGTCACTGGAGCTGTTCTTCGCCGAGATCGCCCCGGTCATCCGCCGCGAACTGCCCAGCCGCCCGCTGGACCGGCCCGCTGTCGCAGTCCCCTGAGATGCGCGAGCGCCAATGCGCAACCGGCGACTCAGTCGGCGAGCATCGATTCGTACGGGCCGTGCTCGCTGATCGGGCGATACGTGTCGTCGGCGGCCGCCGCGTGCAGGGCGGCGAGCAGCCCGTCCGCGGGTGGCAGGTCCAGCTGCCCGCGGACCTCGGCGCGGGTCTCGTCCAGCTCCGGGAAGTCCTCGCGGATCTCGGCGTCGCACTCGGCGAGCCACGCCGGCAGGTCGGCGTCGAACGGCCGGGACAGCGCGTCGTGCAGGCTCGGCAGGCCGACCACGAGGGCGAGCGCGCCGCGCAGGTCGTGGGCGATCAACCCGCCCTCGCCCTCCGACCCGGCGTACACCACCGCACCGGCCGGCGTCAGCAGGAACGAACCACCGGAGGCGTCACCCGCGATCGGGGTCAGCTGCACCCCATCGGCGAGGTGGACGTCTTCGACCGGGTCCAGCCGGGTGAGGTCGAAGTCGAAGTGGAGCGCCAGCTGCTCAGCGAGGCGCGGCGTCGCCCTGATCCGCGCGAGGAGATCCGTCACGCGCCCATCGTAGGTTCCGCCCACTGACGCCTGCCGGAGGCGGGCGGTGATGGAGGATGGCCGGGTGGAGGCGTTGCTGCTCGTCATCGTGCTCGGGGTGACGGTGTTGGTCGGCACGACCATGGGCCGGCGTTACAGCGTGGCGCCACCGGTGCTGCTCATCCTGTTCGGCGGGGTGCTGGCGCTGGCCCCGCCGCTGGCCGAGGTGGAGCTGCCGCCCGAGGCCGTGCTCGGGCTGTTCCTGCCCGCGGTGTTGTACTGGGAGAGCCTCAACACCAGCTGGCGGGAGATCCGGGCAAATCTGCGGGTGATCGTGCTGGCGGCGGTGGTCCTGGTGCTGGCGACGATGGCCGCCGTCTCCTACGCGCTGCAGGCGGTCGGGGTGGCCGCGGCGGCGGCCTGGATTCTCGGAGCCGTGCTCGCCCCGACGGACGCGACGGCCGTGGCCGGGCTGGCCAAGCGGATGCCGCGGCGCATCCTGACGACCCTGCGCGCGGAGAGTCTCATCAACGACGGCACGGCCCTCGTGCTGTTCGCCGTCGCCGTCGGCGTGCTCGGCGGCGCGGCGACGCCCGGCCCGCTCGGCGTCGCCGGGCGGCTGGCCTGGTCGTCCGTGGGCGGCGTCCTGGCCGGGGTGGTCGCCGCCGGCGTGGTCATCCTCATCCGGCGCCGCCTCGACGACCCGCTGCGCGAGGGCGGTCTGAGCATCCTGACGCCGTTTGGCGCGTTCGTGCTCGCCGAACTCGTGCACGCCAGCGGCGTCGTGTCCGTCGTCGTGGCCGGGCTGGTCCTGACCCAGGCGAGCCCGCGGGTCGTGCGGGCCCGGTCCCGGGTGCAGGCGTTCGCGTTCTGGGACCTCGCCACCTTCATGCTCAACGGCAGCCTGTTCGTCCTGGTGGGCATGCAGATCCCGCAGGCGGTGCGGGCGATCGAAGGGCCCGCGATCCCGCGGACGCTCGGCATCGCGCTGCTGGCGGCGGGCACCGTGATCCTCACGCGGCTGGTCTGGGTGCACGCCATGACGGGCCTGATCCGGGCCGTGGACCGGCGCGCGGTCCAGCGGACCCGGCGGGTCGGCTGGAAGGTGCGCACCGTCAACGGCTGGGCCGGTTTCCGGGGTGCCGTCTCGCTCGCCGCCGCACTGGCCGTGCCGACCGTGCTGCCCGACAAGACGCCCTTCGCCGACCGGGACCTCATCGTCTTCACGACCATCGTGGTGATCGTCGTGACGACGCTGGTCCAGGGTCTGACCCTGCCGCGAGTGATCCGCTGGGCGGGCCTGACCGCGGACGACGGACGCGCCGAGGAGACGCTGCGGGCCCAGATCGCCGCCACCAAGGCCGGCCTGGCCGCCCTGGACGGGGTCGGCCGGGAGCTCGGCGCGCCGCAGGACATCATCGACCGACTCCGCGCCGACTACGAGGACCACCTGCAGGAGATCCGCGCCAAGTCCGGCGACGACCACGAGGCCCGCCGCATGGAACAGCTCGAACGCCGCCTGCGCCTGCAGGTGCTGCACCACAAGCGCCACGCGGTCACCGCAATGCGCGACGCGAACACCATCGACGACATCGTCCTGCGGGACCTGCAGGCCGCGATGGACATCGAGGAACTGCGCCTGCTCGGACCGGCGACGCCGGAGTAGGCGCGATGGTTCACCCGGTTCAGACGGCGAAGCCACCGTCGACGGCGACGGCGGTGCCGGTGATGTACCGGCCGCCGTCGCCGGCCAGGTGCACCACCGTGGCGGCGATGTCGTCGGGCCGGCCATAGTCGCCGAGGGCGGTGGCGGAGCGTCGCGCGTCGGCGCCCGCCCCGTCCCGCGGGTTGGACTCGGTGTCGATCGGTCCGGGCTGCACGAGGTTGGCGGTGATGCCCCGCGGCCCGAGGTCGCGGGCCAGCCCCGCGGTGAGGCCGGTCAGCGCCGCCTTGCTCATGGTGAACAGCGCGAGCCCCGGTCCGGGCAACCGCCGCGTGAGGCAGGTGCCGATGCTGATGATCCGGCCACCGCTGGTCATGGTGCGGGCCGCCGCCTGGCTGGCGAGGAAGATCGAGCGCACGTTGACCGCCAGCACCCGGTCCAGGTCCTCGACGGTGACGTCGGCGATCGGACCCGCGGCGAAGGTGGCGGCGTTGTTGACGAGGATGTCCAGCCGTCCCCACGCCCCGGCCGCGCGTTCGACCGCCGCGACGGCGGCGTCCGGGTTCGCGTGGTCCGCCTCGATCACCAGCGCCCGGCCGCCGGCGGCCTCGATCTGATCGGCCACCGCCGTGGCCCGGTCCGCGGATCTGGCGTAGGTGAGCGCGACCGCCGCGCCGTCCTCGGCCAGCCGCCGGGCGATCGCCGCGCCGATCCCCCGGCTGCCCCCGGTCACCAGCGCCACCTTGCCGGCGAGTCCGCTCATGCCTGCCTCCAATTCTTTGCCGATCGACCAATAAATGGATACCAGTGCACGGAGCGGCCGGTCAAGGGGTATCTTGGTCGATCGGCAAAGAAATACTCCGGAAGGCGGGTTCGGCATGGTGGAGCGGGGCAGGCCGCGCGGCTTCGACCGGGACGTGGCACTGCGGCAGGCGATGCTGACGTTCTGGGAGCACGGCTACGAGGGCACGTCGATGACCGACCTCACCGCCGCCCTCGGCATCGCCTCGGCGAGCATCTACGCCTGCTTCGGCTCGAAGGAGCAGCTGTTCCGCGAGGCCGTCGAGCTGTACGGCACGACCGAAGGCGACCGGACGCTGCGCTGCCTGGACGAATCGGCCACGGCCCGCGACGGCATCACCGCGGCACTGGAGGTCAGCGCCGACCGGTTCGCCGATCCGGCCACCCCGCCGGGCTGCATGGTCGTGCTCGCCGCCCTCGCCGGCACGACCGGCAACGCCGACCTCCGCGACTTTCTCGCCGACCGCCGGGCGCTGGTGCAGCGGTCGTTCCGGCACCGCCTCGAACGGGCGACCCAGGAAGGCGACGTCGCCGACGGGACGGACATCGAGGCGGTGGCCGCCTTCTACACGACCGTCCTGCACGGCATGGCGGTCCAGTCGCGCGACGGTGCGACCCGGGCACAGCTGCAGGCGGTCATCTCCGGCGCCCGATCAGCCTGGGACAGCGTCGTCGGCGCGCGATCCGCGCCGTAGCACCGGCGACCGTGCTCAGTGCTCGCGGAGCAGGCGACCGGCGCCGGGGACCCGGTCGGCGATGCCGTGCTCGCGCAGCGCGTGCCAGAGCGTGGCGGCGTTGATGGCCACGACGGGCTTGCCCAGCTCCTGCTCCAGGCGGTCGGCGAGGGCGACGAACGACAGGTTGGTGCCGACCTGCACGACCGCGTCGACGTCCGGGCCGTCGAGCTGCCCGACCACGTCCCGCAGCCGGTCGTCGGGGACGCGGGCGATGTCCATGGCCGTCGGGCAGCGCAGGCCCGTGATCGCGGCGACGTCGAAGCCGGCCTCGGCGAAGAACCGGCCGACTTCACGGTCGGCGATCGGCTGGTACGGCGAAAACACCGCGATGCGCCGGCACCCGAGCTCGCGCAGCGCGGCCCGGCAGGCGCTCGCCCCGGTGGTCACCGGCAGGCCGGTGCGCTCGTGCAGGCGGCGTTCGAACGCGGCGTTGCCCTCGACGCCGCCCCAGAACGTCTCCGCGGACATGCCCATCACCATGCGGTCGGGTTCGGCGGTGAGCACGTCCCGGACCGCCGTGTCGATCGAGGCGCGGATCTGGCCGAGCAGGGCCTCGAAGCCGGCGTCGTCGCGCATCGCCGGGTCCGGGATGTACATGGAGCCGGCGCGGTAGGCCACGCCCGGCACCCGGGCGGTCCAGTAGTCGTGCTCGACGACGGTGTTGGTGCTGGGCACGACGACGCCGACGACGGCGCGCGGTCCGACGGTGTTGGTCACGGGGTCAGCCTCCGGGCGGTGCTGTCGATGATGCGGTGTGCCCTGGTGCGGGCGGCGGGCCGGTCCAGCAGCAGCGCGTCCAGCAGCAGCGGGGAGACGATCGCGGCGACCGCGTCGTCCCGGTCGGTCGCGGCCACCCCGGCGGCGCGCAGCACCGTGTGGAACGGCGCGAGCAGGTCGCCGACGTAGCGGTGGCGCAGTTGGGCGGCGGCCGGGTCGGTCGCGGCGGCCACGATCAGCGCCTGCAGGAACGCGCCGACCGGCCGGTCGCGGAGCCGGTCGCAGAGCTGGTCGACGGCGGCGTGCAGGTCGCGGGCGAGGTCGCCGGACGCCTCGCCGGGCGGCAGCGGCGCGACGTCGATCAGGGCCGCGAGGACGGCGGCCGGGGTCGGCCAGTGCCGGTAGACGGTCGAGCGGGACACGCCGGTGACCTGGTGCAGGCGTTGCGCGGTCAGCGCCGCGGCCCCCTCGGCGAGCAGCAGCTCCAGGGCCGCGGTGAGCACCACGGCCTCGGTGTCGGTGGTGGGGCCGGCGGGGCGGCCTGGTCGGGTCACGAGGTTTGACGGTACACCTTGTACTCGAAACTAGTAAGCGATACATTCCGCACCGGAAATTCAATGCCGAGTCTGGAGGCCGCATGCGCCCGCACGTGGAGATCATCGATGAGCGCGACCTCATCTGGCACGTCGCCGAGTTCCAGCACGCGACCGGCCCCGCCGAGCAGCGCAACCTCAGCTACGACGAGGAGGACGGCTCCGCCTCGCTGAAGGTCCGCTTCACCGGCGACTGGTCCCGGCCCGCCGGCGTGCACCACGCCGACACCGAGTGGTACGTCCTGTCGGGGCAGGTCGTCATCGGCGGCACCACGCTCGGCCCGCAGGGCTACTGGACCGCGCCCGCGGGCGTCTGGACACCGCCGGTCACCGCCACGGCCGGCACCGAGGTCCTGCTGTTCCGCGAGCACGGCGACTGGCACTTCGACCTCGCCGGCACCGGCCGCGACACCGTGCGGCCCGACCAGCACCTCGTCGTCCTGGACACCGCGGAGATGCCGTGGATCGACGTGAAGGACGGCAGCCCGATGCGCTTCGACCTCGGCGGCACACCCGTGCCCGGGCTCTACATCAAGCTGCTGCACCGCGACGAGAAGACCGGCTTCTACACCCGCCTGATCAAGGCCAAGCCCGGCTGGCGCGAAGTACCCCTCGCCCACCACCCGTGCTCCGAGGAGGCGTACTGCCTCGACGGCGGCTTCGACTACAACTTCGGCCGGATGTGGCCCGGCACGTACTTCTGGCGGCCACCGCTGATCCGCCACGGCGACTTCACCGCCGACGCGGAGACCGGCTGCACCTGGATCGTGCGCTCCGACGCCGACCTCGTCGACTGGTACACCGACAACGCCCGCGTCCAGATGCACGGCGACGCCACCAACTGGGGCCCCGGCCACCCGCACAGCGCCGCGCCCCGCTTCATCGAGCCGGTCCGCTCCCGCAGCATCGGCCGCTGGAGCGACCCGACGTACCAGTGACCGCCACCGCCGGTGACGACACGCCGGCACAGGATCTGGTGTTGTGCATTCTGTACCCCTCCCATATATGGTGGTGCACGCAGCTGGTTCGGCCGGTCCTCCGGGGTCGGTCGTGGCAACAGGGAACCCGGTGTGAATCCGGGACTGCCCCGCAGCGGTGAGTGGGAACGACCGCCGTCATCGAGCACTGGACCGCGAGGTCTGGGAAGCGACGGCCAGTAGGCGACCGGAAGGTCACGCCCGCGAGTCCGAAGACCTGCCAGCGCGCCGCACGCCGACCGGTGTGCGGCGGTCGGATGCCGCGCGGGTCGGCTGACGCCATCGCCGGGCGCGGTCGTGCGCCTTTCCATGGCGGCTTCCCCCTGCGTCGCTCCGGCCTTCGGTGCCCGGGACGAGGGGAACATCATGCGGGTGCGTAAGCGCGACGGCGACCTGGAGCCGGTCGACGTCAACAGGATCGTCACGGCGGTCGAGCGGTGGGCCGGCGACCTGGCCGACGTCGATCCGCTGCGGGTCGCCACGAAGACGATCAGCGGCCTGTACGACGGGGCCACGACCGCCGAGCTGGACAAGCTGTCGATCCAGACCGCGGCCGAGCTGATCGGCGAGGAGCCGCAGTACTCGCGGCTCGCGGCGCGGCTCCTGGCGGCGTACGTCGACAAGGAGGTCCGCGGCCAGGGCGTGGCGAGCTTCAGCCAGGCGATCCGGCACGCGCATCAGCAGGGGCTGATCAGCGAGGACACGGCCGGGTTCGTGGCCCGCCACGCCACGGAGCTCGACGACGCCGTCGACCCGGGCGGTGACCTGCGGTTCGAGTACTTCGGGCTGCGCACCGTCGCCGACCGGTACCTGCTGCGCCACCCCCACAGCCGGCTCGTCCTGGAGACGCCGCAGTACTGGCTGCTGCGGGTCGCGTGCGGGCTGTCGCAGACCGCGGGCGAGGCGATCGGGTTCTACCGGCTCATGTCGAGCCTCGCCTACCTGCCCAGCTCGCCGACGCTGTTCAACTCCGGCACCGCGCACACGCAGATGTCCTCGTGCTTCCTCGTCGACTCGCCCCGCGACGAGCTCGACTCGATCTACGAGCGGTACCACCAGGTCGCGAAGCTGTCGAAGTTCTCCGGCGGGATCGGCATCTCCTGGTCGCGGGTCCGCGGCCGGGGCGCGCTGATCCGCGGCACCAACGGCCGGTCCAACGGCATCGTGCCGTTCCTCAAGACCCTCGACGCCGGCGTCGCCGCGGTCAACCAGGGCGGCAGGCGCAAGGGCGCCGCGTGCGTCTACCTGGAGCCGTGGCACCCGGACGTGGAGGAGTTCCTCGAGCTGCGGGACAACACCGGCGAGGACGCCCGCCGCACCCACAACCTCAACCTCGCGAACTGGATCCCGGACGAGTTCATGCGCCGGGTGGAGGCCGACGCCGACTGGTCGCTGGTCGACCCGTCCGACGCACCTTCGTTGCCTGACCTGTTCGGGGCCGAGTTCGACGAGGCGTACCGCGCCGCCGAGAAGCACGCCGTGAAGACGGTCAAGGCCCGCGACCTGTACAGCCGGATGATGCGCACCCTGGCGCAGACCGGCAACGGGTGGATGACGTTCAAGGACCGCGCCAACGCGCTGTCGAACCAGACCGGCGAGCCCGGCAACACCATCCACCTGTCGAACCTGTGCACCGAGATCGTCGAGGTCAACAGCGACGACGAGACCGCGGTGTGCAACCTCGGCTCGATCAACCTCGGCGCGCACGTCACCGCCGGCGGCGTCGACTGGGAGAAACTGCGCGAGACCGTCCGCACCGCGGTGCGCTTCCTCGACCGGGTCATCGACGTCAACTACTACCCGTCGCCGCAGGCCGCGGCGTCGAACCCGCGGTGGCGGCCGGTCGGCCTCGGGCTGATGGGCCTGCAGGACGCCTGCTTCACGCTGCGGCTGCCGTTCGACTCGCCCGGCGCGCGGGAGCTGTCGACCCGCGTCCAGGAGGAGATCTTCCTGACCGCCCTGGAAACGTCGGCGGGGCTCGCGGAGCGGTTCGGGCCGCACCCGGCGTTCGCCGAGACCCGCGCGGCCCGCGGCGAGCTGCACCCCGACCTGTGGGGCGCCCCGGCCGAGGGCCCGCGCTGGGCCGCGCTGCGGGCCCGGGTCGCGGCGACCGGGCTGCGCAACTCGCTGCTCATCGCCATCGCGCCGACGGCCACGATCGCGTCGATCGCCGGCTGCTACGAGTGCATCGAGCCGCAGGTGTCCAACCTGTTCAAACGTGAGACCATGTCGGGTGAGTTCCTGCAGGTCAACACGCACCTGGTGGGCGAGCTCAAGGCACGCGGGCTGTGGACGGCGGCGGTCCGGGAGCAGATCAAACGGGCCGAGGGGTCGGTGCAGGACGTCGCCGAGCTGCCCGCGGACGTGCGGGAGCTGTACCGCACCGCCTGGGAGCTGCCACAGCGGGCGCTGATCGACCTGGCCGCGGCCCGGGCGCCGTACATCGACCAGTCGCAGTCGCTGAACCTGTTCCTGAGCACGCCGACCATCGGCAAGCTGTCCTCGATGTACCTGTACGCGTGGAAGGCTGGCCTGAAGACGACGTACTACCTGCGGTCCCGGCCCGCGACCCGGATCCAGCAGGCCACCGTGCCCGTGCTGACGGTCCCCGACGCGGTCGCCTGCTCGCTGGAGAACCCCGAGTCGTGCGAGGCGTGCCAGTGACCCTCCTCGACCCCGGCATGGACCTGACCCTGCGGCCGATGCGCTACCCGCAGTTCTTCGACCGGTTCAGGGACGCCATCAAGAACACCTGGACCGTCGAGGAGGTCGACCTGCACACCGACCTCGCCGACCTGGCCCGCCTGTCCCCCGCGGAACGGCACCTGGTGTCGCGGCTCGTCGCGTTCTTCGCCACCGGCGACACGATCGTCGCCAACAACCTCGTGCTCAACCTGTACCAACACGTCAACAGCCCCGAAGGCCGGCTCTACCTGTCGCGGCAGCTGTTCGAGGAGGCCGTGCACGTCCAGTTCTACCTGAACCTCCTCGACACCTACATCACCGACGACGCCGAGCGGTCCGCGGCGTTCGCGGCGGTGGAGAACATCCCGTCGATCGCCCGCAAGGCCGAGTTCTGCTTCCGCTGGATCGACTCCCTCGCCGACCTGCGCGAGCTGAAGACCCGCGACGACCGGCGGGCGTTCCTGCTCAACCTGATCTGCTTCGCGGCGTGCATCGAGGGCCTGTTCTTCTACGGCGCCTTCGCCTACGTGTACTTCCTGCGCTCCCGCGGCCTGCTGCACGGCCTCGCCTCCGGGACCAACTGGGTCTTCCGCGACGAGTCGATGCACATGGCGTTTGCGTTCGACGTGGTGGAGACCGTCCGCGCCGAGGAACCCGACCTGTTCGACGCCGGCCTGCAGGAGCAGGTCCGGCAGATGCTCGCCGAGGCCGTCGAGTGCGAGGTGCAGTTCGCCGCGGACCTCCTCACCCACGGCGTCTCCGGCATGTCGCTGCCCGACATGCGGCTGTACCTGCAGCACGTCGCCGACCGGCGGCTCGCCGTGCTGGGCATCGCGCCGATGTACGGCAGCCGCAACCCGTTCGCCTTCATGGAACTGCAGGACGTGCAGGAGCTGTCGAACTTCTTCGAGCGGCGCGTGTCGGCGTACCAGGTCGGCGTCAGCGGCACGGTCACCTTCGACGACGACTTCTGAGCGCTTTTCTGAGCGCTTTCTGAGCGCTCAGGTGCACCCGGGGGTGTCCGGTTCAGGGAAACGCTCGTCGACGAACGTGACCTGCCAGCCACCCTCGGGTTTCACCTGCCTGCCGTTGCGCCCGAACCTCAGGATTCCATGAGGTTGAGCCGCAGCCGGTCACCGCCATTCGATGAAGACAGCGGTGTCACCCAGGGCGGAGAACTCGCCGGTCCGTTCCACCTTCTTCGGCGTGGCGCCCCGCTTGGTCCCGCTGATCCAGTACTCGCGTTCGGTCCCGGCCGCGCTCAGGAAGACGACCTGCCCGCCGTCCGGGGAGATCACCATGCCGATGTTGGTCCGGTTGGTGTCGGGAAGGATGGGCTGCTGCTCCTGGCTCGTCGGGCCATCGACGGCAACCGCCGCCAGGTTCGCGTCGCCGGCGGAGCACAGCAGGGTGGTGTCGTCGAGCCAGCCCACGGCCTCCGCGCAGCCGTTGTCCGCGACCTTCGGGGTGGAGTTCGTGAGCGCCGCGGTGCCGGCCGGCACCGCGAAGACGTCGCCCTCGTTGTTGCCCGGCACCCAGCCGCTGTAGCGCTTCCCGTCGGGTGAGACCACGACGTTGTACGCGAGCAGGGCGTGGACCGGATCGCCGACCAGGAAGATCGGAAGCTCGTCGGGTGCCCTGCCGGTGCTCCGTTCCGTCAGCTTGTGGTCTCCGCCCGTCGATCGGCTGCCGACGTTCCACACGCCGCCGGCGCGGTAGCTGAACCAGATGTCCGCCCCGTCCGGGCTGAGGACCGCGCGCTGCTCCCTGGGCGTGGCACCGAAGCCGGTGTCAGTCGCCGTGAGGTCGGTGAGCTTACCGCTGCGGTCGACGAAGCCGACGTGGCTGGCGCCGTTGTTCCCGTCCCGGATGACCACGGCCATCTTCGTGAAGTTCCGGTCGAACAACGACCGGGCCAGCCGCACGGACGCCGCGTCGCCCTCACCGTCTCGGGTGCTCCTGCTCAGCGGTCCCCGCGGGTCGGACGTGCACAGTGCGATCAGACCCGAGCGGCTTTTCGGGCTGGCATCGGCCTGCTGCTCGGTGGCCAGCACACTGGCCGGCACCGCGAACTCCGCTTTCGACTCGTGCGCCCAGGTCTTCGGGTCCCAGCCGTCCACCGACACCAGCCAGCCACCGTTCGCGGCGGCCGAGCAGACGGCCGTGACCAGCAGGTTCCGGTCCCGGAACTCGGCACTCGGACCGTCGGCGGGCGTCGATGCCCGGCCCGCGCCGGCTCCCCGTGCGCCATCGTCGTCTGTTGAGCCACAGGCCGCCAGGGCGCTCACGAGGAGCGACGCGCTCAGGAGCTCGAGAACCCGCTTGTACTTCGGCATACGCCGTCAATCCTCCACTGTAGATAGTCGCGACAGTCGGTCCGGCCTATTGGTGGTGCTGCCGGCGCACCATCTCCGTGATCCAGATGGGCGCGAACGGCGACGTGCAGTTCGGCGGGGTCGGGTAGTCCTTGAGTACCTCCAACCGCTCACCGATGCCGATCGCACGGGTGCGGTGCTCGGCGTGCTCGATCCCGATCTGAGCCAGGCAGTGGTTCATCGCCCACTGCAGCCGATCCGGGGCGTCGCGCATCGTCGCCTCGATGACGTCGAGCAGTCCCGCGAGGTCGAGCCCCTCGGGCCCTTTCGCCACGCGTTCGGTGGTCAGTGCCCATCTGGCACTCGCGACCACGGGATCCGCGTCGGTGAACCAGGCCAGGCGTAGCTCTTCGGCGTGCGGGCTCTTCTTCACCACGTAGTTCACGAGCCAGTCGTGCACCTTGGGGGTGCGCGCCGCACGCAACATGACGTTCAACTCGTCACGTCCGAACGCCTTCGGGCGGCAGACCAGGATCGCCAGCAGTCTCGCCGCGGTGTCATCCGTCTCCCAGAGCTGGCGGGCAAGGTCCTGCTGCGTCTTCAGCCGCTTCGCGAGCGCGCGCAGGTTGCCGAGGTTCACACCATGATCGTCACCGTGCTTCTCGTTCACCTCGCGCACCCTCGGGTCATCGAGCCCGGCCAGCTCGGCCATCACCTCGGCCACCGTCATCTCGGCCACCTCAATCTCCTGCCTGTCACGTGGATCGCTCGCGCAGCGGGTGCCACCCGGCGTTCACCCGCGCCGCTCCGCCGTCTGCGGGCCCGTCGGCACACCTACCGCGGCTGCGCACCGGTGGTTTCGCTCGGTTTCATGCTGTCACCGATCGGGGGAAGATCCGCGGCGAGCAGCGATGCCCATGCCAGGGCGAGGGCCATCGCGGTGGCGAAGGCGGCGCCGGCCGGGCGCGATCCCTGCCCGGCGAAGATCATGATCCAGGCGACGTGGGTGGTCATCAGTGGCCGCCGGCGGTCTCGGGTGCGACGTGCTGCACCGCGAACGCGATGGCCGCGGCGAGGTCGTCGTCGCCGGCTTCCCGGACGGCCTGGATCGCGGGTCCCCAGGCGTGACAGCTACGGACGGGAGAATTCCCTGACCTCGGGGGTGCCGTGCGAGGTGGCGGAGTCGAACTGAACGCGTACACCTGGGAACCGTATTAGTGGTGGCTTAATTAAGTCAAGCCTTAAATATTGCTACCGGGCCAGGACGATCTTGCGGACCGAGGTCTCATCGAGGCGTCAACTCCTAGTAAGACGATCGGTTTATAGTGCTATTGTTCCCGGCATGGAGACCTGGGAGGCCCTTGCCGCGCGGCGCAACGTCCGGCAGTACGGTCCGGATCCGATCCCGGAGGCGGATCTCGGCCGCATCGTCGAGGCCGGGTGGCGGGCGCCGTCGGCGTCCAACCGGCAGCACCGCGACTTCGTCGTGGTCACCGACCGGGAGCAGCTGCAACGGCTGGCGACGGTGTGGCGCGGCGCGCAGCACATCGCCGGCGCGGCGGCCGCCATCGCCCTGGTGGTGCCCGACGCCGACGACGAGCGCACCCGGCTCGTCGACCAGTTCGACCTCGGCCAGGCCGCCTACGCGATCCTGCTCGCCGCCGCCGACCTCGGCATCGGCACCGGCCACTCGTCGGTGGGCGACCAGGACGAGGCGCGCGCGATCCTCGGCGTGCCGCCGGGCCGCACGATCTCCTACCTGATCGGCGTCGGCTACCCGGCCGACCGGCCGCTGCGCCCGATCGTCAAGCCTGACCGCCGCCCGATCGGGGAGGTCGTGCACCACGGCCGCTGGGGGTCGGCGTGAGCATCCGGACCCTGCATTTCCTGACGCCGGGCAACTTCGCCGACGACGACCCGTACGCGGGACTGGAAGCGACCCTGCAGCTGTTCGAGTACGGCGAGCGGCTCGGCTTCGACGGCGCCTGGATCCGCCAGCGGCACCTCGAGCACGGCGTCGGGTCCGCGGCCGTGTTCCTCGCCGCGGCCGGCCAGCGCACCAGCCGCGTGCAGCTCGGCACCGCCGTCATCCCGATCGGCTACGAGAGCCCGTTCCGGCTCGCCGAGGACCTGTCGCTGGCCGACGTGCTGTCCCAGGGCCGGCTCCAGGTCGGGTTCAGCGCCGGCACCCCACCGCACGCCGACCTCATCGGCGACCTCGTGTTCGACGGCGACTGGCGCTCGTTCGACCTGTCCTACCACCGGATCGCCCGGCTGCGGGACAACCTGCGCGGCGAGTTCATCGGCGGGCCCGACACGGTCATCCAGTCCCCCGGCAACGTCCAGCGCCCGCGCCTGCAGCCGTACAGCAAAGGGCTCGTGGACCGGCTCTGGTACGGCGGGGGCAGTCTCCGCTCGGTTCGCTGGGCGGCGTCGGCCGGCCTCAACTTCCTGGCCGGCAACATCGTCTCCGGTGAGGGCACCGACGACTTCGTGGCCGCGCAGCTCGCGCACATCCGCGAGTACCGCGCCGCCGTCGGCCGTCCGGCCCGGATCGCCGTGGGCCGGGTCGTCGTCCCCCTGGACAGCGCCGACCCCGCGACCCGCCGGCGGTACCTCGCCTATGCCGAGTCGCGCCGCGAACGCACCCTGAAGCCGCACGGCGAACGCCGCACGCTGTTCGCCCCGGACGTCATCGGCACCAGCGCCGAGATCGTGGACCGCCTGCGCGCCGACGCGGCCGTGCAGGAGGTCGACGAGCTGCGCCTCGAGCTGCCGTACGAGTTCAACCGGAGCGAGTACGAGCAGATCCTGCACGACGTGGTCCACTCGGTGGCGCCGGCGCTCGGCTGGCAGCGCTCCTGACCGCCGGGCGGCGCAGCCGGGCCAGGCGCAGCACGAGCCCGAGCTGCAGCAGCGCGCTCAGCACCATGGCCAGCCAGACCCCGGTCAGGCCGATCGCGGTGGCGAGGGACCAGCCGAGCACGGTCTGCGCGGTGATCCCGACGACGGTCACCGCGAACAGCCGCGCGCCCCGCCCGGACGCCATGAGGAAGCCGCCGAGCGCGATCACCCCGGCGATCGGCACGAGGTAGCCGCCGACGCAGCGCAGGAACACCGTGCCGGCGGCGATCACCTGGGCGTCGCCGGTGAAGAGGTGCATGAGCGGGGCCGCCGACACCGCGAACACCACGCCCGCCAGCCCGCCGGCGCCGAGGGCGAGCCGCAGGACCTGCCGCCCGATCGCCCGCCGCCGTTGCTCCACCTCGGCATCGGGGGTGGAGCCGAGCACGTGGGGCGTGTGGATCGTGGCCGCGTTGCGGATCGCGTAGAAGGCCATCGTGGCGAAGTACAGCGCCTTCATGCCGATGCCGTACGCGGCCACCGCCGTCACCCCGAAGCGGCCGACCAGCGCGACGACCGCGAGGGCACCCGCCATCCGCACGAGGAAGTCCCCGGCGATCGGCGCCCCGGTCGACACCAGTGCCCGCACCGCAGGCCCGACCGGCCCCGCCGGCTCGGGGAACGCCCGACGGCGGCGCAGGAGCAGCAGGCCGATCGCCAGCGCCACCACGCGCCCGAAGGCGGTCGCGGCGGCGGCACCCACGACGCCGCACGCCGGCACCGGACCCAATCCGTAGATCACCACGGGGTCGAGCGTCACCAGCAGGACGTTGGCGACCAGCGCCAGGCGCATCGGCGTGCGGGTGTCGCCCTGCCCGGCGAAGATGCCGTCGACGACCTGCTGGGCGTAGAAGATCGCGACGGCCGGCAGCGACACCGCGAAATACTCCACGGCCAGGTCCGCCGCGCCGGGCTCGGGCAGGAACAGGGCCGCGAGCGGGCGGCGCAACGCCCAGCAGGCGAGCACGACGACCGGCGTCAACACCGCGAAGATCCGCCAGGCCGCACCGATCGCGGCCCGCGCGCCGGCGCGGTCCCCGGCCGCGATCCGGCCCGCGAGCACCACCACGACCCCGCCGTTGACCAGCAGGATCACGCCGAGCAGGGCGTTCTCGACGTTCGTCGCGACGGCGACCGCGGCGACCGCGGCGGGGCCGAGCCGGGCCACCCAGGCCACGTCGACGATGCCGGCCACGACCGCGGAGAGCAGGGCGACGTAGTTCGGCAGGGCGAGCCGCAGCAGCGGACGGAGATGACCCACGACGTACCTCGTTTCGTAATACCTCGAATCGAGGTATCGCGAAACGATATAGGGTGGACCCGCGGACGGCAACGAGGAACGGGAGGCCGGGCATGCTCGCGCTGGCGATCCTGGGGTTTCTGCACGAGGAGCCGCTGCACGGCTACGAGCTCAAGGAGCGGATCAAGGCGCTGACCGGCCACGTGCGGGCGGTCAGCGACGGCGCGCTCTACCCGGCGATCGCCCGGCTGGAGGCGGCGGGCCAACTGGAGCGCCGGGTCGAGCCCGGCGTCGCCGCCGCGCCGCGGCAGATGCTGTCCCTGACGGAGGCCGGCGAGGCGGAGCTGCAGCGGCGCCTGCGCGAGCCGTCCGAGGTCGACATCACCGACCGGAACCGCTACTTCACCATCCTGGCCTTCCTGCGCCACCTGCCGTCCCCGGCCGCCCAGTCCGAGGTGCTGCGGCGCCGGCTGGCCTTCCTGGACGCGCCGGCCACGTTCTTCACCCAGGGCGGCCGGCGGCTGAGCTCGGCCGATGTGCCGGACCCGTTCCGCAAGGGCATGATCGAGGTGGCCAGGGCCACCCGCGA
This sequence comes from Dactylosporangium cerinum, assembly GCF_042653625.1. Lineage (NCBI taxonomy): Bacteria > Bacillati > Actinomycetota > Actinomycetes > Micromonosporales > Micromonosporaceae > Dactylosporangium > Dactylosporangium cerinum. The sequence goes on along the minus strand of NZ_JBHSIU010000011.1, from coordinate 249,917 downwards.
CGCGGAGCGCGCCTGGCTCACCCGGACGATCACCGAGCTGGGGCTACTCCCCGAAACCGGCCCACGATGAAGGGTATGGGCCGCGGTGAGGACACCGCTGACATCGCCGGCCACGAGCGGCGGGTGGCGATCTGGGAGCAGCTCGCCCGCGAGCGCGACCTGCTGGCCGACGAGCTCGACGCCGCCGTCGACCAGCGCGATATCGACTTCGAGTCCAGGCTCAGCGACGCCGAGCGTCGCGACGCCGACATCGCCGAACGCGAGCACATCGCCGACCAGCGCGACATGGCAGCCGCCGCCCGCCATGCGCTCGCCGACGAGCGGGAGCGGCTCGCCGACGTGCGGGAACGCGCCGCCGACCGACGGGACGCGGCGGCCGACCAGCGCGAGGTCGACGCGGAGGTGCGCGGCTGGCACGGGCCGCGCAGCTGACCCGCAACCGGGTCTGCAGATCGAACGTTCGATCTCCACTCTCATTGATGTGGGACGACCGTTCTACTAAGCTCGGCGGGTGACACCGACCGCCACGCGGGAGCCCCACGCCGCCGCGACCGTGCTGTCCCACTCCTGACGCCGTGCCGCGCCGGGGCCCGTTCATCGCGCTGATCAGCGCGTATGTGGTGTCCGTGACCGGCACCTCGATGTCGGCGATCGCCATCCCGTGGCTGGTGCTCACGACGACCGGCAGCGCGGCGCAGACCGGCGTCGTGGTCTTCGCCCAACTGCTGCCCTACGTCGCCACGCAGCTGCTGGGCGGGCCGGTGGTCGACCGGCTCGGCCTGCGCCGCTCGTTCATCCGCGGCAACGCGGCCGCCGCCACCGCGATCGCGGTGATCCCCCTCTGCCACGCCCTGGACGTCCTGACGCTGCCGGTGCTCATCGGTCTGGTCGTGATCGTCGGGGTGTGCCGCGGCGTCGCCGACTGCGCCAACGGCCCGCTGGTGCCGACGACCGCCGAGGCCGGCGGGATCCCGCTGGAACGGGCCGCCGGCCTCAACGCCGGGGCCAACCGCACGGCGCTGCTCCTGGGCGCACCGCTCGCGGGCGTCCTGGTGACGCTGTTCGGATCGCCGGCGGTGGTGCTCATCGACGCGGGCACGTTCGCCGCGGCGGCGGTCATCGCCACGATCTGGATCCGGGTCCCCGAGCCTGCCCCGGTGGCGGGCACGGGCGTCCGCCGCTACCTCCGCGACCTCGGCGAAGGGCTGCGGTTCGTCCGCGGGCACCGGCTGATCCTGGGCATGATGACCATGGTCGCCGTCACCAACCTGCTCGACCAGGGCCTCGCCGAGGTGATGCTGCCGGTGTGGATCCGCGACGAGGTCGGCACCCCCGCCGTGCTCGGCCTGATCAGCGGGGTCGCCGGTGGCGCGGCGGTGCTCGGCAGCCTGCTCGGCGCCTGGCTCGGCCCGAAGCTGCCCCGGTGGTCGATGTTCAGCGTGTCCTACGTGATCAGCGGGGTGCCGCGGTTCGCCGTCCTGGCGCTGTCGGACTCACTGCCGCTGATCCTCGCCGTCTGGATCGTCGCCGAGGTGTTCAGCGGCACGCTGAACCCGGTCATGAGCGCGGTGATGTACGAGCGGATCCCGCCCGACCTGCGGGCCCGGGTGTTGGGCGTGGCCCGCTCGACCGCCTGGCTCGGCCTGCCGTTCGGCGCGCTGGCCGGCGGCTACCTCACCGAGGCGTGGGGCCTGTACCCGGCGCTGTGGGTGTTCGGCGGCGCGTACTTCGTCACCACCCTCGCGCCGTTCGTCTTCCCTTCCTGGCGCCAGTTGAACGACCGCACGCCGGCCGCCGACGAGCGACGGCCGGACGGGTCAGACGTCGCAGGTGGTGCGGCCGGCGGTGACGGGGCAGGCATGGGCGGCGAAGCCGGCGACCACGGTCACGCCGAACGCGGCGCCGGCGGCGACCGTCCGCGATGACCTGGTGAGGGCGCCGGGGCGCCGGGGTCGCCGGTGACGGCCGTCCGCCAGGAGGTGGCGAACGGGCCGGTGAAGGCGATCTGGGCGTCGGCGAGGAGACGGTGTAGGCCGCGCTGCCGTTGGTGTGGGCGAGTTCGGCGGCGGAGCACCGGCCGTCCACATCGGACTCGCTGAGCAGGACCCGGTTGCCGCCGGCCCGGAACAGCGCCGGGAACTGGTAGTTGCAGGCCAGACGTCAATGAATGGGTCAATACCCGTCAAAGACGCTTGAAATACCCTGGCCGGTCGCGGCGGGCCGTGCACAACTGCGCGCCCACCCCGGCGACGATGACTACCATGACGGGCTCAGCAATGGTTCGAGGGAGAAGTCCGTGGCACTGACCGACGATGCCATCGCAAGGATCCGCAGCATGATCCAGTCGGGTGAGCTGCCGCCGGGCACCCGCCTGCCCACGGAGCAGCAGCTGTCCGCGCAGATGGGCATCTCCCGCAGCGGGGTGCGGGAGGCGGTGAAGGTCCTCGAGGCGGCCCGGGTCCTGGACGTGCGCCGAGGCGACGGCACCTACGTCACCAGCCTGGCGCCGCGGCTCCTGCTGGAAGGCCTCGGGTTCGCCGTCGAGCTGCTCCGCGACGACACGCTGCTGGAGGTGATGGAGGTGCGGCGGATGCTCGAGCCGGTCGCGACCGGGCTCGCGGCGCTGCGGATGAGCGACAGCGACCTGGACGAGCTGGAGAAGATCCTCGACGACATGCATGAGGCGGCCGACGACGCCGAGCTGCTCATCCAGTACGACACCGCCTTCCACCGCACCGTCATCGCCGCCACGGGCAACGAGACCCTCACCTCGCTGCTCGACGGCCTGTCCAGCCGCACGGTGCGGGCCCGGGTCTGGCGGGGACTCATCGAGGGCAACTCGGCCCACATCACACTCAGCGAGCACGAGGCGATCTACCGGGCCCTGTGCGCCCGCGACCAGCTGCTGGCCCATGCGAGCGCGCTGCTGCACGTCAACACGTCCGAGGCGTGGCTGCGCACCGTCCTGTCGACGTCCTCGGACGCCCCACCCGCCGGCTGAGGCCGGCGGATGGGGCCGGCGGATGGCGCCGGCGGAGTTCACGACGGCACGGCGAGGCCGTAGGTGCGCACCGCCGTGCCGCCGAAGACCGCCGCGGACCCGGCCGCGTCCAGCGGCGGCAGCGCCTGCCGCAGCGCGTCCAGGACACCGCCGTAGTCGGCGACGAGCAGGCACACCGGCCAATCTGAGCCGAACATCAGCCGGTCCGCCCCGAACGCCGCCACGGCGGCGGCCACGAACGGCCGCAGGTCCTCGACCGTCCACTGTGCACCCGCCTCGGTGACCATGCCGGAGAGCTTGCAGGTCACGTTCGGCTGCGCGGCGAGCTCGGTGAACGGCCCGAGCCATGCGCGCAGCCCCGGCTCGCCGGCGTCGATGCGCGGCTTGCCCAGGTGGTCGAGCACGAACCGCAGCTCCGGCACCGCCTGCGCGGCCCGGGCCGCGGCGGCCAGCTGGTCGGCCCGCACGACCAGGTCGAAGGCGAGCCCGGCCGCGGCGACGGCAGCCAGGCCACGACGGACGTCCGGGCGGTCCAGGTAGTCCGGGTCCGCCTCGCCCTGCACCTGCGACCGGACGCCGACCAGGAACTCCCCGCCGCGCAGCCCGCGGTAGGCCCGCAGGGTCGCGGCGAGGTCCGGGTCGGCGACGTCGGCCCAGGCCACCACCCCGGCGATCGGCCCGCCGGTCGAGCCATCAATCGACCGGGAGTCGGCGGCGTGGCCGAGATACTCCGCCGCCTCGTCGGCGTGGCACCGCCCGCCCTCCACCAGGACGCTGTGCCGGACCCCGGCGCCGGCCAGCTCGGCGCCCAGGTCCTGCGGTGTGAAGGGCCGGCGGATCGCGGCCAGGGCCGGGTCGTCCAGCCAGGTGTACCCGCGCTCGGGCCGCCACAGGTGGTGGTGTGCGTCAACGATCACGATGCCCCCTTGCGTCAAAAGTTGCCATTCATCTGATGTCTAGCACGTTGATGCAAGACTAAGCGTGCCCTTATGTCCGGTTCATTGGTGTTTACAACGCGAGATTGTCGACCAATCTTGACGGCCTTCACCGCAGGCGTATCAAAACATCTCATCACTTCTTTGCAAATCCAGTCACCCGTTCCCCGCCAGGACGAAGGAGGAGGCGATGGCGCTCAGCACCGCGCGGCCGCACACCGCCGCGACCGGTCCACCACCCACCACCCGCGCCCGCGGCCCCCGGCTCGCGCTGGCGCTGATCCGCACCGGTCCACTGCTGATGCTCGTCGCGGTCGTCGTGACCGCCACAGCGCTGTCCCCGGTCTTCTTCACCACCCGCAACCTCGGCAACGTCCTCGCGCAGACCGCGGTCATCGCGATCCTCGCCATGGCCCAGCTGCTGGTGATCGTCACCCGTGGCATCGACCTCTCGGTCGGTTCGACGGTCGCCCTCGCCGCGGTGGTCGGCGCGCTCACCTTCGAGGCGGTGCTGTCAGCGACGCTGGTGGTGCTCGCAATGCTCGGCACCGGCCTCGCCGTCGGCACCGTCAACGGTGTCGCGCTGGTCTGGGGGCGCCTGCCGCACCCGTTCATCGTCACCCTCGCCACGCTGAGCGTCGCCCACGGCCTGGCGCTCTGGCTGGCCGGTGGGCAACCGCACCGCGGGATGCCCGACGTCGTCCAGCTCATCGGCGGCACATCGATCGGCTGGCTGCCGTGGTCGACCCTGCTCGTCGCCGCGCTCGCCCTGCTCGTGCTGCTGCTGACCACCCGTCTCGTCTGGGGACGGTGGATCTACGCCGTCGGCGGCAACCCGGACGGCGCCCGGCGCGCGGCGATCCCGGTCAACGGGGTGCTCATCTCGGTGTACGTGCTGAGCGGCCTCGCGGCCGGCATCGCCGCGATCATCACCGCCGGCCGGCTCAACGCCGGTTCACCCACCTTCGGCGAACTGGCCGAGCTCGACGCGATCGCCGCCGTGGTGATCGGCGGCGCCAGCTTCCTCGGCGGGCGCGGGTCGGTGGCCAACGCGCTCGTCGGCGCACTGATGATCGGTGTCATCCGCAACGCGATGAACCTGCTCAACGTCGACGCGTTCATCCAGCCGATCGTCATCGGCGTGGTCATCCTGATCGCCGTCGAACTCGACGTCATCCGCGGCGCCCTCGAACGGCGCTTCCAGGTGATGCAGGCGGTCGCGGCATGATCGCCGGCACCGCCCCGCCCGCCCTGCGGATCGCCGGGGCGACGAAACGGTTCGGCGCGGTCGTGGCGCTCGACGCGGTCGACCTCGAGGTCGCCCACGGCGAGGTGCTCGCGCTGCTCGGCGACAACGGCGCCGGCAAGTCGACGCTCATCAAGTGCGTCAGCGGCGTCCACCAGTTCGACGCCGGGACCGTGGAGATCGACGGCACCGCCGTCTCGCTCGGCTCCCCCGCCGACGCCCGCGGCGCCGGGATCGAGACCGTTTACCAGGACCTGGCGCTCTTCGACAACCTCGACCCGGCGGCGAACTTCTACGCGGGCCGGGAGGACGCCGGACCCCGCTGGCTGCCGCGCGGGCTGCGGCTGCTGCGCCGGCGCGCCATGTCCGACTCGACCGCCGAGGTCCTGAGCCGGTTGCAGGTAGGCCTCCCCGATCAGCGCGCCGGCGTCGGGCTGCTGTCCGGCGGGCAGCGCCAGGCCATCGCGGTGGCCCGGGCCGCCGCCTTCGCGTCGAGCATCGTCATCCTCGACGAGCCCACGGCCGCACTCGGGCTGCGCGAGTCGCGCCGGGTGCTCGACCTCATCCTGCGGCTGCGCGGCGAGGGCCGCGCGGTCATCGTCGTGTCGCACGCCATGGACCACGTCATGGAGATCGCCGACCGGGCGGTCGTCATGCGCCGGGGACGCAAGGTCGGCGAAGAGCGGCCGACGCCGGAGAACCAGCAGAAGATCGTCTCGCTGATCGTCGGCGGGGTCTGACCCCTCCCGACCCGCACAACCCCCTCATCACCATTCCCAGCGAAGGGACGAACACCCCATGGACCGTGTTCCGAGACTGGCGGCCGTACTGGCGGTGGCGCTGGCCTTACCGCTCGCCGGCTGCGGCGACAGCGGCGGCGGCAGTGACAAGGCGGCCGGCGGCGGCGCCATCAAGGTCGGCCTGATCACGAAGTTCCCCGTCGACTTCTACGACACGATGGTCGACGCGGTGAAGCAGTACGACGCGGCGCACGCCGACGTCGAGGTCGTCTACGGCCAGGGCAAGAGCGGCACCGACGACGAGGGCGAGATCGCCATCATCGAGAACATGATCACGCAGGGCGTGAAGGCGATCGCGATCACCCCGACCAGCCCCAACGTCCAGGGCGCGCTGGACAAGGCGGTGAAGGCCGGCATCAAGGTGGTGCTGATCGACAACGACATCCCCGGCTGGTCCGGCAAGTCGTCGGTCGTGGCCACGGACAACCTCGCCGGCGGCAAGCTCGCCGGGCAGTGGCTCGCCAAGCAGCTGCCGGCCGGCTCGACCATCGCGATCCTGCAGGGCCGCCTCGGCAACCCGTCCCTGGACGACCGGGTCAAGGGCCTGAAGGAGGGCCTGGCCGGTGCGGCCAAGGTCGTCGCGGAACCGGCGACGGACTGCGACGAGACCAAGGGGCTCAACGCCGCCCAGGACATCCTGACCGCCAACCCGGACGTCGCGGCCATCTACGGCGCGTGCGGCCCGCCGATCACCGGCGCGCTGCAGGCGGTCAAGGCGGCCGGCAAGAAGCCCGTCGTCGTCGGCTTCGACGCCTCGCCCGACGAGATCAAGGCGATCGAGTCCGGCACGCAGGCCGCGTCGGTCGCGCAGTTCCCGGCCAAGATGGGCTCGCTCGGCATCGAGACGGCGGTCGCGGCGGCGAAGGGCGAGACGGTCAAGCCGGCCGTCGACACCGGCACGGAGATGGTGACGAAGGACAACGTGGCGAAGTTCAAGTAGGCAACCTCCGGGAGAACCGGCGGCGCCGCGAGGGCGGTCGCGGCGCCGCCGGCCGCCACCTGAATCGCAGCTCGAACCGCGCGGGTCGCGGCACCGGCCGGTGCTGCGGCAGGACACCCGGGCCGCAGGCGGCGGGTGCCGATGTCGTGTTGCGCGTGGTCGATCGCGAGGTGCAGCCGGTCCTCGGGGGTGAGGCCGACTGTGTGGCGGGCGCCGGCCACCGCTTGCTGCGACCACAGGCGGACGGTGAAATTGAAGTCCGCGCCGTGCATGCGAAGCCGCCCTCGGAGCCGGGATCGCGCAGTACCAGGTCGCTCACGCCGACGCGGGCCCCGTTCTCCTTCCGACGGCTGGCCCAACAGGTGAGCCCCACCGGTGGCGCGGGACCGCTGAGGTCCCGCGCCACCCGGCGTCAGCGGGCCAGCCACCCGCCGTCCACCGCGAGGATCGTGCCGTGCACGTATGCGGCGGCGTCGGAGGCCAGGAACACCGTGGCCCCGGCGATGTCCTCGGGGCGGCCCCACCGGCCGGCCGGGATCCGGTCCAGGATGGCCTTGTTGCGTTCGGGCTGGTCCTGCAGCGCCTGGGTGTTGTCGGTGGCGATGTATCCGGGGGCGATGGCGTTGACGTTGACGCCCCGGCCGGCCCACTCGTTGGCCAGGGCCCGGGTCAGCCCGGCGATGCCGGACTTGGCCGCGGCGTAGCCGGGGACGTTGACGCCGCCCTGGAAGCTCAGCATCGACGCGGTGAAGATGATCCGGCCCCGGCCGCGCTGGAGCATGCCCCGGCCGACCTCACGGGCCAGGACGAACTGCGCGGAGAGGTCGACCTCCAGGACGAGGTCCCAGTCGGCGTCGCTGTGCTCGGCGGCCGGTGCCCGGCGGATGGTGCCGGCATTGTTGACCAGGATGTCCACCGGGCCCAGGGCGGCGGCGAACGCGGCCACCGCGGCCCGGTCGGCGAGGTCGACCCGGTGCGGGGTGAAGGCCCGGCCGTGCGCCTCGACCCGCCGGGCGACCTCGCTGCCGCCGTCCTCGAGGGCGGCGCTGACGCCGATGATGTCGGCGCCGGCCGCGGCGAGGGCGTCCGCCATCGCCAGGCCGATGCCGCGGCGGCAGCCGGTGACCACGGCGGTCCGTCCGGTCAGGTCGAACAGGTTCACGCGTCGCCTCCACAGTCGATGAGCACCTTGACCACGCCACCACTCTCCAGGGCGGTGAACGCCTCCGTCGCGGCCTCCAGGGGGAAGACGCGGGAGATCAGCCGGTCGACCGGGACCTCCTCGGCGGCGACCAGCCGGACCGCCTCCTCGAAGTCGGCGCGGTCGTAGACCCGCACGCCGAGGAGCTCCAGCTCGCGCCAGAAGACCCGGTGCAGGTCGACCTCGCGGGGCTTCGGGTGGATGGCGACGACGACGAGCCGGCCCCGGACGGCCAGGACGTCGGAGGCCGTGCGGACGCCGCCGGCCGAGCCGGAGACCTCGAACGCGACGGCCGCGCCCGCACCGCCGGTCCAGTCCTGCACGTGCCGCACCAGGTCGACCGCGCCCGGGTCCACGGTGGACAGTCCGAGTCCGGCCGCCACCTCGCGGCGGTGCGGGTCCAGTTCGAGGACCAGCACCTCGGCGCCGGCGGCCTGGGCGACCTTGCCGATGAGCAGTCCGACCGGGCCGGCGCCGACGACCACGGCGTGCTCACCGGCCCGCAGCCGGGACCGGCGCACGTCGTGCACGGCGACCGCGGTCGGCTCGATCAGCGCCGCCCGGTCCAGTGGCAGGTCCGCGGGGAGCCGCACGAGCACCGCGGCCGGGACCGTCCACGTGTTCTGCATGGCCCCCGGAGCGTCGATGCCGATGAAGACCAGCCGGTGGCAGATGTGCCGGTGCCCGGCCAGGCAGGCGGGGCACTGCCCACACCAGGACAGCGGCATCACGGTCACGTGGTCACCGACGGCCCAGCCGTCGACGTCCGGGCCGAGCTCGGCGATCCGGCCCGACATCTCGTGGCCGATGACGGCCGGCACGCTCACCCGGTGGTCCATGGCGCCGTGCGCGATGTGCAGGTCGGTGCCGCAGATGCCGGTGTACGCGACATCCACCCGGACCTCGCCCGGACCGGGCGGGACGGGTTCGGTGCCGGCGACCGCGAAGGTGCGGTCGCCGAGATATTGAGCGCTGCGGGTCATGTGCTCTTCTCCTCGCTGAGGTGCCAGACCTCCTGCATCGGGGCCCACCATGCGCCGTCGTCGGCGGCAACCGACTCCTGACAGGGGTCGGTCAATGCCCACCACTGCCGGGTCGTCGGGTCGGCGGCGATGCGGGCCTGGTCGGCGTCGTGGTCGTCGCCGATGTACTCGTAGTAGCCGAACAGCAGGTCGCCGTGCAGGAAGATCGTGTAGTTGCGGATGTTCGCGGCCCGCAGCGTCGCCTCGACGCCGGGCCACACCTCGGCGTGCAGGCGCAGGTACTCCTCGCGCCGCTCGGGCCGGAGGCGGATGACGGATCCGTAGCGGCGCATGTCAGCTGTTCTCCGTCCGGCCGCTGGGCCACGCGTAGCCGAGCATCGAGACCCGCAGGCCGGTGGTGCCGAGTTGGCGGTACTCCATGACGTCCTTCCAAACCCAGGAAACATCTGATGTCTTTATAGGCCAGCACCCCCTACGTGTCCATAGGACCGGCAACACCGCTGGTTAGATATGATGTCTGTCGCCTGAGATGAGGAGCCCTGAGTGGCACTGACCGACGACGCCATCACCCGGCTGCGCACGATGATCCAGCTCGGTGAGCTGCCGCCGGGTTCGCGGCTGCCGAGCGAGGCCCAGCTCTCCACGCAGATGGGGATCTCCCGCAGCGGCGTCCGGGAGGCCGTGAAGGTGCTGGAGGCGGCCCGCGTGCTGGACGTGCGGCGCGGCGACGGCACCTACGTCACCAGCCTCGCGCCGCGGCTGCTGCTGGAAGGGCTGGGCGTCGCGGTCGAGCTGCTGCGCGACGACACGCTCATGGAGGTGATGGAGGTCCGCCGGATGCTGGAGCCGGCCGCCACCGGCGTGGCCGCGCTGCGGATGTCGGACGCGGAGCTCGACGGGCTCGGGCGGATCCTGGAGGACATGCGGGCCGCCAAGGACGACGCGGAGCGGCTCATCGGCTACGACGCGGCCTTCCACCGCACCGTCATCGCCGCCACCGGCAACGAGACGCTGACCTCCCTGCTCGACGGCCTGTCCGGCCAGACCCTGCGGGCCAGGGTGTGGCGCGGGCTGATCGAAGGCAACTCGGCGCACGTCACGCTCAGCGAGCACGAGGCGATCTATCTGGCGCTGCGCTCCCGGGATCCCCTGCTCGCCCAGGCCAGCGCGCTGCTGCACGTCAATACGTCGGAGTCGTGGCTGCGCACGGTGCTGTCCGCGACGTAGGCCCGTCTCCCGATCGCGACGCCCGCGGTGGGGCCGCACAGCACCGCGGTGTGGACCGCCGACGGCGACGGGAGCAGCCGCTACCTCGCGGCCTTCGCCACCGGTGACGGGCCGCTACCCGGGTCGGTCGCGCTGGGCTCGCTGGGCTACCCGCCCGGCACCCGGGCCGTCGTGCTGCGGACCGGGCAGGACATCGGCACGCTGGCGAGCGACCTGCCGGTGACCCTGCCCGCGCACGGCACCGCCCTGGCCGGATGATGGGCGCATGACCGGTCCCGAGCGCAGCGGAGGGGCAGTCATCATGGGCTCAGTCCGGAGGTCGGGATGCCGCCGGAACGCAGCGGAGGGGACGGCATGACCGGTCAAGGGTTGGCCATGCGGCTGCATGGTGCCGGGGACCTGCGGCGCGCCGCCGAGCCCCGGCCCGTGCCCGGCGACGGGATGAGCCTGGTGCGGGTCACCGCGGTCGGCATCTGCGGCTCGGACCTGCATTGGTTCAGCCACGGCGGGATCGGTGACGCGCAACTGCGGCGGCCGATCGTCCCCGGGCACGAGTTCGCCGGCGTCGTGGAGGGCGGCCCGCTGCACGGCCGGCGGGTCGCGGTCGACCCGGCGATCCCGTGCACGCACTGTGAGCGCTGCCGCGAGGGGCACGGCAACCTCTGCCCGCAGGTCCGTTTCGCCGGGCACGGCGAAGTCGACGGGGCGCTGCAGGAGTGGATCGCCTGGCCGACCGAATTGTTGCAACTGCTGCCCGACGGCCTGTCCGACGCCGACGGCGCGATGCTGGAGCCCCTGGGCGTGGCGATCCACGCCTTCGACCTCGGGCATCTGCGCCTCGGCGGGTCGGTCGCGGTCGTCGGCTGCGGCCCGATCGGGCTGCTGCTCGTGCAGCTGGCCCAGGTCGCCGGAGCCGCCCGGGTGCTTGCCGTGGACCGCTTGGAGCACCGGGTCGCGGCGGCGCGGCGCTACGGCGCGGACGAAGCGGTGCTCGACACCGGTGAGGACGTCCTCGACGGTGCCGACACCGACGTGGTGTTCGAGGTGGCCGGCAACGACGACGCCGTGCGCACCTCGGTGCGGGCGGCCCGTCCAGGGGGCAGGGTCGTGCTCGTCGGGATCCCGGACGAGGACCAGACCACGTTCCCCGCGGGAGCGGCCCGGCGCAAGGGTTTGACGCTGGCGCTGTCCCGCCGGATGCACGACGTGTACCCACGCGCGATCGACCTGGTCCAGCGTGGCCGGATCGACGTCGGCTCACTCGTCACGCACCGCTTCACGCTGCTGGAGTCGCCGGCCGCATTCCAGACGGCGGCGGCCCGCGCCGGTATCAAAGTGCTGATCACGTCCTGATCACGTCGGCAAGGGGAGCACCTCACGGTGCTCCCTTCGTGGTGCGGTGCTGTCGCACACCACGAGCTCGACCGGGACCTGCCGGGCGGCCACCGGTTCCGGTGCTGAGTCGTTTCGTGGTCGACGCTCCTTCGATTCCTCATGCCGTCGACTCGGGCACCGCCGACCGCGTGCATCGAGGCGCCAGCCGGTCGAGGCCGCGCTGGGGTTTCCGATGCGGTCGAACTCGAGCCCGAGGCCGTCGCCGCCGTGGTCGATGCCGGCTACCTGCCCGAGGACGACGACCAGGCGGTGCTCCCGGTGCTCTTCCTCACCGGGCAGTTCGACCGGGTACGACCAGCAGGACCCAGATGGCACCAAGCTTCGCGCTACCGCTACCAGCATGAGCATTTCCAGGACGTCGCATCGCGGTCGGGACGCGCGGACCCCGGCCGCCGCCCGAGGACCTGCCGGCCTACCGGACGTCGAGCCCGCACGTCACCACGTGGCCGAGCAGCTTCACCGGAGGGCATTTCTGACCCCATATAGTTCCGGGGTGGCAGGCACCCGGCTCGGCATCGACTTCGGCACCTTCAACACCGTCGCGGTGCTCGCCACCGGCGGGGAGCCGGCCAGGCCACTGCTGTTCGACGGCTCGGAGCTGCTGCCGTCGGCGGTGTGCCGGACCGCGGACGGGGAGCTGCTGGTCGGGCGGGACGCGCTGCACGCGGCGCGGGCGCTGCCGGAGGCGTTCGAGCCCAACCCGAAACGGGTCATCGACGAGGGCATCGTCCTGCTCGGCGGGGCCGAGGTCGCCGCGGTGGACCTGGTCGCGGCCGTGTTCCGGCGGGTCGCCGTGGAGGCGTCCAGGGTCGCCGGTGAGGCGGTCGAGGACGTGACAGTCACCTGCCCGGCCGGGTGGGGGACGACCCGCCGCGGACTGCTGGCCGAGGCCGCTGCCGCCGCCGGGCTCGGGACCGTCACGCTCGTCGCGGAGCCCGTCGCCGCCGCCCACGCGTTCGCCACAGGGCTTGCCGTCGGTTCGCAGGTGGTGGTGTACGACTTCGGCGCCGGCACCTTCGACGCATCCGTCGTGCGCCGCACCGCCGACGGGTTCGAGGTGCTCGCCGAACGGGGGCTTGAGGACACCGGCGGGCTCGACGTGGACGCGGCCGTCGTCGCGTATCTCGGGACCGTCTTCGCGTCGCGGGATCCGTCGCGGTGGGCCAGGCTGGCGCAGCCGGTCACCGGCGAGGACCGGCGGCTGGCCCGGATGCTGTGGGACGACGTGCGGACCGGCAAGGAGATGCTGTCGCGGACCTCCTCGACGCTCATCCACGTGCCGCTGTTCGCCACCGACGTGCCGCTCGGGCGGGACCAGCTGGAGCAGCTCGCCCGGCCGATCCTGGACCGCACCGTCACCGCGACCCGCGCCGTCGTCCGTGCCGCCGGGGACGCGCCGGAGCGAGCTGTGTTCCTGGTGGGCGGGTCGTCCCGCATCCCCCTGGCGGCGACGCTGCTGCACCAGGCCCTGGGCGTCGCGCCGGTCGTCCGGGAGCGGCCCGAGCTGGTCGTCGCCGAGGGCAGCCTGCGCGTTGCCGCCGCTCTGGAGTCGATGGCGTTGCCGGTGATGGACCCGGCGCTCCGGCTCCCGGTCGCGGAGCCGTCGGTGGAGCTCGTGCCGTCGGACGTGACGCTCGGCTCCCCGATGCCGGAGCCAGCCGCCTCTCCTGTACCGGAGCCGACCGCCTCTCCTGTGCCGCAGCCAGCCGCGGAATCAGCGGTCTCTCCTGCGGCGGAACCAGCCGTCGCTGCGGTGCCGGCGGCGGCCGTCGCGCCGGTGCGGGAACCGGTCGATGCGCCTGCGCTGCCACCGCAGCCACCGAACCGCCGGGGCCGGCGCATGGCGATCGCCGTCGTGCTGCTCGCGGCGGTGATCGCGGCTGCCATCTATCTCCCCGGCGCCGGCAACGGTGGGGACACGCCGAACAACAGCGGCTCCTCCCCCACCGGTTCGACCTCACCGACCCCGCGGACCCCGGAGTTCCGGCAGCTCGAGACGACCGACGACAACGCCAGCTACGTGACCGGGGTCAGCGTCACGCCAGACGGGTCGTCATACGCCACCAGCAGCCTCGACGGCACGGTCCGGCTGCGCCAGCCGGGCAAGGCGGACAGCGTGGTCCTGCACGACACCAAGAACGCCCTGCAGACGGTCGACACCGTCGCGCTCAGCCCGAACGGCCAGGTCGTGGCGTTCGCCGCCGAGAGCGGCGTCACCGTCAAGGACGTCGGGTCGAAGGCCCAGATCGGCAGGATCGGCGGCGGGTACGCCGGGCCCGGCGCGTCGGTCAAGTTCAGCCCCGACGGCACCCTGCTCGCCGTCGGGCGCGCCGACGGCGGCGTGGTGCTCTGGGACGTCGCCACCCGCAAGGAGCGGCGGACCCTCGGAACCGATCGCGACGGCCTGCGCGGCATCACCTTCGACAAATCCGGCACGCTGCTCGCTGCCGCCGCGGACAGTGGCAAGGTCTGGATCTGGAACGTCACCAACGGCGCCCTCAGCAGGACCGTGCAGGCACATGCCGGCGGCGCACGGGACGTCTCGTTCAGCCCCGACGCGGCGAGGCTGGTCTCCGGCGGCTCCGACGGAATGTTCCGCGTCTGGGACGTCGCCGCCGGCACCGAGCTGAAGGCCGTCGCCTCGGGCCAGGAGAAGGTCAAAGAGGTGCTGTTCGGCCCGAACGGCACGGGGATCGTGACCACCACGTATCCGGACAACACGATGCGGCTGTGGGACGCGACGACCTACCAGCTGCTGGCGACCTCGGAGTTCACCTTCGCCTACTGCCTGACCGTGACCGCCGACGGCACGCGCCTCATCACCGGCGGCCTGGACAGCTCGACCCGCGTCTGGGACATGGCCGGCCTGCTGTGACCGTGGCGTGGAGCACGCTCTAGGGCAGCGCGTCCCGGCGAAGGGTCGTGGCGACCGCGAGGATGGTGAGTGCGGTTGCGTAGCTCGTCAGTACCAACGCTGCGGCCGCTTGGGACAGATCGACGTCCAGGGGCAGGTTGCCGAGTGCGGCGCCAGCGGTGAACGGCAACCATCGCGCGGCGTCCCGGCCGACGAGCTCCGCGACGACGCCCTCGATGAGCGCCAGCCAGGCAAGTGCCGCGGCGATCGCGGCGACCTGGTTGCGGATCACCGCGCCGACCCCGACGCCGATGGCGGCGAACACGGTGTTCCAGCAGACGGCGCCGACGACGGTCCGGGTCATCTCGGCGGTCAGCTCGAAGCGTTGCAGCACCGCGGTGGTGCCCAGCGCGACCGCCGCGCCGACGAGGCCGAAGCCCAGCCCGGCGCCGGTGTGCACGACGAGCTTGGTGGCGACGACCCGCCAGCGGTGCGGCGTGGTCAGGTACGTGTCGGTGACGGTCTGATGCCGGTACTCCCCGGCGACCGCCATGATGCCGAGTATCAGCGGGAACATGCTGGTGAGACCGACATGCGCGACGCCCTTCACCGCGTCGTCGGCGCCGCTCACCCCGAAGATCACCACGAGCTGGGCGGCGGCGAGGAGCAGCCATGGCGCTCTCGTGGTGGTGAGTTTCATGAGCTCAGCTCGTAGCATCGGTGAACGTCTCCTCAAGGGTCTTCGTCATCGCCGCGGCCGGACCGGCGTAGCGCAACCGGCCGTCGCGCACGATGACGATGTGGTCGGCGATCCGGGACACCTCGGCCAGCACGTGGCTGGAGACCACGACGGTGTGGCCGGCGGCGGCCTGGGCGGTGATCAGGTCCCGGAGCCAGGCCATGCCGCCGGGGTCGAGGCCGTTGCTGGGTTCGTCGAGCACCAGCAGCCGGGGCCGCCCTTCGCTCTCGCCGAGCAGGGCGCCCGCCAGGGCCAGCCGTTGCCGCATGCCGAGGGAGTAGCCGCCCACCCGGCGGTCCGCGGCGTCGGCGAGGCCGACCTCGCCGAGGACCTCGTCGACCCGCCGCTGCGGGATCCTGGCGGCCTGCGCGACGATCCGCAGGTGGTCGCGGCCACGGCGGCCCGGATGGAAACCGGCGGTCTCCAGGACCGCGCCGACGGTCCGCCGAGGGTCGGGGAGGTCGGCGTAGGCGCGGCCGCCGATGAGCGCGCTGCCCGCGGTCGGCCTGACCAGGCCCAGCAGCATCCGCAATGTCGTGGTCTTGCCCGATCCGTTCGGTCCCAGAAACCCGGTGACCGTCCCGGGCGGGACGTCGAAGGTGAGGTTGTCAACCGCTCTGAACTGCTTGAAGTGTTTGCTGAGTGCGTGTATTCGCACGTCGACGCCGACTGTCATGTGCCACAGGCTGCCCGGTTCCCGGGCCGGCGTCGTCGCCCCGCTGCGGGATGTCGGATACCGCGGCTGGACGACGTTTTCTGTCGTACGCCCGGTCTACGGTGTCTGCATGCGCCGCCCGTTCGTCACCGACCTCGCCATCGCCGCGGTCGTGTGCGTCGTGGCGCTGGTGACGACCCGTGGCGTGCCGGCGGCCGGTCTCGTGCCCGCCGCCGTCGCCTGCGGCGCGCTCGTCGCCCGGCGGCGCACGCCCTTCACCGTGTTCCTGGTCAGCTCCGTCGCCGCCGAGATCTATCTGGTCGTGCACCACGGCAACGGTGGTGTGCTCATCCTCGCCGCCCCGCTGATCGCGCTCTACACCCTTGCCGAGTCCGGCAGCCGCCGTCGCGCGCTGACGATCGGAGTGCTGGCGGTCCTGGCGTTCGCCGGGCTGCACATGCTCGTGAAGCCGTCGTCGTGGCTCGGCGCGGAGAATCTCGCCCTGGCCGCGTTGGGAGGTCTCGCGGTCGCGGCCGGCGACGGCGCCCGCAGCCGCCGTGAGTATCTGGCCGAGGTCGAGGCGCGAGCCCGGCAGGCCGAGCACGACCGCGACGTCGAGGCCGCCCGACGGGTCACCGACGAGCGGCTGCGTATCGCCCGCGACCTGCACGACGTGGTCGGCCATCAGCTGGCGCTGATCCACGTGCAGGCGGGCGTGGCCGCGCACCTGCTGGACGCGTCACCGGTCGGTGCCCGGGAGGCACTCGGCCACGTCCGGCACGCGAGCCAGACCGCCCTCGGCGAGCTGCGCGACACGATCGGCCTGCTCCGCCGCCCCGGCGAGCAGCTCACCCCGACCCAGCCGGTGACCGGGCTGGACGGCCTGCCCGACCTGCTCGCCACGTTCCGCCGTTCGGGGCTGATGGTGGAGGCGTCGGTGTCGGGCGACGACCACACGGTGACGGTGCCGGTCGACCTGACGGCGTATCGCGTCGTGCAGGAGGCACTGACGAACGTGCGGAAGCACGCAGGCCCGGTTCCTGTCCGTGTGACGCTGCACTTCGGCGACGACGCGTTACACATCGTCGTCGACAACTCCGCCGCCGTGGCACCTGACCAGCTGCGTGGGTCGACGCGTGGGCTAGTACGTGACTCTGTGCGTGGGCCGGTGCGGGACGCAGCGCATGGACCGGCGCGGGACGCAGCGCATGGGCCGGCGCGGGACGCAACGCATGGGCCGGCGCGACCAGACGCCGATGCGGGCGTCGATTCGGTGTCTGCCAGCGGCGGTTCGGTGCTCGACGGGCTCGGGCTGGTCGGGACGTGCGGACACCGCGGCGCCGACATGCCGATGCCCGACGGCGGCGGCGATCCGGCGCCGGGCGGGCTCGGGCCTCTCGGGATGCGCGAGTCCCACGCTGCCGAACCGATGCCCGACGGCGGCGACGATCCGGCGCCGGGCGGGCTCGGGCTGATCGGGACGTGCGGACACCGCGGCGCCGACATGCCGATGCCCGACGGCGGCGGCGATCCGGCGCCGGGCGGGCTCGGGCTTCTGGGAATGCGCGAGCCCCGCGGTGCCGACGATCCGATCTCCGACGGGGACGACGACCCGGTGCCCGGCGGGCTCGGGCTGATCGGGATGCGCGAGCCTCATGGTGCCGACGATCCGATGCCCGACGAGGACGACGATCCGGCGCCGGGCGGGCTCGGGCTGATCGGGATGCGCGAGCGGGTGGCGGCGCTGGGAGGCACACTCAGGGCCGGGCCCAACCCCGGCGGCGGCTTCCGGGTCACCGCGGTGCTGCCCAGGACGGCGCGATGAGCTTCCGCGACGGCGATGAGGAATCGGCCGGGGACGGCGGACCGATCCGGGTCCTGCTGGCTGACGATCAGCCGCTGATCCGCAGCGGGTTCCGGGTGTTCGTGGACGCGGCGGCCGACATCACCGTCGTCGGGGAGGCGTCCAACGGGCGGGAGGCGGTCGCGCTGGCGCGGAGCACCCGGGCCGACGTGGTGCTGATGGACATCCGCATGCCCGGCCTCGACGGCCTCGCCGCCACTCGCATGATCACCACCGATCCGCGACCCGCTCACCAGCGGGTGCTGATCCTGACCACGTTCGAGATCGACGACTACGTCTTCCAGGCGCTGCGGGCCGGCGCCAGTGGCTTTCTCGGCAAGAGCACCGAACCCGCCGAGCTGCTGGCCGCCATCCGTACGATCCACCGGGGCGACGCGCTGCTGTCACCGGCGGCGTTGCGTGGGCTGATCGCCCGGTTCCTGGCCCGCCCGGACCGGGCGCACACCTTTGACCGTGAGCGCCTCGTCGGCCTGACCGAACGGGAGCGCGAGGTCGTCGCCCTCGTCGCCACCGGCCGCTCGAACGACGAGATCGCCGCGCACCTCGTCGTCAGTCCGCACACCGTGAAGACCCATGTCAACCGCGCGATGATGAAGCTCGGCGCGCACGACCGCGCCCAGCTCGTCGTCGCCGCGTACGAGACCGGCCTGGCCTAGTGGTTTCCTGCGGGGACGTTCAGATGTCCCGGATTTCGGTGCTGACGCGATACTTCTGGTCGGCGTCGTGGTCGCCGTCGGTGTCCACGAGGACCAGCGAGCGCCCGCCGACCGGGTCCATCACGACCTTGTCCATGTCACCGTCGCCGTCGAGGTCGATCGCGTCGCCGAGGCCGTCGACCTCCTCGCCGAAGGCGCCGGTCTCCGTGTGGATGACCGGCAAGGTGCCCGGCTCGGTCGGGTTGTAGATGACGTCGTCGATGCGGCCGTCGTGGTCGACGTCGCGGTAGATCGTGTCGGCGACGCCGTCACCGTCACGGTCGTCGTAGAGCACGTCCGGGTCTTCGTAGATCGGCAGGTGGGGCACGTCCTGGTCGATGGTCGTGCTCTCGTCACCCGGGACGCTGTCGAGGACGGTGTGGTGGTCGTGCTCGTCGAACAGGTCGGAGTATTCGGTCATGTCCGCAGCGTGATACCGGTGCGGCGGGCCGTCATCGGACGCGGCGACAATCCGACATCGCGAGGACGAGCGGCACTGCCGGATATCAGCACACCGTGCTGCCGGCCGGGACATCGCCACCGCGGCTACCCTGGCCGACATGCACGTCAGTCTGCTCGCGAGTGCGGTGCGACCGCCGCAGATGAAGGCCGCCTCCGCTGTGAACAGTGAGGTGGAGCGGGCACACCGGGATGTCCTGCGCCGCGTGGGCGGCTGACCCGCGATGGACGACGATCTGACCATCCGGCCCATGACCACGGCGGACCGGCCGGGCATGCGCGAGTCGACCCGGGCCGCGCTCGATGACCTGCAGCGGCGCCTCGGCGCACCCGCGGAGCCCGATGGCCTGCCGGCCGCGCCGAGCTCGAGCAGCGGCGCCGCCATCGTGGGGCAACTGCTCGACCTGGACGCCGCCGGCGCGTGGGTCGCCACGGTGGACGGCCAGGTGTGCGGTGCGGCGATGGCCGGGCTGCGCGAAGGACTGTGGTACCTGGCGCACCTGCACGTCCGGCCGGGCCGGCAGGGCCGCGGCGTCGGCCGGCGACTGCTCGAAGCGGCGTTGCGTCACGGCCCCGACGCGCGCGGCCGGCTGCTGCACTCATCGCTGGATCCGCAGGCGATGCGGTGCTACCAGCGGGCCGGGTTCGCGCTCGAACCGGCCATGCAGGCGACCGGCGTGGTGCGCCGTGCCGCGCTGCCGGCCGCGGGCCGGGCCCGCGCCGGTGGCGCTGACGACCTGGACCTCGCCGCCGAGGTCGACCGCCACGTCCGCGGCGCGGCGCACGGCCCGGACCTCGAGGTGTTGCTGAGCGCCGGTGCGCGGCTGCTGGTGCTTGACGATCGCCGGGAGCGAGGTTACGTACTGATCGACGCCGGTACGCCGAAGATGCTGGCTGCCACGAGCACCGCCGCCGCCGTGGCGCTGCTCTGGGCGGCGCTCGCCGAGAGCGGTGAACACGCCGTGACGGTGGAGATCCTCCGGGCCGATCAGCAGTGGGCGATCGACGTGGTGCACCGCGCGGGGCTGAGCCTTGCCCCGATGGGGCCGCTGTTCCGTCAGGGCGACACCGGCCCGCTCACACCGTACCTGCCCCATGCCGACATCCTGTGAACCAACGTCAGGCCGACCGGGTTTCATCACGATGACGATCCATGTCGTTCGCCACCGAAGCGCCGAAGTTGACCGGCCTGGACGAGCAGCTCTTCGGCGACGGCTGAATTGCCACGGCGGTCCGTGACCGTCGACGCCGTATGCGGCCGGTGGCGTACTCCGGCCGATGTCCACGTCCCGAAACGGCGTCCGGTTCAAGCCGGCCCCGGTTGTTGCGGCAACGACAAAAATCGACGTCGCTCGTGGTCCCGAGTCGCACCTCATCGCCATCCTGAACCTGCGGTTCACGCGAATCGAGGGAGTGGTGATGCGTCGACACGGTTCAGCGGTTTCCGGGTTGCTGGTCGCGCTGCTGGCGCTCAGCGGGTGCGGCACGGACCACCGGCCGGGTGGCACCGGCCGTACGGGGCAGCCGGCCACGGCCGCGACGCCCGGACCGGCGACGTCACCGACGTCCACGGCGCCGGTGAGCTTGCAGGCGACGTTCACCGCCCCGAAGCCGGCCCACGTGCTGCAGATCGAGGTGCGCTCGGCCACCCGCACCGGCGACCGGATCGCTCTGGTGCTCGCCGGCACCTACGGCGGCACCACGACCACCCTGTGGACCTCCACGACGGTCAGGGCCGGCACCGCGGCCGCGAGTTGCAAGGTGAGCGCCGACCCCGGCTTTCCGACCGGGACGCATCGGGCCGGCAGTGTGGTCACCGGCACCTGGGCACTGACCTGCCGGGGCGACGGTCCGGTGCGGCTGGTGGTCGACCCGTTCGGTGGGCTGCTCGACAAGGACACCAGCTTCAAGATCGAGCTGCGCTGACAGTTGATCCCGGGTCAGGTTCGCTGCCGATGACCCACAGGTCACGGACCGCCGTAGCGGTGCTACGCGGTGGTGCCGAGCAGTGCGCGGGTGACCGCCTCGGCCTGCGACAGCATCTCGTCCAGGGCGGCGGCCAGGTCGTCGTCGCCCGGGTCGTGGCCGGACTCCGCGGCGATGAGCACCGAGCGGCGCAGCAGTTCCTTCACGAACGACGCGGTGACCCCCACCGCTCGTTCGGCGGCGCGGTCCAGGGCGGCCGGCGTGAACGGCAGGTCGCGGGCGTACAGGCGCATGAGGCGGCGGCGGGCCTCCTCGTCGGGCAGCGGGATCTCGACCGCCAGGTCGACCCGGCCGGGGCGCTGCGCCAGGGCGGGTTCCAGCACGCCGATCCGGTTGGTGGTGAGCAGGAACGCGACGTCCGCGTCGTCGCCGAGGCCGTCGAGGGTCTCCAGGACCTCGAACAGCAGCGGCTGCGGCCCGTGCTGCAGGTCGCGGTTCTCCGCGACGAGGTCGCAGTCCTCGAGCACGACGAGGGCCGGCTGCAGCGCCCGCGCCATCTTGGCCGCCTCGGCGACGTAGGCGATCGCCGGGCCGGCCAGCAGCACCACAGTGACGTCCGGGAGGTTCGACAGGAGGTACCGCACGGTGTGGGTCTTGCCGGTGCCGGGCGGCCCGTACAGCAAGAGCCCGCGCTTGAGGTGCTGCCCGGCGGAGCGCAGCCGGTCCCGGTGCGCGGCGATGCCGGCGACGTGGCGGTGCACCCGCTCCAGGAGTCCCACCGGCAGGATGATGTCGCCTCGCCCCACCGCGGGACGGCGGTGGAACGTGATCTGGCCGACACCGCGCTCGTACGCCGAACCGCCCAGCGACAGCACCTGCCCGCGCAGCACCGAACGCTCCAGCATCAGCGCCCGGACCGTTTCGATCAGCTCCGCCGCGGCACCGTCGACCGGGGTGACGATCTCCATCCGGGCCGTGGGCTGACCGAAGCGGAGATCGGCCGAGCGTTGCAACACCGCGACCGGCGCTCCGTCGTACACGAACAGCCGCAGTCCGAACGACACGGCCTGACGCGACGTCTCCGGCCCGGTGGCGATGCTGGCGTAGTCCACGGCGGCGACGGGGTACTGCCCGTACCGCCCGGCGTTGTGCAGGATCTCGCTCAGCGACTGGTGCCGGCGCTGCTCCCCGCCACCGACCCCGATGATCTCGTGCGCTTCGCCGCGGCGCTGCACCTCGTCGAGCGCGATGTCGAGGTCGGCGAGCTGGTGCGGCGGGACGTCCTCGGTGACGACGGGCAACCGGCGCGGGTCGGCGCCGAGGTGTTCGCTCAGGACCGGCAGGAGCGCCGGGCCGTGATCGTCCTGCCGGGCCTGGTGCTGGCTGACGACCTCCTCGAGGAACACCTTGAAGGCGGTGACGAAGTCCGACGCACGCTCATCCATGGCGCTCCCCCGAGTCTGTGGCGATGCCCGCCGATGCATCATCCCGCACCGGCCCTGCCCAGCCTGTCCCGTCGATCATCCCAGTCGTGACAGCTCGGTCGAGAGCTGCCACAGCCGGGCGGCGGCAGCAGGGTCCAGGGCGTAGGCCGCCACGCCGCGGCGGATGCCCGGCTGGTGCGGGCCGGCTTCCTGGCAGTCCTCGAAGTAGCGGCCGGTGACGCCGTCCACCAGTGGGGAGCCGGCCAGCAGGACCGAGGTGGCCGCGCCCTGCTCGATGCTCTTCCAGGACACGTCGGTGCTGGTGGGGTCGAACGACGCCGGTGCGTTGCCGAGGTCGCCGACGTGCCGGCCGAGGTTGGTCGCGGTGATCCGGCCCGGGTTGAGTGCGTTGACCGCGATGCCGTCGCCGGCCCACCGCCGGGCCGCTTCCACCGCGAACAGGACGTTGGCCGTCTTGGACTGGCCGTAGGCCAGCCACGGGTCGTACGGGCGGCGGTCGAAGTTGACGTCGTCGAAGTCGACCCCGGCGTTGACGTGGCCGACCGAGCTGACGACGACGACCCGGGACGGGCCGGCGGCGGCGAGGGCGGCGTGCAGCCCGGTCGCGAGCGCGAAGTGCCCGAGGTGGTTGACGGCGAACTGCAGCTCCCAGCCCTGCGCGGTGCGCAGCAACGGGGGCGCCATGATCCCGGCGTTGTTGACCAGCGCGTGCAGCGGGCCGGACCAGCCGGCGACGAACGCGGCCACCGAACCGGGGTCGGCGAGGTCGAGCGGGGCGACGAGCACGCGGCCGGCCGTGGCGGCGGCGACCCGCGAACCGGCGGCGACGTCCCGGACGGCGAGGGTGACCTCGGCACCGGCTGCGGCGAGGGCCCGGGCGGTCTCGGCGCCGAGACCGGACGACGCGCCGGTCACGATCATGCGCTTGCCGCTGAGGTCGACGCCGGCAAGGACCTCGGCCGCCGTGGACGTGGCACCGAATGGGATGGGCATGGCAGCACCTCCGTGGGAGTTACGCTAGAACCGGACCCGCGTCCGGTTAGCTCCGAGCGTAACCGGACCCGCGTCCGTTTACCACCCGACGGAGCTCGACGGAGGATGCGATGACCGACCGGCCGCTGCGGGCCGACGCCCGCGGCAACCAGCAGCGACTGCTGACGGTCGCCGCCGCGGCCTTCGCCCGGGACGGGACCCAGACGTCGCTCAAGGCCGTCGCCAAGGCGGCCGGCGTGGGCGTGGGCACCCTCTACCGGCACTTCCCGACCCGCGAGGCACTGGTCGAGGCGGTCTACGAGCACGAGGTCACCGTGCTGTGCGACGCCGCCGCCGAGCTGCTGCGGACACTCGGCCCGGCGGACGCGCTGCAGACCTGGATGGAGCGGTTCGTCGACTTCATGGCCGCCAAGCACGGCATGGCCGACCTGCTGCGGCCGGTGCTGCTGTCCGAGGCGGACCGCCTGCACACCCGCGCCCGGCTGCGCGCCGCGATCGCCACGCTCCTCGACGCCGGCGCGGCCGCCGGCGCGATCCGGCCCGGCGTCGACGCCAACGACGTGCTGATGGCGCTCGGCGGCGTGACCATGATCGCCGGCGAGGAGGGGCAGCGCGCGCTCGCGACCCGCCTGATCACGCTGCTTCTTCACGGTGTGCGGGCCCCCGGCCCCACCTCCTGAGACGGGTGGCGACCAGGGTCGCGAGGCCCGCGGCGGCCGTGGGCAGGAACACCGCGGGCAGGATGCCGAGCCCGTCGATGCTCGCCCCCGCGAGCGCCGAACCGGCCGAGCCGCCGACCGCCAGGGCGGTCGACAGCCAGGTGAACGCCTCGGTGCGGCGCCCGGGCGGGGCGGTGTCGTCGACGATGACGTAGCTGGCGGCGGCGACCGGGGTGAGGAACAGGCCGGCCACGCCGAACGCGAGCGCCACCGGCACGAGCCGGCCACCGGTGGCCGCCGCCACGACCGCCGGTGCCGCCAGCGCGGCGGCGAGCCGGGCCAGGGCTGACGGAAACGCGGCCCGGGAGGCGCGGAAGCTGCCGAGCACGCCACCGCAGATCCAGGCGGCCAGCAGCAGCCCGGCGACGTCGGGTGCTCCGGCGTGCGCGGCCAGGCCGGACAGCACGACGGGAAGGGCGCCGAAGATCAGGCCCTGCACCAGGGTTGCGCCGACCAGCACCCGGATGGCCGGCACCCGCAGGGCGCTGCCGGAGCGGTGCGCCCCCGGTGCCGTGCCCGCGTCGACGCGGGCGGCGAAGGCCACGAACGACACCGTGCCGAGCAGGGTCGCGGCCGCCGCGGCCCACAGGGCGGCGGCCGGCGCGAACCAGGCGATCAGCGCGCTGGCCAGCAATGGCGCGATCAGCAGCAGGATCTGCTGGATCAGGGATTCGGCGGCGTACGCGGTGCCGACGGCTGCGCTGTCCGTGACGAGCCGTGGCCACAGCGCCTTCATGCTGCCGGAGATCGGTGGGAACCCCGAGCCGGCGAGCAGGGCGCAGGCGAACAGGGCGGCGGCCGGCGCGTGGCGCAGCGCCAGCAGGGGCAGCAGGGCCAGCGCGACCGCGTACACCACGGCCGACGGGATCAGGATCGCGCCGCGGCCGAACCGGTCGAGCAGGCGGCCCTGGACCGGCGTGGTCAGGGCGTCGCCGAACGCGGTCCCGGCGGCGATGGCCCCGGCGATCGCGTAGGAGCCGGTCGTCTGGTGGATGAGGATGACGACCGCCAGCGGTGTGATGCCCTTGGGCAGCCTGGCGATCAGGGAACTGCAGGCGACGGGGAACGCGCGGCGGGACAGCAGGACGGACAGCACGGCAGGCATGGCAGCACCTCGAGGCTCACGTGGGCACGAAAAAACCGTGCCGACGTAACCCCCCAGGATTTTGTCCTTCAAGGTGTCTGCAGCTATCGCAGTCACGACGCTCGGACCAGCCCCGGGAAGCTGCCCGGCGGAACCCTAGTCGCACATCGGTCGACCCGGTGACGGTACCGCGCCGACCCGAGCGCCCGCGACCCCGCTCAGGCCCGTTCGGGCGGCGCCTCCGTCGACAGGACCGCGGGCTCCGGTGCCCGCGCCGCGGGGACGACGGGCGGCTGTTCGGTGGCGGACGCGGGTTCGACCGCGCGGCCCAGCATGGACAGCAGCATCGGGGCCAGTAGGGAGCGCACGATGAAGGCGTCGATGAGGATGCCGACCGCCAGGGCGAACGCGAGTTCCCGGAAGGGTCGCAACGGCACGAGGGCGAGCAGGCCGAGGCTCACCGCGAGGGTGATGGCCGCGGTACGGATGGCGTGTGCCGACTGTGGCAGCGTGATCGCGAGCGCCTCGCGCAACGGGCGGCCGCGGGCCTCGCGCCAGGCCGGTCCGATGCCGAAGATGTTGTAGTCCGAGCCGAGTGCCACCAGCAGGACGGCCGCCGCGAACGGGACGTAGAAGGTGAGCCCGTCGGCGTGGTAGACGTCCTGGAAGAGCCAGGTCGTCAGGCCAAGGGTGGCGCCGATGGCCAGGACGCTGCAGGCGAGCAGGCCGAGCGGGGCGATGAGCGCGCGCAGGAACAGCATCAGGAACACGAGGTTGGCGATGAGGGCCGCGACGGCGATACGGCCGAGGTCGTGGATCGTCTGGTCGACGATGACCTTGGCGACGGCGGTGTCGCCGCCCATGCTGGCCTGGGTGCCGTCGAGGCCGGCGGTGCGCAGCAGGCCGGGCAGGTCGCGGTCCAGCCGGGTCAGGGTCTGCACGGCGGTGGCGCCGAGTGGTTCGTCGGACAGGACCAGCAGGAACCGCACGGCGGTGCCGTCCTCGGCCCGGAACAGGTTGAAGCCCGGTGGGAGTTCGCCGGTGGCGGGTCCGAGGACGCCGGCGACCCCCGGCACCTGGGTGAGCGCCTGTTGCAGGGCGGCCAGTTCGGTGGCCCGGTCGGCGACGCCGGTGCCCTGCACCAGCAGCTCGGTGGGTGACAGGATGCCGTCCGCGAAACCGGTCTCCGCCTGGGTGGCCGCCTGGCGGGCCGGGTGGTTCGTCGGCAGTGCCTCGACGAACGAGAGGCCGAGCCGCATGTGCAGCGCCGGGGCGGCCATGGTGAGCAGGGCGGCGACGCACAGCAGCAGCATCGGCGCGGCGAACCAGCGGCGGGTGAGCAGCCACGACCAGCCCTTGCGGGGGCGTTCCGGCAGCGCGGCGGCGGCGACGCGGGTCCGCCGGCGGAACGGGGCCCAGAACGCGGCGGAGCCGACGATCGCCAGCAGCGCCGGCACCAGGGTGATCGCGACGAGCATGCCGATGAGGATCGCGAGGGCCATGCCCGGCCCGAACGCCCGGAACGCCGGTGAGTCGGCGACGAGCAGCGCGCCGGTGCCGGCGGCGGCGGTCGCCCCGGCGGTCGCGATGATCGGGGTGAACCGGGCGGTGGCCTGCCGGGCCGCGTCGAGCCGGGACGCGCCTTCGGCCAGCTGTGTCCGCACCGCGGAGAAATAGAAGACCACATAGTCGGTCACGACCCCGAGCAGCAGCGCGACCAGGAGCGGCTGGGTCTCCTGCGGGACCGGCACCCCCAGCCGGACCGCGGCCGCGCCGCCGATGTGCAGCGTGAGGATGATCGCGACGCCGGCGACCGCGAGGGCCAGGACCGGCGCGACGAACGAGCGGAACACGAACGCGATGATCAGGAACACCGCGATGACGGTGATGATTTCGAGCCTCGGCAGGGACGACAGCACGATGCGGGTCTGCTCGACCCGGGCCGGCACGGATCCGGTGATGCCGACCACGCCGTCGTCGGCGTCGAAGTGGTTCGCCACGAACTGTTCGGCCGCCTCGTGCTGGCCGGCGAACGTCACGCTCGGGTCGGTGAACAGCAACGTCACGATGGTCGTGCCGTCCTCGGCGGAGCCGGGGAACAGCCCGAGGGTGTTCATGACCGGCACCGCGGCGACGATCGGCTTGGCGTCCGGGTAGGCGCCGTCGGTGACCGCCTTGGCCCGCGCGACCGCCTTCGTCTGCGTCGCGGTCGACAGCCCGGCCGGGTTGCGCTGCACCACGGCGACCCGGCTCAGCACGGGGAACCCGAACTTGTCGAGGGACTGCAGCTCGCTGCGGACCGCTGGGTTGTCCACCGCGATCAGCTGCTCCAGGTCGTTGCCGCCGGTGCCGTACGCCGGGAACCAGGCGACCGTCGCAGCGACCGCGGCCACCCAGAACGCGACGATCAGCCAGCGCAGCGCGACGACGGCTCGGGCGTACCACTGCAGCAGCCGGCTCGGGTACCACCGGCTGCGGGGCGTGCTGGGCGTGCCTGGTTCGGTCACCGGTCGTGCTCCGATCGTCCGTCGCGTGTGCACGCGGTTACCCTGCGCGGGACAGACGGAAACGGATGTCCTGATGGACGCGGGCCCGGGCGGTACCGTCTCAGGGATGGGACTGCGTGAAGACCTCATCGAGCTGCGCCGCGACCTGCACCGCCACCCCGAGATCGGCTTGGACCTGCCGCACACCCAGCGGCGGGTCCTCGCGGCGCTGGAGGGCCTACCGCTGGAGGTGAGCACCGGGACCGCGCTGTCGTCGGTCACGGCGGTGCTGCGCGGCGGGCGGCCCGGGCCGGTGGTGCTCCTGCGCGGTGACATGGATGCCCTGCCGGTCGCCGAGCTGGCCGACGTGCCGTTCGCGTCCGCGGTCCCCGGCGTCATGCACGCCTGCGGTCATGACCTGCACACCGCCGGTCTGGTCGGGGCGGCGCACCTGCTCGCCGCGCGGCGCGAGGAGCTCGCCGGCGACGTCGTGTTCATGTTCCAGCCGGGCGAGGAGGGGCACAACGGCGCCGGGTTGATGATCGACGAGGGGGTGCTGGAGGCCGCCGGGCGGCCGGCCGACGCCGCCTACGGGCTGCATGTGGTGACCGACTTCCCGCGGGGCGTCTTCGCGGGCCGGCCCGGGCCGCTGATGTCCGCCGCTGCGGGGCTGTTCGTGCGGGTCGTCGGCGCGGGCGGGCACGGTTCGGCGCCGCACGACGCCCGCGACCCGATCCCGGCCGCCTGCGAGATGGTGCTGGCGCTGCAGACGATGGTCGGGCGCCGGTTCAGCCCGTTCGAGCCGGTGGTCGTGACGGTCGGCGCCTTCCACGCGGGCACCTTGCGCAACGTCATCCCCGACGAGGCGGTCTTCGAGGCCACCGTGCGCACCTTCAGCGCCGACGCCGCGAAGCAGATCGCCGAGGACTCGGTCCGGCTGTGCGAGGGCATCGCGGCCGCACACGGGCTGCACGCCGACGTACGTTTCGAGACCGAATACCCGGTGACCGTGAACGACGACGCCGAGTTCGCGTTCGTCGCCGACACCGTCACCGGCCTCTTCGGCACCGATCGGTTCCACCACATGGAGCACCCCGACCCTGGCTCGGAGGACTTCTCCCTCGTGTTGCAGCGGGTGCCGGGCGCCTATCTCTTCCTCGGCGCCGCGGGCGGCGACGACCAGCCGGTGGTGCACCACAACCACTCGCCGCGCGTGGTCTTCGACGACGACGTCCTGTACGACGGTGCCGTGCTGCTCGCCGCACTGGCCGAACGGCGCCTGGCGCGGAGGGTCACCGAAGCGTCGTGACGGAGACCCGCAGCACGTCCTCGAGCAGCGCCTTTCCCGACGTCGGTGCCGGATACCAGGCCAGTCGCAGCGCCTGGTCGGAGTGCCAGGCGACGGCGACGGGATTGGCGGCGGCACCGACGTCCGCCCGGTGGCGCAACCGCCCGGACGCGACGTCGATGACGTCGATGACGAGGTGGCCCGCCCGCGGGTAGGCGACGGCGAGGAGGCGGCCGTCCGGCGACAACCGCACGACGGTGTGGCTGTCGCACGGCGTCGGCGGCGCGACGGTCGTCGTCCGGCCGGTGGGCACGTCGTAGACGGCGACCCTCGGCGTGCCCTCGCAGGTCGCGGCGTCACTGAACAGCACGCGACCGTGGTCCAGCTGGGCGACCAGCCCGGCGCCGCTGGGCCTGGCGGTGAAGCCCAGGTCGATGGCGACGTCGGTCACCTTCGTCTCCGACCCGTCGGCGAGCGTGTGCGCCATGACGGCGTTGCCCCGGCGGAGGAAGGCGCGGAAGTAGTCGACGCCGATCAGCTCGACGGGGTGGCACTCGCCGCCGACCTCCCGGGACAGCCCCGGGGCGCCGTCGGCGGCGAAGGTCTCCAGCCGCAGCTCGGTCTCGCCCGCACAGGCCGCACCGCCCGGCCGCGGGCGGCGGACCAGGGCCGCGACACCGCCGTTCGGCGCCGGCACGACCCGCAGCACCCGGCCGTCGCCGGCGAACCCGAACGGCACCAGGGCGTCGTCGCCGCGCAGCTCCGCGTCTTCGGCGAACACGACGACCGCGCCGGGCCGCGTCGCCGAACGCGCGCAGGGGCCGGACACCGCGGGACCGAACGTGTGACACGTTCGCGTCCATATCCGGTTACACGTGGATGTCAGCCGATCGGTTCCATCGGATCCGGCGCGATTGCTCAGGCGTCCGTGGCCCGGTCGAAGATCAGGTCGAAGTCCTTGCGCCAGGTGACGCCGCCGTCCTCCGACGCGTCCCAGTCCGGTCCGCCGTCCACCCTACGAGTCACGGCGGCGGCGCGGGCCGAATGGCCCGCGCCGCCGCTGCATCGTGACGTCGGTGAATGGCCGTTACACCCTGCGACGGCCGTAGAAGCCCGCGACCCCCCAGACGCCGATCGCGGCAAGGACGACCTGGATGGCGATCTCGATCCAGTCCACGCCGTCGGTGTCGGCCCAGCCGGCCCCGCGGGCGATGGCGGTGCCGATCAGCGCGGCGACGATGCCGATGACGATGGTCAGCCAGATCGGAATGTTCTGCTTGCCGGGCACGACCAGGCGCCCCAGCGCGCCGATGATCAAGCCCACGACGATCGCGGAGATGATGCCGCCGACGGTCATCTGATGCCTCCAAGTACCGGGGGTTGCGGTTCGCGGAGATACGTCCCGACCCGCGCGAATCGCAAACCCCACCTACACGAATCGCCAGAGGTGGTCGTTGGTGCCGTTGTCGTCCCAGATGAGGACCTGGGCGCCCTGGGCGGTGGAGGCACCGTTGACGCCGAGGACCCGCCCGCCGTTCGCGGACTGGATGCGGAAGTAGCCGTTCGCCCCGGCCCGCAGCCGCCAGCGCCGATCGGCGGCGGAGGTGTCGGGCAGTTGCACGGCGCGGGCGCCGTTGGCGGTGCCGGCGTTCTCGACGCCGAGGACCAGGCCGCTGTTGGCGTTGCGCAGCCGGAGGTAGCCGCCGGTGTCCACGACGGCGGTCCACAGGTGGTCGGCGGTGCCGGTGTCGCCCCACTGCAGGACCAGGGCGCCGCTGGCGGTGGACATGTTCGTCACGCCGAGGACGAGGCCGCTGCCGAGGTTCTGGATGCGTCGCGTGCCGTTGGGCACGAAGCGCCACAGGTTGTCGGTGGTGCCGTCGTCGGGTGCCTGGACCGCCTGCGCGCCGTTGGCGGTGGAGCCGCCCTGGATGGCGAGGAGCTTGCCACTGTTGACGTTGCGGATCTTGTGGCCGCCGTCGCCGTTGTCGACGAGGGTCCAGCGGTGGTCGGCGGTGCCGTTGTCGGTCCACTGCAGGACCACGGCGTTGTCGGCGGTCGACATGTTCTGCACGCCGAGGACCTTGCCGGAGTTGAGGTTGCGCAGCCGGACCGCGGTGCCGTCGACGACGAGCTCCCAGTTGTGGTCGGCGGTGCCGCTGTCGGTCCACTGCAACGCCAGGCCGCCGTCGGCGGTCGACATGTCCTGCACGCCGAGGACGAGGCCGCTGGCCGCGTTGACGAGCCGGTAGTTGGCGACGCCGGTGCCGCCGCCCTGGCCGTTGGCGCTCCAGTAGACGGTGTAGTTGTAGCCGTGCGCGTCCTGGAACGGGTTGAGGGCGACCGTGGTGCCGCCGGCGGTGGCGGTGAAGGCCAGCGAGCCCGAGCCGGTCCTGGTGACCGATGACGTGGTCAGCGCCGGCAGCGCGGACAGGGTCGTGTTGCCGTAGTTGCCGGCCAGGACGACCGGGCCGTAGGTGACGGCGACGACGTTGGCGTTGTCGTTGGCGGGCCGCACGGCGACCTGCATGGGCAGCCGGACGGTGACGGTGTCGCCGGAGGTCCAGGAGCGGGTCAGGGTCGCGTACGTCCCGGGGGTGGTCGTGATGCTCTGCACGGTGCCGTTGACGCTGACGGTCGCGCCGGTGGTCCACCCGGGGATGCGGATGCGCATGGTCCAGGAGCCGCCGACGCTGCCGGTCACCTGCAGCGTGGTGGTGTCGCTGACCGGGAACGTGGTGCTCTGCGTGACCGTGATCCCGCGCTGCGACCAGGTCAGCACCGACGGCGCGAACAGGTTCACGGTCAGCGTGGTGCCGTTGTAGAAGTAGATGGAGTCCATCAGCTTCGTGTTGGTCTCCACGCCGGTGCCCTGGCAGCACCAGAAACTGTCGTAGTCGGTGCTCCAGGTGCCGCCGCCCCACGCCGGGCCGACGCCGCGCCGGCCGCCCGGCTTCAGCGGCGTGAAGTAGGTGACGTGGCCGTGGCTGTCGGCCGGGTTCTGCGCGCCGATGAGGTGGTTGAGCAGGGCCCACTCGTAGAAGTCGAAGTAGGCGGCGTTGTTCGGGTCCAGCAGCCACAGCTCGCGCGTCAGTTTCAGCATGTTGTACGTGTTGCACTGCTCGCACGTGTCGTTGGTCAGGTACGCGGCGATCGCGTTGGCCGCCCGGAAGTGCTCTGCCTGGCTGTTGCCGCCGATGACGTACGTGTGCGCGGCGGTGGTGATGCTCCAGGCGTTCGCGGCGATGTCGCGGTAGCGGGTGGTGCCGGTCGCCTTGTATTCGCGGGCCGCACCGATCCACTTCGGCACCTGGGTGTTGGCGTGCAACCCGTTGAGCTGGTCGGAGTTGGACGCGAGGGGGTTGAACACGGCCGCGTGGTCGAAGCGCTGCGCGGCGGTGAGCCAGCGGCTGTCGCCGGTCTGCTGGTACAGGTCGGTCAGCACGGCGTTCATGCCGCCGAACTCGACGTTGAGCGTGGTCTGCTGCTGGCTGGCGCTGAGCCGGCCGGTGCGCCAGTCGACCCAGCCGGCGAGGGCGAGCAGCACGTCGCGGGCCTGGGTGCTGCCGATGAGCCGCCACACGTCCAGCAGGCCGGCCAGGGTCTTGTGGATGCAGTACCAGGGGACGTTGCCGTTGCTGAGGGTGCCGCCCTCCAGGGCGGTGAAGTCGGACTCCGGGAAGCCGGACAGGTAGCCCGTGCTGAAGCCGGCGGCGGCGTTGTTGGCCTGGCAGGCGGCCAGCCCGGCGACCATGGCGGCGGCCTTGTCCCGGCAGGTGGTGTCGCCGAGCACGGCGTAGGCCTGGGCCCACGCGGTCAGCAGGTGGCCCTGCATGTGGGTGCGGAACGGGAAGTTGGGTGCGTCCCAGCCGCCGGTCGCGGCGGCGCCGTTCGTGGACAGCCGGTGGTTGGCCCGGAAGTTGTAGAGCAGCCGGTTGACGTCGACGAAGCGCAGGTAGGCCAGGGTCCGGTTCTGGTTGTCCAGCCAGCGGCCGGTGCTCAGCTGCACCTGCCCGAGGTCGAACGCGTATGCGGACACGCCAATGTCGGCGCGCGCCGGGGCCACGACGGCGGAGGCGGCGGTCGCGCCGCCGAGCAGGGGCGCGGTGGCGGAGGCGACGGCGACGGCGCCGGTGGTCTGCAGCAGCCGGCGGCGGCTGACGCTGGGTTGAGCCATGGGGTGTGGGTCCTCTCAGGCTTGTGTTAACGCTCACACGAAGCGGCGGCAGGTGTGACGTTGCGGAGCGGCGGACTCCTGGCTTGATGCGTTAGCGCTCACATCGATGCCGAGCGTGCCAGAAGCGCCCGGACAGTTCAAGGGTCACTACGATTGCAGTGAATGGCACTACTATCGTAGTATCGGGGTATGGCGAACCGACGCGAGACACTGCTGGACGCCGCGATCACCGTGCTCGGCGAGCGCGGCATCCACGCGCTCACGCACCGCGCCGTGGACACCGCCGCGGAACTGCCGGCCGGCTCCACGTCCAACCATTTCCGCACCCGCGACGCACTCCTCGACGCGGTGGTCGAACGCTTCGCCGCCCGCGAACGCGCCATCTGGGAGGACCTCGCGACGCGACTGGCACCAACCACCCCGCAGGAGTTCGCACAGGCCCTCACGGCGCTCGCGCACGAGGCGACCAGCACGCACCGCACCCTGACCCTGTCCCGCTACGCCATCCTCGTCCAGGCCGGCATCCAACCCGCGCTGCGCGCGCAGCTGCTGGCCACCGGCGGCCGGGTCAACGCGTACTTCCTGAATTGGATGCGCACCGCCGGCTCCACCGACCCCGGCCGCGACGCGCCGATCATCATGAACCACTGGACCGGCCTCGTCCTGCACCAGCTCGCCGTGCCCGACCCGGCGTTCGACCCGACCGCCCAGATCACCGCGCTCGTCACCACCGTCATCCGTCCCCGCACCGCGGAGGTTCCGGCACCATGAACGACGACCAGATCTGGTCCGCGATCCACACCCAGCGGGCCGCAGTGACCGACCTGCTGGAGACCCTGTCCGACGACGAGTGGCGACAGCCGTCGCTGTGCGAGGGCTGGACGGTGCGCGACGTCGCCGCGCACCTGACGATGCAGCAGCTCGGCTTCCGCGACGCGCTCGGCGTCATGCGGCACTGGCGCGGCAACATGGACCGCGCCACGCAGCACGCCGCCCGCGCCCGCGCTGCCACGCTCGGCACCGGCGGGATCGTGGCGGAGCTTCGCCGTACCAACGGAAACAGACGACACAACATCGGCGTCACGCAGCTGGAGGCGCTGATCGACATCCTGGTGCACAGCCAGGACATCGCCGTCCCGCTCGGCCGGCCCTTCGACCTCGCGCCGGACGCCGCGGCGGTCGCGACCACGCGGGTGCTGTCGATGCGGTGGCCGCCGCCGCTGCCGTCGGCCCGCAAGCTGGCCGGGTTCCGGCTGGTCGCCACGGACGTCACCTGGTCGGCCGGGACCGGGCCCGAGATCCAGGCCCCGATCGGCGCGCTGCTGCTCCTGGCGTGCGGGCGGCTGACCGCGCTGCCCCGCGTGTCGGGTGACGGCGCCGCGGACCTGACCGCCCGCCTCACCGGGTAGCCACGCGCAACTGCCGGGATCCGGCTTCCTCGCCGGCGGAGCTTCGCACGGTTGTGTGGCTGTTCCCGCAGTCCGGGAAGCGCGGACCACCGAGCGTCGGGTTCGAGGCACCCACGCCGTTGCCCGGTGTAGGCTCGCCGCGCAGGAGGACAACGTGCGGGGGAACACAAACCGGCCTGAGCTGCGCGGCCGGCGGCGCGAGCGGGCGACGCTCGATCGGCTGCTGCGCGACGTGCGGGCCGGGCACAGCCGGGTCCTGGTCCTGCGCGGCGACGCCGGGATCGGCAAGAGCGCCCTGCTGGAGCACCTGACCAGCGCCTCCTCCACCGTCCGCGTCGCCCGGGCCGCCGGGGTCGAGCCGGAGACCGAGATCGCGTATTCGGCGCTGCAGCAGCTGTGCGCGCCGCTGCTCGGTCACCTCGGCGCACTGCCGGAGCCGCAGCGCGCCGCGCTCGCCACCGGGCTCGGGCTCAGCGCCGGGGATCCGCCGGAGGCGCTGCTGGTCGGGCTCGCCGTCCTCGGCCTGCTGGCCGAGGCCGCGGCGGAACGGCCGCTGGTGTGCGTCGTGGACGACGTGCAGTGGCTCGACCGGATGTCCGAGGTGATCCTCACGTTCGTCGCCCGGCGCGTCGACGCGGAGTCCGTGGCCCTGGTGTTCGCCGCCCGCAGCCCGGGCGGCGACCGGTTCCTGGCCGGCCTGCCGGAGCTCCGGGTCGACGGGCTGCCCGCCGCGGACGCGCGGGCGTTGCTGGACTCGGTGCTGCCGGGGCCGGTCGACGACCGCATCCGGGACCGGATCGTCGCGGAGACCCACGGCAACCCGCTGGCCCTGCTGGAGCTGCCCCGCAGTTCGACGCCGGCGGAGCTGGCATTCGGCTTCGGCTCCCCCGGCCTGCCACCACCGGCCGGCGAGACGCTCGGCGCGCTGTTTGCCCCGGCACCGCCGGCTGCCACGGCGTCCGGTGCGGCGCCGGGTGCGGGTCAGGGACGCGGCACGGCTGACCAGGGCGGTCCGTTGTCCGGCGCGACACCGGCGGCCGGCACGGCACCGCCGGCTGGTCAGGATCTCGGCGCGTCCGCCGCGGCAGTCGGCACAACACCACCGACCGGTCAGGAACCTGGCGCGGGCGGTGCGGTGTCCGGCGCGACACCGCCAGGCACAGCGTCGTCCGTAGCGACACCGCCGGCCGGTCAGGGACCCGGGGCGGCGTTCGGGACGGGGCCGCTGGCCGGTCAGGTCGAGGATGGGTTCCGGCGGCGCATCGCCGCGCTGCCGGCGGACACCCGCCTGTTGCTGCTCGCCGCCGCCGTCGAACCGGTCGGTGACGTGGCCCTGCTGTGGCGGGCCGCCGGACGGCTCGGCGTCGGCATGGACGCGGCCGCCCCGGCGCAGGCGGCCGGTCTGGTCGACATCGGCGCGCTGGTGCGGTTCCGCCACCCCCTCGTCCGCTCCGCCGCCTGGCGGGCCGCGGACCCGGCGACGCTGCGTGACGTGCACCGCGCCCTGGCCGACGTCACCGACCCGGACCTCGACCCCGACCGGCGCGCGTGGCACCGTGCGCACGCCGCCGCCGACGCCGACGAGGACGTGGCCGGCGAGCTCGAACGTTCCGCCGACCGCGCGCTCGCCCGCGGTGGCCGGGCGGCGGCCGCGGCGTTCCTCGAACGCGCCGCCGAGCTGACCCGCGACCCGAAGCACCGTTCCGCGGTGCTGCTGGCCGCGGCGAAGGCCCGGCTCGACGCGGGCGCGGCCGCGCTCGTGCCCGACCTGGTGTCCGCCGCGGAGCTCGGGCCGCTGGACCCGTTGCAGCAGGCCGGGGCGGAGCGGCTGCGCGCACAGGCCGCGCTCGCGCTCAACCCCGGCCGCGCGGCCGGGCCGCCGCTGCTGGCCGTCGCCCGCCGGCTCGAGGACCTGGACTCGGGGGCGGCGCGGGAGACGTACCTGGCGGCGGTCGGCGCGGCCGTGCACGCCGGCCGGCTCGGCGGCGATGACCTGCGCCGGGCGGCGGAGGCGGCGCGGGGCGTGCCGGCCGGGGACGACGCCACGGGGCGGCTGCTCACCGGGCTGGTGGCCTGGGCGCTGGACGGACCCGGCCCGGCCGTTCCGGAACTCCGGCTGGCCCTGGACGCGATCGACCCGACCCGTGACCTGGACCTGCTGTGGCTGGCCGCGCCCGCGGCGCACGAGGTGTTCCAGGCCGGCACCGCCCACCGGCTCAGCGCTCAGGCGGTCGGCTTCGCCCGGGCGGCCGGTGCGCTGTCGCTGCTGCCCGCGGCGCTCACCTTCCACGCCGGCACGCTGGTGCTGATGGGCCGGTTCGCCGACGCGGCCGACGTGCTCGCCGAGGGTGAGGCCCTCGCGTCGGCCATCGGGAGACCGCTGCCGCCGGAGGCGTCGCTCACGCTCGCCGCGTACCGCGATCCCGAACCCGAGGCGTTGCGGCGCATCGAGGACGCGGTCGCCGACGCCGAGGCGCGCGGCGAGGGCATCCTGCTCGGGCAGGCCTGGCTGGCCAAGGCCGTGCTGCACAACGGCACCGGCAACGCCCCGGCCGCCCTGCACGCCGCCCGGCAGGCGGCCGACGGCGCGGAGCTGGCCCTGGCCGGGAGGGTGCTTCCCGAGCTGGTGGAGGCCGCGGTGCGAGCGGGCGAACCCACCGTCGCCACCGGCGCCCGGGACCGGCTCGCCGAACTGGCCACGGCCGCCGGGACCGACTGGAGCCTCGGCGTCCTCGCGCTCGCCGACGCGCTGACCGCCGCGCCGGGACGGGCCGAGGCGCACTATCTGGAGGCCGTCGCGCGGTGCGACGCGGCTGGCCTCGGCCTGCTCACGGCCCGGGCCCGGCTGCTGCACGGCGAATGGCTGCGCCGTGAGGGACGCCGCGCCGACGCCCGTGCCGAGCTGCGCGCCGCGCACGACGCCCTGGCCGGCATGGGCGCCGGCGCGTTCGCCGGGCGGAGCGCGCGGGAGCTGGCCGCGACCGGCGAGACGGTCCGCAAGCGGTCCGACGGCCCGTCGGACGAGCTCACGGCGCAGGAGACGCAGATCGCCCGGCTGGCGGTCGCGGGGCAGACCAACCCGGAGATCGGCGCCGCGCTGTTCCTGAGCCCGCGCACGGTCGAATGGCACCTGCGCAAGGTCTTCGCCAAGCTCGGCATCACCTCACGCCGCGAGCTCGCCGCCGCTCTGCGCGACGGATGAACCGGGCCGCCGGCCAGCGCACCGGATGAGCCGGCCCAACCGACGGGTGAACCGGGGCCTGCCAAGACCGGCCGGGCCGTCAGGCGCCGAGCCCGGCCGCCTTCGCCATGTACGCGGCGTACCAGGTCGGCCAGTCCGGATCCTCGCGGCCGATCTCCTGCTCGTGCCGGCCGTGTGCCGCCGCCGCCTCCCGCAGGGCGTGTTCGAGCTCGGCCGTCGAACGGTAGATCGCGTGCTCGACCCGCCCCGGCAGCCGCCGGGTCACCTCCTGCAGCACGAACGTGTTGCCGTCCGGGTCGGTGAACGTCGCGAACGACGCGTACGACTGCCGCTCCGGGTCGGGCCCGGGCAGCCGCCCTTCGGTGCCGGCGTGGTGGAACACCCCTCCGGCGTCGTGGAACACCTCGCTCACGTCCACACCCCGGGTCGCGAGGTCCTTCTGGGCCCTGACGACGTCGTCGACGACCAGGTACACGCCGCGCACGGAGCCCGGGGCCGCGTCGGTGACCCGGCTGCCGAAGATGATGGACGCGGTCGAGCCGGGCGGGGTGACCTGAACGACCCGGAACCCACCCTCGCCGGAGAAGTCGGCGTTCTCCCGGAAGCCGATCCGGTTGAAGAACTCCTTGGTACGGTCGACGTCCGAGACCGGCAGGACGACGATCTCGAGCTTCAGATCTTCCATGTCAGCTCCTCCATGGTGCCGAACGGGCAGCGCCTGCACTGCCCACTCCGGCCCGCATCTACCGCACCACCGGCCGCCGGCGATCCGGGCCTGGTGGCGGCGGGTGCCGGTGGGTGGCGGTGTGCCACCTGGTCCGGTGTCCGTCGTATGGTGGTCCTCTGACGGGGAGGATGGTCCAATGTCGATGCTCAAGGGTGCGAACCTGCCGGTGCTGGCGACCTCGGTCCGGGCGGTGCTGGGCTGGCGCGGTGGCGCCGGGGTGCCGGACGCGGACGGGTCGGCGTTGCTGCTGGTGAACAACAAGGTCCGCAACGACGACGACTTCGTGTTCTACAACCAGCCGCAGCATCCGGGTGGTGCGGTGCGGCACGAGGGCAAGACCGGCGGTGCCGGCGGCCCGGTGACCGACACCCTGTTGGTGGATCTCGCCCGGGTCGAGCCGGCGGTGGAGCGGATCATCCTGGCCGCGTCCGCGGACGGCGGGACGTTCGGGGCGGTGCCGGAGCTGCACATCCGCCTGCTCGACGCGGTGTCGGGCGCGGAGGTGGCGAGGTTCGACAGTCCTGGCGCGACAACGGAGACGGCGTTCATCTTCGGCGAGTTGTACCGGCGGGCCGGCGCGTGGAAGTTCCGGGCCGTCGGGCAGGGGTACGACTCGGGCCTGGCCGGACTGGCCCGCGACTTCGGCATCTCCGTCGACGACGCACCGGCCCCCGCGCCCGCAGCGCCCACACCCGCACCCGCACCCGCGCCCGCCACTGGGGGCTGGCCGTCGGTGACCGTGACCGGGCCGAACGGGCAGCCGCAGCAGGTCGCGCTGCCGGGGACGTACCCACCGCCGACCGCCCCGCCGCCGGTCGCTCCTCCGGTCGCGCCGCCCGTCGCTCCCCCGGTCGCGCCGCCCGTCGCACCGCCCGTCGCTCCCCCGGTCGCCGCCGCTCCGGTGCGGCTGACCAAGGTCACGCTCACCAAGCAGGCGCCGACGGTCTCGCTCGCCAAGCAGGGCGGCGGTTCCGGGGCGCTGCGGGTGAACCTCAACTGGACCATGCGCTCCATGGCGAAGCGCGGCCTGTTCGGCAAGTCGAAGGCCGCCCAGTTGCCGGACCTCGACCTCGACCTGTGCTGCCTGTGGGAGCTCACCGACGGGCGCAAGGGCATCGTGCACCCGATCGAGAACAACTTCGGCGCGCTGCACCAGCCACCGTACATCCTGCTCGACGGCGATGACCGCACCGGAGCGTCGGAGTCGGGCGAGAACCTGACGATCAACCTCGACCACACCGCCGACTTCCGCCGGATCCTCATCTACGCCAGCATCTACGACGGTGCCGAGTCGTTCGCCGGCCTCGACGCAGTCGCCACGCTGTATCCGCAGCACGGCGCCCCGATCGAGATGCGCCTCGACGAGTGCACGGTCCAGTCGCGGGCCGCGGCCCTGTTCCTCATCGAGAACGTCAACGGCGAGCTCGTCGTGCGGCGCGAGTCGCGATTCATCGTCCAGGCGCCCAACCAG
Organism: Dactylosporangium cerinum; assembly: GCF_042653625.1. Taxonomy (NCBI): domain Bacteria; kingdom Bacillati; phylum Actinomycetota; class Actinomycetes; order Micromonosporales; family Micromonosporaceae; genus Dactylosporangium; species Dactylosporangium cerinum. The sequence goes on along the minus strand of NZ_JBHSIU010000011.1, from coordinate 209,996 downwards.
TTCCGGAACGAGGCCGTCGACCTGGCGTACAACTGGGGCATGAAATGGGTGGTCGCCAAGCCGAAGGAGTAACCGGTCACGCGACGACGACGAGCTTGCCGGTGGTGTGCCGGCGGTCGAAGTCGAGGCATGCCTGCGCGGCCTGGTCGAGGGCGTACCGTCGGCCGATCGTGGCCCGCAGGCTGCCACCGGCGGCGAGCTCGGCGACCTCACGCATCCCGCCCAGGGCGCCCTCCATGTCCAGGACGAACCGCAGGTCGACGTCGTCGCGGCCGATCCAGTCCTGCTGCGGCACGGGATAGGTGATGGTCAGCAGCCGCCCGCCGGGGCGCACCGCCTTGGCCACGCCGGTCAGCTGGTCGCTGGGCAGGGTGACGTTGAACGCGGCGTCGACGTCGACCGGATAGTCGCCGTAGCCGATGATCTCGGTTGCGCCGAGCTCGCGGATCAGGTCGGCGTCCTCGGCCGTCGCGGTGGCGATGACCGTCGCACCCGCGGCGGCGAGCACGGGGACGAGCGTGGTGCCGACGCCGCCGGTCGCGCCGACGACCAGGACCGTCTCGCCGGGCCGCACGTCGGCGGTGGCCAGCAACGCCCGGACCGACAGGCCGGCGGTGGCGAGGGCGGCCGCCTGCTCGGCCGTGACGCCGGCCGGGCGGTGCGTCACGAACGGGGTGTCGGCCTCGACGACCACGTATTCGGCGAGGGAGCCGGTGCTCATCGACGGGCGCGGGCCGAGCATCGCCCGCAGTGCCCGCGGCGCCGCGTAGCCGAACACCTCGTCGCCGGCGGCGTAACCGGTCACCCCGGGTCCGACCTCGCTGACCGTGCCGGCGAAGTCGTTGCCCGGCACGTGCGGGAACGACAGCGGCGCGACGTCGCGGAACCTGCCGCTCGGGATCACGATGTCGCCCGGGTTGATCGACGCCGCAGCGACCCGGACCAGCAGCTGCCCCGGGCCCGGCCGCGGCGCCGGAAGCTCGCCCACCAGGTACTCCTCCGGCGGGCCGTAGTTGTTGACGACGACTGCCTGCATACCATCCTCCATAAACGGACCGTGCGGTCATGTTGTCTCGCCGACCATAGCCATAAACGGACCGCGCGGTCAACTTGTACGATGGCGGCATGACCGACACCCGTCCGCCGCGCGCCGACGCCGTGCGCAACCGGGCGGCGCTGCTGGCCGCGGCCGCGGACGAGTTCGCCGAGCGGGGCATGGACGCGTCCGTGGCCGACATCGCCCGCCGGGCCGGCGTCGGCAAGGGCACCGTGTTCCGCCACTTCCCGACGAAGGACGACCTGATCGCCGCGATCGTGCTCGACCGGGTCGGTGAGCTCACTGCCGCCGGCGACCGGCTGCGCGACGCGGCCGACCCGGGCGGCGCGCTGCTGGAGTTCCTCACCATCGCCGCGCAGCAGCGGCAGCAGCGGGACCTGTCGTTCCTGCACGTGGCCGGCGACACCAACGCCGCCGTGGCCGAGGCGCGGGAGCAGATGTACCGGACCGTGCACGACCTGGTCGACCGGGCCCGCACCCACGGCGCATTGCGCACGGACGTCACCGGCACCGACGTCATCCTGCTGATGTGCGCGCCGAACTACGTCGCGAGCTACGCGCCCGGCGCGTCACCGGACCTGTGGCGGCGATACCTCGGCATCCTGTTCGACGGGCTGCGCCCGCAGGGGGCGCACCCGCTTCCCGAGCCACCGCCTCCGGCCCTCTGACCACCGGCGGCGTCCACCGCGTCTTGCGCGTCCACCGCGTCGGGCGCGCTCACCACGGACCGCGCACCGGCGGCGCCCACGGACGGCGCATCCACCGCGTCCAGCGCGTCGGCCGCACCCAAGGGCTGTGCGTCCACGGGGTTCGGTGCGTCCATCATGGACGGTGCGGGCGCGAACTGCTCACCGAGCCGCGCTGGACGCCGGCGGCGTCCATCATGGACGGTGCAGACGCGCCCGCCCGCCGTGAACGCCGGCGGCATCCGTCACGAACGGTGCAGGTGCGGCCACGCCTGACGGAACCGCTGCTCGACGGTGTCGACCACCTCGTCGTGCAACGGCTCGGGCAGCCCGTCGCGCTCCAGCACCCGCAACGCCAGGTCGAGCACCGCCGGAGCGGTCCGGGCGACGACGGCGTCGGTGAGGCCGTAGCGGGCCGCCTCCAGCCACCGGCCGGCGGCCGGTGCGCACAGCTCCCGGGCCGTGTCGACCGTGGCCCGGTCGGCGAGCAGCGCCGCCAGCACCGCGACCGGCGCGAACCACTCGCCGCCCGGCTGGGTGTCCAGATAGCGGACCTGCAGGTGACCCCGTGGGCGCACGAGCGGGAACAGCGTGCCGAGGTGGTAGTCGAGGTCGTCGAACGTGGGGCGTCCGGGCAGCGCACCGGTGATCCAGTCGGCGAACGTGACACCCGGCCGCACGGCCCAGCTGCCGGTGGGGCGGCGGACGCAGAGCAGGGGCGCCCGCAGCGCATACCGCGCCCACGCCTCCGCGGGGTTGGGGCCGGTCGGCACGGTGCCGGCCCGGCCCGGGTCGATCCCATACCAGGTGCGCATCCGGGTGGAGGCCCAGCCGGTGTCGCGGCCGGCGTGCACCGGGGAGTTGGCGAACACGGCGAGCAGCGTCGGGCCGAGCTCGTGCACGGCGGCCCACCGGTCCGCGAGGCCGCCGGGCGGTCCCGCGTCAAGGCTGGGTCGCAGGCCGGCGGTGCTGCACATCATCGTGCGACCGTCGCTGCTGCGTCGCGCGAAGGACGCGGCCATCGCCTGGTAGCGGGGAGATGAGAGCACCCGCCTCGGCGGGTGGTGCGGGTCGATGCCGACACCGGCGAGGCCGAAGCCGCCGCGGGTGATCAGGTCGGTGAGCTGGCCGAGCTCGGCGTTGACCGTGGCATGGAGCCGGGCGAGGGAGCCCTGCGGTCGGGCGGCGAGGCCGATCTGGCCGCCGGGGGCGATGCTCAGCACGCCGTCGTGCCGCATCGGGTCGTGCGGGCCGTCCGGGTCGAGCGCCGCTGGGGCGTGGCCGCCGAGCGCGGCGGCGAGCGCGGCGGTGTCCAGTGGCCGGGTGGGGTGGTCGGGGGTGTGGACGATGTGCTCGAGTTCGACGCCGATCGACGTGGGTGGGCCGGTCTTGAAGCAGATCGAGGCGATGTAACCCTCGGCGTCCTCGATCTGCCGGATCTCGGCACCCGTGTCGACCGCGTGGGGCGCGGTTCTCATACCCGGATGCTACCCGCGCCACCACCCCAGAATCACTACCTGCACATCGGGCACAACTGTAGGTAAGATGCGCCAGTCACCGGGTCCGCCGAGCCAGCCGCCACGCCGACACCCGGGGGATCGGCCACACCCGCGCCGGCCATCCGCCCCGGTGCCGCCGGCGCCGTCCCATGGCTCGGACGTCACATCCCGTCGGTCGCTGGAGTCGCTGGAACCGCGCGGTGCGGTCGACGCCGTCGCGGGTGACGACCACCAGGCCGCGCCGGTCGAACCCGTTGAGCAGCACGATGCCGCTGGTCTCCGGCAGCAGCTGCGAGGCAACACCGGTCAGCGTCTGGATCGTCACCCGTACCCCCGTCGATCATCGTCAGTGGTTCGACGGTAGCGACGGCAGTGTCATGGGCGCGACCCAGTTTTCATCGACGCCTCGCACCGTGACGCTACGGTGACTGCCATGGACGGCGGACTGCGCGAGGCGTGCGTCCTGGCGATGCGCAGCTACCGGCTGATCGAGGTCATCGCCGACCGCAGCCTGGGATATCCGCCGGCGGTGGCGGTGGGGTGGGCCCTGCGCGGCGACTGGGGCCGGGCGGAGTTCCTGGCCGCGCACATCGGCCTGGCGATCCAGGCGTACGCCGGGCTGGCCGAGGTCGCCGCGGCCGGCGGGGACCGGGAGCGGCTCCGGCGCATGGTGGACGCGACCCGCAACGTGGTGGGGCACGGCGGGCTCGACTGGCTCACCGCCCGCGACCTCTCGGTCGCCGCACGCGCCGCGGCACGGCTGGGAGACGCCGGCCTCGCCCGCGAGCTGTTGCGCGACGCCGAGAAGGTCCTGCGGCGGCCGGCCTCCTCGACAGAGACCGACCTGCGGGCGAAGGGCCTGGCAACGGTCGCCCAGGCCTACGCGGCCATCGGCGACCGGCGGCACGCCAAGAAGCTCATCGCCGAGGCGGAGCACCGGATGGACGGGCAGCGCGGCGACATGCGGGCGTACCACCTGTCGCTGATCGCGTCCGCGTCGGCCGAGGTCCGGGGCGTGGATGCGGCGATGCGGTCGTTCCCGGATCCACGCGAGCCGGTGTACCAGGCCCGCGTCCAGGCCGAGTTCGCCCGCGCCGCCGCGGAGGCCGGTGACCACGCCACGGCCGGCCGGCTGCTCGACTCGGCCGCGGCGCGGCTGCTGCCGGCGGTCCAGGGACAGCGCAGCGTCGTGCACGGCAGGGCCGAGCTGTCGTTGCGGGAGGCTCCGGCTGGGGCAGCCCGCGGTACGCGGGACAGCCGGTGCAGAACCCGTTGGCGTCGACGGCCGTGCCGCCGTACGGCTCACATGGCTGCATGGCCGCCTCCCTGAGCCGGGTGCCGGCGACGGTCGGTGCCGGTCACACCGACGGGTCGCGCAACGGCCGGACGTGGACCCGAGCGGTGGCCGGTGCTGCCTCGCGACGATAGTCGACGATGTCGAGGCCAAAGGACCTCCGAAACAGCCGATGACCAGCGCGGATGCCCGGCACCGTCGCGTTGCCGACACCGTCTCAGTGGCCGGACCCTTGCCCGTCGGGGGTGCGCACGGCGGTGGCGAGGAACCGGTGTGCCGGGTCGTCGTAGCTGACGAGGCGCCAGCCGGTGCCGACCGCCGAGATCCGCAGCGGTCCTTCGGCGAGTGGTTCGTCGGGGCGCAGCGCCCGGCCGTGGCGGGCGGCGAGGGCGGCCCGGCCGGACGGGTGGAACAGCACCAGCCGCCCGCCGGGCCGGGTGACGCGGGCGAGTTCGCGCAGGCCGGCGACGGTGTCCGGCAGGTGCATGATGAGTCCCGCGGCGAAGATCGCGTCGACGGCGGCGTCGGCGAACGGGAGCCGGCGGGCGTCGGCGAGGACCAGCCCGGCGGCCGCGGCGGCGCCGGGCGACGCGGCGACGGCGAGCATCTGCGGGGTGACGTCCAGGCCGACGACGGTGCCGGTCGGGCCGACGGCGGCGCGCAGCGCGGGCAGCGCCCGGCCGGTGCCGCAGCCGACGTCCACCACCGTCGCGCCGACGGGCAGGCCGCTCTCGGCGACCGCGGCGGCGTAGGCGGGCTGGTCGTCGCCGAACCTGGTGTCCCAGGTGGCGGCGCGGGCGGCGAAGAACGCCCGGGACTCGGCCAGGTACCACCGGTCGCGGCCGGTCAACGCCGCGTCGACGTGGCGGATCACCGGCCAACCCGGGTCGTGCAGGTCGATGACGACGTGGGCGCCGGCGCTGCGGTCCGCGACGGCGGCGGGCGGCGGGGTGCGCAGCCAGATGACCACGGTCCACCCGCCGTCGGGTGCCTGGGCGCGCCACTGCGGCCCGTCCGCGACGACCAGGGTCTGTTTCAGAAGGGGGGTCGGAGCGAGGCGAGGTCCAGGCGTCGGCTGGGGCCGCGCCGGGCGCGTCCGGATACCGGGGTTGTATCCGGACGTGACCGGGGTGGTTCCAGGCGGCGTCTGGGCCCGCCGCAGCCCGGCCATCCCTTCTGAAACAGGCCCTGGGGCGCCGGCGGACGGGAGCCGGGCACAGCTGCGCCCACCGGCCCGCAGGGCCGCGGCGAGCCGGTCGGCCACGACGCGGCTGTGGCCGTCGAAGCTGTCGACGATCACCCCGGCCGGGCCGGGCGGCACCACCTCGACCAGCAGGTCGAGCACCTCAGCCCACCGTCGCGCTGCCCCGTCCATCACTCCATCATGCAGATGCTGGGCTGCCGGGGCCAGGTCCTCGAAGACGCGAGCCTCTCGGCGGATTTTCTGCTGCAGATGCGGCCGACTAGGGTGACCGGGTGACAGTCTTCCGGATCAGTGAGGCGGCCGAACTGCTGGGCGTGAGCGTCGACACCGTCCGGCGCTGGGTCGACGCAGGCCGCCTGCCCGCCACCCGGGACGAGCACGACCACCGCATCGTCGACGGCGTCGACCTCGCGCAGTTCGTCCGGGCCCAGGGCACCGAGCCCGACGGACGGGCCGACGGGTCCTCGGCCCGCAACCGGCTGCGCGGGATCGTCACCGCGGTCGTCAAGGACACGGTGATGGCGCAGGTCGACATCCAGGCCGGCCCGTTCCGGATCGTGTCGCTGATGAGCCGGGAGGCCGTCGACGAGCTCGACCTGCAGGTCGGGTCGGTGGCCATCGCAGTGATCAAGTCGACCACGGTCGTGGTGGAGCGCTCCACCCCGGCCGTCGCGAATAAGGGGAGGAACAGCTCGTGACATCCCGTTGGATCCGAATCACGCTCGCGGCGCTGACCGTCGCAGGGCTCAGTGCGTGCGGCGACGATACGAAGACCGCCAGTCCGCAGCCGTCGGTCGGCAGCGCCAGCAGCGCCGCGACCGTCACCGGTGACGTCACCGTGTTCGCCGCGGCGTCGCTGACCGAGTCGTTCAAGACGATCGGCAAGGACTTCGAGGCCGCCAACCCCGGCGCGAAGGTCACGTTCAACTTCGCCGGCAGCTCCGCCCTCGCCACCCAGATCAACCAGGGCGCGCCCGCGGACGTGTTCGCCTCCGCGGCGCCGGCGAACATGAAGACCGTCACCGACGCGGGCGGCGGCGAGGGCACCGCCACCACGTTCGTGAAGAACCAGCTCGTCATCGCGGTGCCGAAGGGCAACCCGAAAGGCATCAAGGCCCTCGCCGACCTGACGAAGCCGGGCGTGAAGGTCGCGTTGTGCGCCGAGCAGGTGCCGTGCGGCGCCGCCGCGAAGAAGGCCCTCGACGCCGCCGCGGTGAAGCTCACCCCGGTGACCCTGGAGCAGGACGTGAAGGCCGCCCTGTCGAAGGTGAAGCTGGGCGAGGTCGACGCGGCGCTGGTGTACCGCACCGACGCCAAGGCCGCCACCGCCGACGTCGACGGCATCGAGTTCCCCGAGTCCGCGGGCGCGATCAACGACTACCCGATCATCGTGCTGAAGAAGGCCAAGAACCCGGCCGGCGCGCAGGCGTTCGTCGCCTACGTCCTGTCGGACAAGGGCAAGGCCGTCCTCACCACCGCCGGCTTCCAGGCCCCGTAAGATCCCCGCAATGCCGATCGTGGACAAAGCCGGGGAGGAAGCTCCTCCCCGGCGCCAGCGGGTCCCGCTCGGCCTGCTCGTGCCGGCCGGGCTCGGCCTGCTGTTCCTCACGTTCCCGCTGATCGGTCTGCTGGTCCGCGCGCCCTGGACCACGCTGCCGCAGCGGCTCACCGAGCCCGGCGTGCTCACCGCGCTGAGGCTGTCGCTGCAGTGCGCCACCCTCGCCACCGTCGTCTGCGTGCTGTTCGGCGTGCCGCTCGCCTGGCTCCTCGCCCGGATCGAGTTCCCCGGCCGGCGCCTCGTCCGCGCCCTGGTCACCGTCCCGCTCGTGCTGCCGCCCGTCGTCGGTGGTGTGGCGCTGCTGCTGGTCTTCGGCCGCCGCGGGCTGCTCGGCGAGTGGCTCGACACCACGTTCGGCATCACGTTCCCGTTCACCACCACCGGCGTCGTCATCGCCGAGGCGTTCGTGGCGATGCCGTTCCTCATCATCGCCGTCGAAGGGGCGCTGCGCGGCGCCGACAGCCGCTTCGAGGAGGCCGCCGCCACCCTCGGCGCCGGCCGGTGGACCACGTTCACCCACGTCACGCTGCCGCTCGTCGCGCCCGGCATCGCCGCCGGGGCGGTGCTGTGCTGGGCCCGCGCGCTCGGCGAGTTCGGCGCCACCATCACGTTCGCCGGCAACTACCCGGGGACCACGCAGACCATGCCCCTGGCCGTCTACCTGGCCCTGGAGACCGACCTCGACGCGGCGATCGTGCTCAGCCTGATCCTGCTCACCGTCTCCGTCGCCATCCTCGCCGGGCTCCGCGACCGCTGGATCACCAGCCCATGACGGCCGAAGTGGACGCGCACATCGTCGTCGACCGCGGCACGTTCCGGCTCGACGTCCGCCTCCGGATCGAGCCCGGGCAGGTCGTCGCCCTGCTCGGCCCGAACGGCGCCGGCAAGACCACCGCCCTGCGGGCCCTCGCCGGCCTGCAGCCGCTCACCGCGGGGCACGTCACCGTCGACGGCGTCGACCTCGACCGCCCCGACCTGCGCCGCTACGTCCCGCCGGAGCGCCGGCCGATCGGCGTCGTGTTCCAGGACTACCTGCTCTTCCCGCACCTGTCGGCGCTGGACAACGTCGCGTTCGGGCCCCGCCGCCACGGCGTCGACCGGCGCGCCGCCCGCGACCAGGCCGCCGACTGGCTGGCCCGGGTGGGCCTGGCCGAACACGCCCGCCGCAAACCCCGGCAACTGTCCGGAGGACAGGCCCAGCGGGTCGCGCTCGCCCGCGCCCTGGCCGTGCACCCGGCGCTGCTGCTGCTCGACGAACCGCTCGCCGCCCTGGACGCCCGGACCAGGCTCGACACCCGGGCCGAACTGCAACGGCATCTCGCCGAACACCAGGGCGCTGCCCTGCTGGTCACCCACGACCCGCTCGACGCGCTCGTCCTCGCCGACCGGCTCGTCATCGTCGAGGACGGACGGGTCGTGCAGGAGGGCGACGCCACCGCGATCACCGCGCAGCCGCGCACCGACTACGTCGCGAGGCTCGTCGGCCTCAACCTCTACCGGGGACGCGCCGAAGGCCACACGGTGGTCGTGGGTGACGGGTTCGCGCTCGCTGCCGCCGACCGGCTCGACGGCGACGCGTTCGTCGTGTTCCGGCCCTCCGCGGTCGCGCTGCACCCGCACCGGCCCGACGGCAGCCCCCGCAACACGTGGGCCGCGACCGTCACCGGCGTCCAGCGCCACGGCGACAACCTGCGCATCCAGCTCAGCGGACCGATCACCGCCGCCGCCGACGTCACCCCGGCCGCCGCCGCGCACCTGCACCTCTCCCCCGGCCAGCAGGTGTGGGCCGCGGTCAAGGCGACGGAGACCCGCGCCTACCCGGCCTGACCGGTGGACGGGCCGAGTGGCATGTCCCCCGCCGGCCGCGGGGTCGGCACGGGCTCCTTCAACTCGATGAAGATCGCGTGGCTGTCCGTCGTGCCGATGTTCTCGCCGACGTGCTCCTGAGCGCCGACCCAGCGCGCCTGCCCCGCCGTGAGCTCCACCTCGACCTCGCGGCCGCCGGCGTGGACGCGGCGGCGGAAGTCGGCCAGCGTGACCATGACGCTGTCCGGGTGGCGGTGCGGGTGGGTCGTGTCGCTGGGGTGGTCGCGGTATTGCAGGACCCGGACCCGCTCGTTCTCGAACAGCACCGAGTACAGCTCCGGGTCGGTGACCACCGGATCTACTTCATGGGACTCCAGTACCATGGGATTACGGTACCATGGTGGCGATGTCAGTACCATATGAGGCGACCGGCCGCACGCAGCAGAAGTCCCGGACCCGGGAGGCCCTGGTCGACGCGACCCGCGCGCTGCTCGCCGAGGGCTCCACCCCGCAGGTGGAGGACGCCGCGGAACGCGCCGGGGTGTCCCGCACGACCGCGTACCGCTACTTTCCGAATCAGCGCAGCCTGCTCCTCGCGGCCCACCCGCAGCTCTCCCCGGACACGCTGCTCCCGCCCGACGCGCCGGATGAGCCCATCGCCCGCCTCGACGCGTTCATGGCCGCGTTCACCCGGTACAACTTCGACTGGGAGCCGCAGCTGCGCACCTCGTTGCGGCTGTCCCTGGCGCCGTCGCCGGAGCAGTCCGGAGCCCGGCCGGCCCTGCGGCAGGGCCGGGCCATCGGCTGGATCGAGCACGCCCTCGAGCCGGTGGCCCGGGCCCATCCGGCCGTCGACGTGCGCCGGCTCGCCGTCGCCATCCGCTCCGCGACCGGCATCGAGTCGCTGATCTGGCTCGTCGACATCGCCGGCCAGACCCGCGTCGAGGCCGCCGAAACGGTGCGCCGCACCGCCCGCGCACTGCTGGACGCGGCGCTGCGCGACGCCTGAGTTCCGTGGCAGGATCTTGTCGATGGACACCGATGCACTGCTCGGCGCCGCCGCGATCCTCGCCGAGGCCCGCCGGGTCGTCGTCTTCACCGGCGCCGGCATCTCCGCCGAGAGCGGGGTGCCGACGTTCCGCGACGACCTCACCGGCCTGTGGGCCCTCTACGAGGCCGAGGAACTCGCCACGCCGGAGGCGTTCCACCGCGACCCGGATCTCGTGTGGGGCTGGTACGAGTGGCGCCGCAACCGCGTGCGCCGGGCCGAACCCAACGCCGGGCACTTCGCGACGGCCGCGATCGAGGCCATGGTCCCCGGCAGCGTGGTCATCACCCAGAACGTCGACGACCTGCACGAGCGGGCCGGCTCACCGGCGCCGCTGCACCTGCACGGCAGCCTCTTCGCGCCCCGCTGCATCGGCCCCGACGCCCACCCCTTCACCGGCACGCTTCCCGACCCGCCCGCCGACGCCGGTGCCGACGGCGACCCCGACGCAGCGGCCGACGCAGAGCCCGACCCCGAGGCCGACCCCGACGCTGATGGGCGCCGCGTTCCGCCGCCGCGGTGCCTGGCCTGCGGGATGCTGGTGCGCCCCGGCGTCGTCTGGTTCGGCGAGGTGCTACCCGCCGCGGCCTGGACCGGCGCGAACGAGGCGGCCGCCAACTGCGACGTGCTGCTGACCGTCGGCACGTCCGGCGTCGTGTACCCGGCGGCGGAGCTCCCCCGGATCGCCAGGCGCACCGGCGCCACCGTGATCCAGGTCAACCCCGCGCCGACGGCACTGGACGTGGTCAGCACCATCAACCTGCGCGGCGCCGCCGCCGAGGTGCTGCCCGCACTGGTCGCGGCCGCCCGCTGAGGCGCACCGGCGGTAGGATTCGCGCGATGAGCACAATTCGGGGTGTGCTGTTCGATGCCGGTGGCGTGCTGACGCAGCCGATCGGCGGGCGGTGGAATCCGCGGTTCGACTTCGAGGGCATCGTGTCGTCCCACCATCCCGACGTCGACGTGGACCTCTTCCCGGCGGCGATCGCCGCTGGCCAGCGCTTCCTCGACGCCTCCCTCATCACGGCGAACCGGACCGCCTACCACCGCGAAATGCTCGCGATGCTCGACATCCCGCACCCGTCGGATCGGCTGCTGCACGAGCTGGAGGCGCCGGCCGCGGGTCCGGTGATCGAGACGTACCCCGACGTCCGCCCCGTCCTCGACCGGCTGCGGGCGGCGGGCATCCGCATGTCGGTGGTCTCCGACAACTGGGCAGGCCTGGAGGCGACCTTCGCCGGCCTGGACATCGCGCACTACTTCGACGGCTTCGCCATCTCCGAAATCCTGGGCTGCCGCAAACCGGACCCGCGCATGTACGCCGAGGGCAGCCGCCTCGTGGGCCTCCCACCGCACGAGTGCCTGTTCGTCGACGACGATCCCGAGCTCGTGGCCGCCGCCGTGGCCCTCGGCTACCACGGCCTCACCCTCGACCGCACCGCCGAACCCCCCACCCCGCCCGGCGTCATCACCACCCTCGACGCCCTCCCGCTCCCCCGCTGACCACCGCCGGCTCAGGGGTTCGGCCGGCTCGCGTTGGTGTAGGCCGACATCACGTTCTCGCGGTGCGCCACCTCGATCGGGATCAGACTCAGCGCGGCGGCGAGCACGAGCCCGACCTGAACTCCGACCAGGCCTGCCGCCGAGGCGGTGACCCCGGGGAGGTAGGGAAGCGCGACCGCCGTCAGGGCGAGCACGGCGCACGGCACGACCTTCTTCAGGGCACGCATGACGCGCCCCGGCCCGACCTCGGTCTGGTCCTCCTGGGTCACCCAGGACCAGTCGCCGCGCGCCAGTGCCATCGCCAGGGCGGCGGCCTCAGTGCTGACACGGTCGTACTCCTCGAGTTGATGATCGTGTGCGAGGCGGACGTGGAGCTGCCGCAGCCGGCCGGCGAGGTGCGTGGCGCGGGTACGGGCATCAGTGGTGATGGCTGCGCCGAGGCGCAGGCCGGCCGCGGCTCGGGGGAGGTCCCACTGCACGAAGTCGATCCACTCGCCCATCCATCTGAGGAAGTTGCGCCTGCGCCGAGGGTGCCGGCAGGTGGAGCGGGCCCGGTGCAGGCCATCCAGCAGCTGCAGAAGGTGGACCGCGGCCAGTTGCGGCGGCAGCAGCCACCCGGCCCGGCGCATCGCCAGCGGCACGACCACGGCGGTGCGGACGGCGATCAACCCGAACAGGCGGATCTCGGCAAGGACGAGCAGCGCGCCGGCCGCCGCGATCCCGGACGCGATCCCGCTCCACAGCCCGGTGAACACGGCGAGGACGGCGGTGACCACCGCGGCGACCACCGCGGCGATCACCGTGGCCGTGACGTACGGCTTGACGGCGCCGTTCTGCTGGATGCCGTGGCCGAGCAGCGCGATCGCGCCGAACAGCAGATAGGACGTCAGCGCCGCCCAGAGGGTCTCCGAGCCGCCGACCCAGATCACCAGCGCGACAACCGGAACGGCAACGGCGCACACGGCCGTGGCGAGACGCAACGCGTGATAGCCCCACAACCACCGGGATCGCGCCAGCGCCGCCCGCTGGACCGCGTAGGCGCGGAGGACCGGCCGCAGCTCGCGCCGGTCCTCGTCGCTCAGCAGTGGATGTCCGGTCGTGGCGATGAGCTGCCCATGCTCGTCCCGGGCAAGGCCGAGGACCTCCAGGCTTCGACGGCGCACGACTCATTCTCCAACTGAGGTGCAACGGCTCGACCCGCCGTCATCGGACCTTGATGATCACCTTGCCGAGCGGGTTGGCCGACTCGTAGTAGCGGAACGCGGCCGGTGCCTCCTCGAACGGGAACGTCCGGTCGATCACGGGACGCAGCTCGTGCGCGGCGATCACGTCGTTCATCTCGATGAACTGGGCCCGGCTGCCGACCGCGATGGCCCGCAGCGTCGCGGCGGCGCCGAACACCAGGCGGGGGTCCAGCGGCGGCCACTCGCCGTCGACCGATCCGACGAACGCCACCTGCCCGCTGACGGCCAGGGACCGCAGCGACTGATCCAGCGGGCCGGCGGTGTGGACGACCCGGTCGACGCCGAGACCGCCGGTGAGGGCGCGGACCTTGGCCGGCCAGTCGGGGTCGGAGCGGTAGTTGACGACCGCGTCGGCGCCCAGGCCGAGCAGCCGGCGCTCCTTGTCCGTCCGGCCGGTGGAGGCGATCACCGTCGCGCCGAGCGCCTTGGCCAGCTGCACCGCGAACAGCGACACGCCACCGGACCCGGTCGTCAGCACCGTGTGCTCTTTCAGAACACCGTCAAGGGCGTTCCACGCCGTGACCGCCGCGCACGGCAGGGTCGCGGCCTCCGCGTAGGACAGGTGCGCCGGGATCGGCACCAGCGCCCGCTCCGGCAGGACCGCGAGCTCGGTCAGCAGGCCGTCGAGGGACCCGCCCAGCTGCGGCAGCACCGCCGGCCGGAACGGCCCGTCCTGCCACTCCGGGAACAGCGTGGCGGTGACCCGGTCCCCGGGGCGTACCCGCTCGACACCCGCACCCACGGCGACGACCTCTCCGGCGCCGTCCGAGACCGGGATGACATCGGGTTTGACCGGCAGGACGTACCGGCCGCGCAGGACCAGCAGCTCACGGAAGCTCAGTGACACCGCGTGCACCGCGACCGCCACCTCCCCGGGGCCGAGCGGGCGGGGCTCCTCGGCGCGCAGCGACAGTCCGTCGATGCCGGCTCCGCTGGTGACGCGATAGCTGCGCATGCTCACCCCTCGATGAACTGGTAGTCGCCGACGATGCGCCCGTCCGGGCCGAGCACCAGGAACTCCAGGCCGGCGCCCGCCGGGTCGCCGCCGGCGCGCGGCACCATCTCCCAGCGGAACTTCACCACCTCGCGGAGCCGCTCGGCGGCGCCGGCGGCCTGGAACACGAACGTGCCGGGGGCGACGAACTCCTGGTAGGCGCGGGTCACCCGGGACTCGAGCTCGTCGTGCCCGCGGGCCTCCAGCACGAGCCGGTCGAAGCCCAGCCCGGCGGCGGCCTCGCGCAACTCGAGCGGCGCTTGCAGGACGTGGACCGCGTCGTCGGCCCACAGCTCGCGGATCGCGGCACGGCGCCGGTCCGCGTCCGGTTCGCTCCACACGGCGACGTACCGGTCGGTCAAATCCTTCAGGTTCATGCCCCGACTCTGCGGCGGGTGTCGCGCCGCGACAATTCCCTGCAAGGAATCGCCGGGCGGCGCTACGACGCGGTACACAGGAGCCATGACCCAAGGACTCGCCGGCGCGTTGCGGACCTGGCGCACCCGCCGGCGCGTCAGCCAGCTCGAGCTCGCGGTGCGGGCCGGCACCACCCAGCGGCACGTCAGCTTCATCGAGAGCGGCCGCTCCGTCCCGGGCCGGTCGATGATCATCCGGCTGGCCGAGTCCCTGGAGGTGCCGATCCGGGAGCGCAACGAGCTGCTGCTGGCCGCGGGGTTCGCGCCCGCGTATCCGCAGCGCGACCTCGACGACCCGAAGCTCGCGCCGGTGCGCGCCGCCCTCGACCGCATCCTGCACGGCCACCTGCCGTTCCCGGCGGTCATCGTCGACCGGCACGGCGACCTCGTCTCGGCCAACGCCGGCTTCCACGTGCTGACCCGCGGCGTCGCCCCGGAGCTGCTCGCCGCGCCGGTGAGCGTGCCCCGGGTCCTGCTGCACCCGCACGGGCTCGCCCCGCGCATCGCCAACCTCGACGAGTGGGCCTGGCACATCATCGACCGCGTCAAGGCCGAGAGCGTGCGCAACCCGAGCGACCGCCTGGCCCGCCTCGCCGAGGAGCTCACCGGCCTGGCGCCGCCGCGCCCGCGGCAGCTGTCGCCGCAGTACCTGGGCTACGCGGTGCCGCTGCACCTGCGCACCGGTGACCGGGACCTGCGGCTGATCACCACGCTCACGCACTTCGGCACCGCCACCGACGTCACCCTCGCGGAGCTGCGCCTGGAGGCGTTCCTGCCGGCCGACGACGCGACCAGCGCCGCCCTCACCGAGCTCGTCACCTACTGATCCCGGGTGCCTGCCCGGCAATGCGTTTGCCGGGCGTCCGAGTTGCGTGGCAGGCTCGCGCCATGGCTGACCTGGCCCAGCAGCTCGAGGACCTGCGCCCCTCGGAGCTGGCGCTGCGCGACTGGGTCCGGACCCGGCTGAACGCCTCGATCGTGCGCGAGATGGCCACCTACGACTACGGCATGCGCGTCGAGGAGCACCGCCGCGGCATCGAGGAGCTCATGGTCGCCCGCCGCCTGCCGGAGCAGGTGCCGTGGCCCCCCGCCGAGGTCCTGGAACTGACCACGTACACCAGGATCCCCGACGGCGAGGTCACGCCGGGCTCGGCGAGCTGGCGCGGCCACGTCGCCCGGCTGTTCGCCGCCGTGCTGCTGGTCC
The DNA here is from genome assembly GCF_042653625.1 of Dactylosporangium cerinum. Classification (NCBI taxonomy): domain Bacteria; kingdom Bacillati; phylum Actinomycetota; class Actinomycetes; order Micromonosporales; family Micromonosporaceae; genus Dactylosporangium; species Dactylosporangium cerinum. The sequence goes on along the minus strand of NZ_JBHSIU010000011.1, from coordinate 194,483 downwards.
GGTCCATGAACAACGTCGAACCCGCCCCGACCCTCGCCGGCCTGGTCGCGTCGGCGCTGGCGCTGGGTCCCGAGGCCACGGCGGCTGCCGTGCGCTATCTCGCCTGGTGCCGGCTGCACGAACCGGGGGCCTGGCACGGCGACGAGGAGGCCCGCCCGTTCCTCACGCTCGGGCTGTGGCTGGTGTACGGCGCGAGCCCCGACAAGGACGCCGCCGTCGAGTCGACCCTCCGCCGGGCCTTCACCAGTGAGCTGCCGCCCCCGCCCGCCACCCCCAAGTCGATCGCCGGCGCCGAAGGCCGGCGGGCCTGGCGTTCCCTCGTCAACGACCACCTGCCCACCGACGAGGACCACAACGTCCGGGCCTGGTTCGCGTGACCGCCGTGCAGTGGCCGACCGTCCGCGACGCGCTCTGGATCGGCGGCGGCCAGTGGTCCGGCAAGACCACGGTCGCCGCCCTGCTCACCGCCCGGCACGCTCTCACCCACTACCACTGCGACTATCACGACGCCCGCGCCCACGAGGACCGTCGCATCGCGGCCCGCCGGCGGCGCGGCGAGCCCCCGCCCGACTGGTCGGCGTACTGGACCTCGTCGACGCCGCAGGAGATGGCCGACGTGGCGCTGGCCAACTTCGCCGAGCAGTTCCCGTGGGTCCTGGACGACCTGCGCGCCCTCGTCAGTCCCCGCCCGGTCCTGGTCGACGGCTGGAACCTGCGCCCGGACCTGGTCGCCGCCGTCACCGACGCGGCCCGGCGCATGGCGATCCTGGTCCCGACCCCCGAGTGGCAGTCGCACCAGGCCGCGACCCTGCCCCGCGCGGCCCGCTTCGGTGCCGACCAGCCCGACCCCGCGCGGGCCCGCCGCAACCGCCTCGAACGCGACCGCATCCTCGCCGACGACGCCGCCGATCGGGCGAGCGCCCTCGGCATCCACGTAATCCCGATCGACGGCACCCGCGACCCGGCGAGTGTCGCCGACGAGCTCGAGGACCACTTCGGCCTCGCCCCGGACGGTGTGGCCGCGGCGATCGCCGGTGAGCTGGAACTGATGACGCCAGCCGTGCGCGCGTCGCCGGAACTCGCCGCGCGGTACCTGGACCCGGACTTCGTGGAGATCGGGACCTCGGGCCGGCGCTGGGACCGCGCGACGACGCTCGCCACGCTCCCGGCGAAGGCCGGCGCGCGCTACGAACCCACCGACATGCGCGGCACGGTGCTCGCGCCGGGCTTGGTGCAGGTGACGTACGCGACGACGATCGCAGGTGAGCGGGCCCTGCGCAGCTCGCTGTGGCGCAACCTGGACGGCTGCGGCTGGCGCCTGTACTACCACCAGTCCACTCGCGTTCCGTGACCGTAAATGTGGCGGACGTCGACGTGTTGGACGCCGTCGGCGCGCGACGCCATCGAACGGTGAAGGCGTCACCGATGTCGAGTTCGTCCCTCGTTCGGGCGACTGCTGCCGATGCGTGAGTTCCGACGGGCACGCCTTGTGGCCGCGTCGGCACGGCCCGTCGACGCACGTGTCAATGGCTGACCGCGGTGCTGACTTCCGAGGGCTTCTCGGGTACTGTCCGCGAAGCATTCTGCGCCGGCGGTGTCGCGGGGAGCTCCGGTCGCGGCGGCTGCGAGACGACCTCCGGCCGGTCAGCGGAACCGCAGCCGAGGGAGGGCAGGGACCATGACGCAACACGGGATGCGACCTTACGACGAACGCCTCGCCAACGGGCAGGCGGCGCTCAACAACACCGCGGAGCAGCAAGCCCCCCGGCACGACATGAACGCGCAGCACGTCAACGCGCAGCACCAGGCGCTGCAGGTGCTGACCATGGCGCAGCGCACCGCCGAGGAGCACCTCGACGGCGCCCGGCGCGAGGCGGAGCAGATCCGCGCCGGTGCGCACGCCGAGGCCGCGCAGATCGTCTCGAAGGCCCAGGCCCGGGCCGACGCGCTGCACAACGAGGCCGAGAAGATCATCGCCGAGGCGCGCGCCCAGGCCGAGAGCATCGCCCAGGCCGCCGAGGCGTTCGCCGGGGAGACGGAGCAGAACGCCAACGACATCCTCGCCGAGGCGCAGAGCCGGTCGGAGAAGATCGTCCAGCAGGCCCGCTCCAACGCGCACGACATCAAGCAGCGCGCCGAGCAGATCTACGAGGACGTCGTCGGTGGCCTCACCGCCAAGCGGCAGGCACTGCAGCAGCAGATCGAGGCCCTGGAGCGCTTCGACCACGAGTACCGCTCCCGCCTCACCGCGTTCATGCAGCAGCAGATGCGCGCCCTCTGGGTGAGCCAGCCGCAGGTGGAGGCCGACATCGAGGAGGCCGAGGCGGTGCCGGGCGAGCTCATGCCCGCGCCCCGGGCCGGCGACCACGACGAGGTCCAGGCCTGACGGTTTCGCGTCACGAGCTGCTGGCCCCGGCCAGCAGCCGCACGATCTCGGCGGTGGAGCCCGCCTGACCGAGGAGCGGGAAGATCCGCCGCACGCTGTTGCGGTGGGCGTCCAGCTCCAGGTCGGCCATGGCGTCCGTCACGAGCGTGACGTGGTAGCCGTGGTCGTACGCGGCCCGTGCGGTTGACTCCACGCCGATGCTGGTGGTGAGCCCGGCCAGCACCACCTGCGTGACGCCGCGGCGGCGCAGTCGCAGGTCGAGATCGGTGCCGTGGAAGGCGTTCCAGGTGCGTTTCGTCACGGTGATGTCGTCGGGGTGACCGGCCAGGTCGTCCACGACGGCATCCCAGCCGTCGGGCAGCGGGCCGGACCGCGCCGGCAGCTCATTGCGGCCCGGGGCCGCGTCCGATCCAGCCGTGACCCGGACCAGGACGACCGGGGCGCCGCGCTCGCGGAAGGCGCGGGCCAGCTCGACCGCCCGGGCCACCACCTCCTGGCCGGTGTACGGGACCGTGGGAGCGCCGACGACGGCGTGCTGCAGGTCGATGATGACCAGTGCGCTGGTCGGGTCGAGTGCGGTGACGGTCATACGGTTGCGCCTTCCTGTTGCGCTTGGACAACTCCGGGGAACTGCCGCCGGGACAGCAGCAGCGGGCTGGTGAGGATGAGCAGGCCCGCGACCGTGATGGCGGTGCGGGGGCTGGTAGCCTCGGCGAGCAGTCCGCCGAGCGCGCTGAGGACGGCGATCGCCGCGCTGCTGCCGATCGACCAGGCCGACAGGGTGCGGGCGGTGCGGTCCTGTGGGGTGTGTTCCAGCCGGTACGTGGCGAGCACCGGGTTGTACAGGCTCATGCTGGCGATGATCGCGAGCTCGACCGCGATCACCGTCACGAGTCCGGCGATGCCGGGCTGGACGAAGGCGAGGCCGATCAGCCAGACCGCGCGCAGCGTGCCGACGGCACGGAGGATCCGCGGCTGACCGAACCGGGCCACGACGCGAGGGGCCAGCCGCGAGCCGATGAGCCCGCCGACGCAGGGGGCGGCGAAGGCGAGGCCGTACTGCCAGGGCGGGAAGCCGAGCTCGCCGAGCAGCAGCACGGCCAGCAGCGGCTCGGTGGCCATGATCAGTCCCGCGACGAGCAGCTGGTTGAGGTACAGCGCCCGCAGGTCGCGGTGGGTCAGCAGGTGCCGCCAACCGTCGAGCAGTTCGCCGGCCTTTGTCCGGCGCGCGGCGGCGCGGCGGGGGTGCGCCTCCCGCCCGCCGATCGCGGCGATGCCCAGCGCGGAGAGCAGGTAGCTGAGCGCGTCGGCCACGACGGTGGCGACCGGCCCGAACAGGCCGACCGCCGCGCCACCCAGCGGCGGACCGACCGCGATGGAGCTCCACGTCGTCGACTCGAACCTCGCGTTGGCCACGAGCAGGTGTTCCGGCCGGACGAGGGTCTTGAGGTAGGCGCCGCTCGCCGCACCGAAGGCTATCTTCGCGGCGGCGACCACGGCCGAGACGGCCATCAGCTGCCCGAACCCGAGCCGGCCGAGGGCGTACGCGACGGGGATCGTCAGCATGGCCGCGAACCGGGCCAGATCCATCGCGATCATCACCGGCCGCTTGCGGTGGAACTCCACCCACGGCCCGAGCGGCAGGGCGATCAGCGCGCCCACCGCCGGCCCCACCGCGGACAGCGCGGACACCTGGGCCGGGCTGGCGTGCAGCACCAGCACGGCGATCAGCGGCAGGGCACCGAACCCCAGCCCCGAACCGTAGGCGCTGACCGCGTACGCCGCCCACAACCACCCGAACCGCCGACCCAGCAACCCGCACCTCCCGTGTGAACAACCGACCGTTGACCGCTGCGATCAAAGCAAGGCCCGGGACAACGAATCAAACAACCGGTCCGGGGCCGAGCCACAACCGATCGTTGTGTGCGTAGGGTGTGGCGCGTGGATCTCGATGCCGTGCGGACCTTCGTCGCCGCCGCCGACGCCGGTCAGTTCCAGGACGCGGCCGCCGCGCTGTCGATCACCCAGCAGGCGGTGTCCAAGCGCATCGCCGCGCTGGAGAAGGACCTGCAGGTGCGGCTGTTCACCCGCACCCCGCGCGGCGCCCAGCTCACGGTCGACGGCCAGGCGTTCCTCCCCCACGCCCGGGAGCTGCTGCGGGTGGAGGCGCGCGCCGACGCCTCCGTGCGCCCCGGCCGGCGGGCCCTGCGCGTCGACGTCCACAGTCGACGGACCGCGCCGGCGGTGCTGCTGCAGGACTTCCACCGCGCGTACCCGCGGATCGACCTGGACGTGGTGACGCTCGACGCCGACGTCCACGCCGCGACCGCCGCCGTCGAGGCCGGGACGGTCGACGCCACCTTCCACGCCGTCACCGTCCCCGCGCGCCGGCTGCCCGGCGCGATCAGGACCGCCCGCGTGATCGACGAACGCCACGAGCTGCTCGTCGGGCCGCGCCACGCGCTCGCCGCCGCCCGCGCCGTCACGCCCGCGCAACTCGCCGAGCACCGCATCTGGATGCCGGGCATGGCCGTGGGCACCGAATGGTCCGACTACTACGACGAGCTCGCCGCCGCGTTCGGCCTCACCATCGACCGGATCGGCCCGGTCTTCGGCAATGAGGCGCTGCTGGCCGAGATCGCCGACTCCCCGACGCTGGCAACCCTCGCGGGCGAACGCACCCGGTACCTGTGGCCGGACAGCTACGACCTGCGCCGCATCCCGGTGCGCGACCCGGCACCGATCTACCCGATGTCACTGATCTGGCGCGCCGACAACCCGCATCCGGCGCTGCCGAAGCTCCGCGACCACCTCGCCGCCAGGCGGGGGGACGCCCCCGACGGGCAGGTGTGGCTGCCGAAATGGGGCCACTGACGGTTTCCGGTGTGTTGTGTCAGCTAGCCGACCGTGCGTATCAGCCCGTCGCCGCGCGGCGTCTCGCTGGGCACGTTCGACACCACCACACCTGGAGGCAGCACATGCGAAGGTTCGTGTACGCGGTCATGCACGACGTCAACGGCAACGTCCTGATTGCGCGGAAGAACGTCCGGGGGTACTTCTTCGGCCCGACGCACACCAAGCCCGCGGGGGTCATCAAGCACGGCCAGCCCCTCAACGGGGGCGGGATGATGGCGCTGCCCGGTGGCGGCCTCCAGCCGGGCGAGTCGATCCTGACCGGCGCCGCCCGGGAGTTCTGGGAGGAGACGGGCACGCTCATCCCGAATCATGCGGTGACACACGTCATGGACTTCGTTCCGGACAACAACGACCCCGATGACGAGTACGCCGCCGGGTTCTTCCAGGTGTCGCTCGCGGAACTGATGACCGCGGAGAGCAGGATCGAGCACTTCCGGTTGTGGCCCGGGTTCGCGGCGGCGCAGCAGGTCCAGGTCGGCGCCATCACCCAGTACCACCAGATCCACCAGCGATACGCAGACGCGCCGATCGACAACGAGCTCGACCACGTGATCGTGTGGAACCTGGCCGACCCCCACATCCGCGCCCACGTGGCGACCTGGCGCAACCAGCCGCCGCTCGACTGGTTCTTCGAGATCCTCGACTTCCTTTCCTTCAACCTCGGGTTGGGCCCTCTCGTGGTGGTCGGCGACGACCGCCGGGTCACCGCCGACGACGAGGACCTCGTCTCCGTCAACTGACCGGACGCACGGGTGGCGTCCCGCCGTCCGGGCCGCCACCCGTCGAGGGAGGAACCGTGATCCGATCCGCGGTCACGCCCGACCGGGTGCCATGCTCGACCCCCGACCGGCACAGCGTCGTCGCGCTCACCATCGCCGTCACCAACGACGGCGATCGAACGGTCGAACTGCCGCTGCTGCGGGTGTGGATCCCCAACGACCGCATCGCCAAGCCCGCCACCCTCACCACCGACCCTGGCACGATCGCCGCCGCGCCCGGCCCGGCGACACCGTGGGCGACGTGCACCAGCGGGGACGGCGTCGTGTTCGCCCAGCCGCTGCCACCCGCCGACGGCATCGGAGCGCACCAGACCGTCGAGCTCCGGCTCGACGGGATCGTCGTGAACACCGTACCGGGTGCGGTGGCGATCCAGCTCCGGTTGCCCGACGGCAGCACCACCGACCTGACCGTTCACAAGGAGATCGGCGCCGCGCGCGCCGAACACCGTTGAAGGAGAACACCATGACGAGCCGCTCGACGACCGTGAGCCCGCCGAAGGAGCTCACGGACAACATCACCGAACGCGTCGGCCAGGTCGTGCGCCAGCAGCGCGCCACCTCGACGCCCAAGGAGTGGACCAGCCCCGACCAGGTCGGCAACGGCACGCCGGCCACCTGGGGCAGGAAGGCGACGCCGGGCACGGCAGCGACCACCGGCACGGTGGCGACCAGACCCACCTGGGAGACGGTGGAGCCCGCAACGACCTGGGGCACCGCCGGCACAGCCGCCGACCTCGCCGCGTCGAGCATCTCCGGCGCGTTCGACCTCGAGATCGAGGTGAACGGCAAGACCTACATCGTTACCGTGTCCTCGCCGGCCACGCCCGGTGACCCGTACGTCCTCGAGTTCACCTACGAAGAGGTGAAGTGGGCGCTGACGGTCCGCTGGCCGGCGGAGGAAGGCGAGCCCTACGACATCAAGCTCAAGCGCACCGCCGAGGGCGAGACCACCACCATCGCCGGTGTCGAGTACACCGACAGCGAGACCTGGGCCGCCGAGCTCGAGCTGCCGAAGATGGAGTTCGGCACGATCACGATCAGCCGGCTCGCCTTCCGGATCGCCAGCATCCCGTCCGACAAGCCCGAAGGTCCGCTCCCGCCGCTGCCCGCGCTGCGCGGACGGCCGGAGGCCTACGTGATCGGGCGGGACCTGGCGGTCGGCGGCCATGAGACGTCGTCGGATGTCGTCCGGGGCTGACCGGGCCGGAGCCCCCGCGGTGGTCGCTTCCCCCGGGCGACCCCGCGGGTCCGTTCAGGTGCGGATCGTCGTCAACCTCGACGATCCGCACCTGGAGGTGTGGGCCGCCGTCCCGGTCAACCTGCGCGCGATCGTCGAGGCGCTCCCACCCGCCGCCGCCCCGATCGTCGGCTGGATCCCCGACATCGTGCTCGACAGCGCCGGCCTGACCGCCGGGCACGGCACCGTCGGCTTCTCCGCCGCGGCCGGCCGCCCCGGCGACGACACCGGCTCCGCCGACGTGCTGATCGCGGTGCTGCCCGCGGCGGACGGAGACACCACGTTCCTGGCCGGCGTCCAGCTGACGTCCACAGTGGACCTGGGTGGGGTGCCGGTGGTCGGCGGCATGCTTGCCGACCTCGCGATCCAGGACCTGCAGATCCTGTACGCCTCCGCCGACATCCCGGCCGGCGCGGTCCACCTGCCGCCGCCGGTGAGCGGACCGTCGCCCGCGTACGCCGCCGGCCTGCACCTGTCGTTCACCCTGCTGGCCGGCGACGCCGCGGAACGCATCACGCTGACACCGGCGAACGACCCCGTCGCCCAGGACGCCGACGACCCGGCGGCGGTGCGCTGGTTCCCCGTGCAGAAGAGTTTCGGGCCGCTGCTGCTCGGCCGGGTCGGCGTCCTCACCGTGCCCGACCGGTTCGGGCTGGCGCTGGATGCGACCGTCCGGACCGACGCGCTGTATCTCGACCTCGAAGGCTTCACCGTCTCGTTCGACCGCGAGAACATCTCCCCGTCCGGCGTCCGCGTCGACCTCGCCGGCCTCGGCGTCGCGTTCGCGTCGAAGGCCGTCCAGCTCAGCGGCAGCCTGGTGCGCCGCGACGGCCCCTCCTACGACGGGTCGCTCCTCATGCGGATCGGCAGGTTCGGGGTCACCGCCGCCGGGTCCTACGCGAGCCTGGACGGGCAGCCGTCGCTGTTCGCGTTCGCGCTCGTCATCGGTGCGTTCGGCGGCCCGCCCGCGTACTTCGTCACCGGCCTGGCCGCCGGCTTCGGCCACCATCGCGGCCTGCGGCTGCCCGGCCCCGGCCAGGCGCAGGACTTCCCGCTGGTGCGCGCCGCCCGGCTCGGCACCAGGTATCTGCCCGACGGCGACCCGTCCGCGGCGCTGGCGAAGCTCGTCTCCGGCGGCTGGGTGCCGCCCGAACTCGGCGCGCACTGGGTCGCCGCCGGCGTGCGCGCCACGTCGTTCCAGATGATCGAGACGTTCCTGCTGCTGGCCGTGCGGTGGGGCACCGAACTGGTCATCGCGCTGCTCGGCGTCGGCTCGCTGCAGCTGCCCCGGGCCGGTGCCGGCAACCCCTACACCTACGTCGAGCTGGTCGTCGACGCCACCGTGCGCCCCGACGACGGCACCGTCGAGGTCAACGCCCTGCTCACCCCGAACTCGTTCGTCATCGACCCCGCGTGCCGGCTGTCCGGCGGCTTCGCTTTCCGGCTGTGGACCGGCGCCCAGCACACCGGCGACTTCGTGCTCACCGCCGGCGGCTACCACGAGCACTACGACAAACCTGCGCACTACCCGGACGTGCCGAGGCTCGCCGTCGACTGGGTCATCTCCCCCGAGCTGCGCCTCGCCGGCACCGCCTACTTCGCGCTCACCCCGGCGTGCGTGATGGGCGGCGGCACCCTCGACCTCGCGTTCCGCTCCGGCGCCCTGGGCGCCTGGCTCCGGGCGTACGCCGACTTCCTGATGTACTGGCGGCCGTTCTCGTTCGACATCAGGATCGGCGTCGCCGTCGGGGTCTCCTACACCCTGGCCATCGGCTCGATCCGGCGCACGTTCACCGCAGAGCTGTCCGCCGACATCGAGCTGTGGGGACCGTCGCTCGCCGGTGTCGCGCACGTCCGCTGGTGGATCATCTCCTTCACGATCCCGATCAACGGCGGCGTCCGCCCGCCCCGCCGGCCGGGGGTGCTCGACAGCTGGCAGCTGTTCGCGGACTCGTTCCTGCCCGCCGCCGCGGACGTGTGCCGGCCGCGCGTCGACGCCGGGCTGCTGGGCGCGGTCCGTTCCGGCGAGCACGAGGTGTCGCTGGTCGCGGCCGTGCAGCTGCGGCTCGGCGCCGAGTCCGCCGTGCCGGCGACCGAGGTCGAGGTCGAGGGCCCGCCGGGCCGCGAGGTCCACTTGCACGGCAACGCTTTCGGGGTGTACCCGCTGGGCTCGCTCACGGTCTCCAGCCGCCTCACCCTCGCGCTGCACCGGGACGACGGCGACCTCGTCGACCTGCACGACTGGGCCTGGACGACACACGAGCAGGGCCTGCCGTACGCGCTGTGGGGGACCGTCAACACCGGCGTGCCCGGCCGGGACAGCCCGCTCGTGGACGGCCTGGTCGGGATCAGCGGGTCACCGCCGCCGCCGGCGGAGCCGGGCGCGCTGGACGTCGCGTGGACCGCGCTCACCGCCGCCGGCCTGCGCCCCGGCGTGCTGCCGCTGCCGCGCCGGACCCCGATCAACGGCACCACCCCGCCACCGGACCGCGATCCGCGCGACGTCGTCGCCGCGACCGTGGCCGATCCGCACGTCGTCGCCCGCCGCGCCGCCGTGGTCGACGCCCTGCTCGCTTCCGGGGTCGGCCGGGGCCTGCGCACCGGTCCCATGACCGGCCTGGCCGCGCAGGTGGACCGCACGTTCCCGGCGCCGCCGATGCTCGGGCCGCTCGGGACCACCGGCCCGCCGCCGGTGCCCGCGTCACCGCCCCGGCCGCAACCGCGGCCCGGGCCGGCCCGGCGCCGTCCCGCCGTGCCCCCGGTCCGGCTCGTCGCGCTGCTGCACCGGCGCCGGGCCGGCTCGTACGCCCACGTCCGGAGCACCCGCGGCGGCCGGGCGGTGCTCGACCTGCTCGGCGCCGCGCCCCGCCTCGGGGCCGGCACCTCGGCACTGTGGCGGGTCACCCCGGACGCCGGACACACCTTGCACGCCGACGGGCCGGTGCCGGTCGACGTGCTGGCGCTGGACGCGCACGGCAACCTCGTGCACCGGGCCCGGCTCACCGGCGAACACTGCCGGCTGCCGGCCGGGACAACCGTCGTGTACGCCGCCGCGGACCCGCCCGCCACCGCCCTGCGGCCCGGCACGACGCTGTTCGCCGCACTGCCGCAGGCCTGGCTCGCGCCGGGGCTGCTGCTGCGGCCGCAGGCGCCCTGCCCGGCACCGTCCGGCCGGCACACCCTGGCGCAGCTGCGGGAGCGGAACCTGGTCGAGACCGCGACCGGTCCCGCACCCGGCTGGCTCGGCGTCACCCTGCTCACCCCGGCCACCGCCGTCCAACTGCCCGCCGGCTCCGGACCCACCGACGTGTACCTCGTCGACGGGGACCACCGGCGGCTCCTGCACCCGGACCGGGACACCGGCGGGCGGGTGTACCGGCTGCCGGGCACGCCGGGCCCACTGGGCACCGTGCTGCAACTCGCGCCCGCGCCGGCCGGGCTCACCGTGGTGCACGACGCCGAACCGGGGCCGGTGGCCACCGGGACAACGAAGGTGGTGGTGTCATGAACGCCGACGTCCGGCTCGCCGACGAGGCCCGGCCCCCGCTGCCCGCCGGGGACTACCGGCTCGGCACGGCGCAGACCGTCCAACTGCCGCCGCAGTTCCAGCCGCCGCCGGTGTACCGCAGCGATCAGCGGATCCGCGTCGCCGGCCCGCACCTCGGGCTCGCGCCGGGTGACGTCGTCGCGGTGTTCCCGCCGGCGCACGCCGACGGCGACTTCTCCACCGCGCTCTGCCACGCGCTGCTGGACCGGTCGAGCCTGCCGTGGGAGATCGACCCGGAGGCCCGGCCGGGCGGGCTGCCGTGGCTCGCCGTCCTGCTGCTCGCCGCCGACGAGGTCGACGCCGGCAACGACGACGTCACCGGCGTGCGCGGCGTACCGCTCGCGGACTACCTGCGGCCGCCGGACGGGGTCCTCGGCCCGTCGCTGCCCGACCGGCAGCGGGACCGCTGGCTGGCGGAGCAGCCGGACCGGGACTGCACCGTGGTCGACGTGCTCGCGCCGGCGTTCGCCGCGGTCGCGCCGTGCGCGGGCGAGCTGCCGTGGCTCGCGCACGTCCGTGACGGCCACGCCGTCGTGCTCGGCAACCGGCTGGCCGCGCGCGGGCGGTACACGGCGCACCTGGTGTCGCTGGAAGGCTTCGTCGAGCGGCTGGCGGACCGGGCCGGGGTGCCGGAGGACTGCCGGGCGGTGCGGCTGCTGTCCCTGGCCCGGTGGGCATTCACCTCGACACCGACCGGCGCGTACTTCGCCGACCTGGTCGAGGGCCTCGACATCGGGCCGCTGCGGCTGCCGGCCCCCGACCCGGCCGCACCGGCGCCGGTCGGCAAGGCGGTGCACGGCGGCTACGTCCCGGTCGACTACCGCACCCGGCTCGGCGAACGCACCGTCGCCTGGTACCGCGGGCCGCTGCTGCCCGTGCCGATGGCGGCAGTCGCGCCGCGCGCCTACCCCACGGCCGAGGCCGCGATGATCTACGACGAGGAGACCGGCATGTTCGACCTGTCCTTCGCGGTCGCCTGGCAGGCCGGGCGGCTGCTCGCCCTGGCCGACCGGGGGTTCACCGCGGCCCTGCTCGCCTGGGTCCGCGCCGCCGAGGCCGGGCGGCGCCGGCGACCGCCCCTGGACGTCGGGCGCCTCGCCGGCGTGCTCGCCGACGCACTGACCACCGCGCTGCCCCCGCCGGGTGATCCGACCGGGCTGCGCCGGCACCGGCTGCCCGGGGTGCTCACCGAGGCCGCGGTCGCCGCCGGGCTGCGCGCCGGGGCCGATCCCGCCGCGATCCTGAGGACCGTCCGGTGACCGGCCCCGACACCCCGCCACCGGCGGTCACCGACTGGCTCGCCCGCCTGGAGCACCTGCACGGCGTGCCGTTCGCCAACCTGGTCGCCGACGCGCGGCTGCTGCCCGCCGAGTCCGTCCGGTTCTTCCACCTCGACGTCAACTGGCTGGAGGCGCTGCTCGACGGCGCCCTGTCGGTCGCGGCCAGCACCGACGCCCACGCCCGCACCGTCGCCGAACTGGTCACCACGGCTCCCGTGCCACCGTCCACACCGGACGGTCCCAGCGGGCTGCTGCTGCGTTCCGCGCTCGTGACCGGCTGGCCCGGGCTCACGGTCACCGGCTACGACGGCGCGGGCACGGCGCTGCCGCCGCTGCGGACCGCCCGCCCGGCGCCGAGCGTGCTGTTCGTCCTGTTCCCCCGTCTGGTGCACCGCGTCGAGCTGGAGCAGCCCGCCGAAGGGCTCTCGTTCGGCACCGGACCGACCCCGGTGCACGTGGTGCCGCGCTACCTGGGCGGCGCCGGTCATCCGGCCGGGCTGCCCGTTCGCGGTTCGCCGCGGGTACCGGTGCCGCTGCGGGATCCGGATCGGCGGGTGCTGGACGTCACCGCGCTCGCGGACCGGCTCGCCGACGCGCTCGCCGACGCCTACCGGCCGGACGCCGCGCCGCCGCTCACCCCGGCCGGCCTCGGCCTGCAACTGATCACCCCGGCGGCGCGGCGCGTGTTCACCGCACCCGACGCGGGTCGTGGGGGCCCGCGATGACCCCCGCCGCGCCGGCCCTGCTGGTCCCGATGATCGTCGAGGGGCTCGTCGTCACCGTCGGGTCCCGGGCCGGCAGCTGGTCCTACACCCCGCCGCGGTACGGCTTCCTGCCCTGGCACGAGTCCACCGACCCGGCCCCGTTCACCCCGCAGGTGCCGCTGCCCGGCCGGCCGGACTTCACCGGCGTGATCCTGCACTGGTCGCTGCCCGACGGCCTCACCCGGGGCGGCCCGGCCGGCCAGGACGGCACCGTCGCGTACCCGTCGATCCCGAACCGCTGGCTGGTCGTGCGCCGGCACCGGGACCCGGCCGATCCGCGCCGGTGGGCGTACCGGTGCGTCGTCATCGCCGCGGACCAGCCCGGCGACGAGACGGGCGCGCCGTGGCCCGGACCCGGCGGGGACCGCGAGATCCGGGTCGGGCGGTGGTGGCCGCTGGACGCGTTCCCGGGTGAGGAACGGCTGCCGCCGGCCGCCGTCGACGGGCCCTGGACGGCGGTCGGCCCCGGCGACGCGACGTTCGCGGCGTTCGCACCGAACGTGCCCAACGTGCTGTCGTTCGCCGACCCGCTCGCCGACGTCACCGCCGGCCCGCTCACCTACAGCGTCTACGGCTGGTACGCCGACCCGCGCGACGACCCGATGGACGACTGGCAAACCGTCGCGCAGTGGACCGAGCTCACCGCCCGGCTCGGCTGGTCGGTCCCCGAGCCCGACCGGGCCGTGGCCGCCGCCCGCCGCTGGGCCCAGGACCACGGCCGGACCGTCTCGCCGTCGGCGCCCCGGACGCTGTACCCCGCCCGCACCCTGTGCCACGGCACCCTGGCCGGCGTCGCCTGGCTGGGCCCGGACGGACCGCCGTTTACCGGCGTGCCCACCACCAACCCGCACCGGGCCGGCTACCGGCGCCCGCACATCGCCGTCGGCAACACCGCCGCCGACGCGACCATGGCGCTGCTCGGCGGCGACCCGGTGCTGGCCGAGGTGCTCCGGCCGGGCGAGGACGCCTGGTTCAACACCGGCCCCGGCGGCACCGGCTGGACCGTCGTCACCGCCGAGGCGCCCGACGAGCCGAGCGGCCGGCAGGCACCGGCGGCACTGTCGACCGCCCAGGCCGCGACCCTGACCGCGCTCAACACCGCGCAGCGCGGCCTCGACGAGAGCACCGCCCGGCTCGGCGGGCTGCGCAGCGAGCTCGACGCGTTGCGCTGGAAGCTGGAGTACCTCACCCGCCACCCGGCGCTGCGCGACCGGTGGGAGGACCAGGTCCTCGACGCCACCCGGCGGACCGAGGCGCGGACCGTCGAGGCGACCGGCGCGTGCCGCTGGTGGTCCGACCGGCGCGACACCGCGCTCGCCGCGCTCCGCGACGCCCTCGGCGACCTCGTCCTCAAGCCGGTCGACGGTGCGCCGCAGCTGCGCCCCAACGATCCGGTCGTGGTGATCGCCGGCGCCGGGCGCGCGTTCAAGCACGGCGACGACGGCCTCACCGCCGACGACGGCACGCTGGTCTGCCGCTTCACCGGCCAGACGTACGCGGCGATCGACGTGGGCACCGGCGCCGGCGACGTCCGCGTCGGCGGTGGCGACCTGCCCGTCCCGCCGGTGTCCGCCGGGTGGCTCCCGCCGGAACTGCCGGACCTGGCCGTCGAGGCGGTGCTGCTCGACCTGGCGAGCGCGCCGGTGATCGCCGCGCACGCCGATCCCGCCGACCCGTGGCCGCTGCTGGAACAGATCCGCCGGTCGCAGACCGTCATCTGGAACGCCGTGCTGCATCCCGCCCTGCCAGCGGCCGTCGTCGAGGACGCCGAGGGCCTGGTCACCGCGTACGGGCTCGGGGCCGTCCCGGCCGCCGCCGCCTACCAGCCGTGGGCGCCGCCGTGGTCCCCGCTCTACCTCGACTGGAAGGTGCGCTACCACCCGGGTGCGGCCCTGGCCGACGGGGCGCTGCGGGACTGGACCCCGCCCGGGGACGGTGACGGGGCACGGTACACGTGGCGCGGCGGCGACCCACGGACGCCCGGCATCACGCTGTCCGGCCGGACCCTGCTCACCCCGCAGCCCGGTGCCGTCCTCGCCGGCGCGCTGGACCGGCTCGCCGGCGGCGTCGACCCGCAGGCCGCCGCCGACCCGGCCGGCGACACCGACCCGGCGCTGACCGCGCTGCGCGACCTCGCCCACGACCTGCGCCGGGCCGACCTGCTGTGCCAGTCCCTGAGTGGGCTCGGGCAGGCGCTGCTGCAGCGCAGCCCCGGCACCGTGCGCGCCACCACGGTCGTCGCGGGGCAGGCGTGGGCGCCGGACTCCCGCCCGCTGGCCGACGCCCTCGCCCGCCAGTTCGCGCCGCTGCGGGCCGGTCACCTGACCGTCGTCGACCTGCGCGTGGTCGACGACTTCGGCCAGGTGTTCCGGATCATGGACGCCTCCCCGGCCCCGATCGTGTTCGACGCCGACCTCACCTCGCCGGTGCCGGGCCTGGCCGTCCTGCGCCCCCGCGTCACCCAGGACGCCCGCCTCGAACTGTCCCTGCTCGACGCCGGCGACGACAGCGAGGAGGTCGGCGTCGACACCGCCGCCGACCCGGTCTGCGGCTACCTGCTCTGCCAGCCGCTGGACCGCGCCGTCGCCGTGTACGACCCGGACGGTGCTCCCCTCGGCCAGCTCACCGCGGCCCGCGGCGGTGCCTGGTGGTGGCCGGCGCCCGGCGGCGGCACCGACGTCGACGGCATTCCCAACCGGCACCTGCGCGCCCTCGTCGAGGGGGTGCTGGCCCACCCCGACCTGGACGGCGCGCTGCGCGCCCTGCTGGAGCTGATGGCCGACGCGTCCTACCGCGAGGCCGGCGAGACGTGGAGCGACGAGGAGATGCCGCTGCCGATCGGACAGCCGATCGCCGTCGCCAGGGCCGCGCTGCGCTGGCGGCTCCCCGGCGGCCCGGCCACCGCCCAGCGCTGGGCGGACACCGGACGCGACACGACCGGGGGTTTCGAGCACGCACGGCTGCCCGTCTGGCTGGGCGGTGCCGGCCTGCCCGCCGACGGTGTGGTCGGCTGGTACTCCGGCGACGACTACGGGCGGATCAGCTCGCCGTTCGCGCCGGACCGTCCCGCGCCGGGCAGTTACGTCGGGCGGGCACCGGCCCGCCCGGCGCTCGACGACCCGGCCGGTGTGCCCGTCACCGTCCTCGTGGCGCCGCACGCGGCGATCCACGCCGTCAGCGGTGTCGTGCCGCCGGTCGCCGTCACCCTGCCCGCCCCGCTGGTCGCGCCCGCGCTGCGCCGGATGGCCGTGACGGTGCGGACCGGTCCCGTCCTCGACGACGGCGCCGGCCCGACCCTCCCGCTCGCCGCGATCGCCGGCGGTGCCTGGTCGTGGCTGCAGCACCCGCGACCGGGACACGGCACGATCGAGCACCAGATCGAGCCGGCCGACGACACCGCTCACCTGCCCGACGCGCCCCCGGTCGCCCGGGAGGGCTGGCTGCGACGGCGGCCCGGCGGCCCGGCGACGCGGTTCACCTACACCGTCACGCCGCGGGCCCTGGCCTGCACCGTCGAGGAGTCCCGGCCGTCCACGGCCATGCTCCGCCTGGTGGTCGCCAACGACACCGGAACGGATGTGCGGTGCACCGGGCTGACCTTCGCGCTGCCCGTCGGCCACGGCGAGGACGACCTGACCGGCGACCCGGAGCCGCTCGCCGCCACCGTCGACGAGGACTGGCACGTCGAGACCGACGGCACCGGCCGGTTCCACGCCACGCCGCGCACCGCGGCACCGGTCCCCGCCGGTCGCACGATCACGGTGGCCGTCCGCGGCGTCCTGGTCAACGCCGTGCCCGGCACCTGCGTCATCGAGGTCACCGAGGACACCGACGCCACCCGCACCACCGACCTGGTCGTGTCCACATTGGACACTTTGCCGGTCTGAGGATTTCCGTCTGAGGATTCGAGGATGCCATGTTGCGGTTCGAGATCAGCCCGGACCGGGTGTCGCGCAGCCACCCTGGCGGCGTCCCCGACGTCGTCTCGCTGCGGCTGACCGTGACGAACACCGGCGCGCTCCCGGTGCCGTTCGACCGGCTGGTGTTCGGCCTCGTCCCCGGCGACGGGCCGGCCGAGCTCACCGACGAGGAGCACGTCGGCGCCATCGTCGCCGCCGCGCAGCCCGGCTGGTACGTGCGCGGCGACGACGCCGGCGGGTTCAGCGCCGTCCCGCGGGTGCCCGGCTTCCACCTCGCCGCCGGCGCGAGCGTCGGCTTCGACCTGCACGACGTCGCCGTCAACGGGGCCACCGGAACGGCCACGATCGCGATCGGCGCGCCGGGTGCCCACGCCGCGACCGTCACCGTCGTCAAGGAGAACGGCCGGCCACACATCGAGTTCTTCGAGGGCCTGCCGACGGAGATCGAGCTCGGCGACGAGTGTGTCCTGCGGTGGCGCACCACCGGCGCGAGCCACTGCACGCTCGTCACGCCCGACGGCACGCTCCCGGTCGAACGCACCGGCTCCGCGCGGGTGCAGCCGACCACCACCTACACCTACCGCCTCATCGCCGAGGGCGACGGCCCGCCGGACACCCGGCCCTTCGAGGTCGTCGTGGCCGGCATGCGCATCGACGACTTCCGGGCCGGGCCCGACCGGGTCGCCCTCGGCGACCGGACCACCCTGCGATGGCTGATCAGCGGCGCCGCGTCGGCCACCGTCGAACCCGGCGGACCGGTCAACCGGCAGCACGGCACGCTGACCGTGCCGGTGCACGAGGACACCGACTTCACGCTCACCGCCACGCGCCCCGGGCTCATCCCGGTCGTGGCCTCCGCACCCGTGACCGTCGTCCCGGTCGACCTGCGCGACCTCACCGCCGACCCGCCGGTCATCCCGCCCGGGGAGAGCACCACGCTGCACTGGGACGCCGCCTGGAGCACCGGCTACCGGCTGGCGTGGCCGGGCGGCGCCGTCGACCTCGACCGGGAGGCCACCTCCTACCCGCTGCGCCCCGCCGCGACCACCACCTACACCCTGACGGCGGCCGGTCTGCGCCCGCGGAGCCGGGAGCTCACCGTCGCCGTCGGCGCCGCCCTCACCCGCCTCGGCCTCAGCACCGACCCGGCCCGCCCCGGCGCGGTGCTCCTGCACTGGCAGGTGCGTTGCGGCGAGGCCCGGCTCGGCACCGGCACGACCGCCGAACCGCCACTGGCGCCGGTCCCGGCCGAGGACAGCCGGTGGCTCACCCTCGGCCCGCGACCCACCTACGTGCGGATGCTCGCCGGCGACCGGGAGACCCGCCTGATCCTGGCCGGTGCCACCGCGCCGGGCGGCCCGCGGTTCGGGTCCTTCGACCTGACCGCGCCGGCCGGGCTGACGACGCCCCGCACCAGTGCCACGGTGCGCTGGAGCGCCGAGGGCGGCACGGTCTCCGGCACCGTTCGCGACGGCGACCGGTCCGAACCCCTGAGCGGCGGCACCGGCGACCGTCCCGCCTTCATCGGCGCCCGGGTCGCCCACCGAACGCTCTGGGCGGGCAACCTGATGGTCGAGGGCGGTGGTGCGTACGCCGCCCTCGACTGGGAGGTGCTGTGAACCCTTACCGCACGCGGATGTAGGCGTTCAGGTACACGTTGGCCGGGCGGGTGTCGGCGTTGCCGCCCTCGAACACGCTCACCGACCGCGCGCCGCCGAAACCCGCGATGCCGCCGCGGGTCTCACCGTGCACCTGGCGACTGTCCGTCGGCAGGTACGGCACCGCCACCGTGAACGGCGTCCGCGGCGCGCCCGTGGCGAAGCCCTGCACACTGCCGACCTCGCTCGGCTTGCCGGTGCCGCACCGGGTGCGGTCATTCGCGTCCGGGTCGGTGCCGGTGCCGTGGTCGGCGCCGCGCAGGAACCGCCCGCGCAGGTCCGGCAGCTGCACCCCGGTGCCGGCGGAACCGCCCCACCGGTAGTCGAGCGCCGCAGCCAGCTCGGCGTGCTCCGCGACGGGCAGGAGCCGCCCGTCGCACGGCAGCCAGCCACCACCGGCCGGGACCGGACCGCCGGCCGTCACGATCGTGCCGACCGGCACCGCCTCGCCGTAGGGCCGTCCCACGACGTAGAAGTCGACCGCGGCGTTGCCGGGACGGCTCTCCGCATCGCCGCCGGAGGGATGGAGCGTGACGGTGGCGCTGCCGCTGTTGCGCAGCGCGACGTGCCGGATCGCACCGGCGATGCTCTTGCCCTTGTCGGTGTCAGGCAGGTTCTGGAACGCGACCGTCGCGGGGCGCTCCCGGTTCGTCGGCACGGCCGTCGCCCACGACTGCGCCGAGCCGACCTCGTCGCCCTGCCGGCCACCTTCGGCGGCGGCGGTGCGCCGCGTGCGGTCGGGGTCGCGTCCAGCCGGGCCGCTCACGCCGCGCAGGAACCAGCCGCGGTGGTCCGGCAGCAGGAACGTGTCGTCCTCGCCGCGGCCGTGCACGTAGCCGATCGCGTCCCACAGCGCCTTGTACGGCCCGAACCGGCTCAACTCGGCACCGTCGCAGAGCAGCCAGGTGCCCGGCCGCGGACCGGCCGGGCCGGCGTACGGCACGACCGCACCGAGCGGCGCGCCGGCGCCCGCACGGGACTTGATGACGAAGTGGACGTACTTGTTCACCGGGCGGCTCTCCAGGTCACCGCCGAGCACCGGCACCCTGGTCGTGCGGTCGTTGTGCTCGGCGACCAGCGGCCCGCAGCCCGCGTCGTCGCGGGTCGACGGCACGTCGGCCCGGTTCACCGCCGCCGTGAGGCCGTTCCGCGCCGGTGCGGTGCCGTAGTCCTGGTACGACCCGACGTCGGCGCGGTCGTGGCCGCCTGCCGCCAGCGGCGAACGCCACCGCCACTCCGGGTCGCGGTCGTCGCGGGTGGCGGCGTCGGCGGTACACCGGATGAAGAGACCGCGCAGGTCCGGCACGTTGAACATCGGTGGGTTGCTCGCGACCCGGCCGAACGCGAACCCGATGGCCTCGTAGAGCTCCCGGTGGACCGTGCCGTCGTAGCGTTCACCGTCGCAGCGCAGCCAGCCGTCGGCCGCCAGGTCGCCAGGTGTGATCCCGGCGTAGCCGAGCACCGTGCCGACGGGCAGCTCACCGGCGTTCACCGGGCGGTCCTGTCGCACGCGACGGCGCCGAGCCGCGCCCGGGCCCGCGCGACGACCCAGCGCAGCCCGGCCGCGTCGCCGTGCCCGTCGAGGTACAGGTAGAACGTCTCGCGGAACGCGGCCTCGGCGTTGTCCAGCATCGCGGCGCAGACGATGTCGGCCGCCGCGGACGCCGGCGGCTCGCCCAGGTCCGCCACGTCGGTGCGGGCCTGCCCGGCGGCCTCGGCGGCGATCAGGCGGGCGCCGAGGCTGATCCGGTCGTCGAGCCAGTCCTGCATCGCGACCAGCCCGCGCACGGTGCGGAAGTCGAGGTAGACGCCCCGGCGGCGGGCGTGGTCCACGAACTGCCCGGCGTAGTCCACGGCGATCTGGTACAGCACGTGCGCGGGCAGGACCCGCTCCCGCATCACCGCCCAGACGACCCGGCTCGGATGGGTCGGCACGGCCAGCAGGTCGCCGACGGTGCGCCTGGACCCGCCACCGAACCAGCGGCGGAGGTCCCGTTCGGGGTAGAGCTGCAACGCTCCGGCGTCGATCAGCTCTCGGTAGCTGACCTCGCGGTCGAGCAGGGTGGCCGTCATCGTCGTCCCTTCCGTTCACGGCGGTTGTCGTCCACTCCGGGACGCCCGCGGGAACGGGGGTGATACGTCGAGAGTCCGACAGGACGGCGGCGTGCGGTCAGGCGTCGAACCACTCCGTGACGAGGCGGACGCCGTCGTCGAACGTCACGGCGACCCGGTGCCGCCCGGCCGGGAGCCGGTCGACCTGGAACCGGCCGCGGTCGTCGGCGCGGGTGGTCCGGGTGCCGGCCGGTGCCTCCACGGTGACATCGGCCGGCACCGGCGGGTCGAGCTGGCCGAGCAGGCGCAGGACGCCGTCGTCGGTCGACAGCTCCAGCACCACCGTGACGTCGTCACGTTCGAACGTCAGCAGCCGCGCCGCGCCGCCGCGCACGTGGGCGAGCTCCCGGCCCGTCGCGGCCGTGTCGTCGACGAGCCGGGCCAGCGCCCCGGCGAAGTTCCGCCACGCCAGGGCCTCGAACCCGGCCCGCACGAACAGGTCCGGCACCGGATCGCCGGTGCGCCACAGTGACTGCAGGGCCTCGCCCAGTGCCTCGTCGTTCATCGGGTACCTCACGTGTCTCGTCGGCCTTGCTGTCGGCCTGCTGTGGTGGCCGTTGGTCGTGGCCGTTGGTTGCCGGTGGTCCGGTCAGTCGGTCAGGATGGACCGGAGACCGGCGAGGCAGCGCGCCCTGGTGGGGCCGATACTGCCGATCGGGATGTCCAGCGCGGCACCGACCGTCTCGTAGGTCGGTGCCGGATCCGCGAACAGGACCCTGAGCAGCCGCTGGCAACCGTGCGACAGCCGGGACACCGCCTGCCACAGGACACGCTGGGACTCGTCGCGCAGCAGCCGCTCGTCGACCGCCGCGTGCGCGGCACCCGCGGCGCCGAGCCCGTCGACGTCGTCGACGGGCACGTCCCGCCCGGCCCGGCGGATCAGGTTGAGCGACTCCCGGCGGGCCGTCGTGGCGAGCCAGCCGGGCAGCCGGTCGGCGTCGCGGATGTCGTGCAGGTGCTCCACCAGCCGCAACCAGGTGCCCTGCACCACGTCGCCGGCGTCGGCGGTGGACAGACGGAACCCGCGCGCGACGGACCACACCAGGCCGGAGTAGGTCGTGACGATGGCGTTCCAGGCCTTTTGGTCGCCCTCGGCCGCGGCGGCCAGGGCCGCCGCGTGATCGAAATCAGTCACGCCCGGAACCCTAACAGCCGTTGCCACAGCGCGGTTGCCGCTCATTCCGCCGCCTCCGCTGCGCTCCGGCGTCGGCCTGAGCCAGACCTGCCACACGATGAGCGGCCCGAGCCGCTCCGCTGACCGCTCATACCGCCGCCTCCGCTGCGCTCCGGCGTCGGCCTGAGCCAGACCTGCCACACGATGAGCGGCCCGAGCCGCTCCGCTGGCCGCTCATACCGCCGCCTCCGCTGCGCTCCAGCGCCGACCTGAGCCAGACCTGCCACACAATGAGCGGCCCGAGCCGCTCCGCTGACCGCTCATGCCAGGCCGGGCAGTCCACCGTAGGAGCGTGCCGTCGCCTCCTTGCGCACGAGGTCGGCGGCGCCCAGCACGGAACCCGCCGCGCGGTGGTGGCTGGCGATCGCCGCCGCGGCGTACGGGGCGGCGAACGACGTCCCGCTCCACCGCGCGAAACCGGTCGGGAAATCCTCGTGGGTGACGTACGTGCTCGTGACGTCCGCGCCGGGAGCGGTCACGTCCACCCACGAGCCGCTGTTGCTCCACGGGCACAGCTCGGCACCGTCGTGCGCGGCGACCGCGATGACCTGCGACGCGAACGGCAGCGCGGTGCCGGCGAAGGCGGCCGGCCAGTACGGGCGGTCGCTGATGCCCTCGTTGCCGGCGGCCGCCACGACGACCCGGTCCCGGCCGCGCAGCAGCTTCGACAGCGCTGCCGCCAGCAGCAGCGGCGGGCGGTCGTTGCGGGTGAACCCGCCGAGCGACAGGTTCACCACGTCGACGTCGGTCAGGGCGAACAGCGCCCGGGCCAGGTCGACCTCGGTGCACAGGCCGTCGGCGTCGAGGACCTTGATCGCGCGCACCCGGGCGTTGTCGGTGCGGGACATGACGACGCCGATGATGAAGTTCGCGTGACCGAGATCGGTGCCGGAGACCAGTTCGTCGTCGAGGTCCTCGGTCTCGTACCAGTGCGACGGCAGCGGGCTGTCGGCCCACACCGCGGTGTCCAGCACGGTCAGCCGCACCGCGGCGTCCGCCGCCGGGCCGCCGTCCAGCGGGTACATCTCGGCGGTGACCGGCGGGCCGTAGGGGCCGCCCATCTCGAACGGGTTGGACAGGAACACGTGGTTCGGTGCGGCCGCACCGGTCGGCAGCGCCGCCGTCACCATCTCCGGTTCCGCGCCGGGCGCGGCCAGCCGCACGAAACCGGCAACGGCCGGCAGCGCGGTGATCGCCCCGGGCGCCACCCCGGCCGACACCAGCGCAGCGCGGGCCGCGCGCTCGTGCTCGACCGCCACCAGCACCTCGTTCTTCGTGCGGCGCACGGGCCGGCCGGCCGTGGTCTCGGTGTGCAGCCACGGCAGTGCCGCCAGCCGGGCAGCGCGGCGCTCGTGCCAACGTCCGAACGGAGCATTCGCCATCGCAGATCTTCCTCACTCGTTGCCGTGGATAGGATGCGCAAGATGACGCGCGAGGACGGGCCCCTGATACATCCGGGCGGCATGAATTCCGGCCGGATCGGGTGACCGGCCCGCAGCGTGGTGGAGGGGCCGGTCGCCGGCGCCGGGACGCAGCGGAGGCGGCGGCATGACCATCCCCTCCGACCAGCTCCTGCAGGCGATCCAGGCCGACCCGCACCGGGCCGCCGCCGACGCCCGCGACGCGCTCGCCAAGGCCCGTGCGGGCAGCGACTTCGCCGCCGCGGCCGCGGCGCAGCGCGTGCTGGGGCTCGCCGCGCACGGGCTGCACGACGCGACCGCCGCCGCCGGGCACCTGCGCGCCGCGATCCGCTCCGCGCACCGGGCCGGCGACGCCACCGTGGAGGCCGAGTGCCGCATGAGCCACGCGCTCGTGCTCGACGACCGCGGCGCGTCCGCGGCGGCGCTGCGCGAGATCGAGCGGGCCTGCCTGCAGCTCACCGGCCTGCGCCTGGCCCGCGCGACCATGCAGCGGGCGCTGATCCTGCGCCGGGTCGGCCGCGACGACGACGCCCTCGCCGGCTATCAGCGCGCGCTGACGGCCTTCCGGCAGCACGGCGACGCGCTCTGGGAGGGCCGCGCCCTGGTGAACCGCGGGGTGCTGCGCGGCTACCGCGGCGAGCTCGGCCCGGCCCGGGCGGACCTCGGCCGCGCGGTGCAGATCTTCACCGGCCTGGGGCTGCCCGACGCGGTCGCGCGGACCCAGCACAACCTCGGGTTCCTCGCCGCACAGGCGGGCGACGTGCCGGCCGCGCTGTCGTACTACGACCAGGCGCACGACCGCCTCGCCTACGTCGGCGCCGCCGCGGTCACCCAGCTCGACCGGGCCGAACTGCTGCTCACCGCCCGGCTGTGGCCCGAGGCGCGGGCCGCGGTCGGCGAGGCGGTCGAGGCCGCCCGGGCCGGCGCGTTCTCGTCGCTGCTCGGCCAGGCGCAGCTGCTGTCCGCGCGGATCGAACTGGTCGGCGGCGACGCCGGTCTCGCCCGGGCCCTCGCCCGGCAGGCCCGGGCCACGTTCACCCGGCAGGCCCGCCCGATCTGGGCGGCGCTCGCCCACCGCGTCGAGCTCAGCGCGAGGGTCGCGGCCGCCGGCAGCAACCGGCGCGTCCTGCGGGACCTGGAGACGGTCGGTGACCGGCTGGCCGCCGCTGTCTGGCTGCCCAGCGCCTGGGACACCTGGGTCGACGCCGCGCACGTCGCCGTCGACCTCGGCGACGTGGCCACCGCGACCCGCTGCCTCGAGAAGGCCGACGCCGGCCGGCGCGCCGGGTCGGCGCCGCTGCGGGCGCGGGCGTGGCACGCCGCGGCACGCATCGCGCTGCGGGAGGACCGGCTGCCGGTCGCCAAGCGCCGGCTCGCCGCCGGCTATCGCGACATCGAGCAGCACCAGGCCACGCTCGGCGCCACCGAGCTCGGGATGCGCGGCGGTGCCGTCGGCGTCGACATCGCCGCGACCAGGCTGCGCCTCAGCCTCGGCGAGGGCGACGCCCGTGGCGCGCTGACCTGGCTGCAGCGGGTCCGCAGCGCGGCGCTGCGGCTGCCACCGGCCCGCCCGTCCGACGACCCGGTGGTCGAGGCGCTGCTCGCGGAGCTGCGCACGGTCGCGACGGAGAGCGCCACGACCGCGCTCGACTCGCCGCGCACCGCCCGGCTGCTGCGCCGCCAGCGCACGATCGAGGCCGAGGTGCGGCAGCGGTCCTGGCGCAGCGCCGGCACCCCGGTCGCGGCGCGCCGCCCGCCCTCACTGGCCGCGCTGTCCGCGGCGCTCGGCGACCGGGTGCTCGTCGAGCTGGCGGCGCTCGACGGCCGATTGCACGCGCTGGTGCTCGCCGACGGCCGCGTCCGGCACCGCCAGCTGTGCCCGGTCGAGCCGGTCACGACGGAGCTGACCGCGCTGCGGTTCGCGATCCGCCGGCGGGTCGTCTACCCGGGGACCCGCATCGCCGCCCGCGCCGACGACGCGGCGGCGTACTCCGCCGGCGTCCTCGACCGGCTGCTGCTGCGCCCCCTCGCGGATCTGCTGGACGAGCGGCCGGTGGTGCTCGTGCCCAGCGGCGCCCTGCACGCCCTGCCGTGGGCGATGCTGCCGACCTGCCACGGCCGGGCGGTGACGGTCAGCCCGTCGTCGTGGCAGTGGTGGTGGGCCGCGACCGCGGACGCCCACTGCGGCCACGGCCGGGTGCTGGTCGCCGGTCCCGCGCCGCACCACGCGAGCGTCGAGGTCACCACGCTCGCCGGATGGCTGCCGGCGGTCACCGCCCTCACCGGCACGGCGGCGACGGTGACCGGCGCGCTGCGCACCCTCGACGGCGCGGCGCTGGGGCACGTGGCGAGCCACGGCGTGTTCCGCGCCGACAACCCGATGTTCTCCCACCTGATCCTCGCCGACGGGCCGCTCACCGTGTGCGACCTGTCGGCCCTGCGCCGCCCCCCGGAGCTGCTGGTGCTCTCCTCGTGCGACGCGGGGTTGTCCGCGGTGCACCCCGGCGACGAGCTGCAGGGGCTGGCGGCCGCCCTGCTCGGTCTTGGTACCCGTACCGTCGTGGCGAGCCTCGGTCCGGTCGACGACGAGGACACGCTGCGGCTCATGACCGACCTGCACCGCCGCCTCGCCGACGGCGTCGCCCCGGCCGTCGCGCTGGCCCGGGCGCAGTCAGCCGGCGTGGACCGGATCAGCGCGGCGACGTTCATCTGCATGGGCGCGGGCTGAGCGGTCAGCCCCGCCAGGCCTGCGCCTCGGCGTCTGTCAGCAGGTACTGCGTGCCGGGCCGGGGTGGCCGCGGGCCACGGAGCCGGGCGGCCAGAGTGACCGCCGCGGACACCACCGCTCCCCCGACCGCCACCAGAACCGCGATCCAGGCCGCTGTGTCGTAGCCGTCCGGGTTCCCGGCCGACCAGCCGTAGAACGGCCAGCCGATGCCGACCGCGGTCAGCACCGCCACGCCCAGCACACCCACCGGATGCCACCAGCGCAGCCCCCGGTCATCGGCAACCGTCGCCAGGAACCAGGCCAGACCCGACATCGCGACCACGATCCCGAAGATGCCGGCGAACCACGTGCCGGCGGCGACCCCGAACAGCAGCGCGAGCGAGCCGAGCACGGTCAGCCCGGCCGCTCCCGCCGCGAGCCGGCGGCGGCGGGTCAGCACCGGCAGCAGCGCGAGGCAGACCAGGACGGGCACCGCCGATCCGGCCAACGCGAACTCCAGCCAGACGTGCTGTCCGGCTCCCACAAGCGGATCGACGGACGGCGAGCCGGTCTCGGCCGGCACCCCGACCCGCTGCCACGTCCCGTCGGCGAACCTGACGGCGAGGCCGTCGCGCCGGTTGGCGACGAGCACGAGGTGGCCGCCGGTGACCGGCAGCACGGCCACCTCGGCCGAGACCAGGTCGACGCGGGTCGACTTGAGGTCGTCGACCTGCCTGGCCAGGAACTCCCGCCGCCCGTCCGAGACCTCCCAGGACAGCCGCCAGGTCCGGCCGTCGTCGACGGTCTCCTCGACGGCCATCCGCCCGGGCACGACGCGGTAGCAGTGCGCCGGCGTGTCAGGCACGCACGCCTGGGTGCGCAGCGGCTCGGGGGCCGGCGGCGAGGTCTCCGACGACTTGGGATCGTCCACCCAGGTCCGGCCATCGGTCGTCGACACCCAGGAGTACGGCCGCGGCTCCGCGGCCGGGTCGGCGTTGAGGGCGTGGTAGCCGTTGTACAGCCCGACCAGTGCCCGGCCGTCGACCACCTGGACCCGGGCGACGGCCGGGTAGTACGGGGCGCTGGTGGCGGCGACCGCGAGCACCGCCACCGGGAGCACCAGCGCGGCGCGCACGGTGCGGGTCCACCGCTCCGGCAGTTCGGCCGTGCGTACACGGGTCCAGGTCCACCAGGCGAGCGCGAGCGCGGGCAGCGCGACGAGGTCGGTCATGTCGGCGAGCACCGTGGACGGCCGCACCAGGCTCCACGCCGCCGACGCGAACCCGGCCCCGGCCGCCGTGGCCTTCACCCAGGCGAATCCGAGCCCGACGCCGGCCAGCCCGGCGACGGCGGCCACCCGGGCCGGCACGCGCGGGACGAGCAGGCACAGCACCGCGGCGACCAGCGCCGGGGCGAAGACGAGCCCGGCGACGTCGCTCAGCTTGCCGGTGACCGTTCCCGGGTACGCCGCCTTCAGCAAATGATCGTTGACCAGCAGCACGACGACCGCGCCGACGGTGACCGGATGGGTCATCCAGGCGAGGGCGACCGCGACGTGCCGCATACCGGAGGTGCGCTCCATTGGCACATCATCCGGCTCCTCGGCGACGCCATCAGCCCCGTTGCGCGACCGTTATCGGCGCTCGCCGGTCACCGCGGCCAGGTGGTCGGCGACCGGCTGGTGCAGTGCCCGTGACACCCGGCCCATTTCGGCGCGCAGCTCCGGCATCGCCCAGTCGGCGGGCCGCAGCTGGGCCGGCAGCACCGGGGCGCGCAGCATGTCCACGTACACCGGACCCAGCAGGTCGTTGAGTTCGCGCAGGGCCGCCGCGCCGGTCGGCAGCGGGACCGCCGGCGCGCTGGTCAGGCGGGCGACGTGGCCCCGGAGGATCTCGTTGAGGGCCGGCAGGTCCCAGGCCGCCGCCGCGGCCGACGCGGCGTCGGGCTCGGCGAGCTGGAGGCGGGCCGGGTGGATGCGGGCCGAGGCCGGTGCCTCCTGCAGCACGTCGGCGAGGTCGTGGAACCGGTCGTGCAGACTGATGAGCACGCCCGGGATCAGGATGCCGAAGCCCTTGAGGATCGCGGCGCGGCGCAGCCGGTCACGGAACGCGCGCTCGTCCTCCGGCACCTGGTACACCAGCGCGTGGAAGTGCCCCGGCCAGGTGACCTCCGCCGTTGGCCCGGACCGGAGCCGGTGGAAGCCGCGGGCGAGGTCGCCGTCGAGCCGGTAGCTGACGTGCCGGCCACGGCGGGTGGTGCTCAGGTGGCCCTCGCCGCGCAGCCGGGCGATCAGGGCCCGGCCCGCTCCGGGAGACAGGCCGAGGTCGCCGAGCAGGCGCAGCAGCGCCGGGCCGGGCAGCTCGTCCTGGCCCGCGACGCCGAAGAGAAACGGGACCAGGCGGACGGATCGGCCCCGCGAGGTACCAAGAACGGAGTCCATTGATGATACGCTCCCGTTCACGATCGTGAGCCTAAGTGTTACATCCCGAGGAGGATGTCATGACCGTCGAGTCTGCCCCGTCCGTGCCGCGCGCCGGGCTGCGGGGCGCGCTGCTCAGCTGGGTGCCGACCATCGTGTTGAACATCGTGCTGCCGATCGTCACCTACAGCGTGCTCACCGACCGCGGCGTCGGCGAGGTGCCCGCGCTGCTGATCAGCGGCGTGTGGCCGGTGCTGGAGACGGTGCTGTCACTGGCGATCCGCCGGAAGATCGACGAGTTCAGCATCTTCGTGCTCATCTTCCTCGGGCTCGGCGTCGTGGCCGCGCTCGGGTTCAACAGCCCGCGGCTGCTGCTGATCAAGGAGTCCGTCGTCACCGGGCTGTTCGGGGTCGTCCTGCTCGGATCGCTGCTCGCACCCCGTCCGCTGATGTTCTACTTCGGCCGGCGGTTCGCCACCAACGGCACCCCCGAGTCGATCGACTGGTGGAACGGGCTGTGGCAGTACCCCAACTTCCGCCGCACCCAACGCGTCATCACCATCGTCTGGGGCGTGGCGATGTGCGCCGAGGCCCTGCTGCGCATCGTGCTGGCATATCAGCTGTCCACCGACGCGATGGTCGTGGTCTCCAACGTGCTGCCCTACGTCGTGCTGGTCGGCCTGATCACCTGGACCATCACGTACGGCAAGCGCCAGGCCCGCGCCGCCCAGGCCGCCCGGGCCGCCGTCGCCTAGGGTTGGACCCGTGGAGCACTTCACGCGGCCGGACGGGCTGCCACCGGTCAACGGCTACAGCCACGCGATCCGCTTCTCCGGGACGATGGTCGCCGTGTCCGGCCAGGTGCCGATGGACGGCGCGGGCCAGGTCGTCGGCACGGACGACCCGGAGGCGCAGGTCCGCCAGGTGTTCACCAACCTGGCCGCGGCCCTCGCCGCCGCCGGCTCCGGGCTGGACCGGGTCGTCAAACTCACCGTGTACCTGACCGACCTCGCCGACCTCGCCGTCTTCCGCAGCGTCCGCGACGA
Organism: Dactylosporangium cerinum; assembly: GCF_042653625.1. Taxonomy (NCBI): domain Bacteria; kingdom Bacillati; phylum Actinomycetota; class Actinomycetes; order Micromonosporales; family Micromonosporaceae; genus Dactylosporangium; species Dactylosporangium cerinum. Next base: position 165,117 of record NZ_JBHSIU010000011.1, on the reverse strand, counting down.
GTTCATCGACCCCGCCGCGCCGCCGGCGAGCTCGCTGGTCCAGGTGAGCGGCCTGGTGCATCCCGCGTTCCGGGTGGAGATCGACGCGCTCGCGGTGGCCTGACGGCCTGCCGGCTGCCGTCACCCTCCAGCCGACGCAGCGGCTTCCACAGCACGCCGCCGCGAACATACCGCTGCGATCGCTCTCGCCGTGCCAACGGGGCAGCCGCCCGGGCCCGCGGTTGATAGGGTCCGGGCGTTTCGATGACCGTCGAGCTCACGGGGGCTACCTTGCACGACAACCCGGCCGTTGCCAGGCCTGCCGGCGACGCCGTGCAGCGCACCGTCAAACTCGGGATCGCCGCGGCGGCGCTGCTCGCGGCGCTCAACCTGGGACTTGCCGCCACGTTGTTCGTCGTTGCCGGGGTGGCAGGGCCGAAGAACACCGCGCCGTCGATCATCATGGGCGTCCCGGTGCTGATCATGGGTGTCGTCGGGCTCGTCGGGGTCCGGCTGATGCAGCAGGGCAAGCGCCGCGGCGCCAACGTCGCGGCCAAGGGCACCTGGCTGCTGTTCCTCACGCCCCTGGCGTTCGGCCGGGGCGCATTCGAGGACGGGTTCCACCCGCTCTGGCTGATTCTTGCCGCGGTCGTCCTCGCCGTGCTGGTCGGCGCCACGATCCTCGTCGACCGGGCCAGCCACCAGCTCCCCGCCCCGTAAAGGCGGTGACCGCCCCGGATGCCGGGACGGTCACCGCTCTCCACCGTCAGGCAGCCTGCCCGCAGAACACGGTGATCAGTCCGGCGAGCTGCTCGGGCGCGGTGAACGGGTACAGATTACAGATGGTTGCCGCCGTCGATCGTGGCGACCGTGGCGCCGGAGATCAGCCCGGCGAGGTGGGCCACGAGCCGGTGGAACGGCGGCGGGCTGGCACTACCCTGGATCAGCAGGACCGGCTGCTGGAGCCGGGCGGCGGCCTGCCGGTCGAGGCTCCACCCGTTGATGGCGGGGATCTCGCCGGTGAAGAGACACCGGCTGCTGTCCTCGGCGGCCGCGACCAGGTCGGCGCCGAGCGCGCTCGTCATGACCTCCCGGAACGACGGACCGCACACGGCCGCCATGAAGACGTCGAACGCGGCCGGAAGGTCACCTCGCGCCGTCGCAGCCATCGCCGCCCCGATCGCCGGACCCAGCATGGCGTGGATCACGTCGAGGTCCTCGGGCGCGGCCAGGCTGTCGACCAGCGGGGGTTCGCTGAGCATGAGCGTGCGGACCAGGTCGGGATGGTCGAAGGCGAGCTGCATGGCGATCGTCGTGCCCGACGAGTGGGCGAGCACGTGGGCGGGTGCCGCACCGAGGTGCCGCAGCAGGGCCGCGGCATGCCCGGCGTGGTCGGCGATGCTCAGCCCGCCCGGCGCGGCTGCACCGGTGTACCCGGCGCGAACCATGCGGATCACCCGGTACCGGTCCAGCACGGGCAGCGCGGCCAGGGGCGTGAACCAGTCGGCGGACCCGGCCGCGTGGATCAGCAACAGGGGCGCGCCGTCGCCGCCGGAGTCGGTGTAGGCAACCTCGGCGCCGTCGATGCGCCACCGGGTCAGTTCCGGAATCGTCAGGGTCATGCTGGTTTCTCCTCTTGGGTTAGTCGGCGTAGAGGCGGATCTCGATGCCGTCGGGATCGTGCAGCCCGATCAGCACCGAACCGCCGTTGTGCCCGGTCACGACGCCGCCGTGGGCCTGGCCCAGCTCGTCGAGCCGGTGTCGCCACGCCTGGACGGCGGCTCGGCTCGGCACCGCGAGGGCGATGGGGTCGAAGCCGGCCAGGGCGGCGGACCGCTCCGGGTCGAGGCGCAGCGCCAGCCGGAGCGAACCGGTCGGATCGGCGAGGGCAAGACCTCTGAGCACCCCGTCCTCGGTGAACTCGATCTCCACCTGCAGGCCGAGGACCTCGCCGTACCAGGCTCGGCTGCGGTCCAGATCCGCGACGGGCAGCTTGACGTGGTGGAAGCCGGAGAGTTCAGACATCTCACCCACTCCTTTCGCTAGAGGCGCCTCTAGTAAGTGACTAGAGTAGACTCTAGCGAATGGTGGATGCTGTCAACCGGTCGAAGAAACCCGACAGCGCAACGGGTGCGGTCCCCCGGCGCGCGACGAGGGCCGAGCAGGCGCGGGCCACGCGCCGGCGCATCATCGCCGCGGCCACCGAGCAGTTCGTCGCGCACGGCTACGGGGCGACCCTGCTCGACCAGGTGGCCGAGCAGTCCGGCGTCGCGGTCCAGACCGTGTACTTCCACTTCAAGAACAAGCGCACCCTGCTCAAGGAGGCGCTGGACGTCGCCGCCGTCGGCGATGACGAGCCCGTCCCCCTGCTGGAGCGCCCCTGGCTGGCCGAGATCCGGCAGGAGCCCGACCCGCGGCGGGTCATCCAGCTGTGGCTGGCCAACGGCCGCACGATCATCCAGCGCGTCGCCCCGCTCATGCGGGTCGTCCGCGGCGCCACCGGCACCGACCCCGAACTGGCCGCCCAGTGGGACACCAGCCAGCAGCAGACCCGCACCGCCTACGCCATGCTCGTCCAGCTCATCGCCGACCGGGGCGCCCTCGACCCCGCCCTGACCGTGGACCAGGCCCGTGACGTGGCCTTCGTCCTCGCCAACGTGGAGACCTACCTGCAGTTCGCCGACGCCTGCGGCTGGACCCTCGACCAGTGGCAGGACCGCGTCACCAGGCTCATGACCGCCGCCCTGCTCCCGAAAGACCTCCTACCGAACGACTGACCGGCCCGACCCACCGGCCCGGAGCCCCGTGCGGGCGATTGACAAAAAGATTTTGTACGTACAGGATACTTTTTGTGATCCAGGACCTCCTGTACTTGGAGCGCGTCGAGCAGGCCGAGACGCTGCTCAAACCGCACCGCATCGAGGTGCTGCGCCAGTTGGCCGAGCCGCGGTCGTGCACCGAGGTCGCGGCCCGGCTGGACCAGACCCAGCAGCGCGTCTACTACCACGTCAAGCGGCTCGTCGAGCACGGCATCGTCACCCAGGTGGCCGAGCGCCGGGTGCGCGGCATCAACGAGGGCGTCTACCAGGCCACCGCACGCGCCTACTGGCTCTCCCCCCGCCTCGTCGGCCGGATCGGCCAGCGCCAGCACCGCGACGAGGCCAGCCTCGGCTACCTCCTCGACCTCATGGAGGAGGTCCAGTCCGACGTCGCCGCCCTCCACAGCCGGGCAGCCCAACCCGTCGGCGCGCCGGAGCTGCCGTCACTCGGCGTCTCCGGCGAGATCAGGGTGCGGCCGGACCAGCGCGCCGAGTTCATGGCCGACCTGAAAACCGCCCTGCAGGACCTCTTCACCAAGTACGGCGGCGCCGACGGAGACGGGTTCAAGCTCGCCGTCGCCTGCTATCCCGACCGTTCCCACGACGCCGGCTGATTCCGGCAAGGAGACGACCAATGGCCACGTTGCAGAAGCGCATCCGGATCGACGCCCCGCGCAGTGCGGTGCACCACGCGCTCACCGACCCGACGGCGTTGCGGGTCTGGCTCGCCGAACACGCCGAGGTGGACCTGCCCGACCGGTTCCAGTTCTGGGGCCGCCGCACGCCGGACGGTGACGTCCCGCACCAGCGCCTGCTGCACGTCGACGACAGCACGCTGCGGTTCGACTGGGACCTCGACGGCGTCACCACCAACGTCGATCTCGCGCTGGCCACCGAGACGGGCGAGCGCGAGTCGACCCTGGTGACGCTCACCCAGACCGAGGTGCCCGGCTGGCCCGAGATGCTGACGACCCCGGGCAGCCGCAGCCTGATGCACACCTACTGGGCGCTGGCCCTGGCCAACCTCGCCGACCACGTCGAAGGGCGGCAGCCCGTCGCGCACTGCGACTTCACCAGCAAGGAGCTGCGCACCGAGGTGCTGATCGACGCCGACCGGCAGGCGGTGTACGAGTCACTGACCGAGCCGGAGCACTTCGCCCGGTGGTCCGGCGTGAAGGTCGACGTCGAGCTGTACCCGGGCGGCCGCTGGGCGATGGGCGGTTTCGAGGCGGGCGGCTATCCCGCGCACATCACCGCCATCGAGCCCGGGCACTCGATGTCGATCGACTGGGGCGAGATGGTCCAGACCTGGGAGCTGGCCGACTCGGGCGGCCGCACCCGGCTGACGTTTGTCCACAGTGGATTCGACGAGACCCAGCCGGCGCCGTACGACGGCTGGCTCGGCCTGCTCGGCGGCCTGGCGGAGCTGCGCCGCTACCACGAGAGCAAGAACTGGAGCCCCAGGTGGGTCGAGGTGAAGGTCGACGGCCTGCCTGACGAACTCATGACCATCAACTGACCGTCCACAACGACAGGAGAGAACACACTCATGCGCAACCTTGTGGTGGGGGTTGGCGACTACTCCCTCGACGGCATCATCGGCGAGTTGGGCAGCCCGTTCTTCGAGTTCTGCCGCTCCGTCCCCGACGACCCGGAGCACGCGGCCTGGACCGCGGAGGTGCAGCAGCGCGCCGAGGTCCACATCTTCGGTCGGGTCACCTACGAGGGCTTCGCCGGCTGGTTCCCGAACCTCACCGGCGATCCCACGGCCGACATCCTGAACAAAGGGCGCAAGGTCGTGTTCTCCAAGACCCTCGAACGGGCCGACTGGGACAACACGACGATCGCCGGCGGCGACCTCGTCGAGGAGATCGCCAAGCTGAAGGCCGACGGGGACGGCGACATCGCCGCGTACGGCGGGATCAGCTTCCTGCGGTCCCTCGTGCGGCACGACCTCGTCGACGAGTACCGGCTGACTGTGTACCCGTTCCTCGTGGGCGGCGGCACCACCCTGTTCGACGTCCCCGAGTCGCGCGCCCTCGAGCTGGCGGGCAGCGTCGCCTTCGGCAACGGCGTGCTCGGGCTCACCTACCGGCGGGCAGCAGCAGCGTCCTGACCGGCAGAACGCAGCACAGAGCGCGGCGGCGGGAGTTCCCGCCGCCGCGCTCGCGCTGTCACAGCAGGGCAGCAAGCTCCGCGGGCCGGCTCAGCGGTGCGTCGTGACCGCTGTCGATGAGCTGGAACGGCTCGCCGAGCGCGCGCAACCGTTCCAGCGTGACGGACGCCGGATACCCGGGCGGTGTGGCGGTGCAGAAGATGTACCGCCGCGGCACCGCCGCCGAAGCCGGCGTCTCGTCCGGCATCGGGTCGAGCGACGGCGCCAGCGGGGTCGGGCACAGCCGGGCGTTCATCCACGCGACGGTGTCCGCGTCCAGCCACGGGTCGGCGGCGATCGGCTTCGGCGGCAGCCACAGGTCCCGCGGCAGGTCCGGGACCGGGCCGAGCAGGGCGGCCGCGCGTTCGCCCGGCAGCGGCGCGGGCGCGTCGACGAAGACCAGGCGGGCCAGCCGGTCGGCGCACCTGCGGGCGGCGGCGGCGATCGCGACACCGCCCTGACTGTGCCCGACGAGCACCACGTCGCGCAGGTCCTCCTCTTCCAGCAGGTTGGCGACGTCGAGGGCCCAGGTGTCCAACGTGGGCGGCTCGGCGGTGAGGTGCCGGCGGTCGCCCATCCCGGTCAGCGACGGCGTGTGCACCTCGTGCCCGGCGGCGGTCAGCAACCGGCGGACGCGCGACCACGACCAGGCGCCGCGGAAGGCACCGTGCACGAGGACGAAGACGGTCACGGCCGGTCCTCCAGGACGACCTCGCCGATGGTGCGGGGGTAGGTGTCATACGGGCGCAGGTGCTCGTACATGGCCTCGGTGTGCTCGACGTAGCCGGGAGTGCGCGTCGCCTCGGCGTAGGACTCGGCCGTGTCGAACAGCCGGATGTGGGTGAAGTGCGTCGGGTCCTCGACGTCGCGCACCAGCCACCGGCCCCGGAAGCCCGGATGGGCGGCGAAGTAGTCGGCGAACCGCGCGGACAGGGCGATGTACGCGTCGGCGTGCCCCTCCGCGTCCCTGGTCCAGGCCTGGCTGACGACGACGTGCATGCGACCCCCTCGTTCCACTGTGCGAACCGATGTTTCCATCTGTCCGCCGCCAGCGGAAGTACCCCCGGTCAACTGCCGGGCGCGGGGCGTTCTTCGTCGGCGGAACGGATCGTTAACCTGGTCCGATGCGCGCACGCCTGGATCAGATCGTGGTCGACTGCCAGGAGCCGGCGAAGCTGGTCCGGTTCTGGGCCGGGCTGCTCGGCGGCGAACCCGTCGACCGGGCAATGGGATGGTCACACGTGCAGCCGCCGGGCTTCGCGCGGCTGGCGTTCCAGCCGGTGGCCGAGGCGAAACTGGTCAAGAACCGGCTGCACCTGGACATCGAGGTCGACGACATCCCGGCCGCCGCGGGCCGGGCGGTGGAGCTGGGCGCGGCCGTGGTGAGCGAGCTGATCGTGGACGAGCAGGGCGGCTTCCAGGTCCTGCAGGACCCCGCGGGCAACGAGTTCTGCCTCGTCCAACCGGCCCCGGACCGCGCGTAGCGGCTCAGGTCAGCTGCGCGTACCACCGCGCGCCGGTGACCAGGATCCGGGTGGACTGCTTCCGGTTCCACTCGACCTGCATGCCATGCCGGCGCAGCACCGGGAACACGGTCTCGTCCATCAGCCGCTCCAGGTCGGCCTGGTAGCCGGCCCGCTGCTCGGCCTCCGACAGGGCCTCGTAGGCCGCCTCGTCGAAGTCCTCGGGCGGGTAGACGCCGTAGCCGAGGTAGACCGAGCCGGTCGGGCTGGACATCAGCGACTCGGTGTCCTGCTGGTGATACCAGAGGTACCCGTGCCAGTGCCGCGACTCGTCGCGCTCGTCGTGGATCTCGCCGGCGGCGCAGGTGCCGCAGCAGCTGAAGTTCTCTCTCGCCAGCACGCCGAGCTGGTTGAGCTCGGTGAAGGCGACGGTCAGGTTGCTCTGCACGGGACCCCATCCGCGCTGCTGGGCCCGCCGCACGTCGAGCGCCTTCTCGTAGGCCGCCGCGAGCTCCTCGTCGGTGGCGCCGTGGCGCTCATCGTCATCTTCGAGGTAGTCCACGAACTCGGCAGCGTCGTCCTCGCCGCGCACGATCCAGGCCCAGATCTCGTCCTCGATCTCGGCCCGCCCCGGCTCCGCGATCCGCTCGGCAAGGAACCTGACCCCGTCGGGACGGTCGTTGTACGCCCACTCGCTCACACCAAAGATCATGGCAGACGCCCTTCGAGGCGGCCGGCGGGCGGCCGCCTCGCGGGGCGGGACCAGTGGCTACCCGGCGGGTTCGAGGACGACGACCGGGATCTGGCGGCTGGTCTTGCTCTCGTAGTCGGCGAAGCCCGGGTACGCCGCCTTCTGCGCGGTCCAGATCCGCTCCCGCTCCTCGCCCTCGGCAACCCGGGCGGCCAGCTTGACCGTGCCGGTCCCGATCTCGGCCTGCACCTGCGGCTGGGCCAGGATGTTGTGATACCAGTCCGGGTTGGTCGGCGCGCCGCCCTTGGAGGCGAACACGGCATATCCGGCGTCGACCTTCTGGTACATCACCGGGTGGACCCGCTCCTGGCCGGTGCGCGCGCCCACCGTGTGCAGCAACAACAACGGTGCGCCCTCGAAGTTGCCGCCGACCCGGCCCTCGTTCGCGCGGAACTCTTCGATGATCTTGTCATTCCAGTCGCTCATGAACGCAAGTCTTACACCCCTCCTTCGACCCAGGCCTAAACCGGCCGTGACTCGAACTCGACCCGCACGTAGGGCAGGGCGTCCCGCGGCACCACCGCCGTCAGCACCGTGCGGGCGCCGAGCGCCGCGGCCACCCCGTACACGTGCGGGTCCGTGTCGAGCCGGAAGCCGTCGCGGGCCGTGCCGTCCACGACGACCGGGATGCGCGGCTCGACACACCGCTCGTCCACCGGCGGCGCATCCTGGAACTGGTTGACCAGCACGTGGTTCACGTGCGCGACCAGCAGGGCCTCGACGGTGCCGGCCCCACCCGGCTCCTGGCTCCACTGGGTCCGCACGCATTCCCAGAGCATGGGGTACCGCATCCGCTGCACCTGCCCGACCAGCCACTGGGGTCGCGGCCAGGGCGGCTCCTCCTCCAGCGCCCGGCGCTGCGGCTCGGCCAGCTCGGCCAGGTTCACCGGGTCGTCGGGGTCGTCCGGGTTGCGCCACAGTGTGTAGCCGAGGCTGACCTCACACGACTCAAGCACGTCGGCGCGCGTCCCGGACGCCACGCCGATCGCACCCCAGTCCTCCAGATGCCGCTGGGGCACCAGGCCGAGCACCGGCACCGGCATGCGCCGCGCCTGCTCGAGCCGCTGCAGCAGCGGGTCCGGCTCGTGCTCGCCGATGATCCCCTCGAACCTCACCCCACCAGTCTGCGCCCGCTCGCCGGTCGGGTGAAGGCCGGGTCAGACCGGCCAGGCCGGGTCGGTGGCGATGGCCTGCAGCTGTTGCACGGTCAGCGGCGGCTCGGCACGCGTCGCGGTGTTCGTCTTCTCGCGCACCGCGTTCCAGGTGCCGATCACGACACGGACCCCGTCCGGCCGGTAGACGTCGGCCATGCGCCGCTGGATCCGGTCGTGGCCGGCGTCCTCCGACGGGCCTTCGGTCAGCACGACGATCGTGCCGTCCGGCAGCGTCGACCCGGTGCATTGGGTGCCGGCCGGATCGCGCCGCTTGGCGCAGGTGAACACGTCCATCGGGTCGTCGCCGACGACGCGGCCGGACGGGACGACACGGTTGAAGCCCGGCTGCACATTGATCTGGACCTTGCCGCGGCCGGCCGGGTCGTTGAGGACCACCTCGGCGAAACCCTTCTGGCTGTACGGTTCCGACACGGTCAGGCCGGCCGGTAGCAGGCTGAGCAGGGTGTTGAGCATGACGTCGGCCGGCACGTCGGACGGCCGGGTGCGCGGGCTGGGCGCCGCCGAGGTCAGGGTCGGGGCGGTCGGCGGGCCCGCCGACACCACCGCCGCCGGCCCGGCCGTGGGCGCTCCACCCGACCGGTCGGCGGCCACAGCGGCGACGCCGGCCACGACGCCGAGCACCACGATCCCGCTGACCGCCGTCGCGATCCGTTGCCGGTTCCGGGTCCGGTCGGCCCGGGCGAACACCGCGGCGGGACCGCCGCCGACCGGTGGCTCGTCCAGCTCCGCGGCCTGGTTCAGGGTCGTACGCAATTCGTCGAGCGGCATCAGACCACACCTCCATCGCTGAACATGAACTCCGCCAGGCTTCCGGGGAGCAGCTGGCGCAACGCGGCCAGTCCCTTGGCCGCCTGGCTCTTCACCGTGCCCTCGCTGACCCCGAGCACCGCAGCCGTGTCCTCGACGCTGCGGTCCTCCCAGTAGCGCAGCACGATGGTCGCGCGCTGCCGCGCCGGCAGGGTGCGCAGCGCGGCCAGCACCGTGAGCGCCGTGGCCCGGTCCCCGGCCACCGCCGGCGGCTCGGCGGCGCCGGCGGGGTCGGCCCAGGTCCGCTCGCGCCGCCGCGACCCGCGCTGGTTGTCGTCGAGGTACACCCGCAGCAGCACCTGGCGCGAGTACGCGTCGAGGCTCTCGACCCGCCCGCGCCGCGCCGCCACCACGACCCTCGCGAGGGCCGTCTGCACGAGGTCTTCGGCCCGGTGCCACTCGCCGCACAGCAGGAACGCGGTGCGGCGCAGGTGCGCGTACCGGCTCTCGACGTACTCGTGCAGCTCGGACTCGATCTCCTGGTTCACGGGCTGCCCCCTTTCACCAGTCCTTGACCGGTGCGGCGCCCGCCGGGGTTGCCTCGGCGGACGGTGGAAATTGCGCAGCGGCTCGCGGGTGTGGACGTTAGATTGCCGGGCGTGAGCAGGATCCTCTCGGTCAACGTGGCGGCGGCGCCGGAGCCCAACCCGGTCAAGCGCGTCGGTGTCACGGGCATCAACAAGCGGCCGGTCGACCATCTGGTCGCCGTGCGCGCGCCGGGGCCCAAGGCGACCGGGTTGGGCAGCGGGCTGGTCGGTGACCAGGTCTGCGACACCGAGCATCACGGCGGCGACGACCAGGCCGTCTACGCCTACGCGCGGGAGGACTACGACTGGTGGCAGGCGCGGCTGACCCGGCGGCTGGCCAACGGGCTGTTCGGGGAGAACCTGACGACCGAGGACCTCGACGTCAACGGCGCGGTCATCGGTGAGCGGTGGCGCATCGGGCCGCAGCTGGTCCTCCAGCCGACCTTCGGGCGCATCCCGTGCGTCACGTTCCAGCACAAGATGGGCGAGCCGCGCTGGCTGAAGACCTTCGCGCGGGCGGTCCGTCCCGGGGCGTACCTGCGGGTGCTGGAGCCGGGCACGGTGTGGGCCGGTGACCCGGTGATCGTGGAGGACCGTCCGGCGCACGGGGTGACGATCGCGCGGGCGTTCCGGGCGTACATGACCGAACCCGAGCTGCTGCCCGAGCTGCTGGAGATCGACGGGTTGCCCGATGACCTGCGCGAGACGCTGTCGGAGCGGCTCCACCCGCCGCGGCGGCGGTAGCCGGCCTGCGGGGCGTGGCGCTCAACGGCATGATGGGATCATGACCGTTCGCGCCCGGCTGTTGCGTGTCGCCGGCCTCGTCGCGTTGCTGGCGCTGGTCGTTGCCGCAGCGCTCGTCGTCGGCGTGCCGGATGCGCAACGGTTGCGCAGCGGTGTCCTGGGGCTCGGCTGGTGGGCGCCGGTCGCCTTCAGCGCGCTGTATGCCGTGGTGTCGCTGTCGCCGCTGCCGAAGACCGTCTTCACGCTGGCCGCCGGGGCGTTGTTCGGGTTGGTGGCGGGCGTCGTCATCGTGGTCACCGGGGCGATGCTCGGCGCCGTGGCGGCGTTGCATCTCGGCCGGCTGCTCGGCCGTGACACCGTGCGGTGGCTCACCGGCGGCCGCCTCGACCGCCTGGACTCCCTGCTGGCGGGGCACGGGCTGCGCACGATCATCGTCGCCCGGCTGATTCCGGTCGTGCCGTTCACCGCGGTCAACTATCTCGCCGGGCTCACCGCGGTCCGGCTGCGCGACTTCATCGCCGGGACGGCGGTGGGCATCCTGCCGGCCACGACCGCCTACGTCACGGTCGGCGCCTACGGCTGGCAGCCGGGCGCGTGGCCGATGTGGGCGGCCCTCGCCACGCTGCTGGTGCTCACCGTCGGCGGGCTGCTGGCCGAGCGGCGCCGGCGCCGGAGATCGAAAGCCACCGAGCCGAAGGCCACCGACCCTGCGGCCGTCGACGCGTCCTGAGCGGCGGGTCAGGCCAGGGCTTTGCGGAGCAGGGTCGCCAGCTGGTCCTGCTCCTCGGCGGTGAGGTTGGCGATCGCGGCGCGCGCGAACGCGAACGAGGCCTCGAAGTCGGCGTAGAGCGCGTCGCCGGCGCCGGTGCGGACGATCTGCCGGGACCGCCGGTCGCTGGGGTTGGTGTGCCGCCGCACGAGGTCGCGGCCCTCCAGCCGGGCGATGATCTGGGTGACGTTCGAGGCGTCGCAGCCGAGTTCGTCGGCCAGCTCCCGCATGCCGCGCGGGTCGGTGAGCCGGCCGAGGACGCAGGCCTGCGCGACGCTCAGCCCGTGCTGCGTGGCGGCGGTCTCGTAGGCACGGTCGTAGGCGTCGACGAAGTCGAACATGGCCCGCTCGGCGTCGGTCGACGCGCGCACCGGGCCCGACGGAACGGCCATGCGATCAGTGTACCAAAGAGCTTGATTGCCTCAAGTATCTGTGTCTAGCATGATGCATGAGTCAATCAAGTATCTCGCCGCGACGGACGGTGCTGGTGACCGGCGCCCGGGGGAAGACCGGCCGGGAAGTGGTCGCCCAGCTGCGGCGACACCCCGGGGTCGCGGTCCGGGAAGGCTCGTCCCAGCCGGGCGCGGAGACCGCGTTCTCCTGGGACGACCCGGACACCTGGCCCGGCGCCGTGAAGGACGTGGACGCGGTCTACCTCATGCGGCCGGACGTGCCGGAGGCGCCCGAGCACGTCGCCCGCCTCATCGACCTCAACCCGGACGCCTCCGTCGTGCTGCTGTCCGAGCAGGGCGCGGACGGGCTGCCCGCCGGGCAGTGGGCCCGCCGGGTCGAGGACGCGGTCACCGGCCGCGCCGCCGGCTGGACCCTGCTCCGGCCGTCCTGGTTCCACCAGGTCCTGACCGACCCCCGGTTCTACCGCGACGACATCCGCGTCAACCGGGTGCTGCGGCTGCCCTCCGGCGGCGCGCCCATCGCCTGGGTCGACGCACGGGACATCGCCGCGGTCGCGGTGGCCGCGCTCGTCTCGCCGGCCGGGCACGACCGGCAGTCGTACACCATCACCGGGCCGGAGGCACTGCCCGTCCAGGCCGTCACCGATGCGCTCTCGGCCCACCTCGGGGTCGCCGTCCGCGCCGACGACCCGCCGCCCGGGCAGGCCGTCGAAGGCCTCGACGCATGGACCACGGACATCCTCATCGACCTGTACGACCGGGTCCGGGCCGGCGGCTTCGCCGAGCAGACCCCGGTCGTGGAACGCATCACCGGCCGGCGCCCGACGTCGGTGAGCGAGTTCGTCGCCGCGAACCTCGACGAGTGGCGCTGACGGGTCAGGTCCGCGTCCGGAACGGGGCCAGGGTGGCCCGGATCTGGTCGGCCGCGCCCCAGTCGTCGTCGAACTGGGCCAGCACCGCGAGGTGCTGCCGCAGCTGGATGATCGGCATGCGGGCCGGCCAGTCGCCGTCGAGGGCGGTCAGCTCGGCGTACACCTCGAAGAACCGTCGCGCCTCGGGCGGCGGCGACGTGGACCACACGTGGGCGAGGTCGACCTCGGCCCACGTGTAGGACACGGCCGGGTCGATCAGCGCGGGCCGGCCGTCCTCGGTGGACATGACGTTCTGCGCCCACAGGTCGCCGTGCGTCAGGCAGGCGGGCCGCTCCGGCAGCAGGTCGGGCAGCCGTTGACACAGCCGCTCCAGCGCCGCCCGGTCCCCGGCGTCCAGCGCCGCGTCGACCCGGGGTTGCCCGAGCCACCGCAGCAGCCGGTGCTGTGCGAAGAAGGCGAAGCCGTCGTCGTCCCAGGTGTTGATCTGCCGGCGGCGGCCCAGCCAGTTGTCGCGGTGCCAGCCGAACCGAGGATGGGTCGTGCCCAGGTGCAGGCGGGCGAGCACGTGCGCGAACTGCTCCCAGAACGCCTCGCTGCCCGGCCGCGGTTGCAGCACCGGCAACACCAGCAGCTCCCGGTCCACCAGGATCACCTCGGGTGTCGCCACGCCGCCGAGCTCGCGCAGGGCGGTCAGCCCTTCGGCCTCCGCGGCGAACACGTCGTCCGCCGGCGGCTCGTCGAACGCCTTGACGAACACCGGCGGCGCGTCCCGGCGGGTGGCGATGCCCGCGAGCGCGGCGAGCCCACCCGCCGCCGGCCGCACCGACACGACGTCCTGCATCCCGGCCCGGAGCAGGCAATCCAGCAGGAAGCGGGTCACGTGGGTCCTCCATCCGCGGCCGCCAGACCGGTGCGGAGCAGCCCGACCAGGCGGCGCGCGTTGTCCACGTCGGTGGTGAGTGCCGCGCCGCTGGCGAGCGCCAGCAGGTCCTTGACCGTGACGTCCGGCTGCAGCGCCGGTTGGGCGCGCCGCACCAGCGTGCCTGCGGTGGCCGTGATCGCGGCGTGCCACTCCTCGAACATCGGCGTGCGCCGGCCGTCCGGGACGTCGGTCGCCGCCAGCGCGAGCGGTCGCTTGGTCGCCACATGGGCGACGAACGCGTCCAGCCAGGCGAAGAGCGCCTCGATCGGGGCCGGCGCGGCGAGCAGCCGCCCGCCGTAGTCGCACAGCGCCGTCACCTCGTCGGTGTACAGCGCGGCAAGCAGCTCGGCGCGGGTCGGGAAGTGCCGGTACAGCGTGGCGTTGCCGACACCCGCGCGCCGGGCGACGTCGTCCAGGGCGACCTCGCTGCCGACCTCCGCCACGAGCGCACGCGCGGCGACGAGCAGGCGCTCCCTGTTGCGTTGTGCGTCGGACCGAGGTCGGCGCTTGCCATCCGGGGACATCCCCGAATATGGTACGGCAACGAAACGGGGACTACCCCACTTCTGTGGAGGGGAAGCGATGCTGACCACCGAGGACCGGTTCGCCATCGAAGACGTCATCAACCTGCACGGCCATCTGACCGACCGCGGCGACTTCGCCGGCATGCCCAGGCTGTTCACCGAGGACGTCACCTATGACGTCACCGCCCTCGGCGGCGGCATGCTCGCCGGGCTGGCCGATCTCCGGGAAGCCGGACTCGCCCTCGGCGCGGCAAACCCGCTCGCCCACCACGTCACGAACATCGTCCTGAGCGAGGCACCGGACGGCACGGTGCTGGCGCTGTCCAAGTATCTCGGCGTCATGTCCGACGGGTCCGTCGCCAGCGGGACCTACGAGGACACGGTCAAGCTCGGCGACCACGGCTGGCGGATCACGCACCGCGTCATCCGGCCCCGCCGCGTGCCGCTGCAGCCATGAGGGATCCTGCGGTTCAGCCGCGGGCCTCGTATGACGCGTTCACCCCGAGCGCCAGCAACAGCCGGCAGAGCACCGCGTAGCCGGATCCGTCCCGGTAGTTGTTGTACTTGCGGGTCTTGCCGCTCGTCAGGCGCACCCTGACGCGCCCGGGCCACAGCTCGATCCGCTCGACTGCGGCCCACGGTGCGGCCGCGGCGTCCTTGGGGCCGATGATCCCGTCGCGGGTCACCCGGACGTCGCCGCGCCCGACGACGCGGCCGGCGCGCACCGCCTCGACCTGCCGGGCCACCACCCGGGCCACGGCCTGCTCGGTGATCAGGTCGGCGATCGGGCGGACCAGGGGGAAGGCCGCGGCGACCTCGGCCGGCAGCAGTGCGGCGAAAAACCCGCCGCCCGGGCCGTACGGATCCAGCGCGTTCTGATAGTTCGCCGGGATCGTCACGGTACGGCCATCGCCGACGGTCAGCAGGAACCCCTCATAGGACCACATCGACTGCGACTCGGATCCGTCCGACGTCCAGTGGTCGACCACGTCGGTGACCTCGTCCCAGCGCACCGGCCGAGGCGGCGCGCCGGGGTCGACCTCCGCCAGGCCGCCGGGGTAGCCGTACAGCCACCGGGTGAACCGGCCGCGCCGCGACACCACGACGCACACCACGACGTAGGCACCGGCGAGGACGGGCGAGACGCCGAGGATCGGCACCGCCGCGTCCGGCGCCCACAGCAGGAGCAACACGGCGGCGCCCGCGAACACGGGAATGGGAGCCAGCAGGAGCAGCACCCGCCGGGCTCCCAACGGCGGGGTGACCTCGGTGTGGTACAGGCCCAGCGGCTCCCCCAGCCCGAGCGCCTGCCCGACCTGGACGGCGTGCCGCCAGTTGGCGGCGCTGCGCTGCTGCGCCTGCCCCACCATGCGCCGGTACTGTTCCTCCAGCTGCTGCCGCGCCACGGGCCGCATTCCCATGCCTACCTGGGTAGCACCACGAGGCAATCGGACCGGTCCTAGGCTGTCGCAATGCCAAGGCCGATGTCGCAGGACCAGTACCCGCATCGCGTCGCGCACGTCCGGAGCCTGGTCGCCGGGGAGCAGGACGGCGCGCTCGTCGAGGAGCTCGTCGACCTCGCGGTGCACAACGGGGACGTGTGACGCTACGACGGAGCGGCCGTGCGGATGGCGGTGGAGGTGCTGCCGCCGCCGCGCCGGCACGCCCTGATCCTGGCGGTCGCCGGCCGGGCCGCCGCCGCGGCGCCTCCGGTCCCGGTCGACGCGCTCCTGCACTGGCTGGCACGCGGCCTCGAACCGGCGGCGCTGTCCTGGCGCGCCGGCCGGTGCCTCATCGACGCCGCCGTCCGGCACGTGACCGGCCTGCCCGACGAGCTGCGCGTGCTGGCCGAGGTCGCCGTGCGGGAGACCGGCGCGGTCCCGCCGGAGTTGCTGGCGGTGATACGGCGGTCGGCGATGCGGTTCTCCAGCTGGGCCAAGGCGTTGCAACCGTGGCTCGGCACCGCGACCGACCCGCTCAACGTCGGCGAGTCGTGGGCCGAGACCGCCAACGCCGAGGCCGCCGATCGACCCCTGCTCGTCCACGCGCTCGCCGCCAAGGGTGCCCACCCGGCCGCCGGCTGGGCCCGCCGGGCCGCGGCCGTCGCCGGCGAGCTCGGCGTCTCCAGGTGCCGGACGCTCATGCATCGCTGGTTCGACCTGGTGCCGCGGCCACGCACGCTCCGCCTGCGCGACGACGACCGGCACGACGCCAACGAGGTGCTCGACCCGCACAACGCGCTGGCGTTGCGCGGCCTGTTGTTCCTGCTGACCACCGTCCCGCCGGACCCGGGCGACGCGGCGGTCGTCGGCCGCCTCGCCCAGCACGCCGCGCAGAAGGTCGCCGGCCACGGGCCACGCAGCCAGGTCATCGCGTACGCCGCGGTCCACACGCTGGAACGCCTCGGCACCGTGCCGGCGCTGCACGAGCTCCAGCGGCTGCGCAGCGGCACCAACCAACCGGGCTTCGGCGGCCGTCTCGACGTCGCGATCGCGCGCCGCCGGGCCGCGCTCAGGACCTCCGCGCTGATCCACTGATCGGAGCGGGGCCGGTAACGGGCAGGCGTCGAAGTTGGTGCGCGGGGCGACGTCGTGTTGATCAAGTCCCTATCCTGTCGGCGTGACCGACGCGCCCACACCGAGCGACGCCGAGACGGCCCCCGAGTCGTTGCCGGCGTCCGCCTCCGTTCCGCCCAGGGAGGACGAGCCGGCCGCGGAGGACGAACCGGCGGCGGAGGACGAGCCGGCGGCCGGCGTCGCTGAGCAGGAAAACGGTCCGGACGGCGGTCGGCCCCGGCGGCGGCGCGTGCTGCTCGTGGCCGCCGCGCTCGTGCTCGTGCTGCTCACGGCAGGTGGTGTGGTCGCGTGGCGGGTGTTCGCGGCCGATCCGCGCGACGCCGCCAGGGAGTACTTCGCCCGCCTGGCCGCCGGGGACGCGACCGGCGCGCTGCAGGCCGTCGACGCGAGTTCGGTCGTGGCGCAGCTGCCGACCTCCAACCCGCTGCTCTCCGCCGCCGCGCTGAGCGACCCGGCGGCCAGGCCGCGGGCGATGGCGGTCACCAAGGTCACCCAGGCCGGCGACACGGCCACGCTGGCGGTGCGGTACCAGGCGAACGGCGCAACGGTCGCCCAGACGCTGACGGCGCGGCGGCAGGGCCGCGGGTTCGTGCTGGTGTCCCCGTTCGTCCGCCTCTCGTTCGCGAGCGGTGCGGCCGCGGACCAGGCACGGATCACGGTCAACGGGGTCGCGGTCGACCCGGCCGGAGCCGGCTCGGCCTTTCCGGGCGCGTACACCGTCACCGTGGACGGCAACGCCCTGCTCGCCGGCCGCACCGCCGCGGCCGTGCCGTCGCCGGACGCCACCGCCACGGTCACGCTGCCGCCGCCGAGCCTGTCCGCGGACGGCCAGGCCAAGGCCGACGCGGCCGTCGCCGCAGCGCTGCAGCAATGCGCCGCCAAGTACTTCCAGCCGGGGTCGGGCTGCCCTGCCGTCAAAATCTTCGAGCTGTCGCCGGTCTCCTCCGGCCCGCCGCCCGGCAAACTGGTCAGCGACATCGTCACCGTGATGACCGCCAGGGCCGACGTCACCGTGACGATCACCAAGGTCCCGGTCTGGACGTTCACGCCCGACGCCGGGGCCGTGACGTTCTCGGCCGCCGACGGCGTCGTCCACTGGGACGTCAAGATTGCCGTGGACGGCAAGGTGCTGACCGGCCGGTCCGGCGACACGCAGCTCGCGGCCAAGGGCCGGGTCGCCCTCGACGCCGACGGCAAGCTCCAGGTCACGTTCGCCTGAACCGCCCGGGGTTGCGCGGCCTCGGCCGGATGCGCGATCGTGCGGTGGTGGACGCCCGGCTGTCGTGGAGGCTCCTCCTGGTGCCGAGGCTGTTCCTCGCCGCCGGCGTCATCATCTGGGCGCTGCTGAACGTGCTCATGGCGCGGCGGCCGCCCCAGCCGCCCCGCCGGCCGCCGTCAGCCGGGGACCCGGTCGGGGACGCCCTCGCCGGAGCCCGGCCCGTGCCCCGGCACGCCGGCGATCCGCTCGACGTGACCGACCTGCGCTGGATCGTCACCGTCGACGGCCTCGAGGTCGAGGACGAGGACGGGTTCAACACGGTCGTCGGTCTCGACGACGCGGTGTGGGCGTACGCCGACGTGGCCGCCGACGGGCTCGAGGACGCCCTGACCGACCAGCCCGGCATCGACGCGGTGGAGCACACCGACCGTGAGGTCGTGCTGGTCCGCAGCTCGCTGGCACTGCCGGACGTCCACGCGGCCGCCGTCCGGGCCCTGCTCGACATCAACCGGGATCCGCGGCCGCTGCCCCGGCGCCGGCCGTTGCAGCCGGCCGTGGTGCTTGCGGTGGCCGACGACGTGGCGACCGTCATGAGCGGGCACGGCTTCACCGGCCGGCTCCCCGGCCCCGCCTTCTACCGGTTGCTGCCCGATGAGCACCTGGTCCAGATCGTGGCGCTCCGCGAAGGCTTCGGCCACCACAACGACGACGGCACGATCACCGACGCCCTGGTCAGGCTCGCCGTCGACGTCCTCGAGCTCGATGCTGCCGACGTCACCGCCGGCCGGCGGGTCCTGTCCACGTCGTGCGACTGGGCGCCGGTGACCGTCAGCGGCATCGAACACGCCCTCGTGACCAGGGCCGTGCCGTGGTGCGCGGCCACCGCGTCTCGGGCCGCGATCGTCGACCGGTGGGTGCGCGGCCTGCCGTGGCACGTGCCGGACCAGACCCGCCCTGAGGCCGCCGACATCGCGGCGCGGTGGGGCTTCCACAAGCACGCCCGGGACCTCGGGCCCGTTGCATGAGGGGCTACGGACTCAGCCGGCGCCGGGCCGGTCGAAGACGCTGTCGAGGAAGTCCGCGCCGGCCTCGGTGAGGGTGCCGACCTCGACGGACGCGCCGGTGAAGACGTGCCCCGCGCCCTCCACGGCGAGCACGTCGCAGCGCACCCCCTGGGCCCGCAGCGCCTCGGCGAAGCCGACCGCCTCCGCGAACGGGACGGTGTCGTCGTCGGTGCCGTGGATCAGGAAGAACGGCGGTGCGTCCGGGTGCACGTTGTGCAGCGGGCTGGCCAGCCGCGCGAACGCCCTGCGCTCCCCGATCGGGCCGCCGAGCAGGAGCGCCGGGAAGGCGAGCGGATCCTCCTGGTCGCGCAGGTTGGAGAGGTCGACCGGGCCGTACCAGGTGATGGCGGCCTGGATCGCGGCGTCGCCGGTGCCGGTGAGCGCCGCGATGGCCGAGATCTGACCGCCGGCCGACTCGCCCAGCACGGCGAAGCGGTCCGGGTCGAGCCGCAGCGCCGCGGCGTGGTGCCGCAGCCAGCGGACGGCCGCGTCGACGTCAGCCTGCTGCGCGGGCCAGACGGCCTCCAGCGCCAGCCGGTAGTCGACGTCGGCGACGGCATACCCCCGGGCCACCATGCGCTCGTGGAACTGCTGGTCGACCGTCCACACGCGACTCCCCATCAGCCACCCGCCGCCGTGGATCCAGAGCACCACCGGGAACGGGCCGTCCCCCGGCGGCACGTGCAGGTCGAGCTGGAGCGGGCGGTACCCGAGCGGGGCCGAGACGATACAGCCGGCGTGGGTGAGCGTCTTGCGCGGCTCGGGCACAGGATGAAACTCGGTCATGGAATCAGCTTCCTGGTCGGATCGGCGTCAGAGGTGAGCGCTGATGCGCCGCGCGAGCTCGGCCTGCGCCGCGTCGTCGACGGCCAGGACGCCGTGCTCGGCCATCACGGCGTGGAACTGCTGCTGTCCATACGGTACCCCGGGCGGCAGCGGCACCACATGCCAGTGCAGGTGGGTGTTGCCCTGCTGACTGCCCAGGCTCATCGAGTACATCCGCTCGGTCGGCAGCGTCGCGGCCACCGCCCGGGCCACCTTGTGCACGACACCCTGGAAGCGCCGGAACTCGTCCTCCTCCAGCTGCTCGACCCAGCTCTCGACGTGGGCCCTGGGCACGACCAGCGTGTACCCCAGCTGCGTGGGATACCGGGCCAGGAACGCGACGGTGTCCTCGTCCTCGTACACCCTGTGGTGCCGGTAGTCCGGATGCCCGCTCAGGAACGCGCAGACGAAGCACGGCCCGTCCTGCACCAGGCGATGGTACTGATCGACGTCGAAAACGGTCTTCGCCGGCTGCTCCCCGTCCATCCAGCGCACGATAGCAGCGGCCACCGGGGGCGCCGCGGCTCAGATCAGGAACGAGCGGCGGGTCTCCGCGCCCACGTTGATGGTGCCGAGCAGGGTGCCGGCCTGGTCGTAGACGTTGGTGGTCCGGTTGCTGCGCATCACCTCGCGGATGCCCGGTGGCAACGCCGGCGGGTCGTCCTCGGTCAGGCGCATCCGGGTCGCGGTGGCGATCAGGCGGGAGACGAGCCGGGCCGCGTCGGCGGTGACCGGGACCCGGCCGAACTCCCAGCCGGCCACGGTCAGATCCAGCAGCTCCAGGGTGTGCAGCAACAGCAGGTTCGGGTCGGTCAGCACCATGGCCCGCTTGACGTCGGCCTCGACGGCGGTCAGGGCCGCCTCCAGGTGGACGTGGGGGTGGAACCCCGAGGGCAGCTCCGCGAGCCGGTACCGCAGGCCGGGCCCGAGCTGCCGGTACAGCGCGCGGTAGTTGTGCCGGTCCACACCGCGGCCGAGGGCGGACGCCTGGGCCTGGATGTCGGCGTGCGCGCGGTCGGCGGTCTCGTGCACGATCCGGTTCGCGACGGCCAGGCCGTCGTCGTCGGTGAGCACCTGGACCAGCGCACCGACCTGCTCCTGGAACGGGACCGGGACCTGCCCGCCGTAGCGGTGCCGGATGTCGGCGATCAGTGCCTCCTGCCGCGCCGGGTCGAGCAGCAGCGCACGGTCGGCCCGCCTGCGCCGGAACCATCGCATGCCCGCTCCTCACCTCGCCGCCGACCGACCATGCTACTGCGGCCGCCTGTGGTGTCAGCCGGCGACGAGGATCCGGTACCCGGCGTCGTAGTCCGGTCGTTCGAGCAGGTCCCGGTGGCGGTCGTGCCAGCGGCGCGACCTGAGGTCCGCGGCGAGCTGCGCCAGTCCCGGCCGCAGCACCTCCTCGCCCAGCTGGGCCAGCATCGAGATGCTCGACCGGACCACCGGGTCGAGGTACGCCTCGGGCCGGCGCCAGTACGCCGCGCCGAACCCGTCGGTGCAGTCGTGGGGCACCGGCACCGGCCGGACCCGGGCCCCGCCGAGCAGCTCGGTGAGCCGGTCCACCGGCACGGCCCGGGCCTCGTCGAACGCGGTGACCTCCGGCAGGTACTCATTGACCAGCCAGAACGTGCGGATGACGCGCGGATCCCAGGTGAGGACGACGACCCGCCGGCGGGCGACCCGGCGCAGCTCGGCGATCCCGGCCTCGACGTCGGTCCAGTGGTGCACGGTGAGCACGGCCATGACCGCGTCGGCCGCGCCGTCGGCGAGCGGGAGCGCCTCCGCGCACGCCTGCACGACCAGTGCCGCGCCGGCCGGACGTTGTCCGATCATGACCGAGCTGGGTTCGACGGCCACGACGGTCTGCGGAGGTTCGTAGGCGCCGGCCCCGGCACCGACGTTGATCACCGACCGGGCGTCGCCGAGCGCGGCGGTGAGGTGTGCCGCGATCCGCCGGTCCGGTCGACGGGTGGACGTGTACGTCGTGCCAATGGCGTCGTAGATGACCACGGTCTCAGTGTCCCAGGCGGGGCGTCGCCGGCGGTCGCGACGACCTAGGATTCTCGCGATGGGGGCTGACACGTCATTGCTCGACCGATGGCTGCCGGTGCGGCGCTTCGCGGTGCCGCGGTGGATGATCGAGCAGGCCACGGCGCTGCGGGCGGCCGGGGACTGGCGGGGCGCGTGCGCGGTCGCGAACATCGAGGTGGACGTCGATCTGGCCGCCATCGGCCGGGACCACGGCACCGGCATCGCCGAGGCGGTCGAGGACGACCTGCGGCACCTCGCGCCGGACCTGCTGCGCTGGCACCTGGACCGGGACCCGTCGCTGTGGCTCAGCCTGCGCCGGGAGCCGACCCTGCTCAGCGTCCACCCCGGCGGGCACCTGCTGGTCGTGCCGCGCTACCGGGGCACCCCCGGGCTACGGCTGGTGCTGCGGTTCGCCGGGCCGGCCGACCCGCGCCGGGGACTGCACACCAACCGGGAACAGTGGGACGTCCGGTGCACCGGCGATCTCCTGGCCCGGCAGCAGCCGTCCCCGGACACGGCCGAGATCCTCGCGCTGCAGGACGCCGGGCAATGGCGCGAGGCGTGGCGCCTCGCCGGGTTCGACATCGACGCGCTCACCGACCCGCCGCCGATGCTGGAGGAACGGCTCCGCACCACCCGCTTCGATCTCACCACGCTCGCCGCGGCGGCCCGCGAGTTCGGGCGGCCGGAAGCGATGATCGACCTCGAGGGCGAGCACCTGTGGATCGACGGCTTCCGGCACCGGATCCACCTCGGCTACGACGATCGGCGCGACATCCCGCCGGTGCTGCCGATGGCCCGGGTGGAACGGTCGATCGACGCCGACCTCGTCCGGCTCGGCCTGCTGTCCCTCGACGAGCTGCACCCGCTGGTGGCCGCGGCGATGGTCCCGGGGCACAAGGGCGCCGCGGGTCCTGCGCCCAGGGTCGACATGTCGCCGTTCACCGTGCCCTGCGGCAGCGAACGGCACCGCATCGGACCCGACGGCATCCCGCACCCGCCGGAGGAGATCCGGCGGGAGCAGAGCCTGCTCGCGCTCGGCGGGCCCACTCCCACCGGCTGTTTCGCCGCGCATCTCGGCTGGCGCAACCCGGTGTTGCCCCTGCCGAAGGTGCTCCGCCGACGCCGTTCGGTGCTGGTGGAGCAGGCCCGCAGCGGCGACGGCCCGGCGCTGACCGCCTGGCTCGACGCCGGCCTCGACCCGCACCTGCGCACCATCGAGGGATGGACCCTGCTGCACCTGATCGCCTGGCTGCCCGACCCGGCGGCGCTGGTGACGCGCCTGGTCGCCGCCGGGCTCGACCTGGAGGCCCAGTTCCGGGGCGGACCCACGCCCCTTCGCCACGCGATCGTCCAGGGCGGCTCGGTCGCCGCGATCCGGGCCCTGGCCGCCGCCGGCGCGGTCACGACCGGCTGGGCGGAAGCCGCCGAGCGCGCCAACCGGCTCGCGGAGCTGCAGTTCCTCGCCACGCCGTGCTAGCGGCCCTGCGGATACGCGACTTCAGGCTGCTGTGGGCGGGCCGGTTCGTCAGCCTGCTCGGCACCTGGCTGCTCACCGTCGCGGTCCCGGCACACGTCCTGCAGCTCACCGGCTCGCTCATGGCGACCGGCCTCACCCTCGCCGCCGAATACCTGCCGGCGCTGCTGCTCGGCCCGCTCGCCGGGGTGCTCACCGACCGCTGGGACCGCCGCCGGGTCATGCTCACCACCGACGTGTTCCGGGCCGTCGTGGTCGCCGCGATGCTGCTCGTCGACTCCCCCGGCACCGTGTGGATCCTCTACGCCGCACTCGCGGCCGAGAGCGCGGGATCGATCCTGTTCCGTCCGGCCGCGCAGGCGTACACCCCGGTGGTCGTCGGCACGGGCACCCTGCTCAGCAGCGCCAACGCGCTCACCGCCGGCACCGACGGCACGGTGCGGCTCATCGGCGCCCCGCTCGGCGCGGTGCTGCTGCTCGCGTTCGGGTTCCCGGTGCTGATCTGGGTCGACGTCGCCAGCTACCTCGTGTCGGCGCTCGCCATCTTCCTCACCACCCGCCGGCCCATGCCGACCCGGACCGCCGCCGCGGACCTGCGCGCCGACCTGCGGCATGGCCTGCGAACCATCGCCGGCCACCGGATGACGGTGTGGCTGCTGGTCATCGGCGTCGTGTTCACCCTGGCCAACGGCGCGCTCAGCGCCCTGCTCATCCCGCTGGGCGTCACCGAGCTCGGCGGGCCGCGCCAGACGGGGCTGGTCGTGTCCGCGCTCGGGGTCGGGTTCCTGCTCGGCGCGCCGCCCATCCGGGTGCTGGTCGACAAGGTCCAACCGCGGCGGCTGTACGCGGCCACCCTGCTCGGCACGGCGGTCGGCTTCCTGCTGCTGTTCACCGCGCACACCCTGACCGTGGCCCTGCCGGCGGCCGTGGCCATCGGCATGTTCGGCTCGATGACCTGGGCGGTGCCGCAGACGACCCTGCAACGCACGCTGCCCAACGACGTCCTCGGCCGGGTCAGCGCCGTCTTCCTCAGCGGCGAGGCGCTCGGCACCCTGCTCGGCGCCGTCACCGGGCCGACCGTTGCCCAGGCCGCCGGGCTGGTCACCCTGGCGGTCGCCGCCTGCGCGCTGACGGCCGCGTGCGCGCTGCTGGCCGCGGCGCTGCTGCCGACCGTCGAGCTGCCGGCAGCAATTACCCATTGAACAGCTTCCATCGATCTTTGGTGTCTGCCTACAGTCGTGCCCTGTACCTCGACGACGGAGGGGAGAACACATCGTGGTGTCTCGCTCGGTTCGAAGACTCCTGGGCGCGGCGACGGTCGCGATCCTGGTGGGATCGATCGGGTTGGTGGATCCGGCCTACGCCGGCTCCACCGGTTCGGGCATCAGCACACCGAAGCAACTGACCAAGGCCGTGACGCTGCCCGGTGTCCTGCGGCACCTGCTGGCGCTGCAGCTGATCGGGGACCTCAACGGCGGCAACCGGGCGTCCGGCACCGCCGGGCACCGGCGCAGCGCCGACTACGTCGCAACCCTGCTCCAGCACGCCGGGTACCAGGTCACCCGGCAACCGTTCCAGTTCAACTTCTGCGACGAGACGAGCTCGTCGTTCGCGCAGACCGCGCCGGCGCCGGCGACCTACGTCGAAGGCACCGACTACGACCTGATGACCTGTTCGGGCTCCGGGGACGTCACCGCGGCGGTCGTGCCGGTCGACCTCAACCTGGTCGCGCCGCGGGTCGCGGTCACGTCCGGGTGCGAGGCGGCCGACTTCACCGCCGCCGTGGTCGGCCAGATCGCGCTCATGCAGCGGGGCGGCTGCCCGTTCGGGACCAAGGTGGCCAACGCCGAAGCGGCGGGCGCCGCGGGTGCGATCGTCATGAACCAGGGCAACGGCGACCCGGTCACCGCGCCCGACCGGTACTCGCTGCTGCTCGGCACCCTCGGCGCACCGGTCGGCATCCCGGCCGTCGGGGTGTCCTACGGCAGCGGTGAGGCGTTCGCCGCCACGCCCGGCCTGACCGTTCACCTGGCGGCGTCGACGACCGCCGAGGTCCGCGACACCGAGAACGTCATCGCGGAGACGAAGACCGGGCGGGCCGACAACGTCGTGATGGCGGGGTCGCACCTGGACTCCGTGCCCGAAGGCAACGGCATCAACGACAACGGCAGCGGCAGCGCCGCCCTGCTCGAGATCGCGCTGCAGATGGCCCGCACCAAGCCGGCCAACAAGGTCCGCTTCGCCTGGTGGGGCGCCGAGGAGGCCAGCCTCGTCGGCTCCACGTTCTACGTCAACAACCTCACCCCGGCACAGCGGGCCGAGATCAGGCTGTACCTCAACTTCGACATGGTCGCGTCGCCGAACTACATGTTCGGTGTCTACGACGGCGACGACTCCGCGGCGGAGGGCTCCGGCCCCGGCCCGGCCGGCTCCGCGCAGATCGAGGGCCTGTTCGAGGCGTTCTTCGCCTCCCGCGGGCAGTCCACGAACGCCGCCGACTTCAGCGGCCGGTCCGACTACGGCCCGTTCATCGCGGCCGGCGTCGGCATCCCGGCCGGTGGCCTGTTCACCGGCGCCGAGGGGATCAAGACCGCGGCCGACGTCGCCAAGTACGGCGGCGTCGCGGGCGCGGCGTACGACCCGTGCTACCACGACCCGTGCGACGACCTGTTCCGCGTCGTCCAGAAGGGCGGCGACGCGGCGCTCTACGCCCAGCTGCGCAGCCAGTACACCCTGTTCGGCAACATCAACACGTTCGCCCTGGACACGAACGCCGACGCGATCGCGACCGCCGTGATCACGTACGCGTTCGACACGTCCACGATTCCGCCGCGCACCACCACCGCCACCGCCGCCGGGTCGGCCGTGACGGCCGGCCGCCCGCTGCAATGACACCGCGCCGGGCACCGGCCTTCACCGGTGCCCGGCGCCAGCGCGGCGGGATGGTGTGGCAGGAACGCCTCTGTGGCGGCGGTCAGCTGAGTGGCGGGAGGCGGTGGCGCAGCGGGGTGCCCGGGCCGGCGCCGACGAGTCGGCCGGCGTGTGCGGCGAGGGTGCGGCTGCCGGCTGCGTCGCACACGTCGGTGAACGGGTGCGGCGCGGCGACGGGTGGGCGGCTGACGATCCGGTCGGCGGCGGTGATGCCGTAGAGGCGGCCGCCGAGCGTGGTCAGGGCGAGGGCGCCGCCCGCGGTGCCGATCGGCCGCCACGCGCCGGTCCGCAGTTCCAGCGCCGGGAGGTACCAGAGCGTGTCGTCGGAAGTGGCGGCGAACAGGCCGGCGTCGCACAGGGCGAGGCTGTGCGCGCCCGGCGGGGCGGCGGTCACGTCGGTCCACGGCACCGCATCGAAGGCGGGGTCGCGGTAGCACAGCCGGCCTGTGGTGGTGAGCGCCCACAGGCCCTGCAGCATCGCGCCGGCGGCCTCCCGCGGCGAAGCGATGCACAGCAGGGCCGGGGCTTCGCCGACGCGGCGCCACGGCAGGTTCTGCGGGCACGCCTCGCGGGCGCGCAGGCCACCGTCGGCGGCAACCGCGTAGAACGCGCCGTCGCAGCTGGTGAGGGCGTGCAGCTCGGCCGGCGGGCCGATCACCGTCCAGCCGTCGCGGGCGCCGCCCGAGGTGAAGCGGTCCAGGACGTTGCGGGTGATGCGGTCCACGACGGGGTCGCTGAGGCCCTTGCCCCAGTTGACGGTCGCCGCGGTGAACACCGTGCCGGCGCCCAGGTCGAAGACGCCCATCGTGGCGGCGCCGCCCTGGCCGTAGCGGCGCCAGTGGCGCAGGTCGGCGGTGGCGAGCACGACGAACGAGGGCGGGGTGCCGTCGCGGCCGGTGGCGCGTGGCACGCCGTCGACATCGACGATGTCGGCGGCGTCGGTCTCGTAGCCGAGGGTGCCCTGGCCGAACTTGTCGCCGTCGCTGACGCCGGTGCCGTCGAAGACCCAGTGCGAGGCGAACCGGGCGGTGAACGTCTCCTGCCCGATGACGGCCATCCCGTCGCCCCAGGCGCCGGCGCCGCGGCGGAAGCTGACCCCGGTCATCGCGTTCTCGGGCCGGTTGACCGGGGCGCTGGACCACTCGACGGTCACCCGGCCGGGGTCCACTGTGGACATCGGGTCGGTGGTGGCGTCGCGGTGGCAGACCATCGTGCGGCCACCGTCCTCGAGGCGCATCTGCCACCAGGCGGTGTTGGCGCCGAGGACGGCGAGGTTGCCGCCACGGCGGACGAAGGCCTCGACGGCGTCGCGCTGCTCCCAGGTCCAGTACTCGTCGTGGGCGCACACGATGAGCGCACGGCGCCCGTCCAGGACCGCCGGGTCGAGGTGCAGGTCCAGGTTGGAGCAGAACTCGACCGGGTAGCCGGCGGCGCGCAACCACCGCAGCAGCGGCTCCTCCCAGCGTTCCGGCGGTGGGCCGCCGCCCGGCCGGTCGAAGGTGACGGCGGTCGCCCGGGTCGGCTCCTCCGCGTAGTAGAGGCCCTCCGATGGTTCGCCGGCCCGGTTGTACGCCTGCCACGTCGCGAACGGCACCGACACCAGGATCGGCGCGACCGGCATCGCGGACCGCACCACGAACCACGCCTCGTCGTCGCCCGCGCTGTCGATGCGCGGCACCGCACCGGCTGCGGCGAAGGTCGCCCGGTACAGCGACGACGGCCACGAAACGGGCACGTCCAGGGTCCAGGCCGGGGACGACACCGGGGACCGGTGCATGACGAGGCCGGAGATCGCGTCGGTGACGACGACCGTGGCCGCGCCGGTGGCGACGAACGACAGCGGTGTGCCGGCCACGCAGGAGGTGGCCGTCGCATAGGCCCGGGGCGTCACAGCAGCCCGGTCAGTTCGGTCATCGACACGTCGGAGGCTGCGGCGCGGATCAGCAGTTCCTCGATCGCCCGCAGCTGGCCCTCGATCGCGGCCGGCGGCAGGTACGCGGTGTCGGCGGTCAGCGTCACCACGAGCGCGTCGGCGTCAGAGGTGATGTGCAGGCAGTAGCGGCAGGCGACCCGTTCCTGCGTGGCAGGGAAGTCGAACCGGGATTCGCGGTGCGGGGTCGCGGCCTGGACGGGCCGGCCTTCGACGAGTCGCATGTCATTGAAGCAGGTATACGGATGCACCTCCGTCCCGCGGGCGGCGGCGGCATCGGCGAGCATCGCGTCCCAGCCCGCCGGGTCGTAGGCGGCGGCGCGGTAGCCGCGCAGTGCGGCCTGCCAGCCCGGGCGCAGCAGCGCGCCGAAGGTGGGCCGGTCGACGTCGAGGACGAACAGGCCGTCCTGCGACAGGGTGCTGACGAGGTCGCGGTGCCCGGTGGTGAACCGGTTGCCGACGATCGGCATGACGGCCGTGGTCGGGTGCCCGCCGGCGGCTGCGGCGAGGGCCCCGGCGGCGGTGAGCAGCACGGTGGAACCGCTGACGCCGTGCTGGGCGGCGAGCGCGTCGACGGCGCCGGTGAGCTTGGTGGAGACGAGCCGTCCGGTCCAATAGCGAGGCTCGCGCGGCACGGCGACCGGCGTGGCCCACATGGTCGCCGGGATCCGGGCGAACTGTTCGGCCCAGTACGACAGGGCGGCGGCGCCGCGCCGGTGTCCTTCCGGGGAGTCCTGCTCCGCGGCCACGTCGAGCGGGGTGGTCTCCGGGTCGCGCAGGCCGCGGGTGCCGCGCCGCACGAGCAGCCGCAGGTCCCGGGCGAGCACCTCGGCACCGTGCCCGTCGGTGGCGAGGTGGCACAGCACCAGCACCAGGTGGCTGACCTCGCCGTCGCGGGTGACGAGCGCGGCTCGCACCGGCCACTCGGCGCGGTAGTCGAACGCGGTCCCGGCGAGGAGGTCCCGGACGCGCCCCGCCTCGGCGGCCGGGTCGGCGCCGCCGTCGACGATGTGCACGTCGAGGGAACCGTCGAGCGCGAGCACCTGCAGAGGATCAGCACCGAGCCGGGTGCGCAGCGCCTCATGACGGGCCACCAGCGCCGCGAGCGCGCCGAGCGCGGTCGGGACCGGCACGGTCCGCTCGCCGAGGTCGACGATCCGGTCCAGGTTGAAGTAGTGGTCATTGGGGACCGTACGGCCGATCGCGTGCCAGATGGCCCGCTGCCCCCACGTCAGCGGGCCGGTGCCGGACCGCGAACCGGTGAACGGCACCCGGACCGGGGTCAGCAGCTCAGTCATCGCGGACCGCCCGTTCCTGCACGGTGCGCACCAGGTCGTCGAAGTCGTCGAAGCCGGGCGCGTCCAGGTCGAGCTGGACGCCGAGCTCGTCGTCGAGGGCGTCGATGAGCCGCAGCACCGCCAGGGAGCCGACGCCGAGGGCGGCGAGGGAGCCGCCGCCGGCCAGGATCTCTTCGGTGGTGACCTCGCCGTCGGTGGCGGTGCTGACCATCGTCGCGACCCGGTCCCGGAGGCCGTTCATCGGGCGGCCAGCCGCTGCCGCAGGCTCAGCGGGCGGATGTCGGTCCACACCTCGTCGATGTGCGCGACGCACTCGTCCCGCGTGCCGGTGAACCCGGTGCGCCGCCAGCCGGCGGGTGGCTCCTCGGCGGCGTTCCACAGCGAGTGCTGCTCCTCGTCGTTGACGACGACGGCGAACGTGTCATTCATCGGGCCTCCCGCAGGTCGGCGATCGCGGCGACGACGCCGTCGATCGTTGGGGTGTCGAAGAAGACGTCGAGCGGCACGTCGACGCCGAGGCGTTTGCGGATGCGGACCGCGATCTGGGTGATGGTCAGCGAGTGGCCGCCGAGGTCGAACAGGTCCTCGTCGGTGCCGATGTCATCGATGCGCAGCACCTCCTGCCAGATGGCGGTGACCGTGTTCGTCGTCTGGTCGCCGGTACCGGCAACCGACGCGTCGGCGTCCGCGGTCGGGGCAGCGGGGCGGGCGGGCGTGTCCGTGGCCCGTTTCGTGGGGCCGGATGCCTGGACGTCCGTGGGGGCCGGTAGGGCGGCCCGGTCGAGCTTGCCGTTCGGGGTGAGCGGGAACCGCTCGAGGACGACGACCTCGGCCGGCACCATGTAGCCGGGCAGGACCTGGGCCACGTGCGCCCGCAGCTCACCGGCGTCGACCGGCGCGGCGGGCACCACGTAGGCGACGAGGCGGGCCCGCGGGCCGTGCGGGTCGGCGAGGGTCACCGCGGCCTGCGCCACCGTCGGGTGGGTGGCGAGCCGGGCCTCGATCTCCCCAGGTTCGATCCGGTGGCCGCGCAGCTTCACCTGGTTGTCGACCCGGCCGAGGAACTCCAGGCCGTCCGGCCCGCGCCGCACCCGGTCGCCGGTGCCGTAGATGCGGGCACCCGGGGCGCCGAACGGGTCCGGCCGGAACCGGTCCGCGGTCAGCCCGGACCGCCCCCGGTAGCCGTGGGCGACACCGAGCCCGCCGATCCACAGCTCCCCCGCGATGCCGTCGGGCACCGGCCGCAACGCGTCGTCGAGGACGTGCAGGGTGGTGTTCGCGACCGGCCCGCCGATGGTGACCTGGGCACCGGCCTCGATGTCGGCGAGCGCCGACCAGACCGTGGTCTCCGTCGGCCCGTACGCGTTGACGAGCCGCCGCACCAGGGGCCGCAGCGCGGCGGCGAGGTCGGCCGGCAACGCCTCACCACCGGTGACGGCCACCAGCGAAGCACCCGTGAGGCCGGCCTCCATTAGCAGCCGCCAACCGGACGGGGTCGCCTGCACGTGGGTGACGCCGTGCCGGTCGATGAGCCGCAGCTGACCGGCGGCGTCGCGGTGGCCGTCCGGCGGCACGAGGACGACCGCGGCGCCGACGGTGAGCGGCAGCAGCAGCTCGACGGTGGAGATGTCGAACGACAGCGAGGTCAGCCCGAGCCACGTGTCGCCGGCCCCGGCGCCGAGGTGATCGCGCATCGAGTCGAGTAGGTTGGTCAGTGCGCCGTGCGGGACGGCGACGCCCTTCGGCCGACCGGTCGATCCGGACGTGTAGATGACGTATGCCACGTCATCGGGGGACGGCGCCTCGTCCGGTGTGGCGTCGCCGCCTGCGTCGAGGGACACGTCCTGCGGGCCGAGGACGAGCGCGGCGCCGGCGTCGTCGCGGATGAACGCGATCCGCTCGGCCGGATACGACGGGTCCAGCGGCAGGTAGGCGGCGCCGGTCTCCAGCACACCGAGCGCCGCCACGAGCAGCTCGGCGGTCCGTGGCAGGGCGATCCCGACCAGCGAACCCGGCCCGATCCCCTGGGTCCGGAGCCGGGCGGCGAGGCCGGCCGCCGCGGCGCCGAGCTGTCCGTAGCTGACCTCCCGCTCCCCACAACGAACCGCGACCGCGTCGGGCCGCGCGGCGACCTGCGCCAGGAACCGGTCCACGACGGTGTCCCGGGGTCCCGGGCCCACGACAGCGCCGGTGCCGAACCCGTCCACGACGGTGCCCCGGGGCCCCGGGCCCACGCCGGTGTCCCTAGGTCCCGCGCCAGCGCCGGTGTCCCTGGGTCCCGCGCCCACGCCAGCGCCAGTGCCCGGCAGCACCAGATCCCCGATCGCCGTGTCCGGCGCCGCAACCGCCGCGGCGAGGAGCGCCTGGAACTGCGCGCAGACCTGTTCGGCCGCGAACGAGCCCGCGACGAGCTGGAGGCTGCCCTCCACGACCGACGGGCCCTCGACCAGCTGCAGGTTGGCGGTGCCGCGCACGGCCCCGCTGAACACCAGCCAGTCCACGGCGCTGTCCACCCCGGCGAACCCGGGTGCGTCGGCGCGCCGCCGGTAGCTGACGGTCAACGGCGCGAGCGACGCCCGTGGGGTGAGCCGGACGGCGTGACTGAGCGGGACGGCGCGGTGGGCGTACATCTCGCGCAGCTGGACCCGCAGCGCCTGGGCAAACGCGGCGAACGGCTGCGACGGCGCCGGGGCGGCGCTGACGGGCAGCTCGTTGACGTGCAGCCCGATCCGGGGCGCGGCCCGGTCCCCGGTGGACAGTTCGAGGGCGGTGGTGACGGTGTCGTTGCCGTACCGGCGCAGCAGCGCGTGCCAGGCGGCGAAGAGGAACTCGAAGTGGGTGACGCCGACCGCGGCGGCCGCCTCGGCGAGGGCGGCCGTGACGATGGTGAACGGCACCGCGACCGCGGCGGTCCCGGGCGGCAGGTGCCGCAGGCCGGGCAGCTGCGGCGCGGCCGGCTCCCGCCACCGCTCGGTCCAGTAGGCTGCTGCCGCCGGCACATCCCAGTAGGCTGCTGCCGCCGGCACATCGGCTACCGCCGGCTCATCGACCGGCAGCGGAACCGGGGTCGTGTCCACTGGGAACAGAACCGACGTCGTGTCTCCGCCCTGCTTCCCTGACACTAGCACATCCGAAAAAGTAATCTTTCGGTGCGTGTGGTCTGCCGGCTGGGTGGGGGCCGCATCGGCTGTGGACAGGATGGTGCCGTTGTACGCGGCGGCGAGGTCGGCCACGAGGACCTGCTTGGAGGTGCCGTCGAAGACCAGGTGGTGCGCGACGACGCACAGCAGGTGCTCGGCGGGCCCGGTGTGCAGCAGCGTGAACCTGGCGAGCGGGCCGCGGCCCAGGTCGAACGGTGCCGCGACCAGCGCGGCGACCTCGTCCGGGTGGCCCGGCCGGACGGCGAGGGTGACCGGATCGGACGCGGGCACCAGGGCCGGCAGGTCGTCGTCGACCGCGGCGGCGAGGACGGGGTGCCGGGCCACGACGGCGGTGACCGCGTCCCGGAGCCGGTCGACGTCGAGGGCGCCGGTGAACCGGACCGTCACCGCCAGGTGGTAGCCGGACCCGGCCGGCCGGGTCCGCTCGGTGATCCACACCCCGTGCTGGGCGGGGGTGAGGTGGTCCGCGACCCCGTGCTGGGCCGGGGTGAGGTCGCCCGCGACCCCGTGCTGGGCGGGGGTGAGGTGGTCCGCGGTGGTCTGGGTCGTCACGGGGTCGCCCTGTCGTGGTCGAGGAGCTGGCGCAGCTCACGCTTGAGGATCTTGCCGTTGTCGTTGCGGGGCAGCCGGTCCAGGAACAGCATCCGGCCGGGGAGTTCGTGCCCGGCGAGCCGTTCGAGCAGGAACGTGCGCAGCTGCGGCGCGGTGAGGGGACCGTCGGTGACGACGGCGGCGGCGATGGCGGCGCCGAGGACCGGGTGCGGCACCCCGAACGCGGCGGCCTCGCGGACCAGCGGGTGCTCGTGCAGGGCGTGCTCGACCTGCAGGGTCGACACCTTGTGCGCGCCGGACTTGACCACGTCGCTGTCGCGGTCGACGAGGTAGAGGTAGC
Source organism: Dactylosporangium cerinum (assembly GCF_042653625.1). NCBI lineage: Bacteria > Bacillati > Actinomycetota > Actinomycetes > Micromonosporales > Micromonosporaceae > Dactylosporangium > Dactylosporangium cerinum. The sequence goes on along the minus strand of NZ_JBHSIU010000011.1, from coordinate 131,793 downwards.
CGTCGGCGTCGAGGCGGCCGACGTCGCCCATCCGGACCCACCGGCCGTGGAACACCTCGGCGGACGCGGCGCCGTCGCGGTAGTACGACCGGGCCGCCGTCGGGGACCGCAGCCACACGTCGCCGACCTCACCGACCGGGAGCGGCTGCCGGTCCGGGCCCGCGATCATGAGGTCGGCGGCGACGGTCGGGCGGCCCAGCGCGGCCGGTCGTTCGGGGTCGAACACCATGGCCGTCTGCGCCGGGGCGGCCTCCGTCGACGTGTAGTAGTTGACGATCGTCGCGGCCGGGAACGCGGCGGCGAGCTGCACCGCGACCGCCGGCGGCAGCGCGGCGGCGGTGGAGCCGACGAGCTGCACGCCGGACAGGTCGTGGGTGGTGTGGACGCCCGCGTGCAGCAGTTCGATCGCCATGGCCGGGACAAGGAAGACGGTGCCGACGGCGTGCCGGGCGATGAGTTTCGCGAACCGGCCGGGGGTGAACGTGCCGGCGGTGAGCGCGGCGGCGCGGGCGTTGAGCGCGTTGACGAGCATCGTCTGCCCGGCGTTGCTGCCGACCGGAAACGCGTGCAGGAAGTGCGCGGAGTGCGCCAGCGGCCGGCGGCGCGGGTCGAGGGTGCAGCCGTGGGCAAGGTTGGCGTGGGTGGCGCCGACGCCTTTGGGGACGCCGGTCGTGCCGGACGTGTAGAGGATCTGCGCGAGGTCCCGGGGTGACGGCGGCTCCGGCAGGTCACCACCGGAGGCCTCGATCTCGGCCAGGGTCGCGGACCGGAAACCGTCGAGGCCCGCACGGCCCAGCACCACCGTCGCGCCGCTGTGGGTGAGCACGTGCCGGACCTCGGCAGGGGCGAGCCGGTCCGACACCGGCACCGCGACCAGCCCGGCCCGCAGCACCCCGGCGAACGCGACGGCGTAGTCGTTCCAGCCCGCGGCGCCGTAGTGCAGCGCGACCCGGTCACCGGCGGCCAGGCCCAGGCCGCGCAGCCCCGCCGCGACCGCCACCGCCCGGGCCTGCCAGGCGCCGAAGGTGACCTGCTCGTCGCCGGCGACGAGCGCGACCCGGTCCGGCTCCGTCAAGGCCCGGTGCGCCAGAAGCTCCGGCAGCGTCGCCGGCACGGCCGGCGCCCGGACCGAACGGGCGATGGTGGTCATCGGACCAGCTCCGATGACCGGTCGCCGTCCGACGCGACGGGCGACCGGTTGCCGTCCGACGGGACGGGCGACCGGTTGCCGTCCGACGGGACGGGCGACCGGTTGTCGTCCGACGGAACGCGGCGGCGCAGCTCCTGGATGCCGACGAGGTCGTCGGGCAGCGCGTCGGGCACGTCCCGGTCGAAGCGGCGCAGCACCGGGATCCGCAGCCCGACCGCGACCAGCGCCATCATGGCGAGGCCGAACAGGACGTACATGAACGCGATCCCGCGTCCCGGCCCGGTGCCGATGACCGCGCCGACGGTCCCGGCGAGCGGGCCGCCGCGGGCGAGGAGCGGTTCGAAGAGCTTCGTGCCGAGCGGCGCGACGATGCCGTGCCCGATCGGCAGCGTCGACCAGGCGACCATGGTGTTCAGGGCGAAGACCCGGCCGTGGTACCGCTGCGGCACCTTCACCTGCACGATCGTGGTGTAGACGCCGTTGACCAGCGACAGGGCCGCGGACAGGCCGAACGCGCACGCCCCGACGACCCAGACGCCGGGGTGGGTGCCGCCGAGGACCGCGGCGACGCCGAGCAGCACGGCGAGGCCCAGCATGCCGCGCAGCCGCTGTCGGCGCGGGCCGCCCCAGAAGCCCATCGCGATGCCGCCGACGATGACCCCGGCCCCGCCGCACATGGCGACCCGCGCGGCCGCGTCGAGGTCGGCGAACGACAGCACGAGCGGGGTCATGAGCAGGAACAGCGGCGCGAGGAACACGTTGAGGCCGGCGAACCACAGCAGCATGGCCCGGAACCCGCGGTGGTGCCACGAGTAGGCGAAGCCGTGCCGGATCTCGGCGAGCAGGGTCTCGCGGCGCCGCCACGGCAGGGTCCGCGGGAACTTGACGACGGCGAGCACGGTGATCGCGACGGTGTAGCTGAGCACGTCGAGGATCAGGATCCCACGCAGGCCGATGCCGGCCATGAGCCCGACCGCGATGAGCGGCACCACGAACGCGCTGACCCCGCCGGCGAGCTGGACGATGCCGTTGGCGTGGCCGAGGTACTGCTTGGGCACCAGCTGTGGCACCGCGGAGGCGTACGCGAGGCGCTGGAAGGTCAACGCGATCGACAGCGCGGCGAGCAGCGGGTAGATGTGCCACGGCACGAGCGAGCCGCTGACGAGCAGAGCGAGCAGCGTGGCCTGGGTGGCGCCGGCGGCGACGTCACCGGCGAGCATCACCTTGCGCCGGTCGAACCGGTCGACGATCGCGCCGGCGACGGGCCCGGCGAGGATGCCGGGGAGCATGCCGATGACGGCGTAGAGGGCGTACCTGGCAACGGATCCGGTCTCCAGGTAGATCCAGATCGGCAGGGCGAACTCGGTGAGCGCGGAGCCGGTGATGGACACGAGCTGGCTGAGCGCCACGATGAGGAAGCGCGCCATGCCGGGCTGCGCGACCGGTTTCGCCTCGGCCGCGTCCGCCGGGGCGGGTGCGGCGGCGCCGGTGCCGTGCAGCCACCACGACGTCTCCCCCGCCTTCGACGGCAGCACGTCCTCGGGTGCGGGGCCGCCGGCGGCGAGGGTCGGGTGGGCCCGGCTGACGATCTGCGCGAGTTCCTTCGCCCGGTACTTGAGGAAGAAGTGCCCGGCCTCGTCCAGCAGCACCAGCGCGACCCGGTCGGAGACCAGCAGCCACTCCCGGTAGCGCTCCTGGTAGAAGTCGGCGGCGGGATCGCGGGTACCCATGACCGAGACGATCGGGGCGCGCAGCCGCGAGTCGCCGCCGTCGAGGGTGGCGGTGAAGTACTCCTCGGCGGCCACGGAGTCGCAGCGCATGTTGCCGATGATGAACTGTTTCTGGGTCTCGTCGAGGTCGGCGACGTCGGCGCCCATCGACGTGAGCCAGTTCTCGTAGACGCGGTTGCCGAGCAGCGGTTCGAGGGCCGCGAACCGGCTCAGGGCGGACAGGACCCGGCTGCGGGGGCGGGCGAACGGGAACTGGGCGCCGATGTAGACCGCTTCGAGGTCCCGGCCGGCGTGCTCGAGGCGGCGGGCGACGGCGACGATGAGGGCGCTGCCGACGCCGCAGTGCCCGTACAGGGCGACGGGCCCGGTGACACGTTCCTGGATCTCGGCGGCGACCCGGTCGGCGAGCTCCTCGAAGGGCAGCCGCTGCTCGGTGAGCCCGACGTCGTGGCCCGGGATCGCGACCGACCACAGGGCGTGCCCGGCCGGGAGCGCGTCGGCCAGGGGCTGGTAGACCACGGCGCTGCCACCGCCGTACGGGACGCAGACCAGCGACAACTCCGGCGCCTTCGAAGGCGCGGCGGTGAGCCGGTGCAGGAGCCGGCGCGGCCCGCGGTCCTCCTCGGAGGCGGACGCGAACGCGGCCAGCTCGCGGATCGTCTTGAGGGTGAACACGTCCATGACGCTGACCGGCTGCCCGACGCCGTCGAGCTGCTTGCGGGCGCGGGCCACGACCTGGGTCGCCAGCAGCGAGTGCCCGCCGAGGTCGAAGAAGTCGTCGTCGATGCCGACGGACGGCAGGCCGAGCACGTCGGCCCAGATCGCGGCGAAGATCAGCTCGGCCGGGGTGGTCGGCGGGGCCGCGTCGGCGCCGGCGGCCGCGGCGACCGGGGCCGGCAGGGCCCGCCGGTCGAGCTTGCCGCTGGGGCCGAGCGGGAGCCGTGCCAGGCCGACGAACGCGGTCGGCACCATGTAGTCCGGAAGGACCTTCTTCAGCGCCGACTTCAGTGCCGCCGGGTCGGGTTCCAAAAGGCCGACCAGGTAGGCGACGAGACGCTTGTCGCCGGGCCGGTCCTCGCGGACGGTGACCGCGGCCTCGGTGACGCCGGGCTGGGCGCGCAGCGCCGCCTCGATCTCGCCGAGCTCGATCCGCAGGCCGCGCAGCTTCACCTGGTGGTCGATGCGGCCGAGGAACTCGATCGTGCCGTCGGTGCGCCAGCGGGTGAGGTCGCCGGTGCGGTACAGCCGCCCGCCGGGCGGGCCGAACGGGTCGGGGACGAACCGGGTCGCGGTGAGCCCGGGCCGGTCGTGGTAGCCCAGGGCCAGCCCGACGCCACCGATGTGCAGCTCGCCGGGCACGCCCGGGGGCACCGGCTGGCCGGCGGGGTCCAGCACGTAGAGGCGGATGTTCTGGATGGGCGCCCCGATGGGAACCATGTCCACCGCGGCCCCGCACTCCCAGGCGGACACGTCGACGGCGGCCTCGGTCGGGCCGTACAGGTTCCACAGCGGCGTCGCGGGCAGCGCGGCGGCGAACGCGCGGACGGCGTCCGGCGGCAGCTCCTCACCGCTGCAGACGACCCGGCGCAGGCTGGTGCACGCGGCGACACCGTCCTCGGCGAGGAACATGGCGAGCATCGACGGCACGAAGTGCGTGGTGGTGACGCCCTCACGCACGATCAGGTCCCGCAGGTACGCGGCGTCCTTGTGCCCGCCGGGCTTGGCCAGGACCAGCCGTGCGCCGGTGATGAGCGGCCAGAAGAACTCCCACACCGACACGTCGAAGCTCGCCGGGGTCTTCTGCAGGACCACGTCGGTGCCGTCGAGGCGATACGTGCGCTGCATCCAGTCCAACCGGTTGACGATGCCCCGGTGTGTGTTGGGCACGCCCTTCGGCTTTCCCGTCGAACCGGACGTGTAGATCATGTAGGCGACGTCGCCGGCCTGCGGCGCGTCGGGGACGGGCGGCAGCTTGCGGGCGAAGGCCGACGGGTCGTCGAGGAAGATGACCGTGGCGGTGGTGTCCGGCACCGGCAGCCGCGACTGGGTCAGCAGGACCGGCGCGGCGGCGTCGGCGAGCATGAACGCGAGCCGGTCCGCGGGGTAGTCCGGGTCGAGGGGCACGTAGGCGGCACCGGACTTGAGCACGCCGAGGAGCCCGACGACGAGGTCGGTGGAGCGTTCGGCGCTGACGGCGACGAGCCCACCGGGGCCGGCGCCCTCGGCACGCAGCCGGCGCGCGACCCGGTCGGCGGCGGCGTCGAGCTCGCGGTAGGTGAGCCGCCGGTCCTGGAACTGCACGGCGACGGCGTCCGGGGTCCGGGCGGCCTGCTCGGCGATGAGCCCGGGCAGGGTCGCGGAGTCCGGGAAGTCGGCGGCGGTGTCGTTCCAGCCGTGCAGCACCTGCTCGCGCTCGGCCGGCTCGAGGAGGTCCACTGTGGACACGGGCGCGTCGGGGTGCGCGACGACGAAGCGCAGGAGCTGGTCCAGGTGCCGGCCGAGGCGGGCGATGGTGGCCTCGTCGAACAGGTCGACGTTGTAGTTGAACGCGCCGCGCAGCCCGCTCGGGTACTCCATGACGAACAGTTCGAGGTCGAAGCGGGTGCCGGTGGCCCGCAGGCCGAACGGCGTGACGTCGAGCGGGCCGGTGGGTGGCCCGGCGGCGGCGTAGTTCTGCACCGCGAGGACGGCCTGGAACACCGGCGAGCGGCTCACGTCGCGGGGCACGTTGAGCTCGGACACCAGCTGCGCGAACGGCAGTTCCTGGTGCGCGTACGCGGCCAGACAGGTCTCGCGGGTGCGCTCGACGAGCTCGGCGAACGTCGGGTCGCCGTCGAGCCGGGCCCGCATGGCGAGGACGTTGACGAACATCCCGATGAGCCGCTCCAGCTCCGGCTCGGGCCGCCCGGCGATGGGTGAGCCGACGGCGAAGTCCCGCTGGCCGCTGTGCCGGGACAGCACGACCTGGAACGCGGCGAGGAGCACCATGTAGACGGTGGCGCCGTGCGCCCTGCCCAGGGCGGTGAGCCCGTCCAGGAGGTCCCGGTCGATGTCGAAGCCGTAGCCGGCGCCGTCGAACGTCTGCTGCCGGGGGCGGGGCCGGTCGGTGGGCAGGGCGAGGGGCTCGACGCCGGCGAGTTCGGTGCGCCAGTGGTCGACCTCGCGGGCCATCGCCGCCCCGGTGAGCCGTTCGCGCTGCCAGGCGGCGAAGTCGCCGTACTGCACCGGCAGCGGCGGGATCGGCGACGGGACCCCGGCGGCGTGGGCGTCGTAGCCGGCCAGGACCTCGCCGACGAGGACCTCGCTGGACCAGCCGTCGCTGATGCTGTGGTGGGTGACGAGCAGCAGCACGTGGTCGTCCGCGGCCAGGCGGACCAGCAGCGCGTGCAGCAGCGGGCCGTGCACCAGGTCGAAGAGCCGCCCGACGGCCTCGTCCACGATCCTCGCGGCGGCCTCGTCGTCCAGGGCGTCGACGACGGTGAGGGTGACGGGGCCCGGTTCGGCGAGGTCGAGGACGGGCTTGCCGTCGTCGGTGACCGGGTAGCGGGTGCGCAGCGACTCGTGCCGGGCCACGACGTCGTCCAGGGACCGGCTCAGCGCGGCCTGGTCGAGGGCGCCGCGCAGCCGGCGGGCGACCGGGATGTGGTAGGCGGCGGTCCCGGGCGCGAACTGCTCCATGAACCAGAGTCGTTCCTGCGCGAACGACAGCGGCGGGGTGGTGCCGGGCGGCCGGACCGGGATGGTGGCCTTGGCCGCCGCCGGCCGGTTGCGGAGCCGGGCGGTGAGCAGCGCCCGCTTCGTGGCGGACAGGTCGTCGACGGTCATGAGTTCCCCGTGAGCATGTGCTGCGCTGTCTCCTCGTCCATCGCCTCGATCTCGGCGATGAGCAGTGCCTCGACGGCCGCGGCGAACCCGGCGACCGTGCGGTGGGTGAACAGGGTGCGGATCGGCACCGTCAGGTCGACGGCGGCGCGGATGCGGGCCACCATGCGGGTGGCGAGCAGCGAGTGGCCGCCGAGGTCGAAGAAGTCGTCGAGCGCGCCGACCTTCTCCACCCCGAGGACCTCGGCCCAGACCCCGGCGACCAGGTCCTCGGCGTCGGTGCGGGGCGCGACGAACCCCGTCGCCGAGCGGACCTCGGGGTCGGGCAGGGCGGCCTTGTCGAGCTTGCCGTTGACGGTGAGCGGCAGCGCGTCGAGGGCCACGATCGCGTTCGGGACGAGATGCGCCGGGAGGGTCTCGGCCAGCGTCTGCCGCACCGCCAGTGGCTCGACGGATGCCGGCGTCACATAGCCGATGAGGGCGTCGCTGCGGGCGACGACGGCGGCCTGGCCGACGCCGGGCAGGGCCAGGAGGGCGGCGGTGATCTCGCCGGGTTCGATGCGGTACCCGCGGACCTTGACCTGCTCGTCGAGCCGGCCGAGGAACTCGAGCTGGCCGTCGGGGCGCCACTTCACCCGGTCGCCGGTCCGGTACCGCCGGGCGCCGGGCGGGCCGTCGGGGTCGGGTTCGAACGCCTCCGCGGTGCGGCCGGGCCGGCCGAGGTAGCCGTGGGCCACGCCGGCACCGCCGATGCGCAGCTCACCCGGGACCCCGGGCGGCACCGGGCGGCCGTGCCGGTCGGTGACGGCGACCGTGGTGTTCCACAACGGGCGCCCGATCGGCGGGCGCTCGGCGCCGGTGAGGTCGGTGCCGGTGAGGTCGGCAACCGTGCCGGTGAGGTCGGCGACGGTGGCGATGATGGTCGTCTCGGTCGGGCCGTAGGAGTTGACCAGGCGGACCCGGTCGCCGAAGACCGCGGTCCACTGCGCGACGGCGGCCGCCTCGACCTGGTCGGCGCCGAGGATGACCAGGCGCAGCCCGGCCGGCCAGCGCACGCCGCCGAGGTCGTCGACCAGCCGGTGCCAGTAGGGCGTCGGCAGGTCCAGGACGGTGACGGCGGCGCCGGCCGGGGTCGCCAGGAAGTCGGGCAGGTCGGCGTCGGCAAAGACGACCGTGCCACCCGCGGTCAGCGCCGGCCACAGCTCCTCGGCGTGGGTGTCGAAGCTCAGCGCCGCGAACTGCGCGACGGTGTCGGCGGCGGTGATGCCGTAGCCGTCGCGCATCCAGTCGGCCCGGGCGGCGAGGGCCCGGTGCGGCACCAGGACGCCCTTCGGGGTGCCGGTGGATCCGGAGGTGTAGATGACGTACGCGGTGTCCTCGGGGTCCGGCCGCACCGGGGTGCCGGCGCCGCTCGCCGTGACCGGGACCGTCCGGACGCCGGCGAAGGCCTGGTCGGCGCCGACGACGACGGTCGCGCCGCTGTCAGCGACCATGAACGCCAGCCGGGCGGGCGGGTACGCGGGATCGAGGGGTAGGTAGGCGGCACCGGCGCGCCAGGCGGCGAGCATGGCGACGACCGCCTGCGGGCCGCGGGGCAGGCACACGCCGACGATCCGCGGGACGTCCTCCAGCAGCGCCCCGGCCAGCCGGCCCGACGCCTCCCACAGCTCCGCGTAGGTCATGTCGTCGAGGGCCGGCCGGTCCGGGTGCGCGGCCACCCGCGCCGCCAGGCCGTCCAGCACGGAGCCGGTCGGCTGGGCTGCGGTCGTACCCACGACATCCAGGAACGCCAGGTCAGCGTCGGTGAGCACGGGCAGGTCGCGGACCCGGGTGTCGGGGGCGGCGAGCGCGGCGCGCAGGAGCACCTCGAACCGTTCGGCGAGGGCGGCGATCGTCCCGGGGCGGAACAGGTCGCGCCGGTAGCCGAACACGGCGACCAGGTCGTCGCCGGAGCGCCAGACGTCGAGCATCACGTCGACCTTCGTCTGGGCGTGACCGCCGTCGATCTCGACCGCGGTCAGCGGCCCGAACGGCCGGGGCACGCCGTGCCGGTCGCCGTCCTGGCTGTGCACGGTGAGCAGAGTCTGGAACAGCGGGTTGCGGGTCAGGTCCCGCTCGACCCGCAGCTCGTCGATGAGCCGCTCGAACGGCAGGTCCTGATGCGTGAACGCGGCGAGGGCGGTGCGGCGGGTGGCCCGCAGCAGCTCCCGGAACGTGCCGGCGCCGCCGAGGTCGGCGCGCATGACGAGGGTGTTGGAGAAGTAGCCGACGAGCGGCTCGAGGTCGGGGTCGTTGCGCCCGGCGACCGGCACGCCGACGCTGATGTCGTCCTGGCCGCTATGCCGTTGCAGCAGCACCTGGTAGCCGGCGAGCAGCACCATGAACGGGCTGACCCGCTGCTCGCGGGCGACGGCGTCCAGCGCTCCGGCGAGCGGGATCCGGCGGGTGTGGAACGCGCCGTCCGAGGTCTTCTCCGCCGGCCGCCGCAGGTCCGGCTGCAACTCGAGCGGGGCGGCGCCGGTGAGCTGCCCGCGCCAGAAGGTGGTGTCCTGCTCGGCGCCGGCGTCGCGCTGGGCCTGCGCGAACGCGGCGTAGGTGGTCGGCAGCGGCGGCTCGTCGAACGTGCCGGCGTAGCGGCCCGCCAGCTCGTCGCGCAGCACATTGAGCGACCAGCCGTCGGCGACGATGTGGTGCACGACGAGGCTCAGGACGTGCTCGCCCGGCTGGTCCGTGACCCGGATGAGGGTGGCGCGCAGCAGCGGGCCCTCGGCCAGGTCGAACGGGGCGTTGCTGCGCCCGGCGAGCAGCGCGTCGAGGCCTGCGGCGGCGCAGCTGATCTCGTCCAGCGCCGGGGCCGGGCCGGCGGTCGCGTGCGGGCGGCCGTCGACGGCGGGGAACCTGGTGCGCAGGGTCTCGTGCCGGTCGACCAGGCCCTGCAACGCCGCCCGCAGCCGCGCCGGGTCCAGTTCGCCGGTCAGGCGCAGGACCAGCGGGATGTTGTAGGAGGCATCTCCGGGGTCGAGCTGGTCCAGGAACCAGAGCCGTTCCTGGCCGAAAGACAGAGCTCCCGACACGAGTCCCCCTCTCGTCGGCGTGACCATGGGTAAGGTACGAGTCGATGCCTCAACTGTCAACAATCCTTACGATTAATCCCAGCCGTCGACACCGGTGGATCTCCCACACTCCGGACATGGATGTACCGCCGACCAGGATCTGGTCGGCGGCGCCCGGTCGGTGCGATCAGGGGGCGGCCCGGTGCAGACCCTCCCGGTGGACGAGCAGCTCGACGACGCCGTGCTCACCGTCGGTGATCGCACCGACCTGGGTGCCGGCGGCATAGACGTCGTTCGACAGGACACCGGTGCCGTCGATACGGAGGTAACCGGTGACCATCAGGTGCTCGGCGATGCCTGCGACGACGTCCGGGCGCACGTCGGTCCCCGCCGGCTGCACGGCGCTCACCGTGCCGACCGGCGCTCCGGTGGAGTCGACGACCCGCATCCCGGCGACAGCGATCCCGACCGGCGTCTGCATGGCCGGATCGTGCCCGATAACAGCGGGCCGAAACGTCGGCAGTTTCCCAGCAGCAGTCTTTCGAAAGGCGTGGAGCGCTTCGCGGCGGTGGCCCTACCGTCGCCGCAACACCCCCCCCCCGCCCTGGAGGTCACCCTTGTTCCGACGCTCGGCCCGCTGGGCCACGATCCTGGCCGTCACCGCGACCGTGCTCGCCCTCACCCCTTCGGCGCAGGCCGCCTCCGGCGACGCCGGCCGGCACCGCCCCCTGGCGGCACGCAACCTGCCGTCCGGCGACCGGGTCCTGTTCTACCTGGGCCAGGACAGCACGACCCTGGCCGACTACAAGACCTCGGTGCTGGACCGGGACCGCAACTTCCCGGTGCCGGCCGGCGTCACCCTCTACACCAACACTGGGACCAGTGGTACCCGGGCGACGAGTACGTCGACTGGGCCGGCCTGTCGCACTTCTACGGCACGGCGTTCGACCGGTACCAGTGGGGCTGCGAGGACCCGGGCAAGATCGCCGCGACCCCGGCCGCCGTGCAGGACTCGTTCCTCGCGTTCGCCCGGCGGCACCGCAAGCCCGTGTTCGTCTCCGAGTCCGCGCCGCAGGGCTTCGACCTCGGCAAGCTGACGGCCGGCTGCATCTTCGTCGACCCGGCGACCGGCGGCCCCCGCGCGACCGTGCCCGTCACCGCCGAGCAGATCTGGGACACCTGGTACGCGCCGTACTTCCGGTTCATCGAGCGCAACCGGGACATCGTGCGGGGCGTCGCGTACATCAACACCAACTGGAGCTCCCAGTCCATGTGGAACTGCCAGCCCGGCGCGTGCGCCAACGGCTACTGGGGCGACAGCCGAATCCAGGCGAACCCGGTCATCCTGGCCCGCTTCCGCGCGGAGCTGAGCAAGCGGCTCTACGTGCAGGGCCCGCGCCGCGCCGCCGCGTTCGAACCCCCGGACTTCTCCGGCGCCGGACGCTCCGAGGCGGAGTACGCCGACCTGCCGCAGGGCGGGACCACCGGCATCGCGATCGCCGACACCACCGCCTCGAACGACCGCACCGCCCTCGTCGACGCCAACGGCGCCTCGATGCAGTTCGACCACGTCACCTGCGGCGGGAGCATCGACCTGCGCTACGCCACCGTGACCGACAACGTCAACCTCGCGGTGCTCGTCAACGGTGTCGAACGGCACCGCCTCGCACTGCCCAACCGGGGCTCGGCCACCGCCTGGGCGACGGCGACGATCCCGGTCGCGGTCCCCCGCGACGCGACCGTGACGCTGCGCCTGGACAGCGGCGACGTCGTCTGGATCGACTACATCACGCCGGGTCAGCGGTAGGAGCCAGTACTGTGCCGGTCATGGACCCGTGTCTGCGACTGGCACTGTTGGAAACCGCCGACGTGCCCGCGCAACGGTACGACGAACTGCTGGTGACACCGATCCCGCCGGACACGGACGAGGGACGCTGGACCGACCGGTCCGAGCTCTTCGAGGCCGTGCCCGACGGGGTCGACACCACCATCCGGAGCCTGGACGGCATCGCGCAATACCCGGATGTCGGTGTCCTGCATCTGGTCGAGTCCGCCGTCGAGGACGTCGCTCCGTTCGCCGCCCTGCCGTCGCTGCGGTTGCTGAGCCTCGGCGTCACCCCGGCGGCGGACCTGCGGCCGCTGCTGGACTGTGCGCGCCTCACCCGGGTCGACATCGACTGGCACACACCGGAGCAGCGCGAGATCCTGATGACGCTGGCGGATCGCGGCGTCCACGTCGACTCCCTGCTGCCGGACCCGTCCACGCTCACCGCGCCGTTCGCCGACCAGAACCTCAAGCTCGCCGTCATCGACCTGCTCGGGCTGCCGCTGCCGACCGCGGAGTTCTTCGACGAATACGCGCTCGACGAGGCGAACCTGGCCCGCGTCCTGGCCATCGAACTGACCCAGGAGCAGCTGGACGGCATCGAGCGGCTGCACTGGACCGGCGGCGGCTACCACATCCAGCACGCGGTGTGGAGCCAGTGGGACGGCGAGTCCGACGAGTTCGACATCCGCTCCCTGGAAGGCATCGAGACGCTGCGCAACCTGAAGCGCCTCGAGGTGACCCCGCTGAAGCTGATCCCGGAGGAGCAGATCGCGGCGCTGCGAGCCGCGTCGGTCACCGTCACCTCCTGGTGAACGGCCGGTGGTCAGCCGGCGCTCCACCGCGCCTCGCAGGGCAGCCCGCTGCCGGCGGCCGCCTCGTTGCCGTCGACCGCGATCCAGCAGCGGATCCGCAGGTCGGCCGGCAGGTCGGTGGCCGCGGTGACGGACAGCCGCAGTTCCGCCGGGCCGGGCAGGGTGGTGATGCCGACATGCCAGTCGGCGGCGAACGACATTACGGGGACCTCGTTGGCCCGGCCGAACTCGTCGGTGTAGGTCACCTTCAGCTCGCCGGTCGTGTCGTTCGGCGGCGCGGCGAACCAGTACTCCACCCGGTGCGACCGCTCGGCATCCACGCCGAACAGGCGCAGCGCCGTGTTCGCGACCGGCCGGCGCAGGTCCGGCGTGCAAGCGCAGAAGATCAGCAATGGCAGCACGACCAGGACGGCGATCCACCCGAGGCGGGATCGCAACCGGCGCGGCACCGGGCGATCGTACCCGTTGGGCGGACATGAGAGTCCGGCGAGCGGGTCCTTCTGGTGAAGCTGCCCGCGACCGTCGTCAGCCTCCGGTGCAGGTGGTCAGGGCATTGCGGAGGTCGGCGACGGGGTCGCTGGACGCGGTGCGGCTGCGCCAGGCGACGTGACCGTCGGGGCGGACGAGCACCGCACCGTCGGGTGCGACGCCGTACAGGTCGGGCCATCCGGGATCGGTCATGACGTGGCTTGCCACCGGCACCGCGGGACGGCGCAGGGCGTCGCGCCACGCACTGCCGGGTTCGGCGGTCAGCAGCGTGAACCGGTCATCGAACAGGTCGACGGTCGAGGTGCCGCCGGGCAGCCACAGGTGCGGGGCACGGCAGCCGGGCGCGGCGCTCTGCTCATAGTCCGCGCCGGGCGGATCCGCGTCCGGACCACCGTCGTCGACGACGATCGGCGACCGGTACTGGTACCCCATGTCGATCTGGCTCAGGCTTCGCCCACTGAACGGCGCGGCGCCCCCGTCGAAGAGCCGCGACCACGCGGCGCCGGTCTCCTCGGCGTTGCGCCGGCCGACCGGCTCCCGTTCGGCGGCGTAACTGGCCAGCAGCCGATCGTCGCCGTGCCCGTGGGCGACGGCAGCGATCTTCCAGGCGAGATTGTGGACGTCGTGCATCGCGGTGCTCACGCCGGTCGCGCCGGCGGGCGGGAACCGGTGCGCGGCGTCGCCGGCCAGGAACACGGGGCCATGGGCATACCGGGCGGCCGACTGCGCGGCGGCCGTCCACGGGCCGCCGGCCAGCACGTCGAGCTTCAGGTCGGGAAGGCCGAGCACGTCACGGACGACCGTCGCCGGGTCCTCGCCGTCCGGGGTGCCGGGCCGGCTGATGATCCAGCGGTCGTCGGCGTGGGTCCAGATCAGCGCGGCGCCGGTGGCGGTGAGGAAGTAGATCCCGCGCGGGTGGGCACCGGTCCAGCCGGTCAGGTCGGCTCGGAACGCGATCATCTCCTGCCGGCCGAGGTCGTCGGGGCCGTCCATGGCGATGCCGAGCCGCTGGCGGATCCCGCTGCGGGCGCCGTCGGCCGCGATCATCCACCGGGCCCGGACCCGCCTCGCGCGTCCCGTGGCCGGCTCGACCACGCTCGCCAGCACGCCGCCGTCGGCGAGCTCGAAGGACTCCAGCAGCGTGCCCCGCTCGACGCGCGCGGCCGGGTGACCGCGGGCGTGGTCGCGCAGCACCGACTCGAACACGTCCTGCGAGACCGAGAGGCCTTCGCACGGGCTCACCGTCGTGCGGCCGGCCGACGGCACGTCCTCCCGCAACGGCTCGCCGGTCAGGTCAGTGCGCCACTCCGCCCCCGGCGTGATCGGCAGCTCCACGGCCCGCAGGTCGAGGCCGTCGCCGCCCACCTGGCGCCCGGGATCGACGTCGACGCCGGCGTCGCCATCTACCTCACGCTCGTGCTCCCCGAGGTCTACCGGACCCTCGTCATCGAGCGCGGCTGGACCGCCGACCGCTACGAGCAGTGGCTCGCCGGCGCCCTGATCACCCAGCTGCTGCGGCCGCCGGCCTGACGGCGATCCGCCGGCGCGCCGTCACGAGAGCCCGGCGAGCAGGTCCTTCGTGAGCTCGTCCAGGCGGGCGGCGTCCCGGCGGTCGAAGGCAGTGGTGTCGGTCGGGACGCGCCGGCCCTCCAGCACCGCGGTGAGCCCAGTGGCCGGCCCGTCCAGGAACGGCAGGATCTGGGCGACGGCCTGGGAGACCGGTTTGCCCGTCGTGCGCAGCCGGTCGACCGCGGCGGCCGTGGCGGGGTCGTACTCGCCCGCGAAGCTGGTCGCGACCGCTCCCGGATGGTTCAGCACGTAGTGCAGCTCGCCGTACACCTCCGTGAAATGGACGCCGAGAAGGTCACAGAGGGCACCGCCGTGGCCGAGGGCGCCGGTGCCGGGGTAGTCGCGGCGCAACTGCAGGTCGTCCCAGCGCACGGGGCCGGTCTGGCCCGCGCCGCCGAAGTTGAGCACGGTCGGGTGCCCGGCGCGGCGCAGCACGTCGGCCAGGCCGTGGCTGAGCAGGTAGCGGCTGAGGTAGAAGAGCGCGAAGTTGCTCTCGAACCCGTCCGCGGTCTCGCTGCGGGTCGAGCGGTGGTAGCGCGCGCCCAGCACGAGCACGTCGATCGCCGGGTACCGCTCGACGACCCGGTCGATGACACGGCGGTTCTCCGCGACCAGGCTCAGGTCGGCCGGCAGGAAGCGGGCCCGGTCCCCGGCTCCGGCGCGGGCGGCGTCGCGCAGGAACGCCTCGCCCTTCACCGTGCTCGTCCCGACGATGAGCACCTCGTGGCCGCGGTCGAGATAGACGTCGGCGAGGGCCCGGCCGATGCCGTCGGTCCCGCCGGTGATGACCGCCGTCATGCGGGGATCGCCTGCAACGCCTTGTGGAAGCAGAACGAGTAGGTCAGCGTCTCGTACGGCGGATAGAGCGGGATGCGGGTGTAGCCGGACTTCTCATACAGGCGGACGGCGTCCGGCTGCCGGTCACCGGTCTGCAGCAGGAGCCGGGACGCCCCGAGCCGGGCCGCCGCCGCCTCGGCCGCCGCGAGCAGCGCGACCGAGACCCCGGACCCGCGGTGCTGCGGGCTGACGAACATGCGCTTGAGCTCCAGGTCGGCGCCGAGCCGCCGCAGCGCCACGTGCCCGACCGGCTCGCGGTCGCCGGTGTACGCCACGCCCGTGTAGACGACCGTGTCCGGCTCGACGCCGTTGCGGTCGTTGAACCGGTCGGCGTACCGGATCCGCATCTCGGCGGACATCGCGTCCCGCAACGCCACCGCCGCCGCGTCGTGCCAGTCGACGCTCTCCACGTGTACGGTCACACGCCCCTCCAGTCCTCGTAATTGCTATTAATCCTATAGGCTTTGACGACAAGCATGCCACGTGCCTAGGCTGTGCCGGTGTCAGCGCAGACGAGCCCGGCCACCGAACCTGACACGACCCGGATGAGCCCGGCTGAACTCGGCCTCCTCGCCTGCTGCGCGGGCGCCGGGTTCGCGACGCTGCTGGACTCCGTGGTCGTCACCTACGCGGTGCCGCTGCTCGGCACCGGCCTGGACGCGCCGACCAGCGGCATCCAGTGGTTCCTGTCCATCTACTCGCTCACGTTCGGGCTCGGGCTCGTCCCCGGCGGCCGGCTCGGCGACGCCCTCGGCCGGCGCGTCCTGTTCATCGTCGGCCTCGTCGTGTTCGCAATCGGCGCGCTCACGTCGGCGGCCGCGCCCGGCATCTGGTGGGCCGTCGCCGCCCGCGCCCTGCAGGGCCTGGGCGCCGGCCTGATCAGCGCCCAGGTGCTCGGCATCATCCAGGACCAGTTCCACGGCCTGCGGCGGGTCCGGGCACTCGCCGCCTACACCGGCGCCGGCGCGGCCGCGGCCGTCGTCGGGCCGCTCGGCGCCGCGCTGGTCCTCGCGGTCGCCCCGGGCCACCTCGCCTGGCGGGCCGTGCTGGCGCTGAACGTGCCGTTCATCGCGGCCACCGTCGCGCTCACCGTCCGGTTCATCCCGCACCGCCCGCCCGCACCGAAACGGGTGGACCTCGACCTGCCCGCGATCGTCCTGGTCGGCGCGTTCGTCGCGCTGGTCACGGTGCCCGTCATCGACCCCGGCATCGACGGCGGCCAGCTCTGGAGCATCGTCGGCGGGTGCCTCGCCCTGGCCGTGGCGACCGGCGTCTGGGAACACCGCTACGCCACCCGCGGCCACACGCCCCTGTTCGTCCCGCAGCTGCTGACCTCCCGCGGGTTCGTGGTCGGCAACCTGACCGCACTGCTGTGGTTCGGCGGGCTCCTCGCGCACTCCACCGTGCTGACGATCTACCTGCTGCAGGGCCTCGGCTGGAGCCCGCTGCTGGTCGCCGCCGCCCTGATCCCGGGCGCGCTCGCCCGCGTCGCCGCGTCCTCGGCCAGCTCCCGCGTCTACGCCCGGCTCGGCGCGCGGACCCTGCCGGCCGCGCTCATGGTCCAGGCCGCCGGCACCGCCGCCCTGGCGGTCCTCAGCACCACCCTGACCGGCGCGGGCCTCGTCACCGCGCTCATCACCATCGAGATCATCCTCAGCGTCGCCTCGGCCGTCTTCGAGCCGTCGCTGCGGGCGATCACCCTGAGCTTCGCCCCGGCGACGCACCACGGCGTCGCGGCCGCCTTCCTCCAGCTCACCCAGCGACTGTCGGCGACCTTCTGCGTCGCGCTGGTGACCGGGTCGTCCTCGCCGCCGACCTGCGCACCGTCACCGCCTCCGACCTGCGGCACGGCCTGCTGATCTGCTTCGGATTCGTCCTCACCGCCGGCCTGCTGTCCTTCAGCCCGGCCCTGCGCGCCCCCACCCCACCCCGGCCTGCCGCACCCGACCCGCTGGTGCACGAGTGACCCGGACCGCGTGACGGCCGCGAAGCCGGACCACGTGACGGCCCGCCGGTCCGGCCGCTGCCGTCACGCTGGCACAGCATGTCGAGCTCCCCGAACCGTCCGGCGTCCCGGGCGGCCGCGAACAGGCGGTCCGGAAACTCGAGCACCGAGCCGGCGGGCCCGCGGGCGAGCGCCTCCATCCCCACCACCGCCCGGGTGGACAGGTCCACGATCGGCTGGAACACCGGCCGCACCAGGCGCCCGTCCAGCACCGCGCCGATCATCGCGCCGGTGCCGTGTGCCTCGCGGGCGCGTACGTCAACAGTCCGTGTCATCAAGCAACCAATCGCAGGAACGTGCTCCCTTCATCGGCGGCCGGGCGGTGAACTGCAGCGGTCGTGAACCGGACAACGGGGAACGGCTCCCCCCGGACCGGACGTCGGAGGGTGCATGATTCGCAGTCTCGTCATCGCAGTGGCCGTGGCCGCCCTTGTCAGCGGCTGCCGCCCCGCCGACGTCCGCCCGGCCCCGTCGCCGTCGCCCGAACCCGTCACCTCACCGACGATCGCCCCGGCCGGCGGCCCGGTCCCGTTGCGCATCCAGCTCGGCGCCGGCGAACGGCTCATCCCGCGCTCGTCCGCATCGAGCGGCTGCCCGGGCCTCGACACGGTGGTGTACCTCGGCTCCGGCCGCGCGTTCCGGCTCATGGCGTTCGCCACCACCTGCCCGGCCGGCGACACCACCCGCCACATCAACGGCGATCACGGCGTCTACCGCACGACCGCCGACATCCCGGCGGACCGCCGCGCCACCGCCGTCACCGTGCCGACCGCACTCGGCGAGGCGGTCATGTTCACCCAGGCCTACTCGGAGTACACGAACTCCGCCAACCACTACACGGAGCCGGTCGCCGTCATCACGCTCACGCATCCGGCCGGTCCCGCGTACCAGGCCCTCACCGTGATCTCGGAGAAGGGCACGCTGACCGTCGACGAGCTCGCCACCGCCCTCCGGGAGCAACTCCTGGCCCCCTGAGCCACCGACGAGATGATCTCCGGATCGCACACCGTCCATGCGGGGTGACATCGATCGACATGTAATATCCTATTATTCAGATAGGATAGATAGCTTCACTGTAGGAGCAGACGCATGACCGCAGTCATCAACCAGGACCTGACCGTCCTGTCGCAGGGCCTCACGGTGCCGACGGGCTTCGGCGACGTCAGCCTGATCGCCGCCACCCCCGGCGCGATCCGGCTGCTGGGCGGCATTCCCGCGCCCGAGGCCCTGCCGGTCGGGGACATCGGCCGGGCGTCGGCCGAGCTGTGGCAGGATCACGCCGCCGCGGTGGCGAGCCTGCAGTACTCGCAGTCGCACGGGTTCGTCGCGCTGCGCAACTGGATCGCCGCCCGGGAGGGCGTCGATCCGCGCCGGATCGTCATCACCAACGGCGGCATGCACGGGCTGTCCCTGGCCGTGCTGACGGTCGTCGAGCGCGGCGCCACCGTCGCCGTGGACGACCCGGTGTTCCCGCTGTTCCTGCGCGCGCTGGAGCTGTCCACGACCGCCACCCTGCCGGTCCCGGTGATCGCCGACGGTTTCGACGTCGAGCACCTGGCCGGGCGCCTGGCCGCCGGGGAACGCATCGCCGCCGCCTACACCGTGCCCGACTTCCACAACCCGACCCAGGTGACGCTCTCCGCGCCGAAGCGGCGGGCGCTGATCGAGCTGGCCGAGCGGCACGGCTTCTACGTGATCGTCGACAACCCGTACCGCGAGCTGCGCTTCGCCGGCGAGGATCAGGGCCACGCCGTGTTCAACGACTCGGACCGCTCAATCCACGTCAACACGTTCACCAAGACCCTCGGGCCCGGCTGGCGGCTCGGCTGGCTGGTGCTGCCGGAGCACCTCGTGGACGCGGTGATCCGGCTGCGCAACCGCGTCGACGGGCACAGCCCCACGGTGACGCAGACCATCGTCGAGCGGCTCGTCACCGGCGACGAGCAGTGGTTCGACCGGGTCCTGACCGCGGCGAGGGACCTGTACCGGGAGCGGGCCGGGATCCTGATCGACGCACTGCACGAGCAGCTGCCGGGCGCGTTCGAGACGCAGGCACCGGAGGGCGGGCTGTTCCTGTGGCCGCGGCTCGCCGACGACGCGGTCGACCCGGCGGCGCTCTACCAGCGGGCGGCCGCCAACGGCGTGGTCTACCAGCAGGGCGAGTTCTTCGCGGCGAGCCCGCAGCGCGACTCGGCCCGGCACCTGCGGTTCGCGTACGGCGACCGTACCCCGGAGGACCTGCGCGAGGCGGTGCGCCGCCTGGCCCTGGCGTTCTGACCGTCCACTTGCGACATTCAGCCGTCCTCCCGCCGCGCCTGGTAAGGTTGACGATTCCAGAATCGGCGGGAGGTGCGGTGTGAAGTACTCCTCCACGCTGCGCGCTGCCGCCATCGGTCTGGCGCTCAGCGCCTGCGCGCTGCTGCTGGGCCTGTCCCGGGCCCAGCACGCCCTGCCCGGCGACATGTTCCAGGTCGCCCGCACCACGGCCGCCGTTGCCACCGTGGCCGGCGCCGAGACCCCGCAGGGCAGGAAGCTGCCCGAGCCGCGGGACTCCCGGGCCGACGCGCCGCACTGGCTCGCCGTCCTGCCGCGCGGCACCGACGCCGAGCCTGCGCTCGGGCCGGGGTGCGCCGCGCCCGTCACCACGACCCTCCACGATGGACGGTCGGCCGGGACCCCGGGCTGCCGGGGTCCGCCCACCTCCTGACGCACGAGACGACACAGCTGTCACAGCCGTGACCCATCCGGGTCGACGGCATCGTCGCGTTGCCCTTCTGGAGGTTTCGTCATGGACCGCATACCGCCGCGCCCCCGTCAGATCGTCACGCCGCACGGCCCGCCGGGTCGCCGATGAGCGCCCTGGCCGCGATCGCCATCTTCACGATCGCGTTCGTCCTCATCGCCACCGAGAAGGTCCACCGGGTCGCCGTCGCCCTGTTCGCCGCCGGTATGATGGCGTTGCTGGGGCTCGTGCCGGGCAAGGACGTGTTCTTCTCCGAGCACGCCGGCATCGACTGGAACGTCATCTTCCTGCTGCTCGGCATGATGATCATCGTCGGGGTGATCAAGCAGACCGGCGTCTTCGAGTTCCTCGCGATCTGGGCGGCGAAACGGTCCAGCGGGCGGCCCTACAAGCTGCTCGTGCTGCTCATGGTCATCACCGCGGTCGCGTCGCCGTTCCTGGACAACGTCACCACCATCATGCTGGTGGCGCCGGTGACCGTGCTGGTGTGCCGCAAACTCGGGATCCCGGCCGCGCCGTACCTCATCGCCGAGGCCCTCGCGTCCAACATCGGCGGCGCGGCGACCCTCATCGGCGACCCGCCGAACATCATCATCGGCAGCCGGGCCGGGCTGACGTTCAACGACTTCATCGTGCACATGGCCCCGATCGTCGTGGTCCTGTTCGTCCTGTTCGTGCTGCTGGCCTGGGTCATGTTCCGCAAGCGCTTCGAGTACCACCCCGAGCGCGTCGCCGAGGTCATGGCCCTGGACGAGCGCGCGTCGATCACCGACCGGCGGCTGCTGGCCCGCTGCCTCGCGGTCCTGACGCTGGTCGTCACCGGGTTCGCGCTGCACGCCGTCATCCACGTCGAGCCGGCCATCATCGCCCTGCTCGGCGCCGGGCTGATGGTGCTCGTCGCCCGCGTCGACACGTCGGTGTACCTGCAGGAGGTCGAGTGGTCGACGCTCGTCTTCTTCATGGGCCTGTTCGTCATGGTCGGTGGCCTCGTCGAGACCGGCGTCATCCACCACATCGGCACCTGGGCGACCGGCCAGGTCGGCGACGACTGGTTCCTCGCCGCGACCGGGCTGCTGTTCGGCTCGGCGATCCTCGGCGCGTTCTTCGACAACATCCCATACGTGGCGACGATGGCGCCGATCGTCGAGGACATCGTCGCCACCACCCCCGACCCGGCCACCGGCCAGTCGCTGTGGTGGGCGTTCGCGCTCGGCGCCGACTTCGGCGGCAACGGCACCGCGGTCGCGGCCAGCGCCAACGTCGTCGTCCTCGGCATCGCCGCCCGCTCGGGCGAGCCGATCAGCTTCTGGCAGTTCACCCGCTACGGCATCGTCACCACCGTGATGACCACGGTCGTCGCGTGGGGCTACGTCTGGCTGCGGTACTTCACATGACCGCCGAAGGAGGCATCATGCACACCACCAGCACTCCCCTGCCCGGCATCGGCACCCTCCACCTGCTCGCCGCCCGGGACGGTCACCGCGTCGGGGTCGTCCGGCACGCCGACGACCGCCGGGAGCTCGTCGTCTACGACCCGGCCGACCCGGACACCCGCCTCACCGGTGTCCTGCTCACCCCGGCCGAGGCGGCCGTCCTCGCCGACCTGGTCGGAGCGGCCGGCCCGATGACGCACTGCGCGCGGCTGGACCGGCACGCCGGCGGCGTGTCCGTGCTGCAGGTGCTGATCGGCGCCGACTCGCCCCGGGTGGGCCGTCCGCTGGCCGGCACCGGCGTCGACGGCGCGGCAATCGTCGCGGTCGACCGTGGCGAGCACGTCATCCCGGCCCCCGGCCCGGCGCTGCGGTGCCGGGCCGGCGACGTCGTCGTGGTCATCGGCCGCCCCGACGCCGCGTTCGAGGTGATCGACGCGGTCACCTGACGCTCCTGATCCGGAAAAGACCTGGTGCACCACAGGTCTTTTCCGGATCACAGGGAGGTCAGGTCCACCGAGGTCCCCAGCGGGATGCGGGAGTAGTCGGTGCCGGCGGTCTCCGTCAACCAGTCGTCGAACGACTCGAGACCCTGGGCGCTGAGGTTGATGTCGTGGATCGGGAACGCGCGGGCCGGGCGGACGGCGCGGGTGAACTCGATGACCTCGCCGAGCTTCACCCACGGGCCGGAGGCCGGGACGAGCAGGGTGTCGACCGGCTCGGCGGGCACGAACAGGGCGTCGCCCGGGTGGTAGACGCCGTCCACGATGTATCCGACGTTGGGGCAGCCGGGCAGGCCGTCGACGATCTCGGCGTGCACGCCACCGACGACGCGGACGGTGAACCCCGCGGCGGTGAACGTGTCGCCCACCTCCACGGCGACCGCGCCGACCTGCGCGGCGAGGGCCGGGTGGGTGTAGACGGTGAGTCCTGGATGGGCGGCGAGGGCGTCGACGTCGACGTGGTCGGCGTGCTCGTGGGTGACGAGCACCGCGGTGGCGCCGGTCAGCGCCTCCGGCTCGGAGTACACGCCCGGGTCGATCACCAGGGCCCGGTCGCCGTCGTCGAGGCGCACGCAGGCATGGCCGTACTTGGTGATTCGCATCCGGTCAATCTACCCGCGGACGACCGCGACGCCGCCGACGCGGGCCGTGACGCCGCCCGCGGTGGCGGTCGCGGTGGCGTGGACCAGCGACGGGCGGCCGAGCGCGGCGCCCTGGTGCACGTCGATGCGGCCGGTGCCGTGCAGCACGGCGAGATGGGCGGCGAGGCAGCCCGTGCTGTTGGCGTTGACGACGTCCTCGGCGACGCCGATGGCCGGGGCGAACATCCGCGCGGTGAAGCCGGGCACATCCGTCCGCGCAGCCACGCCGGGCGCGTAGACGAAACAGCCGAGCAGCCCGAGGCGGCGGCTCTCGGCGGCGAGCCGGTCCAGGTCGGGCCGGATCGCGGCGAGCACCCGGGTCGTGCGGACCGGCAGCAGCAGCCGCGGGGTGCCGGGCGACGCGACGCACGCCTCGTCGCCGACCTCGCCGGGCCGCAGGCCCAGCGCCGCGACGATGCCGCCGAACCCTTCGGCCGGCCGCAGGTCCACGGTGCCCTGGTCGAACCAGACCTCGACGCCGTCCGTGCCCCGGACCGCCTCGACGGCGATGACCCGGCCGCCGGTGCGCTGCCCGCCCCGATGCGCGGTGACGCCACGGCGGGTCAGCAGGACCGCCTGCGCGGCGATGGTGCCGTGGCCGCAGTTGACCAGCTCGCCCTGCGTGGTGAAGAAGCGGACCGCCGAGGTGTCGCCGGCGGTGACGAACGCGGCGTGGGAGGTGCCCGCCCGCCGGACCAGGTCGCGGCGGGCGGCATCGGTGAGCTCCGGATCGTCGTCGAACACCGCGGTGGGGCTGCCGCCGCCCGCGTGCAGCGTGCAGGCGTCGACGATGACCATGCGTCGAAACTACCCCGCGTCGTGGATCTCGATCACCAGTGCCGGGCACCGCGTCGCGGCGTCGTGCGCCGACTCGTGGTGCCGGGCGTCGGGATGCTCGTCGAGCAGCACCACGACGCCGTCGTCGTCGCGCTGGTCGAACACCTCCGGGGCGAGCAGCACGCAGACCCCGGAGCCGATGCACCGGTCCGCGTGCACCTCGACCCGCATCAGGCGCCCGATTCCACGGCCGGGAGGATCTCGTCCCAGGCGACGGGCACGGCGACCGGGCCGAGCACCGAGCTGTTCACCTTGAACCGGATCTCGTCGAACGGCACCGCGAGGCGCAGCGACGGGATCCGCCCCGGCAGGGTGGCCAGGACGGTGGTGAGCTCGAGGCGGGCCAGCTGCTGCCCGACGCACTGGTGCGGGCCGTGGCCGAAGCCGAGATGCGCGCCGCTGGCCCGGCCGACGTCGAGGCGGTACCCGTCGGCATACAGGGCGGTGTCGCGGTTGGCGGACTGGACCGCGACCACCACGTAGTCGCCGGCCTTCACCGGCTGCCCGGCGATCTCGGTGTCCTGGGTGACCTCGCGCAGCAGCCCGCCGCCGACGCCGAGGTAGCGGACCAGTTCCTCCGTGGCGGTGGCGGCCAGCGACGGGTCCGCGCGCAGCCGCTCCAGCTCCTGCGGGTGCTCCAGCAGCGCGAGGACGCCGTGGCTGATCAGGCTGGCGGTGGTGTCATACCCGGCGATCAGCAGCGCCGCGGCCATCGTAACCAGCTCCATGTCGGTGAACGGCTGGTCGGTCTGGTCGCTGCGCACGATCATGCGGCTGATGACGTCCTCGCCCGGAGCGGCGCGGCGGGTCACGACGGTCATGTACAGGTACTCGAACAGGGGCTGCAGCGCCGCCGCGACGTCGGTGGCGCTCGACCCGCCCGCGGACAGCGCCTCGGCGGCCCGTTTGAACAGCGGCTGGTCGGCCTCCGGGACGTCGAGCAGCTCGGCGATGACGGCGGTGGTGACGGGCCGGGCGAAGTCGGCGTACAGGTCGACCGGCTGCGCGGTCGCGGCCAGCGCGTCCAGCTGCCGGTCCACGATCCCCTGCACCAGCGGGCGGAGCTGGTTGATCCGCTTGATGTTGGACACCTCGGGCGCCATGTGCCGGCGGAAGCGCAGGTGCTCGGCGCCGTCCATGCGGGGGAACTCGCCCTCGCTGACCGGGACGTCGGTGCCGCCGCCGAACCCGAGCAGGATGTGCGCGGCGACGCCGGCCCGGTTGCTGAACAGCTCCGGGTCCCCGAGCACCCGGCGGACGTCGGCATACCGGCTGACCAGCCACGCGTCGACGCCGGTCGGGCAGGCCACCCGGATCACCGGCTGCCCGGCGCGCAGGTCCTCGTATTCCGGCGGCGGCCCGAACGGGCACTTCTGCTCCCCCGGCAACGGTATCGGCGGCAACGCACCGGCCTGATGTTCGCTGACTGCGGTCACAAGAAACCCCCGACGTCGTGACTGGCGACAACCATCCACCTGCATCAAATCATCGATGAAACGCGACGGGCAAGTAGGGTGGACGCCGATGGTCACGATGCGGATCGAGGACGCCTTCACCGGCCCGGACGGGCGCACGGTCGTGACCGGCCGCCCGGACGGCGGCGACGTGCCGCTGGGCACGCGACTGTGGCTGACCGGTGACGACCACGCGCCGTGGCCGCTCACCGCGGCGGCGTTCCTGCGCATCTGCGGCCGGCACGACGCGACGCGCGCGCGGGACGGCGAGAACACCGCAATGGTCCTCGACGGCGTCCCGCCCGGCGCCGTCCTCGTCGGGCGGACGCTGCACACCGGCGAGCCGTCAGCGTGACGGCAGGCCGAGGCGCTCCAGGACCTGGCGCAGCCGGTGCCGCCCGGCCATCGCCTCCGGGCCCCTGAGCCGCTCCAGGACCCGACCGCTCCAGTCGCCCGTGAGCCCGAACCTGGTGTTGTACGCCGTGAGCCGCTCGTCGTAGGCGGCGATGTGCTTGTCGGCGGCGTCGGCGTCGTACCGCTCCCGGTGCAGCACCGCGTCCTGCGGCAGCCGCGGCTTCACCCCGGCGTGTTCGGTCGGGTCGGGCCGGCCGACGGCGAGCCCGAACGTCGCAACCGTGTGCGCCGGCAGCCCGAGCTCGGCGGCGACCTCCTCGGGGTGGTTGCGGATGCCGCCGACGAACACGGTGCCGAGGCCGAGCGACGCGGCCGCCACGACCGCGTTCTGCGCGGCGAGGGCGGTGTCGACGAAGCCGATGACGGTGGTCTCCAGGTAGTCCGCGGCGCCCAGCGCCGTCCCGGCCCGGTCCGCGAGCCGGCGGGCCCGGCCGAGGTCGGCGACCCAGACCAGGAACAGCGGCGCCTGCACGATGAACGCCTGGTGGCCGGCCAGCGCCGCCAGTCGCGCCTTGCGGTCGGGGTCGCGGACCGCCACGACGCTCCACGGCTGCAGGTTCGACGACGTCGGCGCGGACTGCGCCGCCGCGATCAGGGCGGTCAGCTCGTCGTCGGTGACGTCGCGGGGCTGGAATTTCCGCACGGAGCGGTGCGCCAGCTGGAGACTGATCACGTCGGTCAGCGCGGCCAGGGTCGCGTCGGGATCGGCGTATCGGATGGCGGCGGTCGTCATGCCGGGATCTCCTCGGGAGCGGGTCGCGAATGGAAGGTCATGCGGCGGCCGGCTGTGCCGCGGGCCGGTGGCAGGTCGCTGTCCAAGGTGTAGCAGGAACCCGAGCCGGCCCCGATGCCGGTCACAGTCGCAGCCCGGTGCCGTGCACGCCGTGCTCGTCGATCAGGGCCAGCTCCTGCCCGGTCAGCGGCGGGAACTGCAGGGCCTTCACGTTGTGCTCCAGCTGCCAGGTGGAGCTGGCGCCGATGAGCGCCGAGGTGACCTGCGGTTGGCGCAGGACCCACTGCAGCGCGAGCTGGGCCAGGGACTGTCCACGTTGGACGGCGAGGTCGTTGAGTGCCGACGCGCGCTGCCGGTAGGTGTCGTCGATGACGTCCGGGGTCAGGAAGGCGCTGTCCCGGGCCCGGGCCCCGGCCGGGATCCCATCGAGGTACTTGTCGGTGAGCAGGCCCTGCGCCAGCGGCGAGTACACGACCAGGCCGAACCCGTCCTCGGCGGCGAGTTTCAGCAGGCCGTCGAGCTCGGGGCGGCGGTCGAACACGGAGTAGCGCGGCTGGTGCACAAGCAGCGGCACACCCGCGTGGCGCAGCAGCTGCGCGGCCTCGTGGGCGCGTTCGGGGGCGTAGTTGGAGACGCCGACGTAGAGCGCCTTGCCCTGTTCGACGGCGCTGACGAGCGCGCCGACGGTCTCGTCGAGCGGGGTGGTGAGGTCGGGGCTGTGGCTGTAGAAGATGTCGACGTGGTCGGTGCCGAGGTCGCGCAGGCTGTGCTCGAGGGAGGTGAGCAGTGACTTGCGGGAGGCGCCGCGCAGATACGGGCCGGCCCCGATCGGGTTGCCGGCCTTCGTCGACAGGATCAGTTCGTCGCGGTGCGGCGCGAGGTCGCGCTTGAGGATGCGGCCGAAGAACTGCTGCGCGGCGCGGTGCGGCGGGCCGTACCGGTCGGCGTTGTCGAAGTGGGTGATGCCGAGGTCGAAGGCGCGCAGCACGATGTCACGCTGGGCCTGGAACGGGTGGTCGGTGCCGAACTTCTGCCACAGGCCGAAGGAGAACGCCGGCAGGTCGAGACCGGAGTTGCCGGCCCGCCGGTATTCGAGGGTCTCGTAGCGGTCAGCTGCCGCGGTGTACGTCATCGGTGCGGTCCCCTTCAGAACAGGCCGGTGGTGGGCGGTTCTTCGCCGGTGATGTGGTATGCGCCCGCGACCGCTGCCTTCCACTGTCGCGGGTTGTGGTTGGCGACCGTGCGGGCGTTGCGCCAGTGCCGGTCGAAGCCCAGGCCACGGTCGGTGATGGAGCCGCCGCCGACGTCGAAGAGCAGCTCGGCGGCGCGCAGGGCGGACTCGATGGCGATGACCCCGGTCTGCGCGACGGTGACCGCGGCCTCCGCGCCGGCGGCCCGGGCCGGTGCGCCGGTGAGCCCGCGGACCCGTTGCACGGCCTCGGCGGCGAGCGTCACGACGGCGCGGGCGGCGTGCGCGCGGGCGGCGATCTCGCCGACGGTCTGCCGCACGTACGGGTCCTTGACGCTGCGGCGGGCGCTGCTGTGCTTGATCGGGCGGGCCCGCTCCCGCACGAACCGGGCCGCGTCGTCCAGGGCCGCCGCGGCGATGCCGGCCTCGACCGCCGCCAGGTACAGCTGCGCGAACGAGCCCAGCCACGGGTTGTCGAGGCCCGCATGGTCCCGGGCGAAGACCTCGTCGGCGGCGACGCGCACGTCCACGAGGCGGGTGGTGCCGCTGGCGGTGAGCCGCTGCCCGATGGCGTCGAAGTCGTCGAGGCGGTGCACGCCGTCACGGTCGACGGGCACGGTGAAGCTCACCACGGCGCCGTCCTCGTCCTTGGCCAGGCCGGTGAACCACGACGCGTACAGGCCGCCGGTCGAGTAGTACTTCTCGCCGTTGACGACGTACCCGGCGCCGTCGCGGCGGATGGTGGTGTTGACGGCGCCGCCGGGCCCGCCGCTGCGCTCGTTGGCGGTGCCGGCGAGCAGGTCGCCGTCGCGCAGCCGCCGCAGGACCACCGCGCGGTTGGGCAGGTCGGGCCGGCTGGCGACCTGGTTGGCGATGAGGAAGCTGCTGCGCAGTGCCTGGGCGATGTTGGAGTCGGCGCGGGCGACAGCGATGATCAGGTCGGTGACGTCGCGGACGGTGCCGCCTGCGCCGCCGTCCTCGGTGGCGATGCCGAGCAGGGTGATCCGCGCCTCGGCGAGGGCCCGCACGTCGGCGAACGCGTGGTCGCGGCCGGCCTCGCGCTCCCGGGCGGTCGCGGCGAGCCGGCGCAGGATCGGTTCGGCGGCCGCGCGGATGCCGGCCACGGTGTAGCCGACCTCGACGAGTTCGGCGCTCACCCGGCCACCTCCGCCGGCGAGGGCAGGCCGAACGCGGCCCGCAACGTCGGCGGGCCGGGGTTGGGGACGGTGACGTTGATGTGCGGTCGACGGGTCACGTCGCGCTCCCTACTGCGAGCCGGGCCAGGACGGTCTTGACCTGCTCCTTCCACGACTCGTAGCCGAATGGGCCTGGAGCAATCCGGAGGCATTCTATACTATACCTATCGGGCTGATATGATTTATATGGTGACGCGGACCACAGATCCCCCTGGAGGAGATCGATGACGGTAACCGCTGCGACCATTGCAAACCGCATAGGGTATTTTCCTACCGCCATAGTGGGTATTATGGGTGCGCCGCAGCCGCAGAGAGGAACCGCGCATGAGCCGACCGCCCGCCCGACACATCGCCCGGTGAAGGGGCACCGGCTGCCGGTCACCCACCGGAACTCCGCGCTCGTCGCCCAACTGGCCGGGGCCCGGGCCAACCCCGGCCCGGCCGCGCTGGCCACCGTCACCGGCCTGCTCAACGGCATGACCATGGTCGCCGCCGCCGCGGTCGTCGGATGGTCCACGGACCACCTGGTGATCCCCGCGCTGGCGCACGAGCCCGTGCCGGCCCGGGTCTGGTGGACCAGCGCGCTGCTCATCATGGGCATCTCCGTGCTGCGGTGGGGCACCATCCTGGTGCGTGGCATCGCCACAGGCCGGGTCCAGTACCGGGCCCAGGCCGAGACCCGCCGCGCGGTGGTGCACCGCTACCTCGAGCGCGACCCGGACTGGTTCCGGCGCCACTCCCCCGGCCAGCTGCTGGCGCATGCCGTGTCCGACGTGGACGCGCTGTGGTCACCGATGCAGTTCGCGTACTTCGCGCTCGGCCAGGTGTTCATGCTGCTGCTCGCGCTCACCGAACTCTTCGTCCGCGACCTCGTCCTGGGCCTGGTCGGGCTGGTCCTCGTGGTGCTGGTCCTCGCGCTCAACGTCCTGTACCAGCGACTGCTCGCACCACGCGCCCGGGAGGCACAGGCGGCCAGGGGCACGGTCGGCGGGGTGGCGCACGAGTCGATCGAGGGCGACCCGGTGGTCCGCAGCCTCGGCCTCGGCGCCGTGGAGGACGCCAGGTTCACCGTCGCCGTCGAGCGGCTGCGGACCGCCGAGCTGCGGATGGCCGCGGTGAGCTCGGTGTTCGACCCGCTGCTGGAGCTGCTGCCCACGGCGGCCGTGCTCGCCGTCCTGGCCGTCGGCGCGCCGCGGGTCGACAGCGGCCACGGCAGCCTCACCGTCGGCGAGCTGGTCGGCGTGGTGTTCCTGCTGATCACCATCGCGATCCCGCTCAACGTCATCAGCCGGTTCCTGTCCATGCTGCCCATGTCCGGGGCCGGTCGCGCCCGGGTGCACGCGGTGCTGGACGGCCCCGACCCGGCGCGGACCGGCGACCGGCGGCTGACCGGACCGCACCGGCTGCGGGTCGAGGTGCGCGGCGCCGCCGTCCTCCGCGACGGGCAGCGGCTCCTCGACGGCGTGGACCTCGTCCTGGAGCCGGGCACGGTCACGGTCGTCGTCGGCACCGTCGGCGCCGGCAAGACCACGCTGCTGGACCTGGCCGGCGGGCAGGAACCCCCGTCCCGCGGGGTGGTGCGCTTCGACGGTGTCGACGTGCGGGACCTGGCCCCGGGGACCGTGCCCGCGCACGTGGCGCTGGTGTCGCAGACCTCGTTCCTGTTCGCCGAGTCGATCCGCGACAACCTCAGCCTCGCCGGGCATCCCCGCACCGGGCACCCCTACACCGACGCGCAGCTCTGGCACGCGCTGCGCGTCGCGGCCGCCGACGACGTGGTCCGGGACCTGCCGGACGGACTCGACACCGTCGTCGGCGAGCGCGGCGCCACCCTGTCCGGCGGCCAGCGCCAGCGGATCTGCCTCGCCCGCGCGATCCTGCGCGAGCCGCGGCTGCTGGTGCTCGACGACGCCATGTCCGCCCTCGACCCGCGGGTCGAGGGCGCGGTGCTCGACGGCCTGGTCGCGCAGACCGCGGCCGGCGGCCCGACCGTGCTGCTGGCCACCAGCCGCCCGCGGGCCGTCGGGATCGCCGATCAGGTCGTGCTGCTGCACGGCGGCCGGATCGCCGCCGCCGGCACGCCCGCGCAGCTGCTGGCCGTCGAGGCGTACCGGCGGATCGTGACCGCATACGACCACACGGAGGAGGTGGTCGACGGTGTCCGGTGAACGGCAGGGCTTCGTGGTGACCGGCGGGCTCGCCCTGCTCGCCGGCGCCGGGCGGGTGATCGCGCCGCTGAGCGTCCAGCACGCCGTCGACGCGGACCTGGACCCGGCCACCGTCGTGCGGGCCGTCGCGGTCGGCGCCGGCGCCGTCCTGGTCGCCGGGACCG
Organism: Dactylosporangium cerinum; assembly: GCF_042653625.1. Taxonomy (NCBI): domain Bacteria; kingdom Bacillati; phylum Actinomycetota; class Actinomycetes; order Micromonosporales; family Micromonosporaceae; genus Dactylosporangium; species Dactylosporangium cerinum. Next base: position 101,026 of record NZ_JBHSIU010000011.1, on the reverse strand, counting down.
CGTCGATCCTGCTCAACCGGCGGCTGCACGACCAGATCGGGCGGAGGCTCGCCGGGATGCGGCGGGCCGGCCTGCGCCGCGTCCACGACATGGCCGCCAGCACCGCCGACCGCCTGCCGAGCGCCGACCTGACCGCCCGGCTGACCAGCGACCTCGACCAGGTCACCACCTTCGCGCAGGGCGGCGGCATCCAGTTCCTCACCAACGCCGCGCAGCTGGTCATCGCGACCGGGATCATGCTCGCCTACAGCTGGCAGCTCGCGGTGCCCGTGCTCGTGCTGGCCGCCGCCGCGTTCGCCGTCATGCTGGGGATGCAGCGGGTGATCGCGCGCCGGTACGGCCGGGCCCGCCGCGACCTGGCCGAACTGCAGGGCACGGTGACGGAGGCGGTCCTGGGGGCGCCGGTGATCCGCTCCACCGGCACCGGGGACCGCACCCGGGCGAAGCTCGACGCCGCGGTCGACCGGGCCCGCGACAGCCTGGTGCGGACCCTCGCACCGTTGCACACCAACAACGCGCTCGGCGAGCTGGCAATCTCCACGATGACCGTCACGGTCCTGCTCGGCGGCGTCTGGTGGGCGCTGTCCGGCGACCCGGACCGGCTCACCGCCGGCCAGGTCGTCGCGATGGTGTTCCTGGTCAGCTTCTTCGTCCGGCCGCTGCAGTTCCTCGTGCAGAGCCTCGGCGAGGCGCAGAACGCCCTCACCGGCTGGCGGCGGGCGCTGGAACTCATCACCACCCCGAGCGCCGAGGTCCACGACGGCGTGACGCTGCCCGACGGCCCCGTCGACGTGCGCGTCGAGCACGTCTCGGCCCGCTACGGCACCGGGCCGCTCGTCCTGCACGACGTGACCGTGTGCATCCGGCCCGGCGAGCACGTCGCCGTCGTCGGCCGCACCGGATCGGGCAAGTCCACGTTCGCGAAGCTGCTCACCCGCCGCCTGGAGCCGGCGACCGGCGCGATCCTGCTCAACGGCGTGCCACTGGACCGGCTCACCGACGCGTCGCTGGCCGGCCGGGTCGTCGTCGTCCCGCAGGACCCGTTCCTGTTCGACGACACCATCGGGCGCAACATCACCCTGGGCCTGCCCGGCGCGACCGGCGACGACGCGCTGCGCGTGCTGCACGACCTCGGGCTGCGCGAGTGGTTCGCGGACCTGCCGCGGGGCCTGGACACCCCGGTCGGGCTGCGCGGCGAGCGGCTCTCCGTGGGCGAACGGCAGCTCGTCGCCCTGGCCCGCACCGCCCTGGTCGACCCGGACCTGGTCGTGCTGGACGAGGCCACGTCGGGCGTCGACCCCGCCACCGACGTGGCGGTGCAGCGGGCTCTCGCCGTGCTGACCCGCGGCCGCACGACGGTCTCCATCGCGCACCGGATGATCACCGCGGCGACCGCGGACCGGGTCCTCGTCTTCGCCGCCGGCCGCCTCGTGCAGTCCGGCGTCCACGACGCGCTCGTCGATGCGCCGGGGCCCTACGCGGACCTCGTCGCCGCGGCGATGTCACGGTGACGTCGCCGCGCTCGTGACAATCGTCGTGCGTGGCCGGCCGGCACTGTGGCACGATCCCACCGCACGCCGCAGCACCAGCCGTGCGGACGTTGGGAGAGGACGGATGGCCGGACTGAGCATCATCGTGTGCCTGCCGCCGGACGCGACGGCGGACGTGGTCGGCGCGCTCGACGTGGCGTTGGCACCGTTCGAGGCGTATCAGGGCTATCCGGCCGAACGGGACCAGTGGGAATCCTGGCGCATCGCGGGCGGCAACGACGGCTACGGCTTCCACATCCTGCCCGGCGCCGAGGACGACCCCCGGCTCATCCACGACCAGCCGCACTGGAGCCTCGGGGAGCAGCCGAGCCTGCCCGGCATGTGCGCCGGCGGCCCCCGCGGGCTGCTCGACCTGACCAGCGCCGGCGCAGCGGCGGAGGCCGCCGCCGGGCAGATCTGGGACCTGTTCCACCAGCTCCGCGACGAGCTGCCGCCGGCCCTGCCCATGGAGCATTTCGCCCAGCTGCCGCAGCACCAGATCCCGCACGTGCCGATCGGGCCGGACGGGCAGGGCGGTTTCAAGCTCCTGCCGGACCCCGGCCGCCTGCAGGCCGGGGAGCAGTACCGGGCCCAGCCGCTGATCCGGCAGCTCCTCGAGTCGCCGCACTTCGGAGCGGGGGCGGTGGCCCAGCTACCGGAGATCCTGCCGTGGTTCGCCTTGTCCCGGGAGCGATACGTGGCCGCCCGGGCCGAGGAGATGCGACGCAGGTCCGCGCTGCTCACCCTCGACGGCTGGTGGGTCGACCTGGACCTTGAACCGGTCCACAGCGCCTGCGACAGCCTCAGCACCTGCCCGCACCGCGACGGCTGGACCGAGCCGTGGACCCGGGCCCGGATGGCCACCTACCTGGAGCAACTCCCTGACGACGTGATCATCGTCCGGCTGCGCTGCCAGGTGTGAAGCACCCTGGTGATCCGGAAGACCTTGTGCAGTCAGGGGTGCACAAGGTCTTCCGGATCATGAGAACTGGTCGGCGGCGGCCATCGTCTGCTGGTGGGCCAACAGGCCGGCGACGCCGTCGGCGGTCATCGGCCGGGCCAGGTGGTACCCCTGGCCGAGGGTGTAGCCGAGCTCCCGGAGCACCGCGGCCTGCTCGGCGCTCTCCACGCCCTCGGCGACCGTGTCCAGGCCGAGCGCGCGGGCGAGCTGGATCACCGCCCGGGCCACCGCCTGCCGGGCGTCGGCGGCGGCCGGCTGGCCGTCGTCGATCTCGATGCCGTCCACGAAGGACTTGTCGAGCTTGACGATCGCGGCGGGGAACGCGCGCAGCAGGCTCAGCGACGACTCGCCGGTGCCGAAGTCGTCCAGTGCCAGGCGGATGCCCATCCGGTCCAGCTCGTACAGGGTCCGGGAGACCTGCTGCCCGCGCAGCACCGCCGACTCCGTCACCTCGAGGACCAGCCGCTCGCAGGGCAGCCCGCTGTCGGCGAGCGCCGCGGTCACGTCGGACACGAAGTCGGGGTCGTGCAGCTGCCGCGCCGACACGTTGAGCCCCGCCTCCGGCAGCGCGTCCGGCCCGAACTCGGTCAGCCACGCGGCCGCCTGCCGGCAGGTCTCGCGCAGCACGAACCGGCCCAGCGGCACGATCAGGCCGGTCCGTTCGGCGGCCGGGATGAACTCGGCCGGGCTGATCACGCCACGGGTCGGGTGGTGCCAGCGGACCAGCGCCTCGACGCCGACCATCCGGTGATCGGCCAGCCGCAGGATCGGCTGGTACACCACGCGCAGCTCGCCGTCGTCCAAGGCCCGCCGCAGCTCACCGCCGAGCTGCATGTGCGCCAGCACCGGCTCGCCCATGCCCTCGACGTATCGCACGAAGCCGGCCTTGCCGCGCTGTTTCGCCGTGTACATCGCGACGTCGGCGTTGCGCAGCACCGAGTCGACGGTCGCGCCGGGCGTGGCGGTGGCGATGCCGATGCTCGCCTGCACCAGGAGGCGGTGCTCGCTGATCGGCTGGTTGAGCGCGTCGACCAGCCGGCCGGCCAGCTCCTCGGGCTCGGCGTCGGCCGCGGTGAGCAGCACCGCGAACTCGTCGCCGCCGACCCGCACCGCCAGGCCGTCGTCGCCGACCTCGGCCCGCAGCAGCCGCGCCACGGACACGAGCAGGTGGTCACCGACGCCGTGGCCGAGCAGGTCGTTGACGGTCTTGAAGTCGTCCAGGTCGACCAGGAGCACGGTCGCCCGTTCCGTCCTGGTCAGCGCGGTCGTCAGCCGCCCCCGGAACAGCGCCCGGTTGGCCAGCCCGGTGAGGGCGTCGTGGCTGACCTCGTACTGCAGCCGCTCCTCCTGGACCCGCGTGTTGTGCAGCAGCCGGGCGTTCTCCTGGAACGCGAGGTACTGCCGGACCGTGACCAGCCCGGTCACCACCACCGCGGCGATCACGACCACGCGGGCCGGCCAGTGCACCGGCGCGCCGAACGCGACCGCGATCAGCGGCGCGTCGACCGCGACCACGGCCAGGTAGGGCAGCAGCACGCCGCCGCGGTTCGTGTCGCGGCGGGGACCCCGGTCGGCCCGCCACTGCGCCGCGACACCGAGCGCGACCAGCGCCGGGGCGAGGGGCATCACGACCGCCTGGGCGGGCACGGTGGCCGCATACCCGAACCGCACCGCGAGCACGGCGACGACCCCGGCGATGACCCCACCGCTGGCCGCCACGAGCCGCAGGGCGGTGGGGTCGATGGGCCCGCCGGCGACGTACGACACCTTCGTCACGGCGCCGACCGTGACCAGGAACGCGAGCGCGGTCAGCACCATCGCCTGGCGGCTCCACGGTTCGCGGGCCGACAGCATGGGGGCCAGCACGGCATACCACAGCACGGCCGCGCAGCCGAGGAACGCGATCGCGCGGTCGAGCAGCATCCGCGACCATTCGGTGCTGCCGGTGGTGGCGACCGGCACCCGGGCGATGGCCCAGATGGCGATCCCGAACCCGACCGCCGCACAGGCCGCGGCCGGCACCGGCATGGTCCGCGTGTGCGCCGTGTCGGCGTGCACCAGCATGTCGACCGCCAGCCAGCCGTAGCCGACCGAGACCGTGCCGACGGCGACGAGCACCGTGCGCCAGAACCGCCGGGCGACCCTGCCGAGGTGCCCGCTGCGGGCCAGCCGGTGCACGGCCGCGATCGCGAACACCCCGCCGAGCGGCGCGAACGCATACGCGAGGGCCTCCGTGCCGGCGCCGACCGTGAGGAACGCGACGCACCAGGCGATGCCCAGGACGGCGTTGACGATGCTGGCCGCGACGTACCGACGGGTCACCGCATCGACCGCGGGGGCGGCCGTTGATCGAAGCGCCTCCCGCGTCACGTCCCGACACTATCGTGCCGGTTACGTACCGGATCTCACCCGAACGTTCGACTTTCCCCGCCTGGTCAGAGCCTCAGCATGCCGTCCACCAGGCGGTGCCGCACGTCCCACTGGCCGTCCTCGCCGGACGGCCAGGGGAACCCGCCCTCGCTGAACACCCAGTTCAGGTAGGACACGAACGGCATCGTGGTGTCCCAGCTGAACAGCCCGTCGACGCACCGGTCGGGCAGGACGATCCCGTAGGGCCCGCCGCCACTGACGTTCTCCTTGTGGTAGCGGTCCGGCGCCAGCGGCAACACGAACAGCCCGGCGTAGCCGGGGTCGTCCTCCCGGTCCTTCTGCCAGTCGGTCCAGTCCTCGTCGAAGTAGTCACGGATCGACGAGTCCGGGTGGTGCGTGCCCTCCACCTGCAGCACCAGCGGGTCGGCACTCGCCGAGGTGGCCCACTGCGGGTGCGTGCCGACCAGCCAGACGTCGCCGACGATCCGCACCCAGGACAGCAACGTCATCGGCACCGCCCCGAACCGCTCCTGCAGCCAGGCCGCCTGCGCCTCGGCGCCAGGCCCCGGCGGGATGTGGCCCCGCGTCGGGGTCTCCTCGTCGTCGTTGTGGTGGAAGCGGTACCCGTCCGCGGTCAGCCGCTCGACGATGAGCTCGACGTTGTGCCGGGCCCGGTGCGCCATCTCGTCGCAGACCAGCTGCGCCTCCCCGGCCCACTCGGACTCGCGGACCGCGCCGCCGAGCATGCGCAGCTCCTGCCAGACCTGATCCTGCTGCCCGTCCCTGTACCGGCTGAGCCACCGCGGCGAAGTCCCCATGCGTCCATCCTGCCGGACCCTCCGGCCGCGCCTCCGACCGGACCCGCGGGCACCGTGCCGGGCGACCTCAGGACGGCGGGGTGACCGGAATCGATCGCCGTGGGACGGTGAGCGCCGCGCCGGCCAGGGCGCCGAGCAGCGCCGCGCCGCCGTGGATGTCGGCGAGGACCAGGAGCGTCAGCGCGGCGATCAGGCTCACCGCGGCCGCCGAGCGGCCCCGGCGGTCCACGTCGCGGCCGACGACGGCGGCCGCCGCGAGCGACCCGGCGAGACCGAAGATGACCAGGGACGTGCCGGCGCCGACGGGCTGGACGACGAGGCCCCACAGGTTGCCCAGGACCTGCACGGCGAGCGCGATGGCGACCCACAGGGCCGGGCCCCAGCGGCGTTCGGCGAGGGTACCGATGACCGCGAGCGCGGCAAGGTTGAAGATCGTGCCGGTCCAGCCGCTGTCCTGGACGGTGAACGACGTCACCAGGCGCCACAGCTCGCCGTCGCCGATCGCCGTCCGGTCCCGGCGCAGCGCCTCGAACAGGCCCGGCGCCACGGTGAGTTGCACGAGCGACGGCACGGCGGTGAGGGCGAACGCGATCATCGTGGCGATCGGGGCGCGGCGGGGCGCGGAACGCACCAGCTGCGTCCCGGCCATTCCGGCGGTGACCAGCAGCACGACGTACAGGACGGACAGGAGAGCGGACACGGGACCATGGTGGACCACGACCCGCCGGGTAGCGTGCCGGTGGTGCGGATCCTCACTGTCGGGCACGGGGCGCGGTCGATCGGGGCGCTGCTGGAGATCCTGGTCGAGGCCGGCGTCGGCACGCTGGTCGACGTGCGCCGTTCGCCGGGGTCGCGGCGGCACCCGCAGTTCGGCCGGGACGCGCTCGCCGACGCCGTGACCGGGGCCGGGCTGCGGTACACGTGGCGGGGCGAGACGCTCGGCGGGCGCCGCGAGGCCCGCCGAGACTCACGGCACGCCCTGCCCGGCCACCCGGCGCTGGCCGGCTACGCCGATCACATGGACACCGCGGCGTTCCGCGGCGCCGTCGACGACCTGATCACGCCGGCCGCGACGGAACCGCCGGCGATCCTCTGCGCCGAGACGCTGTGGTGGCAGTGCCACCGCATGCTCATCGCCGACGCGCTGGTCCTGCGCGGAGCGGTGGTCGAGCACCTGGTGGAGGCCGGCGTCCGGCAGCCGCACCGCCGCACGGACGGGGTCCGCGCCGGCGCGGACGGCTGGCCGGTCTACGACGCCCAGCAGGCGCTGCCGGGGCTGTGAGGGTCACGCCGGAGCGTGTTCCTTGAGGAACGCGTCGATCAGGTCGGTGACCTTCTTCGCCTGGCCGCCGCCGAGCAGGCCGGTGCCATGCTCGGCGCCGATCGACAGGAACACCTCATGCGGGACGGTCTTCGGGGCGGTGGCGGCGAACTCCTGCGCGGCCTCCGCGAACGGGTGGTCGTTCTCGGCGGCCAGGAACAGCGCGGGCGACGCCAGCCGCGGGACCGCCTCGCCGGCGGAGATCCCGGCGAACAGGGTCGGGGCGGACAGCGTGACGACCGCCGCCGGGGGCGGGCTGAGCGTGACCGCGGCGGCGAGCGACGCGGTGCCGCCCTTCGACGCGCCGATCAGCACGATGGCGCTCGCGCCGCCGGCCCGCAGGTGGGCGGCGGCCGCGGTCACGTCGTCGTCGAGCCGGTCGTCGCCGAGGTGCCCTTCGGAGTCGCCGTCGCCACCGAAGTCGAACGCGAGCACGTGGTAGCCCAGGCCGGCGAGGCGCTCACCGAACGGCAGCCACTCGCACAGGTTTGACTGGTTCTGGTGGGCGAGGACGACGCCTTTCGGGCCGGCGCCGAGCTCGATGCCCACCAGCCGGGTGCCCGCCGGGGTCGTGAACCGGACCGCCTTGCCGTGCGCAGCGGCGTCGGCGCACTGCGACCCCGCCTTCAGCGGTGCCGACGACGGGTCCGCCGCCGGCGCGGCATCGGAGCAGCCGGCCAGCAGCAGCACGAACAACGGGACCAGGGTGCGACGCATGCAACCTCCTTGGGAGCGCTCCCGCGATGGTACCGGCGACGCCCGCGCCGCGGTGCCCGTGTTAAAAGACGTCGTTCGATATTGCCGGGCGCTCGACGGAGGAATTCGGGCGGCCTACCTTCGCTGGCACGGCTCCCGCCGCCGCCACGAGGGGAATGTCGAATGAGCAGTGCAATGGACCGCCGCGCCATGCTGCGCGGGCTCGGTGCCGCCGGGATCGGCGCCGGCTGGGCGCTCGGACCGGGTGACGCCGCCGCGACCAGGCCGAACATCGTCGTCGTGCTCATCGATGACCTGGCCCGGCGGGAGCTCGGCTGCTACGGCAACACGTTCAACGAGACCCCGCACATGGACCGGCTCGCCGCCGACGGGGTCCGGTTCACCGCCGGGTACACCGCCGCGCCGGTCTGCTCGCCGACCCGGGCCAGCATCATGACCGGGCAGTACCCGGCGCGGGTGGGCATCACCGAGTTCCTCGGCCCGTCCGGCGACGACTTCCTGCCGACCAGCCACCGCACGCTGCCGGAGACGCTGCGCGACGCCGGGTACCGCACCGGCCTGATCGGCAAGTGGCACCTCAGCGAGACCTACACCGGCCCGGTCACGTCCCGGCCCGGCAACCCGTGGTCGCACGGGTTCACCGACGTCATCGCGTCCGAGCAGCAGTACATCGCCGGCGGCGACTACTTCCACCCGTACTTCATGCTGCCGGACCTGCCCGCCCGCAAGCCGAACGAGTACCTGGTCGACCGGCTCAACCTCGAGGCCGTCGACTTCATCACCGGATCGCACCAGCAGGGCACGCCGTTCTTCCTCTACCTCGCCCACTACGCCACCCACGCGACCCTGGCGGCGCCGCAGGCGCTCGTCGACAAGTACACCGCGAAAACCGGCAGCGGACAGCCCGGCCGCAATCCCGTCCTGGCCGCGATGCTCGAGGTCATCGACGACGGGGTCGGCGCGATCCGGGCCACCCTCACCCAGCTCGGCATCGCCGGCAACACCGTCATCGTGCTGCTGTCGGACAACGGCGGCGACAGCGCCGTCGCGACCAACGCACCGCTGCGCGGCAGCAAGGCGACCCTGTACGAGGGCGGCGTCCGGGTACCGATGATCACCTACCATCCGGCGGGCGCGCCCGGGCGGGTCGTGGACACGCCGTTCAGCACCGTCGACTTCATGCCGACGCTGCTCGACGTGGCCGGCGTGGCCCGGCCCGCCGGGCAGCAGCTCGACGGGGCCAGCTTCGCCGGGCTGCTCAGCGGCGGGGCGGCACCGACCCGGGAGGACCTGTTCTGGGTCTACCCGCACTGGCACGCACCGGGCGCACCGACCGCGTCCGTCCGCAGTGGACGGCACAAGCTGCTGCGGCACCTGCACGACGGCCGCGAGGAGCTGTTCGACCTGGTCGCCGACCCGGGTGAGGCCACGGACCTGGCGGCGAGCCAACCGGCCCGGGTGCAGGCGCTGCACGCGGCCCTCGACGCGCACCTGCGCGACGTCGACCTGCTGCCGCCGTTGCCGACGCCGGAGAACTATCCGGCGGTGGTGCTGGAGCAGGAGTTCGACGCCGGGCTCGGCGGGTTCACGGTGCTGGCGCCCGCGCCCGAGGGCCGGGCCGGGACCGTGCAGGCCGCCGGCGGGGTGCTGACCGTCGCGGCGGGCGGCGCGCCGGCGTTCGCGCTGCTGCGCTCGACCGTGGCCGCGACCGTCTCACCCGTCGCGGTCATCGCCAGCCAGCGCTCCTACGCCAACGCGGCCGCCACGGGCCAGGACACGCTGTTCGCCGGGCTGGTGAAGGACGCGCAGAACTACCTGCTCGTCTGGTACAACCACAAGCTCAAACGCACCGGCTGGGACGTGCGGATCGCCGGCACGCTCACCGGCCAGCGCGTCACCCAGCTCGACGGAAACATCAACTATCCCGGCCCGAACGCCCGCCTCGCGTGCGTGCTGCACCGCGACGAGCTCAGCGCCTACGCCGTCGCCGCGGGCGGCGCGTGGCAGTACCTGTTCACCGCCGACGTGGGCCGCTTCGCCCGTCTCGACGATCCGGCCGTGCGGGCGCAGTACCGCTACGGCTTCGGGATCCGCGTCGACGGCGGGACGTTCACCGCTGAACGGTTCGCCGTCCGCCGTCGCTGACGTCAGCGGGGGCTCAGGCCGTCGAAGACGATTTCGAGGGCCCGGGACGTCACCTCGGCCTCGGTGGCCAGCCGGGACGTGGCCACCAGCAGCGCGTAGACCTCGGGCAGCTCGACGTCGTCGCGGACGGCGCCGGCCCGCTGGGCGCGCTCCAGCAGGGCCCCGACGGCGCGGCGCAGGCCGTTGGACGCCTGCACCGCCTGGCCGTCGCTGTCGCCGCCGGCGTGCAGCAGCGCCTCGCCGATGGCGATCTTCGTGGCGGCGTCGGCGACGAGGTGGCGGAAGAAGTCGCGGAACGCGGTGCCCGGGTCCTCGGCGGCGAGCAGGGCTTCGGCCTGTTCGCGGAGGCGGTCGTACCGCCGGACGAGCACCGCCTGCAGCAACGCCGCCTTCGTGGGGAAGTGCCGGAACACGGTGGCGATGCCGACCCCGGCCCGGCGGGCCACCTCCTCGGTCGACGCGGCCTCACCGCCGGCGCCGAACACCTCCTCGGCGACGTCGAGGATCCGGCCACGATTGGCCTGGGCGTCGACCCGCTGGGTCCTGGGCATGCGGCGTCCCTTGATATCCGGAGTGACGACTCCATATAATCGGAGTCAGCACTTCGGATACTACGTGAGGAAACGCATGACTCCGCGAGAGGTGTTCCTGGCCCTGGTCCACGGCGTCTCGGAGGGGCGGTGGGACGAGCTTCCCGACCTCTACGCCGAGCAGACCGACGTCGTGCACCCGTTCGACCCGCTGCGCGCACCCGCGCTGCGCACCCGCGACGAGCTCCGCGAGCACTTCCGGCCCACCGGCACCGGTCCGGAGCTGGACCGCCGGCCGGTCAACATCACCGTCCACGAGACCACCGATCCCGAGGTCATCGTCGCCGAGTTCGAGTATCAGGGCACCGCCGCCGGCGAACCGTTCTCACTGCCGGGCATCTTCGTGCTCCGCGTCCGCGACGGTCAGATCGTCAGCTCCCGCGACTACTTCGACCATCTCACCGCTGCCCGGATCCGCGGCCGCCTCGAGGAGGTCGTCGCCGCCGTCCAGCAGCGACCGGCCGGAGGCTGAGCAACAGGGCGACTCACGTGTCGTAGAGTCCGTCGAACGGCGGGAAGAACCCCATACCCTGCGGGTAGAGCTCGGCCGAAGCGCCGCCGCGGTCGGGGTGGGACTCGTCGACCAGACCGAACCGGACCCCGTCCTGCACCACCTGGAACAGGCGGATCGCGATGTCGCCGAAGACCGCGTCCGGCAACTGCGAGAGCAGCTCCGCCAGCACCGCGTCCGCGTCGTCCAGTGGGATGCGGCTGCGGATCGTGGACCCGGTGTGCACTCCGCCGTGGTCGAACAGGTGCAGCATCACGGTGATCTCACCCAGGCCGTCGATGTCCGTCCCGTGGATGTCACCATAGAACTGGCCCTGCGCGTAGCGGCCGATCGTGGACGTGCGGAAATCGGGCTCGTGTGCGATCGGAATGACGTCGGGGAGATCCATCCGGCGCAGCCTACGCGACGACGGGCTCAGCGGTGGCGGCTCGCGGCGGTCAGGCTCCGGTGGCGGCGGACGGCGTCGCGGTTGCCGCAGGCCGGGGAGCAGTACCGCTGCCGGCCGGTGCGGCTCAGGTCGGCGAACGGCTTGGCGCAGCCGGCGGCCGAGCAGCGGCCGAGGCGGTGCATGCCACGGCCCGACAGGTGCAGGGCGGTGCCCACGCTGATGAGCGCCCGCAGCGCGCCGGCCAGCGGCAGGTCGGGATCCCGGTAGTGCAGGTGCCAGCCGTCCTCGGCGTGGTTGGACAGCCGGGGATACGCGGCGGCCCGCTGCAGCAGGACGTTCAGCCGCCCCGCCCGGGTCGCGTCGTCGGGGGCGTCGACGACGGCGAGCCAGTCGTCGAGGAAGGCCAGGGTCTCGGTGAGGTCCTCCGGGCGCACGGCGACATCGATGACGAATCCCGCCTCCCGGCACCGTGCGGCAAGCGCGGCCGCCGTCGCCGGCGGGTCGTTCGCCAGGGCGAGGGCGAGCCGCACCGGCTCCTCGCCGTAAGGGTTGATATGCACAAGACCATTACAGCATGCTCGGAGTCATGCAGGAGCACACTTGGCGGACCACATCGAGCCATGTCACCAGCGGCGGCCGGGTCAGGTACGAGCACTGCCGGTGCGGACAGTGGCGTGTCGTCGTCGACGAGGCCGCCGCGCCGGCCTGGCGGACCGTCGCGACGCCGGGCGCACCCGACCGCTGACCGCACGGCCGGGTCAGCGGCGCACCGGCGTCTCCCGGCCGATCCGGGACAGTTTCTCCGGGTTGCGCACGGCGTAGAGCCCGGTGATGCGGCCGTCGTCGATGCGCACGGTGATGACGGTGTCGACCGCGTCGCCGACCCGGAGCATCAGCGCCGGATGCCCGTTGACCTGCGCCGGTTGCAGCACCGCCCCGGCGGGCACCTTGCGGCGGCCGACGAGCAGCAGCCTGGCCACCTTGCCGGCGCCGGCGATCGGCCGGCGCACGGCCTGCACCACCCCGCCGCCGTCGCCGAACAGCACGACGTCGGGCGCGAGGATGTCGAGCAGCGGTTGCAGGCCACCGGTTTCCACCGCCCGCTGGAACGCGGCGAGCGCGTCGCGGGTCTGCGCCGCCGACACCTCCCCGCGCGGCCGTCGGGCGGCGACGTGCGCGCGGGCCCGGTGCGCGATCTGCCGCACCGCCGCCTGGCTCTTGTCGACCGCCTCCGCGATCTCCTCGTACTCCAGGGCGAACACGTCGCGCAGCACGAACACCGCCCGCTCCGTCGGCGCGAGCGTCTCCAGCACCAACAGCATCGCCATCGACACGCTCTCCGCGAGCTCGACGTCCTCCGCCACGTCGGGCGCGGTCAGCAGCGGCTCCGGCAACCACGGCCCGACGTAGGACTCCTTGCGCCGGCGCAGCGTCCGCAGCCGCATGAGCGCCTGCCGGGTGGTGATCCGGACCAGGTAGGCCCGCTGGTCCAGCACGGCGTCCAGGTCGACGCCCGCCCATTTCAGCCAGGTCTCCTGCAGGACGTCCTCGGCGTCCGCGGCCGAGCCGAGCATCTCGTAGGCGACGGTGAACAGCAGGTTGCGGTGCGCGACGAACGCCTCCGTGGCCGGGTCCATGGTTGCTGCCTGCTCCTTCATTCGACGGTGCCACCCCACCGGATGCCGGTCCCGGCCGCGATGTGACAACCGCGGGCGGTGGCGTACGTCACGCCGCCACCCTGTCACGGGGGCGGGACCGGCGGCACCTGAATGGCACCCGAACACCGATGCAACCAAGGAGCTTCCTGATGAACCTCGCCCTGTGGATCGCCGCCGGTCTGCTGACGACCGTCCTGCTGATCAGCACGTCCAAGATGTTCGTGCCGAGGGAGAAGATCGCGGCCATGGGTGGCCACGCCGCCGCATGGGTCCTGGACTTCAGTCCGGGGGCGCTGCGGGCCATCGGCACGCTGGAGATCCTGGCCGCGGCGGGCCTGATCCTGCCCGCCGCGCTCGACATCGCGCCGGTGCTGGTGCCGGTCACCGCGGTCTGCGTGGCGGCGCTGTTCGCCGGTGCGGTGGCCATGCGCCTGCGCCGCGGCGAACGGGCGACGATCGTGCCCGACCTGATCTACCTGGCCGTCGCGGTGTTCGTGGCCTGGGGCCGGTTCGCCGGTTGAGCCGGTTCAGGCTGAGCACCGCGCTACAGGTCGTCGTGGGCCGCCGGCACGCCGTGGCGGACGCACCGGGGGCAGCAGTGCGGCCCGCCGGTGGTGCGTTCGCCGAACCATCCATACCGCCGCAGCACGCTCCAGGCGAGATCCCAACGGTGCAGGGCGGCCCCGAGACCGCGCAGGATCAGTCCACAGCCGTCGCATCGCAAACCGAAGTCGGTGCCGTCAACCGCGGTCATCATTGATGCCCCCTTGAACCGCCGTTCCGGTCGAACTCTCACCATCGTCACGCCGCTGCATTGCAACAATCCCTCGAAAATATGACAGCTGTACGACAACCTCACCCGACCAGCGCGTCGCCCAGCGGGGTGCGGCGATACAGCACCGACCGGCCGGACCTGGCGCGCTCCACCAGCCGGGCGCGGTGCAGGACGGCGAGGTGGTCGCCGACCGCGCCGGTGGCCATGCCGAGGGCCTGGGCGAGCTGGCTGGTGCTGGCCGGGTCGGCGAGGGTCACCAGGAGCACCGCCCGGGACCGGCCGAGCAGTGCCGACAGCGACGCGGGCGCCTCGGGCGGGCCGTGCTCCAGCAGGGTGCCGACGCCGCGGGCCGGGTAGACGACCGCCTTCGGCCACGGCTCGTCCGTGTAGAGGGCGAGCTGGGGCCAGACGAACACCGACGGCACGAGCAGCAGCCCGGCGCCGTCGAGCCCGATCTCGCGGCGCCCCCGGCCGATCACCTCGACCGCGCCGTCGCGCCACCGCACCTTCGGGTGCAGCCCGGCCAGGGCGGCGGCCCAGCCGGCCCGGCCGAGCTCGCCGACGCGGTGCACCACGTCGCGTTCGCACAGCAGGCGCAGCCGCGGCCAGTCGTCGGCGAGCAGCTCGGCCCACGCGGTGGACAGCAGCCCGGCCAGCCGCTCGACGACGTCGGGCCCGGTCAGGACCGCGCGCGCCGCGTCGGTGATGTCGCGCCGGCGCAGGTAGAAGTCGATCTCGGCGCGGACCGCCCCGGGTGGCGCGGCCCGCAGCTCGGCGAGGTCGTCGTCGATCGTCTGCCCGAGCGCCCGCGGCGGCGGGGAGAAGAACGTCGCACCCGACCGCGGCGCGTGCAGGGCCAGCACGGCGTCCATGACCGGGTCGGCGCGCAGCGGCGCGAACCGCGGGCGGAGCCGGGCCAGCCACGCCTCGGGCACGCCCTGGCGGTGCCGGCTGGCGAGGGCGCAGATCAGGTGGTGCAGCTCGAAGATCGGCGAGAGCGCGAACCGGGTGCGCAGCAGGTCCTCGGCCCCGACCACGAACCGTGGCATCCCCCGACCTTACGCCACACGGCGAATCAATCGCTGCCGCGCAGGCCCGGCCCGCACGCTCGTCACATGACTGTCGTCGACCGCCCCGCCACCTACCGCGAAGTGTTCGCGGAGGGGTCGTTCCGGGCCCTGTTCGCCGCCCGGACCGTGGCCATCGGCGCCACCACCCTGCAGATCTTCGCGCTGTCCGTGCTCGTCTACGCCAGCACCGGCTCACCGCTGCTGAGCGCCCTCGCGTTCGGTGCCGGGTTCCTGCCGCAGGTCGTCGGCGGCCTGCTGCTCGGCTCCCTGACCGACCGGCTGCGCGCCCGCCCGCTCATCGTGGCCGGCTACGCGGTCGAGGCGCTGCTGGCCGCCGCGCTGGGGCTGCTCGACCTGCCCGTCGCGGTCAGCCTGACGCTGGTCGCGGTCGTCGCCTGCGGCACACCCGTCTTCGCCGGCGCGGCCGCCCGGGTCATCGCCGAACGGCTGACCGGCGACGCGTACGTCCTCGGCCGGTCCGTGTCGAACATGTCCTCCTCGGCGGCGCAGCTGCTCGGGCTCGCCGGCGGTGGCGTCGCGGTGGCCGCCGTCGGACCACGCAACGCGCTGCTGTTCGCCGCCGGATGCCACGTGCTGGCCGCCGCAGTCGTCCGGTTCGGCCTGCCCACGGCCGGTCGAAGCGCGGCGAAATCGGGCGGGGCGGTCCGCGACAGCTGGACCGGAGCCGTCGCCCTGCTGTCCGACCGGACCATCCGGCGGCTGCTGCTGGCGCAATGGCTGCCGTCGGCGTTCGTCGCCGGCGCGGAGGCCCTCCTCGTCGCCTACGGCGCGAGCCGCGGGTTCCCGCCCGGGACCGGCGCCGTGCTCATGGCCGCGCCCGCGGTCGGCATGCTGGTCGGCAACTTCGCCGCCGGCCGGTTGATGCGCCCGTCGCTGCGGGAACGGTCCTCGCCGGCCTTCCTGCTGGTGCTCGGCACGCCACTGATCGGGCTGCTCGCCGCGCCGCCGCTGCCGCTGCTGGTGGCTCTGCTCGTCGTGGCGGGCACCGGCTTCGCCTACGGGCTGGGCCTGCAGCGGGCCTTCCTCGCCGCCGCCCCCGAGGACCGCCGGGGCCAGCTGTTCGCGCTGCTGTCGACCGGCCTGATGGCGCTGCAGGGCGTCGGACCGCTGCTGCTGGGCACCCTCGCCCAGCTCACCACGCCGGCCCTGGCGATCGCCGTCGCTGGTGTTGCCACGGTGCTGGTAGCGCCATCCCTGCGCCGTGCCCAAGACAGGGCGGCACCGCTCAGCTGACGGCCAGCCGGGCGGCGGTGACCGCGCTGTTGAAGGACACCTCGCTGAGCAGGCCCGGCGCGGCGACCAGGTCGCCGGCGAGGTACACGCCGTCGCCTCGGTCAACGGCCGGCCGGTCGTGCCAGGTGTGGCCCGGCAGGTCCAGCGCGCCGGAGCGACGGTTGGCGACCCCGTCGCGGCGCCAGGTGGTGCGGGCACGCCAGCCGGGCACGGCCAGGTCGACCAGCGCCTCCAGCCGGGCCAGCCCGGCGGCCTTGCCTTCGCCGTCGAGCAGCGGCAGCTGCGCCTGCACCAGGGACTCGCCGGCCGGCGCCAGGCTCGGATCCGGCAGGGTGTAGCGCTCCAGCCAGCCCGCCGCGTCCAGGTCGGACACGACGAAGGCGTCCCGGCAGTCGGCGCGCACCGCGAGGTCCAGCAGCACCGCCCGGCCGCTGGGCACGGCCGGCAGCGCGGTGCCCAGCAGGCGGGCCGCCGCGTCGAGTGTGGTGGCCACGACGACCGGGGGCGTGGGCAGTTCGGTGACGCGGGCACCCGTTTCGATGGTGACGCCGAGGGTCCGGGCGTACGCGGCGAGGCGGTCGATGAGCCCGTTCCAGCCGCCGGTGAGGTACCGGGCCGGTGGGCTCGGCGCGAAGACCCGCAGCAGCCGCGGCCAGACGAACGCCGCCGACAGCCGGCCCGGGTCGGCGTCGAAGGTCGCCACGCCCATGAGGTTCGACGCGGCCGATGCCGCCGCCTCGCCGTGCCGGTGGCTGATCCAGGTGCGGAAGTCGACGTCGACCGGGGCGCTGCGGCGGCGCCGTGCCAGGACCGGCAGCAGCGCGGCCGGCGGGGTGCGGCGCAATCGGCCGCCGTGCCGGAAGCGGAAACCGGCGAGGCCGGACAACGGCACCCCGGACGACCGGCCGATCAGGTCGCGACCGGCGAGCCACCGCCACCACGGTCCGTCGCGGTACAGCACGTGCGGGCCGTCATGGGCGACGTACGGGCCCGCGGTGGCCCGGGCACGCCCGCCGAGCGTGTGATGCGCCTCCAGGAGCCGGACCCGCGCTCCGGCCTCGGCGCAGGTGACGGCGGCGACAAGGCCGGCGAACCCGCCGCCGACCACGGTGATCCTCTGCATGCCCGGGTGACGACGTAGGCCACAATCGTGTGACATGGACGATGGCGAGCAGCACCGCCGCTACCTGTTCGCGGTCGCCTACCGGCTGCTCGGCAGCGCCGGCGACGCCGAGGACGCCGTGCAGGAGGCGTTGCTGCGCTGGCACGCGTCGCAGGCCGACGTGGCGAACCCGCGGGCCTGGCTGACCACCGTGACGTCGCGGATCTGCCTGGACCTGCTGGGTTCGGCCCGGGCCCGGCGCGAGACCTACCCCGGCACCTGGCTGCCCGAGCCGCTGCCCGGCTACGACGACACGGACCTGGGCGACGCGGCCGCGCTGCGGGAGTCGGTGCGCACCGCGGTCCTGCTGGTGCTGGAGAGCCTCTCGCCCGCCGAGCGGGTCGCGTTCGTGCTGCACGACGCGTTCGGCATGGACTTCGACCGGCTCGCGGCCGTCGTCGACCGGACCCCGGCGGCGTGCCGGCAGCTCGCGTCGCGGGCCCGCCGTCGGGTCCGCGCCGAGGCCCCGGCGCGCGAACCGGTCTCCGCCGAGGAGCACCGGCGGGTCACGGCCGCGTTCCTCAAGGCGGCCACGGACGGCGACCTCACCGAACTGGTGAGCCTGCTGGACCCGCGGGTCGTGCTGCGCTCCGACGGCGGCGGCGAGGTGCTCGCCGCGCGGGTGCCGGTGCTCGGTCCGGAGCGGGTGCTGACGCTGTTGTCCGGGCTGGGCCGCCGCTACGCGGGGGTCCAGGCCCGGCCGGTCCGGCTGGCCGGCGGGGCCGGCTTCACGCTCGAGCTCGGCGGGACCCTGATCGGCGTGATCGGCATCGAGCTCGCGGGCGGCCGGATCACCGAACTGAACCTGGTGGTCAACCCGGCGAAGCTGCGGAGGCCGGCCTGAACCGGCTCAGGTGTCGCGGTCCGCGATCCAGGTGAACCGGTCCGGGCCTGCGCCGGGACGGTCGCGGAACACCCACCAGCGCGAGGCGACGTAGGTGAACACGGCGACGGTGCCGGACGCGGCGAGGCGGGCGACGCGGAAGTCCAGGCCCAGCGCGGCAAGTCCGGAGGACACACCGACGGTCAGCAGGTAGTCGCCGACCGCGACGAGCGCATACCGCAGCGCCTGCCGGCCCACCGGCGCGTGGGACCGGAAGTTGACGGTGCGGTTGAGCGCGAAGTTGAGCCCGAAGGCGACGAGGTACGCGATCGAGACCGCCACCGGCAGCGGCAGTCCGGTCGTCCGCCGGAGCAGGACCAGCAGCGCCAGGTCGACGGACAGCGTGAACCCGCCGAGCATCGCGAATCCGACCAGGTCGCGTGGCAGGAACCGGCGCAGTCGCGGCGGCAGCCGGTCGACCCAGCCGGTCAGCAGGTCGCCGGTGCGTTCGGCCAGCCGGGTCGCGCCCATACGGCAGATCCTGCCGCACGGTCCCGGCGCCGAAGTGTCCACCCGGTGACGTCCGGATCACGGACCCGCGGCGGATCACGGGCCGCTTCGAATCACGGGCCGCTTCGGTTCACGGGCTGCCTCGGTTCACGGGCCGCTTCGGTTCACGGACCCGCTTCGGTGGCGCGCAGTGCGAGCATGGCGAGGCGGACCCGGTTGGGGCTGCCGGTCTTCGTCATCAGGCTGGTCACGTGCGACTTGACCGTGGTGACGCCCAGGTGGAGCTGCTCGGCGATCTCCTGGTTGGACAGGCCCGCCGCGATCAGGCGGAGCACGTCGCGCTCCCGGGGGGTCAGCCTCGGCAGTTCACCGCCCGGCGCCGGCTGGCGGGAGCGGACGGCCCGGTCCACCAGGCGGCGCAGCACCCCGGGGCTGAACGGGCTGTCCCCCTCAGCGGCCCGGTGGATCCCGGCGAGGAGGTCGGCGGGCGCGGCGTCCTTGACCAGGAAGCCGCAGGCGCCGGCGGCGAGCGCCGGGTACAGGTGGTCGTCGTCGTCGAACGTGGTGACGACCACGACCCGGCAGGCGGGGTGCGCGGCCCGGATCCGTGCGGTGGCGGTGGTGCCGTCCATGCCGGGCATCCGCAGGTCCATCATCACGACGTCGGGGCGCAGCTCGTCGACGAGCCGCACGGCGTCGCGGCCGTTGTCGGCCTCGGCGACGACGTCGATGCCCGGATCGGACTCGCACAGCATGCGCAGGCCGGCCCGGACGAGGTGCTGGTCGTCGACGAGGAGCACCCGGATCATGCCGGCTGCTCCGTCCGGGCGGAGGTCGCCGGTGGCGGCAGCTCCGCCCGGATCCGCCAGCCGGCCCCGGCCGCGATCGGGGCGGCCTCGAACGTGCCGCCGACCACCTCGACCCGCTCGCGCAGCCCGATGATGCCGTGCCCGGTGCCGTGGCCGTCGCTGTCGGCCGAGGCGCCGGGACCGTCGTCGGTGATCTCGCACTCCAGCGTCTGCTCCCGCATCGTCAGGCGCACCCGGGCGCGGGCCGCCGGGCCGGCGTGGCGGGCCACGTTCGTGAGGCCCTCCTGCACCAGCCGCAGCACCGCCAGGCTGCGGATCGCGTCCAATGTGGACACGGCGGGGTCGACGGCCGTCTCCACGGTCACGCCGCCGCGCCGGGCGCGGTCCACGGCCGCCTCGATCCCGGCCGGCAGCGCGGCCGGCTCGATCGACATGACGGCTGCCTCGCCGACCGGTGCGTGCGGGTCGCGCAGCAGGACGAGCAGCCGGCGCAGGTCGGCGAGGGCGGCGCTGCCGGTGGCGTGCACGTCGTCGAGGACGGCGCCGGTCCGCGGGTCGGTGCCGGCGAGCACGTGCCGGGCCACGCCGACCCGCAGCACGATCGAGGCGACATGGTGGGCCAGCACGTCGTGCAGCTCCCGGGCGATCGCCGTGCGCTCGTCGGCGCGGGCGGCGCGGGTGTCCGCGTGCCGGCGCTGCTCCTCCGCCTCCGCCCGCTCCTGCGCCTGCCGGGCGATCCGGCGGGCCGCGCGGATGTTGGCGCCGAACAGGACCGGCACGCCGACCAGGATGACGACGTTGAACAGCACCCCGACGGTCCCGCCCGGCAGCAGCCGCCAGTCGTCGGCCACGTGCACGAGGCTCAGCGCGGCGACGGCGGCACCGAGGCGCCGGCCCGGCACCCGCAGCGCCAGCTCGAGGACCGCCCAGCTGGCGCCGACCGCCGGCACGACCGGCTCCGCGGGTGACCAGGTGTCGGCGACGGCGAGCACGGCGGCGAGCGCGAGCGCACCCGCCAGGGGCCACCGGGCGCAGCCGACCGTCAGCAGCACCGCCGCGGCGTCGGTCGCCCAGGTGATCCAGGTCCGTGGTTCGGCCGGGTCGCGCAGCAGCACAACGTACCCGAGGCCGGCGAGGGCGAGCAGGAGGAGGCGCCGCACGGCGTACCGCTCGTCGAACAGCCGGGTGAGCACCGCCTCACCATAGGGGGTCATCGGTGCGGCGTCCGCAGCACCGACGCCGCACCGACGCCCACCGCCACGGTCAGCAGCCCGAGCGCCGCCCAGGTCGCCGCGTCGGGGCGCAGCAACGGCTGGCCGCGCAGCGCCTGCCAGGTGAGCAGGACGATCAGCCCGACGTAGCCGGCCGCGCCGACCAGCACGAGGCGGAACCGGCGCCCGGCCGACACCCCCAGGACCATCGCCAGCAGCGGCAACGCCTGCAGCCCGTGCATGCCCACGAAGTGCGGGATCCGCAGGTCGCCGCCGGTCAGGCTCCACCCGGTCAGCGGCATCCCCGGTCCCCCGTCGGGCACGCCGACGCTGTGCGCGCCGACGACCGTCTCGACGTCGGCCGACGCCTGCTCCGGGGTGGGCCTGAGCATCAGCAGGCCCACCGCCATGCCCCCGAGGGCGACGAGGACGCCCAGCCGCACGGCCCACCGGCTGGCCGGGTCACCGATCGGGCTGAAGAACAGCACCACTGCCAGGACCAGGGTGGCGACCCACAGCACGCCGATGGTGATGCCCATCCACATCCACAGCGTGTCGTCGAGGTCGGTCGCCACGTTGTAGTGGCTCAACCGCCCCCGCGCCGCCTGGAGCACGATGATGCCGACCTCGGCGAGACCGGCGACGGCGACCGCGGTGCCGGCCGCTGCGGCGATCCGGCGGCCGCGGGTCACCAGCGACAGCATCCAGGCGAGGGTCAGCGCGTAGACGCCGAACGAGAGGCCGAACTTCAGCGGCTTGAGCCAGACCGACACCCCGAGCAGGCGGCGGTCGTCCACCAGCAGGCCGACGACGCAGACCAGGACCAGGAGCGCCATGACGGCGGCGAGCGCGAGCAGCGGCCGGTGCCACCGCAGCGCCGGGCGAAGATTCATCATGCCCTCGACGATCCCGAGCGCCGCAGCCCCGCACCTCCTGCCCGGCGCCGCACCCACGGCCCGCGGATGGTGGTGCGCCTCCTACCAAAGGAGGAGGCGGCTGTCCCACGACGTCGAGTTCGACGAGGTGGCGCCACGATCGACCGCGTCGCGTCGGACATGACGGGCGACCCCTGACACACGGTGGCAAAATGGGCGAGCGTGGCCGACTACCCGCACCTGCTGCACACCGTGCTGGACACCACCGACGCGCGGGGGCTCGCCGAGTTCTACCGGCAGCTCCTGGGCCTGCGGTACCGGCCTGGCGACGAACCGGGCGGCGACGACAAGGACTGGCTCGTCCTCGTCGACGCGGCCGGCACGCGAAAGCTCGCGTTCCAGCAGGTCGACCGGCTGGAGCCGACGACGTGGCCGGACCACACCGTGCCGATGCAGCTGCACCTCGACTTCACCGTGCCCAGCGTCGAGGAACTGGAGCGCCAGCGGCAGCGGGCCGAGGCCCTCGGCGCCCGGCTGGCGCTGGACCGGACCGCCGACGCCGGTGAGCCGCTGTACGTGTTCCGGGACCCGTCCGGACACCCGTTCTGCATCTTCGTTGGCTGAGGCCGTCCGCTGGCTGGCCGGCCGGCGAATGGACGGCCCGGTGCGGGGTAACCACCGGGCATGGCTACCCACAGGCAGAAAACGAACGAACTGGACGCCGCCGACCGCAACGCCATGAAGGACAGTGCCTTCGCGTTCCCGCGGCTGCGTAAGGAACCGCTCAACGACGCCTCGCACGTGCGGAACGCGATCGCCCGGTTCGACCAGGTCCGCGACGCCACCGACGCGGAACGCGACGAGGCGTTCCGCCGGATCAAGCGGGCCGCGAAGCGGCACGGCGTGGACGTGACCGAGTCCCGCTGGCAGGAGCTCGGCAAGCCCCGCGCCGCGGCGAGGGCACCGCGCGATCAGAAGGCACCGCGCAACCGACCCCGGTCGGAGCGCTCACGGGACGAGCTGTACGCCGAGGCGAAGCGCCGCAACGTCAGGGGCCGCTCCACGATGACGAAATCCCAGCTGACGGACGCGCTCAAGTGACGGTGACGGGCGCGTTCAAGCGCGGCTGACCGGCCGGAGGGTGCTGTGCCCGGTCCCCTCCGGCGGCGAGCGGTGAACTGCACGGCGGTCCTGGACCGCGCCGGCCTGGAGCGCTACTACGCCCGCCCCAGGTCCGGCTCAGCCGGACTTGCTGGACTTGCCGGGCTCGACGCGGGCGTCCACACCAGGGAAGACCAGCGCGTCGTTGCCGGTGTCCAGCCAGTGCACCTCGTACGGCGGGGTGCCGTCGTCGTGCCGCAGCGCGGTCACCACCCCGACCCGGCGGTGGTCCCCGACGTGGGTGCCTTCCTCGATGATCCGGTCGCCGACCTTCGCCTTCATCGTCATCTCCTTGACGTCGTCAGTCTGTCGGTCATGACCTTCCCCGCCCTGCAGGCTGTAACCCCGGGCGAACCGCGGTGCGTGTTCGGATCGGATGCCGACGCCGATGAGGTACGCCGGCACGACGGACAGTCGCGGAAATCGCCGCAGCAGGGCGAGGACGGCCGCGGGTGGGCCGACCCGCCGGCCGGCGATCGCCGGTGCGATCAGTCCCCGGTGCAGGAGCCGCTGCATGGCCTGCACGGCGACGGTCGGCAGGAGCCGGCGGGCGCGGACCGCGGCGAGCGCCGCCGGGGTTGGCGGGCCGTGCCGCAGCGGGCCGGCGAGCAGGGTCGCGGCGGCGACGGCGTCCTGCACCGCGAGGTTGATGCCGACACCGCCGACGGGTGACATCGCGTGCGCCGCGTCGCCGATGCACAGCAGGCCGTCGGTATGCCAGCGGCGGAGCCGGTTCAGCCGCACGTCGAGGTGCTTGACGTCGTCCATCGACGCCAGCGCGCCGAGCCGGTCGGCCACCTCGGGCAGGAGCGCCGCCAGGTCCCGCCGGAAGTGCTCGATCCCGGCCGCGCGCAGCCGCTGGTCGGCGCCCTTCTCCGCGAGGTAGGCGATCTGCAGGTACCCCGCCCGCGGGATCACCACGGCGAGCCGGCCCAGTGCGGCGCGTGGTGTGAGTGCGTTGCCGTCCTGCGGCAGCCGGGGCAGACGGAACCACCAGGCGTCCATCGGCACCGGGAACTCGCGGGGTTGCAGGCGCGCGTCGGTGTGCGCGATCGACCAGCGGCCGTCGCAGGCCACGGTCAGCGCCGCCGGCAGTTCCCCGGTGGTGCCGTCCGCGGTGCGGTACCGGACCCCCCGCACCCGGCCCGACTCGTTGATGAGTCCGGTCACCTCGGTGTTCATCCGCAGCGTGAAGGACGGCTCCTGCCGCGCCGCGTCGGCAAGCAGGTTGAGCAGATCCCATTGCGGCACCATGGCGATGTACGGGTGCGGCTGCCGCAACCGGCGCAGGTCGGCCAGGACCACGGACCGGTGGGCGTCGACGGGCCAGCGGATCTCGTCCAGCCGGCTGTGCGGCAGCTCCTCGAACCGCCGCCCCAGGCCGAGCTCGTCGAGCAGCCGCAGGGTGGACGGGTGCACGGTGTCGCCACGGAAGTCCCGGAGGAAGTCGCCGTGCCGCTCGAGCACCTCCACCCGCACGCCGGCGCGGGCCAGCAGCAGTCCGAGCATCATGCCCGCCGGGCCGCCTCCGATGATGACGCAGGTGGGATCGGCCATTTCGGTGGCCTACCCACCGGTCCCCCGTCCATGCCGGCCGCCTCACCCGGGCGTCCGGAGGGCCTCGCCCGGATGGTGATCCTCGCGGGCCGGGCCGGGTGGAGTTCGGGCACCCGCGTCGCTGCGGCCCGTGAAGCTGCCAGATTGGCGGGCAAAGCGGCGTGCGGCGCCGCAGCACATCGCGTGGGAAGGAGGGGCGATGGTGGCGCACGAGGTGCGGCGGCACCGGGCACCACGCCGGTTCGGCCGGCTGGGACTCGCCACGGCCGGGGTGGCGTGCCTCGGCGCGGGTGCCGTCAGTGTCTGGCTGCTCGTCCAGTCCGTCGCCGGGCTCTATCGCGCCCCGGCCGGTGGGTCGGTGCCGGAGTCGGCGGAGGTCACTGGGGTGGCCGCCGACGCGAGGTCCGCCGCACCGACGGACCGGGCCGTCTTCCCCGAGCTCCGCGGCCTGAAGTGCGGCCAGGCGTTGCAGCGGCTGCGGCTGCTGGGGTTCGAGCGGGTGACGCTGGTGTCGGTGGACCTGAAGATCGTCGACGTCAGCGCGCCGAACGACTGGTCCGTCGCCGCCGAGGCCGCGACGCCGAACCTGGCCGGCGAGGTGGTCGCCCTGCACTCGCTGATCACCGTGCGGTGCCAGTGGGACGGCGCGGGCATCGTGACACCGCCCGCCGACCCGCACGCACGGCGCGCGGCGTGACCCAGCCCGCCGACCCGCTGCCAGTGACGGGCCGGGCCGGTCAGCCGCGCTGGACGGTGCTCTCGATCAGGTCATGGCCCAGGTCGAACCGGATGCCGTCGGGGTTGGTGAGACGCGAGTCGGCGTACCACGTCTGGTCGGCCTCCGGATGGGGACCGACGACGCCGACCCGCCCGGCGCCGTAACCGGTGACGACGGCCGCGGCACCGCCGGTGCCGTACGTGGCCAGGACGGTGGCGTCGGCACTGGTCCGGGGGCGGAACAGCGCGCCGTCCTGGAAGTACATGTGCCGCCGCCGCCCCCGCCAGTCCACCTCGACGACGGTGTCGTCCGGCTCGTGGACGGCGGCCTCGGCGCTGTAGATGTAGCCCTCGACGCCGACCCCGATGAGCAGACCGAACCCGGGGTCGGCGCCGGCGAGGTACGCGCCCAGGCAGAACCCGAGGTAGCTCCCGCCGTTGTGGACGAATGCGCGGACGTCGTCGGCGGTG
This sequence comes from Dactylosporangium cerinum, assembly GCF_042653625.1. Taxonomy (NCBI): domain Bacteria; kingdom Bacillati; phylum Actinomycetota; class Actinomycetes; order Micromonosporales; family Micromonosporaceae; genus Dactylosporangium; species Dactylosporangium cerinum. Next base: position 75,623 of record NZ_JBHSIU010000011.1, on the reverse strand, counting down.
GTGCGCAGGCGCCGCCACGCCTGCCGGACGTCGCCGCCGCCGGGCTGCGCGTACACCGCGGCACCGGCGAGCGTGGCCGCCGACACCTGGAGCGCCTCGCCGGGGCCGCAGAACTCGGTGCGGAACCGGGTCGGTGTGCCGCGCAGCAGCGCCGCCACCGCCTCGGAGCAGCCGGCGCAGGACGCCGGGCCGCGGTAGACGAGCGCGAGGGGCCGGTCACCGGACAGGACGGCGTATCCGGCCCCGGCCACCCCACCCAGCGCGGCGAGGACCCCGGCGGCGCCCGCGCCGAACAGCAGGCGCCGCCGGTTCACCGGCCGCTGGCTCATGCGCCGGTGGCTCACGGCCCGGCACCCGGCAGTGACCGGCGGCGCGCGGTGCGGCGCCGGCCGTCTTCCGAGCGGTGCGGCCGGCGCGGCGCCGGCGGCTTCACCGAACCGGCGACCCCCACGGGCGGCAACAGCACCGCCGTGACCGGTCGGACCACGGCGGTCCTGGCCGCGACCCGGGACGCGGTCCAGCGCCGGGCGCGGGTGGCCAGCGCGGTGACCGTGGCCTCGAGCGGCCCCCGCCCGACCGTGGCGCGGACCGCCAGGGCGATCAGCACCGCCCCGATGACCTGCACGAGGCAGCCGGTGCCGGCGCTGTACGTGTCGAACTCCGAGTTGATGAACAGGACGTGCGCGGTGTAGAAGGTCAGCGTCATGCTCCCCACCGCGGCGACCGCCGCCAGCACGACCGTGCACAGTGGACGCAGGATCCGGTGCCGGACGTGCCCGGCGAGCAGCAGCAGGCCCAGCACGGCGATCGCGCAGCCGCCGGAGCCCAGGATCTCGAACGAGGTGCTGGTGTGCGGGCCGTTCACCGCCAGCCACCACCACGTCGAGGACGGCGTGAAGCCGTCGCCGCCGAACTTGAGCAGCTCGGTCGTCTCCGCCTCGGTCAGTCCGCTGCCGGGTTGCGCGGCCCAGATGTGCGCAAGCCCGCCGAAGCGGTGCAGCAGCAGCGCCGAGACGGCGTTGGCCCAGACGGCGACGACCGTCCCGCCGGCGACGAGCAGCGCGGCGAACCGCGGCCTGGTCAGGTCCGACCGGCCGATGACGAGGCCGGCGCACACGTACGCCAGCCACGTCGGCGACGGGTAGAACCCGGTGAGGGTCAGTTCGGTCAGCATCCCGACCGGGTCCCCGACGAGCCGGCTGAACGACGGGTCGCCCAGCGACGGCTCCGGCAAGTGGGGCAGCAGGACATGGTTGACGAACGGCCCGACGGTCGCCAGCAGCACCCCGATCATCGCGACGACCCGGGTGCGCAGGAACACCAGTGGGATCGCGAGCAGGAACACCACCCCGTAGTACGGCAGGATCACCGCGTCCAGAACCGTGTCGGCGGCGCACACCAGGAAGCCGATCGCGGCGATGACGAGACCCCGGGTCGCGATCATCGCTGCGACCGCGGGACGGTCGGCGCGGCTGACCTGACGGCGGCCGGTCACGAACGCGATGCCGACGCCGACGAGCAGCGCGAACGCGGCCGCGGCCCGCCCGCTGAAGGCCGTCGCCGACCAGGTCGGGTTACCGGCCGCGTCGGCCTCGTACAGCGCGTGCAGGCAGATCATGCCGAGCAGTGCCACGCCCCGGGCGGCGTCGACCCCGGCCAGCCGGGGCCGCTTGACCGGCACCGGCACCTGCACCACCGCCGCGTCGCTGGCCGGCGGGTCCAGGACCGCGGTCATGCCGCCACCTCCGCTGCGCTCCGGCGTCGGCCTGACCCAACCCTGCCACATGATGACCGGCCCGAGACGCTGCGCTGGCCGGTCATGCCGCCACATGATGAGCGGCCCGAGACGCTGCGCTGGCCGGTCATGCGGCCATCACCGCGTCCACCAGGTCCAGGCCCAGGTCGACACCGAGCCGGTCGACGCACAGCCCGGCGTCGCTGAACCAGTCGCCGGTGGCCTCGGGATGCGGGCCGACGACGCCGACCCGGCCCCGGCCGAAGCCGGCGACGAGCGCGGCGACGGTGCCGTTGGGGTAGGTGGCCACGACGGTGGCCTCCGCGCTGGGCCGCACCCAGAAGTACGGGCCGTCCTGGAAGAACAGCGTCCGGCTGCGGCCCCGCCACGCGACCTCGACGAGGGTGTCCGCCGTCGAGCCGACGGTGGCCGCCGTGGACGCGATGTACTGGTCGGTGTCGCCCGGCAGCAGGTCGAAGCCCGGGGTGGCACCGGCGAGGTACCCGCCGAGGCAGAACCCGAGGTATCTGCCGCCGGAATGGACGAAGCCGCGGATCGCGGCGCGGTGCCGACGCAGCTGCCGGTAGCCGTGCCGGAGCTGGCCGCCGCCGGGCTGGGCGTAGACGGCCGCGCCGGTCAGGGCGAGCGCGGAGACCGGCACGTCCTCGCCGGGGCCGGCGTAGCGGACGTCGAAGCCCCAGCGGCTGGAGCGCAGCAGCGCGGCGACCGCCTCCGGGCAGCCGGGCGTGGACGCCGGTCCCCGGTACACCAGCGCCACCGGTGACCGGGTCACCTCGACCCCCTCGGTGGCGGGTTGTCCAGGGTCAGCGCGGTGCACCGCACGCCGCCGCCGCCCTTGGTGAGCTGGGTCGTGTCCAGTTCCATCACGCGCAGCCCCCGGGCCCGCAGCATGGCCGCCAGCTTCGGCGCGCCCCGGGTCATGGTCACGGTGGTGCCGTCGCTGATCAGGTTGAGCGCCAGCCGGGTCGCCTCGCCGAGATCGACCTCGATGAGCTCCAGCCCGAGCCCGCGCAGGCGGGCCAGGCTCGGGTCGTCGAGCGCCTGCGGGCAGTAGGCGACGGTGTGCGGCCCGATGACGGCGAGGGCCAGGTCGAGGTCGTACCAGCGCGGACCGACCGTGCGCAGCGGCACCACGTCGTAGTCCAGTTCGTGGGCGAGCACCTCGTGCATCCGCCGGTCGGTGCGCTGCCCGTAGCCGGCGAACAGCAGGTCGCCGCAAGCGAGGGCGTCACCCTGGCCGCTGAACGGGAACGGCGCCTCCAGCACGTCGTAGCCGCGGTCGACCAGCCACTCCTGGAAGTAGGACGTCTCCGCCTTGCGTTCCGGCGGCGGGAAGCCCAGGACGGCACGGTCGCCGCGGACCACGGCGGCGTTGGCGGTGAAGACCATGTCCGGGCATTCCGGGGCGGAGGCCACGTGTTCGACGCGGCGTCCGGCCGCCAGGTGCGCGGCGACGATCGCGGCGTGCTCGGCCGTCGCGGCGGCCGGGTCGGGCTGCAGTTCGGTGTGCATGTACGGGTTGATCTCGTAGTCGATGCGGAAGTGGGCGGCGTCGGATACCAGCAGTTCGGTGTTCACCGGATGGTGCGCTCCTTGTTGTGTGGTGTGCGATGGGTTGTGCCTGTTCAGACGGCGACGATCACCGGTTTGGCGACGCCCTTGGCGGTGATCGCCGGTTGGGTGGTGACCCCCTGGGCGGGGATGCCGCGCCACCGGCTGCCGGGCGTGAGGTGCTCGCCCTTCATCAGCAGCGACAGCGAGCCGAGCGACACGTCGTCGCCGACGACGGCGTCGTACAGCACGATCGCCCGGGTGCCGAGGGTGGCGCCGGCGCCGACGGTGACGACGGACATCTTCATCACCCGGTCCTCGAACAGGTGGGTCTGCAGTGACACCTCGGCACCGACCGTGGCGTCGTCGCCGATCTCGACCAGGTCGAACTCGGTGAGGTACGTGGTGCCGATCCAGGTGCGCCGGCCGATGTGGGCGCCGAACCAGCGCAGGACCGGCGGCAGGAACGGGGTGCCGACGAGCATCCCGACCCCGGCCGGGATCGCGGCGGCCTCGTACAGGCCGGTGACGAACTCGGTGCGCCGCACGAACGTGCTCCACAGCGGCTCCACCCGCGGCCGGTAGACGCCGATGACGCTGCGTTTCGTCGCCGCGCAGCAGCCGATCACCGCGGCGCCGGCGGCCATGACGACCAGCGGCGAGACCAGCGCCGGCACCGGCAGGTCCCGGCCCCGGGCGAGGCTGGACAGCACCCACAGGTACAGGTACACACTCATGCCGAGCAGCGACGCGGGCGCGGTGACGCGGGCGAACTCGACCGCGAGGCGGTGCACGACGAGCCGCCGCGGCGGGCTGAACGTCTGCTCCTCGCTGAACGTGCCGCTGCTCTGCCGCAGCGGCAGGTGCATCGCCGGCGACCCCAGCCACGACGTCCCGTCCGGGACGTCGTCGTCCGGTGGCAGGGTCTGCACGCCGACGAGGCTGCCGGCGCCGAGGGTGGTGCCGGCCGGCACGAACGCGGCGTTGCCGACGAACGCCCGGTGGCCGACCTTGGTCGGCAGCAACGCCATCCGGCCGTTGGCGAACGTGGCGGCGCCGACGCTGGCCATGTCGGCGACGAAGCTGTCCGGTTCCAGGGTCAGCAGGTCGGGGTCGAGGTGTGCGGCGGTGGAGACCTCGGCGCCGCGGCCGACGCGGGCGCCGAGCAGCCGCAGCCAGGGCACGGTGTACAGCGTCGAGTACAGCGAGTTGGTGAAGAGCAGGCTGAACTCGAGCAGCTTGTCCGTGATCCACTTGCGCACGCCGAGCCCGGAGCGCGCCGGGTGGATGCCGGCCGGGGCGTGCCGCAGCACCAGCCGCTTGCCGAGCGCCACGACCGCGCAGGTGGTCAGCACGTACAGCGGCCCGGCGGGAACCGTCGCGAACAGGCCGGCGAGCAGCCCCCATTGCAGCAGCACCCACCACACCAGCACGACACTGGGCAGGATCGTCGCGATCGCGCTGAGCTCCAGGCCGACGACGCCGAGCGTGGCGGCGAGCAGATGCTTCGGGTGCCAGCCGCGGGCGAGGCCGCGGCCGGCGGCGCCGAGCATCGTCTCGACGGTCGGGCCGAGCGCGGCGACCGGCGTCGCCGGCGAGCCGGCCCAGCGGCTGCCGGGCGGCACGGTCTCGCCCTGTTCGAGCACGGACTGTTCGCCGAGCCCGGCGTTCGCGCCGACCGTCGATCCCGGTTCGAGGACGGCGTTCGCGCCGACGAACGCGTGCGGTGCGACCCTGATCGGTTCGACGACGACCCAGCCGTCCTCGACCCGCCACGGCCGCATCGACACGCCGTAGCCGACGCTGGCGTCGGAGCCGACCTCGATCAGGGTGGGCAGGCTCACCGAGCTGGTCGCGATGGTCGTCCGGGCACCGACGCGGGCGCCGAGCAGCCGCAGGTACAGCGCCATCAGCGGCGACCCGCTGAGCACGGCCATCGGCCCGATCGCCAGCAGCAGGTTCAGCGTCCACAGCCGCAGGTAGGTCGGGCCCCACAACCGGTACCGGCCGGGTCTGATGCCGGCGGCGACCGGCCGGGCGAGCAGGACCGGCACGATCCATCGCACGCCGAGGTAGCTGACCAGGATCGCCACCATCAGCTGGACGAGGACCTCGACCGACACCCGGCCGTTGTTCCAGGTGTACACGTAGGACACCGGCAGCGTGACGAGCAGCACCAGCAGGTAGATGACCAGTGCCTGGCCGGTGCCGGCCGCGGCGATCCGGCGGCTGTCGTGGCGCACCGGCGCCAGGCGGGGCGGGGCGGTCGGCCCACTGGTCACGGCCATCCGCCGGGCCATGCCGCGCACGGTCGGGTGGCTGTACAGGTCGCGGACCGCCGCGCCGGCGCACACGTCGCGGGTCCGCAGCAGCGACACGACCCTCGCTGCGAGCAGCGAGTGCCCGCCGAGGTCGTCGAAGAAGTCCGCCTCGACCGACAGTTGCTCCGGTGGCAGGCCGAATGCCTCGGCCCACACCGCGCGCACCTGCTCCTCGAGGTCGCCGTCGGCGGCCACGATCGGGCCGGCGCTCCGGGCGGGCCGCCGGTTGACGGGGGGTGGCAGCCGCTTGCGGTCCACCTTCCCGCTCGGCATGGCCGGCAGCGCCGCGACCACGTCGAGGTACGCGGGCACCATGTAGGCGGGCAGGCGGTCCTGCAGCTGCTCGGCCAGCCGGCGCACCACCACGTCGTCGGGCTCGCCGCCGGCGGCCGGACGCACGACGTAGGCGGCGAGCTCCTGGGCCTTGTCGAGGGCCACGACCGCCTCGGCCACGCCGGTGTCCTCCAGCAGCACGCTCTCGATCTCGCCGAGGTCGACCCGGTGGCCACGGATCTTGACCTCGGCGTCGGCACGGCCGAGGTACTCGATCTCGCCGTCGGCGGTGAGCCGGCCCAGGTCGCCGGTGCGGTACAGGCGGGACCCCGGCGGCGCGAGCGGATGCTCGATGAACCGGTCCGCGGTCAGCTCGGGCCGCCCGACGTAGCCACGCGCGACGCCGGGCCCGCCGATGCAGATCTCGCCGACCTCGCCGTCCGGGATCGGCCGCCGCTGCTCGTCCAGCAGCACGACGCTGTAGGTCGGCAGCGGCCGGCCGATGGTGACGGTCCGCCCCGGCAGCAGTTCGCACCAGGTGGCGGTGACGGTCGCCTCCGTCGGGCCGTACGTGTTGAGGATGCGCCGGCCGGGCCGGCTCCACCGCTCGACCAGCTGCCCGGGGCAGGCCTCCCCGCCGACGAGGATGCTGCGGATGCGGGGCAGCTCCCGCGGGATCGTGGCGAGCAGCGTCGGCACGCAGTAGAAGACCGTGACGGCGTTGACGTCCAGGAAATCGGCGAGTTCGACACCGAAGCGCCGCGAGTCGGTAGGCCCGGCGACCAGGGTCGCGCCGACCGACCACGTCGGCCAGATCTCCTCGATCGAGAAGTCGAACGCGATCGTCATGCCCTGGTACACCCGGTCGCCGGGGCGCACGTCGTACACCCGCGGCACGACGTCGAGGAAGTTGCAGATGCTCGACTGGGCCACCTCCACACCCTTCGGCCGGCCGCTCGACCCGGACGTGTAGATCACGTAGGCGGCCTGGTCGCCGCCGAGGTCACGGGTCGGGCGGTGGCTGTCGGTGTCGGGGGTGTCCTCGGCGATCAGAACCGGACACGGCAGCCCGTCCGCCCGATCGGCGAGTTCCGCCGATGTCAGCAGCAGCGCGATGCCGGAGTCCTCGGCGATGTAGGCGACCCGGTCCGCGGGCGACTCGGGGTCGATCGGCACGAACGCCCCGCCGGCCTTGCCGACGGCGAGCAGCGACACGTAGGTCGCGACGGACCGCTGCATCAGGATCGCGGTGCGGGCGCCCCCGCCGATCCCGTGCGCCCGCAGCCGATGGGCGAGGCGGTTGGCGCGTTCGTCGAGCTCCCGGTACGTGAGGCTGGCCCCGTCGCACTCGAGCGCGACGGCGGTGGGGGTGCGGTCGCAGGCGGCTTCGAACACCTGATGCAGGCGCCTCGCGGCGCGGTCACCCGGCTGGCGCGGCACGACGCTCGCCGTGGTGCGTGCATGGCTCACTAATACAGCCCAATCTCTGCTGATGCCGGCGGTGGCCCTGGGCGGACCGGCAGCGGGCATGACGAAGCACCCGCGGCGGGGCGCGGGTGGCGATGCTTGATCGTTTTTGGTCAAACGCAGAAGCGACACCCTTGATGGGGTGCCGCTCCTTCAGGTTGCCGTTCTGTTACGCGCTGTGCGGCTAACGTCAGGCAGTTCTCACCACGAGACCACCCTCAATCGCAGGTGGCGGTGTTTCCGGGCTTCTGCGCCTCACACAACGCCTCACGCTCGGGTCAGGCCGGAGCGGCCGGTCGGGAATCCGGGGCCGGGTGGGGTGGACTTCGCCATCGCCGTCGTGCGCCCGACCTTGACCGCCGCCTTGGCCGGTGTCGCCTTGGCCGCCGCCGCCTTTCGACCTGTTGCCTTGGTGCCGGTCTCCGCGGCTTTCGCAGTTTTGGCCGCTTTCGCGGTCTTGGCTACTTTCGCGCCTTTGCCGCGGGGCGCCGTCCTGGCGGGAGCGGCCTTGGCCCGCCCCGGCGAGCTTGTCGTTTCGGCCGTGTAGGTGATCAGGAGATCCGCAACCGCGATCGTCTTCCCATGTTTTGCCGCATCGCGGGCCTCGGCGACAAACGCCTCCAAAGCCTCTGCCGCGGCGGTCCGGTCACCCAGCCGGCCGGCCAGTCTGTCGAGGAATGCGTCGCGATTCATGACCCGGTCCAATCTGAATCTCCGCTTCCCGCACGACGATACTCGCGGCACCAGCCGGCAAGACAGCCGCCAAAAGTGTCGCATCATGGAAACACCGGGACCGTGTCGACCGACATGGGGGTTGCGCCGTGAGCGACATCGTCAAAGGAATCATGGGCGGCGGCTGGACGCTGCTGGTCGGCTGGTTCCTGCCCGCCGCGGTCAACGTGTTGCTGCTCGCCTATGTGGTGCTGCCCGCCAGCGAAGCCGAGGCCCTGCTCACCTCGCTGGACCGGGCCGGCGTCAACAGGGACCTCGCCGTGGCCGGCGCCGGCGTTCTCCTCGGGGTGCTCCTCGCCTCTGTCCAGACACCGCTGTACCGGATTCTTGAGGGCTACATCGGCTGGCGGCCGCAGGCCGCGGCGCGGCGCGCGCTGCCGCGCTGGGTCCCGTCGCTGTCGCTGACGCGCTGGCAGGAACGGCAGGTGAGCCGCAGAAACCAGCTCCTCGGCCGCCGTGATCTGCTGGAGCTCACCGAGCTCGAGGCGGGCGGCACACTCGACGCCGACGATGTCGCCCGCCTCCGCGAGTTGCGCGCCGACGACACCCTCCGGCGCTTCTTCGTCGAGGATTCCAGACGCAGTGCGGCACAACGAAACCTGCTCGACGAAAAGCTGCAACGGTATCCGGTCGACGAGCAGCAGATTGTCCCGACCCGTCTCGGAAACGCCATTCGCCGGTTTGAGGAATACGGCTACGACCGCTACCGTCTCGACTCGCAGAGAATGTGGAACGATCTCACCGCGACGGCGCCCGAACGCGCTGCAAAACAGGTCGAACAGGCCCGCACCACGGTCGATCTGTTGATCTGCCTGCTCTACGGACATCTCATCGTCGGTGCGGTCGCGCTGGGCACAATACCCATCGCCGTTGCCGATCACGAATGGTTGTTGGCGGCCGTCGGGGCAGGGCTTCTCCTGCTCGCCAGGATCTGGTACGAGGTGGCCATCCGCAGCACCGACGACTGGGCCGCGGCGGTCCGTTCACTGGTGAACCTGGGGCGCAAACCCCTCGCCGAGGCATTGGCGCTCGACCTGCCGGAGACCATCGAGCAGGAGCGGCAGATGTGGGGCCTGGTCGCGACGTTGACCGCCCGCCCGTATCACCGGGGCCGGCGGGCGGCGCTGGACCAGTTCCGGACCCGATCGGGCGCCGGCGGCAGTCAGCCGCCGAGGACGCCGTAGACGCGGGCCGGGTCGATCAGGACGGCGGTGCGGCGCTGCTCAGCCATGACCCGGTCGTACTCGTCCCAGTCGTCGTGGCTGCCTCCGGCCGCGGTGAACACCTCGCGCAGCAGCAGGCGCAGCCGCTCCGCGTCGACGCCCGGGGCAGGGTCGTCGGGGCCGATGAGCGTGGCCGCACCCTCGACGGTCGCCCAGGCCCAGCCGGACCGGATCGTCACGGCCAGCTGGGGGCGGGCCCGCAGGTTGGTCAGCTTGACCTTGCCGTAGGTGACGAACGCGAGCGCCGGTGCGCCGGTGAGCGGGTGCGGCAGCACCCCCGCGTTGACGAGCGACGCCTGGATCGTGCCGTCCGACCGCAGCGTCGACACGACGACCAGGCCACGCTCCTTGGCGGCCAGCGCGGCGAACCCGTCCAACGTTGTCATACCCACTCCCGTCGTAGGCGATCCCAGCAAACATATCGCGTCAGGAAAAACCATTTGACAGCCGCGATACGTTGATCCTCCGTACCTTTGGGCCGGCCGCACAGGCGCAGACCCGGGAGTTCGAGGGGGGCCATGCCCCTCCCGAAACCCAGGAGTCACGATGCGCCGGGCACCCGCCCTCTCCTTCCTCCTCGTCACCGTGTTCATCGACATGCTCGGCCTCGGCCTGATCGTGCCGATCGTGCCGGCGTTGCTGACCGACCTCACCGGGACCGCCGCCGACGGCGCCCGCTGGAACGGCCTGATCGGCTCGAGCTACGGCCTGCTGCAGTTCCTCGCCTCGCCGCTGCTGGGGCGCCTCTCCGACCGGTACGGCCGGCGACCCGTCCTCCTCGCGTCGTTGACCTGCCTCGGCGTGGACTACCTGGCCCACGCGGCCTCGCCCACGGTGTGGTTGCTGGTGCTGTTCCACGCCGTCGCCGGTGCCTGCGCGGGGACGAACACCGTCGTCAACGCGTACCTCGCCGACGTCACCGCACCCGAGCTGCGGGCCCGCGCGTTCGGGCTGGTCGGCTCCGCGTTCGGGCTCGGCTTCATCGCCGGTCCGACCGTCGGCGGCCTGCTCGGCGCGGTCGACGTCCGGCTGCCGTTCTACGCCGCGGCCGGGCTGGCGTTCGCCAACGTCGCCTACGGCTGGCTCATCCTGCCCGAGTCCCGGCCCGGCGACCGGACCACGCCGCTGACCCTGCGGGTCGCAAACCCGGTCGGCGCGCTCGCCGCCGTGCTGCGCCGCCCGGTGCTCGGCCGCCTCGCGTGGGCGCGGCTGTGCGCCGACGTCGCCCGCATGACCAGCCAGGTGATCTGGACGTTCTTCGTCACCGTCCGGTTCGGGTGGAGCACGGCACAGGTCGGCACCGTCATGGCCGCGGGCGCGCTCGCCGGTGTGCTGTTCCAGGCCCGGGCCGTCGGCCCGCTGGTGCGGTGGCTCGGCGATAAGCGGGCCGCGCTGCTCGGCGGCGCGGTCGCGGTGGTGGCGCTCACCGGGACCGCGCTGGCCACCGAACCGTGGACGATCTACGTGCTGCAGGCGGTCGGTGTGCTCGGTTCGGTCGGCGGCGCCGCGGCGCAGTCCTGGCTGTCCCGGGCCACGGGCGCCGACGAGCACGGCACCGTCCAGGGCGCGGTGACCGGGATCGGCGCCCTCGCGGAGACGGCGGTGCCGGTCGCGGCGAGCGCGGCGTTCGCGTGGTCGCTGACCTGTGCCCAGCCGGGCCTGGTCTTCCTCGGTGCCGCCTTCTTCGCCGCGGCGTCGGTACTGGTACTGGCCGCGTCGCCCGCGGCCCAGTGAACCGCCGCGATGGGCGGGGTCGCCGGGCACGTCGCGGGCCGTCACTCCCCCTTCGGCGCCTGGTCCTTGATGTCGTCGTAGCCGGCCGCGGCGGGCGCCTCGGCCGGCGCGTAGATCACCCGGAGCACCCCGGTCGGGAACGCCTCCGTCGCGACCACCTTCAGGTGCAGCGGCGCGTCGCCGTCGTCGAACAGCTTGCGGCCCTTCCGCGCCGCCACCGGGTGCACCAGCAGGCGCAGCTCGTCGACCAGCCCGGCGGCGAGCAGCTGCTGCACCACGGAGATCGAGCCGGGAATGAGGACGCCCTTGATGCCGGGGTCGGCCTTGAGCGCGGCGACGGCCTCGGTCAGGTCACCCTGGATCAGCTCCGAGTTGCGCCAGGTGAACTCCAGCGGCTGGCGGGACGCGACCACTTTGCGCGTGTCTCCGAGCTGCTTGGCGAACGACGCGTCCTCGCCGCCCGCCGCCTCCCGCCCGGGCCACGCCCCGGCGAAACTGTCATAGGTCTCGCGGCCGATGAGCAGCACATCGGAGGTGGCGTAGTCCTCGGTGACGGCACGGCCCATGTTCTCGTCGAAGTACGGGAAGTGCCAGTCGGGGTCGATCTCGGCCACACCGTCGGCGGAGACGAACAGGGTGGAGATGACCTTTGCCATCGGCGATGTTCCTTTCGAGTCAGGTCGGCTGACCCACCTATCAAACCGCATCGGCCCGCGCCGGGCTCCCGTCTCGGCGGCGTGGCTGGCAGAGTTGCTCCCATGTTGTTGGGCTACCTGCCGAGCCCCGCCCGGGGCGTCTGGCACCTCGGGCCGCTGCCCATCCGCGCCTACGCGCTGTGCATCCTCGCCGGCATCATCGTCGCGGTGCTCATGACCCAGCGGCGCTGGGTCGCCCGCGGCGGTCGCGCCGAGCAGGTCCTGGACGTGGCCGCGTGGGCGGTCCCGTTCGGCATCGCCGGCGGCCGGATCTACCACGTCATCACCAGCCCCGAGCTGTACTTCACCGGCGGGCGCGACCCGGTCCGGGCCCTGTACATCTGGGACGGCGGCCTCGGCATCTGGGGTGCCGTCGCCCTCGGCGCGCTCGGCGCCTGGATCGGCTGCCGCCGCGCCGGGATCGCCCTGCCCGCCTTCGCCGACGCGGTCGCCCCCGGGCTGCTCGTCGCGCAGGCCATCGGCCGCCTCGGCAACTGGTTCAACCAGGAGCTCTACGGCGGTCCGACCACGCTGCCCTGGGCCCTGCGCATCGACCCCGCCCACCGCCCGGCGGACACCCCGGACGTCGCCCTCTACCACCCGGCGTTCCTGTACGAACTGCTGTGGTGCCTCGCCGCTGCCGCCGTGCTCCTGTGGGCCGAACGGCGGTTCGACCTGACCCACGGGCGGCTCATCGCGCTGTGCATCGCCGCGTACACCCTCGGCCGGCTGTGGATCGAACTGCTCCGCGTCGACCACGCCAACCACATCCTGGGCCTGCGCCTGAACACCTGGACCAGCCTCGCGGTGCTGCTCACCGCGACCGCGTTCCTGATCCGCTCCCGGCACCGCGCCGACATCGCCGGCTGAGTCCCGGCGGGGCCCTGCGGCGACAGGACCCCGCCGGCGTCTCTTCAGTGGTCGGTGCGCTGCCCGGTGAGGAAGCCGACCGCGAGGAGCAGGGCGAGCAGGGCGTTGGCCAGGTCGGCGAGGTTCACCTGGAGGGTGTGCCGGTCGCCCTGGAAGAAGCCGGTGGCGACGCCGCCGAGCGTGTACGCGAGCGGGGCCCAGCGGCGCAGGCCGTGCAGGCGCCGGTTGGCGGCGATGAACACCGACGCGACCAGGGCGGCGAGCGCGGCGCTGATGGCGCCGATCGGCAGCAGGACGGTGTCGGTGCTGCCGGTGACGGCTGCGACCACGCCGCCGGCGACGAGGACGGTCTGCGCGACCGCCCACAGGGTGAGGAAGCCGCGGCCGGTGTGGCCGTCGCCGGTCTCCCGGGCGGCGATCATGCCGGTGATCATGATGGTCTGGCCGGCGATGGCCAGGGTGCCGATGATGCTGGCGACGGTCCACTGGGTGGTGCCCGGGGCGGCGTCGGACAGCAGCAGCGCCCAGCTGACGAACGTGAGCGCGGCACCGGCGAGGCCGGCGACGGCGGCCAGGCGCACCCGGTGCCGCAGGGTCGGACTGGAGATGCCGGGTGTGGTCAGCAGGTGATCGGTCATGGCGACGCTCCTTCGGGTGATGGCGATGCCGTCACGATGCGCCGCGCCGGGCGGGCCCCGCATGAGGCGAACCTCCCCGGCGGGTGCGGTGCCGGCGGGAGGTTCCTCCCGGGTGAATCGGGAATCTCAGGTGCAGACCGGAGGCGGCCGGGACCGGGATACTGACGCTCGTGACGGCTGCCGGCGCCCGGCCAGACATCCGGGTCGTGCTCGCCGACGACCACGTCGTGGTGCGCCGGGGCCTCGCCGTGCTGCTCGACACGCTGCCCGGGATCTGCGTGGTCGGCGAGGCGGACAACGGCGCCGAGGCGTTGCATGAGGTCGCCCGGCACCGGCCGGACGTGGTCGTGATGGACCTGCGGATGCCGGACGTCGACGGCGTCGAGGCGACCCGGCGCATCATGCGGGACTTCCCCGACACGGCCGTGCTGGTCCTGACGATGCTCAGCGACGACGCGCTGGTCGCCGACGCGATGCGGGCCGGCGCCCGCGGCTATCTGCTCAAGACCGCGGACCAGCACGAGATCGAGCGCGCGCTGCACGCGGTCGCCGCCGGGCAGGCGATCTTCTCCAGCGCCGTGGCGTCGCACGTGCTGCGACGGGTCGGCGCCGAACCCCGGTTCCCGGCGCTGTCGGCCCGGGAGCGGGAGATCCTGGGGGTGCTCGCCACCGGCGCCGGCAACGCCGCGATCGCGGCGCGGCTGTTCCTGTCGCAGAAGACCGTGGCCAACCACCTCTCGGCCATCTTCCAGAAGCTGGGCGTGTCGACCAGGGCCGAGGCGATCGTCGTCGCCCGCGACGCGGGGCTGGGCCGCGATGGCTGACCTGGCCGGGCATCGGCTCCGGGCCGCCGCCTGCACCGCCGCCGGTGCCGGCCTGACCGGCGCGGCCGTGGTGTTCGCGGTGCTCGCCGACGTCACCTGGACCCAGGTGGTGGACAGCTACACGTTCACCAACCTGGCCATCGGCCTCGGTTTTCTGCTGTCGGGCACGACGATCCGCTGGTTCGTGCCGCGCAACCGCATCGCGACGCTGTTCATCGTGTCCGGCCTCGGCGCGCTCAGCACCGCGACGGCCAGCATGATGCTCTGGTACGGCCTCCCCCGCGACTGGCCGTCACCGGTGTTGCGGGCCCTCGCCACGGTGTACATCGGCGCGTGGCAGCTCGGGATCGGGCTGTGCTTCGCCGTCGCGTTGCTGCTGTTCCCGACCGACCGGCTGCTGTCGCCACGGTGGCGGCCGGTGGTCTGGCTGACCGTGTTCACCGGCAGCTACCAGCTGCTGTCCGGCGTCATGTCCAGCGCGCAGGTCAACGGCGACCCGGCCGCGGTGTCGCTGCTGTCGGTGGGCTGGGACGTCGCCGGCACCGTCTACAACCAGGTCTTCGGCTTCGCCGGGCTGGGGTTGACGCTGCTCACCGTGGTCGCGCTGGTGCTGCGGTACCGCCGCGGCGACGAACTGGTCAAACGCCAGGTGCAGTGGCTGCTGCTGGCGTTCGTCATCATCACCGTCATCAACTCGCAGCGCTGGATCACCGGGTCGGGGCCGATCCTGTTCCTGCTGACGTTCACGCTCGTCCCGGTCGCGATCGGCGTCGCCGTCGTGCGGCACGAGCTGTTCGACATCAGGTTCGTGCTGTCCCGCACGCTGCTGTACACCGCGACCGTCACCGTCGTCGTCGTGGCCTTCGCCGGGCTGGTCGCCGCACTGTCCGCTGTGGTCTCGGACCGGCTGAGCCCCGGCGTGCCCACCGGCGCGGCCCTGGCCGTCGCGATCACGTTCAACCCGCTGCGGGTCCGCCTGCAGCGGCTCATCGACCGGGCGTTCTACGGTGGCCGCAGCGACCCGGCCGGCACCGCCCGGGACGTCGGCGAGCAGCTGCGCCAGGCCGACGAGCTCGCCGACGTCGTCGACCTGGCCCGCGTGGCGCTGCGGCTGCCGTGGATGGTGCTGGTCCGGCTACCCGACGGGGCCGAGCTGGCGCGGGCCGGCACCCACACCTCCGGCGCCGACGCGGCCGTGCCGCTGACCTACCGCGGCGAGCCCGTCGGCACTCTGCGGCTCGGCCTGCGCCGCGGCGAGACGACGCTGCACGAGTCGGACCGGCACACCCTCGACCTGATCTGCACGCCACTGGCCATCGCGCTGCACGCCACCGCCCTCGCCGAGCAGGTGCGGCAGGCCCGGACCGCCACGATCGAGGCGGCGGCGACGGAGCGGGTGCGGCTGCAGCGCGAGCTCCACGACGGGCTCGGGCCGGTCCTGACCAGCATCGCGTTCCGGGCCGACGCCGCCGCCAACGTCATGCGCACCGACCTGGACCGGGCCGACGGCCTCATCGGTGAGGTCCGCACCGACCTGCGCGCGGTCATCGGCGACGTCCGGCGCATCGTGTATGGCCTGCGCCCGCTCGAACTGGAGGACCTCGGCCTGGTCGGCGCGCTCCGCCAGCACATCGCGACGATCCCGGCGCAGACCCGGCGGCCGTTGCGGGTCGAGCTGGCCGCCCCGGACCCGATGCCGGTGCTGTCCCCGGCGGTGGAGCTGGCGGCGTACCGCATCGCCGTCGAAGGGATCACGAACGCCCTGCGGCACTCCACCGGGCGGGCGTGCCTGGTCGCCGTGACCGTCGGCGCCGACCTCGAGGTCACCGTCACCGACGACGGCGACGCCCCGGCGCACTGGCGTCCCGGTGTCGGCCTGCGCTCGATCGACACCCGCGCCGAGGAGCTCGGCGGCACCGCCCGGGCCGCACCGGGCGACGCCGGCTGGACCGTCCGCGCCCGGCTCCCGCTCAGCGCGGGCCGAGACGCCGCCGCGGGCCGAGACGCCGCGGGCCGAGACGCCGGTGCGGTCAGGGACGGATGAGCACCTTCAGTGCCTGCCGGTCGGCCATCGCCTGATATCCGGCGGGGATCTCCTCGAATCCGATGGTCCGGTCGAAGACCCGGCCCGGCTCGATGTTCCCCTCCATGACGTCGGGCAGCAGCTCCTCGATGTAGGCGCGGGCCGGCGCCACCCCACCGGTGATGGTGATGTTGCGCAGGAACGTGTCGAAGTCGAACGGCACCTGGCGGTACTGCGCGGCGCCGACCCGGCCGATCGTGCCGCCGTCGCGGACGATGTCAATGGACATGTCGACGGCGGCCTGGGTGCCGACGCACTCCAGCACGGCGTGCGTGCCGTCGCCGCCGGTCAGCTCCCGGACCGCGGCGACGCCCTCCTCGCCGCGCTCGGCGACGACGTCGGTGGCGCCGAACTCGCGGCCGAGGTCGGTGCGGTCCTTGTGCCGCCCGGCGAGGATGATGCGCTCGGCGCCGAGCCGTCTGGCGGCCAGGACCGCGCACAGGCCGACCGCGCCGTCGCCGATGACCGTCACCGTGGTGCGCGGGTTCACCCCGGCGGTGACGGCGGCGTGGTGGCCGGTGCAGAACACGTCGGAGAGCGTCAGCAGCGACGGCAGCAGCTCCGAGTCCACCGCGACGGGCAGCTTCACCAGGGTGCCCTGCGCCTGCGGCACCCGCACGGCCTCACCCTGCCCGCCGTCCACGCCGTCGACGCCCCACCCGCCGCCGTGCCGGCAGGACGTCTGCAGCCCTTCCCGGCAGAAGTCGCAGGTGTTGTCCGCCCACACGAACGGGGCGACCACCAGGTCCCCGATCTGGAACCCGGGCACGGCGGTGCCGACGTCCTCGACCACGCCGAGAAACTCGTGTCCCATGCGCCGGCCCTGCTCGCTGCGGGGCATCGACCCGAACGGCCACAGGTCGCTGCCGCAGATGCAGGATGCGACCACGCGCACGACGGCGTCGGTCGGCTGGCGCAGCACCGGGTCCGGGACGGTCTCCATACGCACGTCACCGGCGCCGTACATGATGGTGGCAAGCATGCGGGTGCTCCTTCCCGCTCTGGCCTGAACCCCCTCATCAGTCCCGGGTGGTCTCCAGCTTCGCCTTGTCCAGGGCCTCCCGGACCTGGGTCCACGGCTCGCCCTCGGGCCACGCGTAGTCCTCGACGACGAGCAGCACCAGGTCGAAGCGCTGCGTCCACTCCGCGTAGCCGAGTGCGCCCATGTCGGTCAGCACGGACTGCGGGTGCAGGTACACGCTCGTGCTCGGCACCCGCAGGTACTCCACGACGAGCGGCAGCTGCGCCTCGTCACCGGTCGGCGGCGGCACGGGCACCCCGTCGGCGGTCGCCGTGGTCAGCTCGAGGACGCCGTGGTGCCCGGCCCGGGCCCGGTGCACGAAGCGCAGTTCGAACCGCTCCGGGCGGTCCACGCCCATCCACCGCGACCGGAGCCGGACGGTGGCCGTGTCGTCGTCGAGGTCGAGCTCGACGGAGCCCGACCCGCTGCCGGTGGCGAGGAAGCTGTCGAAACGCTGCACCGGCCCCACTCTAACCAGGTGGCGGTGTCCGCCTCCGGTCCGTGCGACGGTTGCCCCATGGTGCCGGACTCGTCCGCGGTCACGGCCGCGATGTCGGTGGCGGAGCGCTACTTCTCACCCGCGTTCCTCAACCACTCCGTGCGCAGCTATGTCTGGGGCGCGATGTACGCCGAGGCCCACGGGATCGACCGCGACGACGAGCTGTACTGCGTGGCGGCGCTGCTGCACGACATCGCCCTGGCGCCGTCCTTCGACAGCCACACGGTGCCGTTCGAGGAGGCGGGCGGTGAGGTGGCCCGGGTGTTCGGCCTCGCCGCGGGCTGGCCGGCCGCCCGCACGGACCGGGTCGCGGAGATCATCGTGCTGCACATGCGCGACGACGTCTCCGCGGACGTGGACCCGGAGTCGCACCTGCTGCAGGTCGCGACGAGCTGGGACGTGGTCGGCCGGTGGCAGGACGAGTTCCCGCCGCAGGAGAGGACGGCGACGCTCGGCCGCTATCCCCGGCTGGGCTTCGGCAAGGAGTTCCTGGCCCACTTCGAGGACCAGGCCGCGCGCAAGCCCGGCAGCGCCGCCGCCGCGTCGGTCGCCAGGCACCTCGCCGCCCGGATCGCCGCCCATCCTCTCGACGCCGGCCCGTGACCGCAGGAGACGCCGGCGCCTGACCTCAGGACGGGACCAGGGCCATCGCGGTGCGGCACACGCGGTCGAACGGTTCGATCGACGCGGCCGCGCGGCACAGCACGTGGGCGCCCTCCAGCAGGGTGATCAGCGTGGTGGCGAGGTCGCGCGCGGTGTCCGTGGGCAGGCCGGCGGTCACCAGCCGGCCGGTGAGGGCATCGATCCACGAGGCGAACGCGGCCGCCGAGGCCTCGTGCGGGAGCTGGTCGGTCGCGACGGCGACCGCGGCCACCGCGCACCCGCAGCCGGTGCTCGACTCGATCACCACCGGCCGGACCAGGGTCAGGAAGTCCTCGACCAGCTGCCGTGGGTCGGTGGCGGGCAGCTCCTCCAGCCGGGCCCGGACCTGGCCGCCGTTGAACGCCGCGGCCTCGGCGACGAGCTGGGTCTTGCCGCCGGGAAAGTGGTGGTAGATCGCGCCGCGGGCGGCGCCGCTGTCGGCGAGGATCTCGGTGAACGACATGCCGGCCACGCCGTTGCGGCGCAGTGCGGTCACGGCCGCCTCGACCATCCGCCCGCGCGTGTCGTTCGGCACCGGAGGCTCCCCCCTTGACTCGTACGGTCATCCTAGCCCATAGTGCAACTAGCTAGGATGTACGTACTAGTCCATGGAGGAGAACGTCATGCCCATCACCGTCACCGCGCCGCGCGGGGTCCTCACCACCAGCGGCCGCCAGCGGGTGCTGCCCCTGCTCAGCCAGGCCGTCATCGAGATCAGCGGCGCCACCGGCAACAGCTTCTTCACCCCGATCGTCGGCGGTCACGTGCACGTGGTCGAGCCCGGCGACGTGTACGCCGGCGGCACCAACCGCCCACTCGTCGTGGTGAAACTCGAGATCCCGAACATCGCGCTCGGCAGCGTGGAGCTGCGCGCGGCCTTCGTGCGGGCCGCGACCGAGATCATCCGGTCCTGCGCCGTGCCGGAGCACGAACCCGCGGACACCTGGGTGACCATCTTCAACGCCCCGGACGGCGGCTGGGGCATTGCCGGGCGCGCCTACACCGGCGACGACCTCGTCGCCGAGATCACCGCCGCGGCCTGATCCAGTTCGACGGCGGCGTGGCGGCCTCAGGGTCAGGTCCGGGGAAACGCCCCGATGCGTCTCGGCCGCCGCGCGGGCGAGGCTGACCGGATGATCCTTCCCCGCCTCCCGGCCAGGTCCGGCAGTTCACGGTCCGACCTTTGGGTCCTGGCCGGGTCCGGGATCGCCACCGTCCTGCTGACCCGCTGGTTCCTGGCCACGGCCGGCTACCCGAAGATCGGCGGCGGCGGGCTGCACATCGCCCACGTGTTGTGGGGCGGGCTGCTGCTGGCCGCCGCGCTGGTGATCACGCTGACCTATCCGGGCCGGGCCGCCCGGCGGGTCGCGGCGGCAGTGGGCGGCGCCGGGTTCGGGCTGTTCATCGACGAGGTCGGCAAGTTCGTCACCGAACGCACCGACTACTTCTACCGGCCGGCCGCCGGCATCATCTACCTCAGCTTCGCGGTGCTGGTCGCCTTCGTCGTCCGGCCCCGCGACCCCGGCCGCCGCACCCCGGAGGAGCGCACCGCGGAGGCGCTGCGGCTGGCCCTGGACGGCGTCCCGACCGGCCTCACCGCCGCGCACCGCGCCGAGGCACTACGGCTGCTGACCCCAACCGGACGATCCCCGGCGGACGCGGCGGATGCCGCGGTGCGCGCGTTGGTCACCGCGCTGCCGGACCGCGACGACCCATGGGCGGCCCGCCGGCACGCCCTCGCGGCGCTGGCCCGCCGGCTGGTGACCCGGCCGGTCGTCGCGGTCGCGGTGGCAGGCGTCTACCTCCTGCTGGTGCCACCCCTGGTCGGCGGCGCGGTCGAGGCCGCCATGGGCGACCTGTGGCAGACCCGCGAACTCGGCGCGAGCCTCGCCATGGTCGCCGCCGCGGCCGTCGCCGCCGTCATCGCCGTGCGCGCCGCGTTCCTGCTGCGCGCCGACCGTCCCCGAGCGCTGCGGCTGCTGCGCGCGTCGGTCCTGGTCGACCTGCTCGCCGGGCAGGTCTTCAAGTTCACCGCCCTGCAGTTCGACGCCACCGTCGGCCTCGGGCTGTCGGTGCTGCTGCTCGCCGTCCTCACCGTCGAACTGGACCGGCGGCGCATACCTCTCAATGCCGGCCACACCCCGCCGATGTAGCAGTCGGGTAGCAGAACCATGCGGTGGAGGGTACTCATGGGCGTGTTCGCCAACATCGGCATCGTGCAGAAGATCGGCCTGCTCTGCGCGGCCGGGGTGGTCGTCTCCGCGGTGACCGGCACGACGGGCATCGTCGCGCAGGTGAAGCTGACCGACCAGGCGAGAATCGTACGTGACCTGCAGCAAGCCAGCGGTCTCATGCACCATCTCGACACCCGCGAGGCGGAGCTCAAGGTGGACGCGTACCGGGCCCTCGCCGAGAAGGACATCGCCGCGATCATCGCCGACCTGCCGGGCGACCTCGCCTCGGTCACCGACACCATCGCCGAGCTGGACACGCTCGACCTGCAGGACGCGATCCGCGCGCAGATCGACGACATCAAGGCCGACGCGCTGGCCTTCAACACGTTCATCGACACGTTCGTCCGCGACGCCGCCAAGGATCAGGCGTCCGTCCAGGAGCGCGAGCCCGAGATCGCCGAACGCAACCACGCCGTCGACGACAAGCTCGGCGCGCTGCAGGACGCGATCGACGCGCAGGTGGCGAAGGAACGCGACATCATGACGACGGCCCAGACCACCGTCCGCTGGGCAACCGGCGGCGTGATCGGGATCGGCATCCTGTTCTTCCTGCTGCTGTCGGTCCCGGTGATCCGGGCGATCAGCGGCCCGGTCCGCCGGGTCCGCGACGTCATCGAGGCGCTCGCGAAGGGCGATCTTACCCACCGCTCCGGCGTCACGGGCCGGGACGAGATCGGGCAGATGGCCGTCGCGCTCGACAACGCCATCGACAGCATCCGCGGCTCGATCGCCGAGGTGAACAACAGCTCCGACGCCCTGGCCGGCGCGTCGCGCAACCTCGCGCAGGTCAACGAGGGGATCTCGAACGCCGCCGTGACGTCCAGCGCGCAGATGACCGAGGCCTCCAACGCCTCGGAGGCGGTGTCGCGGCACGTCAACGTGATCGCCGCGGGCGCGGAGGAGATGGGTGTCTCCATTCAGGAGATCGCCCGCAACGCCGCCGACGCGGCCGGCGTCGCCTCCGGCGCGGTCCGCGAGGCCGCCGCCGCCAACAGCACCGTCGACCGGCTGGCGGAGTCGTCGAACGAGATCGGCTCGGTGCTGAAACTCATCACCGCGATCGCCGAGCAGACCAACCTGCTCGCCTTGAACGCGACGATCGAGGCCGCCCGCGCCGGTGAGGCCGGCAAGGGCTTCGCGGTCGTCGCCAACGAGGTCAAGGACCTGGCCCAGGAGACCGCGAAGGCCACCGAGGACATCCGGCAGCGCGTCACCACGATCCAGGCGGACACCGGCGCGGCGTCCGAGGCGATCCGACGGATGTCGGAGGTCGTGGAGGAGATCAACCAGTACCAGGCGACGATCGCCTCCGCGGTCGAGGAGCAGTCGGCCACCACCGCGGAGATGAGCCGCTCCGTCGCCGAGGCCGCCGTCGGCGCGGAGAAGATCGCCGGCAACATCGCCGGGGTCGCGGACGCGGCCACCGTCACCACCGACGGCGTCACCGCCACCCAGCGCGCCGTGTCGGAGCTGGGCTCGACGTCCCAGGACCTGCGCCGCCTCGTGGGCCAGTTCCGCCTGTGAGCCGTCGACCTCGACCCCGGCTCGACCCCGACGTCGAGGCCGCGGCATGCCGGCGACGGCCCGCACCGCGACCGCCTCCGCCACGAGCTGGACCTGGCCGCCGTGTTCCTCCTCATCGGGCGCCGCTCACGCCGTGTGCAGCCGCCCGAACTTGCTGCGGTGGAACACCAGCGGTGACGGATCCGGCAGCTGCGACCGCCCGGCCGCACTGAGCCGCAGCAGGATGATCGTGTGGTCGCCGGCGGGCACCTCGTTGTAGATCGTGGTGTCGAAATGGGCCAGGCCGTCGTCGAGCGTGACCGCGCCCTCGGCCGTCACGATGAGCGGCAGCCCGTCGAACCGCCGCTCGACCGCCCCGGCGAGCTGGCGGGCGACGGTCGAGTGGTGGTCGGCCAGGATCGTGACCCCGAGGTGCGGCGCGCGACGCAGGTCCGGCCACGTCTTGGAGGTGTTGGCGATGCAGAACGACACCAGCGGCGGGTCGAGGCTCACCGAGGTGAACGAGCTCGCCGCCAGGCCGACCGGCACGCCGTCGACCAGCGCCGCGACCGCCACCACCCCGCTGGGAAAGATCCCGAACACCTCGCGCAGCCGGTCCGGGTCGAGGTCCTGGTTGGTCCGCAACGTGGTCACGTCTGCTCCCTGCTGATCGCGGAAAGGAACGTCGTGACGAGAGGCTTCGTCGCCGCCGCTCCGCTGCGCTGCGCGCCGCTCATGACGCCACCCGCGTCCCGAACGGCACCGCCGCGACGGCGTGCCGGCCGGGTGCCGGATGTTGCCACCGCCCGCGCGCCGCCAGCTCCGGCAGGACACCCTCGCCGAAGCGGTACGCCTCCTCCAGGTGCGGGTAGCCGGAGAGCACGAACTCGCTGATGCCGGCCTCGACGTACTGTTCGATGAGGTCGGCGACCTGCTGGTGGCTGCCGACCAGCGCGGTGCCGGCGCCGCCGCGCACCAGCCCGACCCCGGCCCACAGGTTGGGGTGGATCTCCAGGCCGTCCTTGGTCCCGCCGTTGAGTGCGAGCATCCGCTGCTGCCCCTCCGATTCGCTGCGCCGCAGGCCGTCCTGGACCTTGCGGATCTGTTCCTCCGAGATCCCGGCCAGGAGCCGGTCCGCCTCCGCCCAGGCCTCCTCGGCGGTGTCCCGGGCGATGGTGTGCACCCGCAGCCCGAACGCCAGGGTCCGGCCGTGCTCGGCGGCCAGCGAGCGGACCCGGTCGACCTTCGCCGCGACGGCGGACGGCGGCTCGCCCCAGGTGAGGTACACGTCGACGTGGCGGGCGGCGACGTCCAGCGCGGCCGGTGACGACCCGCCGAAGTACACCAGCGGCAACGGATCCGGGATCTGCGCCAGGACCGCGTCGGACAGCTGGAAGTAGGCGCCCTCGAACGTGACGGGCTTGCCGGACCAGAGGTCCCGGACGATCTGCAGGAACTCGCCGCACCGCTCGTAGCGGGCGTCCTTGTCGAGGAAGTCGCCGTACATGCGCTGCTCGTGGCTCTCCCCGCCGGTGACGACGTTGAGCAGCAGCCGGCCACCGGACAGGTTCTGGAAGGTGCCGGCCATCTGCGCGGCGAGGAACGGCGCGGTGAGGCCGGGGCGGAAGGCCACGAGGAACTTCAGCCGTTCGGAGACCGAGGCCAGCATGGCGGTGCTGATCCAGGCGTCCTCGCACCACGCGCCGGTCGGGGTGAGCGCGGCCTCGAAGCCGAGCTGCTCGGCGGAGCGGGCGATCTGGCCGAGGTACGCGACCGAGGCGGGGCGCCCGGCGGCACCGGCGGGGGTGCCGTGGCCGCCGCCGACCACCTGCCGGCCGTCGCCGCCGTTGGTGGGCAGGAACCAGTGGAACTTGAGCGCTGTCATTTACACCTGTCCGTGGTTTGGGGGTGGGGTGCCGTCCACGGCCCAGCGGCCGAGGTGCTGGATCTTCCAGGCCGCCGGGTCGTGCAGGGTGTGGGTGCGGGCGTTGCGCCAGTGCCGGTCGAGGCCGAGGCCGGCGGCGGCCGAGCGGGTGCCGGCCACCTCGAACAGCCGGCTGCCGGCCTCGACCGCGGCCTTGGCGGTGGCCGCCCGCGCCGCGGCGACGGCGAGGGACGCCGTGGCCGCGGTGGCGGCGGTCAGGTCCGCGTCGGCGCGGTCGATCGCCCGGGCGGCCTCCGCGAGCAGCGCCTCGGCGGCCCGGACGGTCAGCTCGATCTCGCCGAACGCCTGCACCACGAGCGGGTCGTCGGCGGCCCGCTCCACCTGCGCGTCCGGGTAGGGCCGGCTGCGCTCACGGACGAACCGGGCCGCTTCGGTGATCGCGGCGCGGGCGATGCCGGCGTCGATCGCCGCGTGCAGCACCTGCGCGAACGCGCCGTAGGTCTGCGGCCCGTCGAAGGTGGCCGCGTACGGGGTGATCAGCTCGTCGGGCACCTCGACGTCGTGCAGGACGACGGAGCCACTGGCGGTGGTCCGCTGCCCGAGGCCGTTCCAGTCGTCGATCACCTCGAGACCCCCGGCGTGCCGGTCGACCCAGGCGACGTGCAGCGGCCCGTCCGGCCCCAGGTGGGCGAGCACCGGGACGCGGTGGGCGAGCAGCGCGCCGGTGGCGTAGAACTTGCGGCCGTTGAGCCGCCAGCGTCCCGGCCCGGCGGCGGTCAGGGTGGTCCGGATGTCGCGGACGTGTTTCGTGCCGGCCTCGGACTGGGCGTTGCCGAAGCGCCGGCCGGCGAGGACCTCGCCGAACAGGTGCCGCTGCTGGGCGTCGGTGCCCTGCAGGCGCAGGTGGTTGACATACGCGAAGTGGCTGTGCGGGATCTGCCCGATGTTGGGGTCGCCGGTGGACAGCAGCCGGATCACCTCGGCCACGACCTCGACGGGCAGGCCGGCGCCGCCGTGCCGGGCGGGGACCGTGATCGCGAGCAGCCCGGATCCGCTGAGCTCGTCGAGTTCGGCGTGCGGGAGGGTCCGTGCGGCGTCGCGGTCGGCGGCGCCGGCAGCGAAGCGGGCGGCGAACCCGGCGGCGGCCGCGACCGCGTCGGCGGCGCCGAGGACCGGGGCGAGCACCTGGGTCACGATTCCTCCCCCACGTCCTCACGCAGCTTCGCGTATGCCGAACTGGGACTGGTGCCGTGCAGGAGGAACTGGCCCACGATCCTGTCACGGTAGATCACCGGGTTGTGCGACGCGAGGGTGCGGGCGTTGCGCCAGTGCCGGTCGAGCCGGAACCGGTCGGTGACGGCGGAGGACCCGCCGACCTCGAACAGTTCGGTGGTGAGGTCCAGCACGAGCCGGGCCACGACGCCCTGCGCGCCGAACACGGCGACGTCGGCCCGGTCCAGCAGGGACTGCCCGGCCGGCTGCGCCCGGAACAGCTCCTCCAGCACGGTTGCCGCGGCCGCCACCGCGGCATCGGCGACGATCGAGGCGCCGCCGATGCGGCCGACGACCTCCTGCACCTGCGGGTCGGTGCCGGGCGCCGGGTGCGCCGGGTTGTGCAGGTTGCGGGTGCGGCCGGCCACGTACGCGACGGTGTCGGCGACCGCGGCCCGCCCGATCCCGGCCAGGGTCGCGAGGTGTACCAGCTGAAAAACGGCGGCGAGCGACGACGGCGCGGCCAGGTCGATGGGCTCCACGTCCTCCGCGGCGACCGGGACGTCGTCGAACAGCGTGGTGCCGCTGCCGGTGAGCCGCTGCCCGAAGCCGTCCCAGTCGTCGATGCGGGTCACGCCCGGCGCGGTGGCGGGGACGAGGACGTTGGCCGTCCCCCCGGCCTCGAGGGACGCCGTCGTCTGGATCCAGTCGGCGAAGAGGCTGCCGGTGGAGTAGAACTTGCGGCCGTTGAGCCTGCCGTCCTTGAGCGTGGCCTCCGGCGCCAGCCACGACGTGCTGGTGCGCTCGCTCTGTGCGTTGCCGACGATGACGCCCGCGCCGATGCGGCGCAGCCACCGCTCGCGCACCTCGGCGTGCGGGTGCGCCAGGCGGCTCTCCACGAAGCCGATGTGCCCGCGCAGCAGCTGGGGCAGGTTCGAGTCGGCCCGTCCCAGCTGGATGAGCAGCTCGATGAACTCGGGGAAGGTGGCGCCGAGCCCGCCGAATTCGCGTGGGACGCGCAGCTTGGTGAACCCGGCCTCCCGCAGCCACTCGACCTCCTCGACCGGGAGCCGGCGGTCGGCCTCGCGCTCCACGGCGCCCTCGGCGATCCGGGCGAAGGTGTCCTTCATGCGGACCCCAGCCGTGGCACCGCGGTGAGCAGTTGCCGGGTGTACGGGTGCTGGGGCCGTTCGAAGACCTCGGTGGCGGTGCCGTGTTCGACGACCCGGCCGTCCTTCATGACCAGGATGCGGTCGCTCACGTGGTGGATCACCCCGAGGTCGTGGGAGATGAACAGGTAGCTGACGCCGAGCTCGTCCTGCAGGTCGGTGAGCAGGTCGAGCACCTGCGCCTGGATGGAGACGTCCAGCGCGGACACCGGTTCGTCGCAGACGATGACCGACGGCTCCGGTGCGAGCGCCCGGGCGATCGCGACCCGCTGCCGCTGCCCGCCGGACAGCCGCAGCGGCGAGGAGGCCAGGTGCGCCCCGGTGAGGCCGACCTGCTCCAGCAGCCGCACCGTGCGCTCCCGGGCCTCGGTCTTCGAGCTCGGCGGGCGCCGTCCGGTGGCCAGGGCGTCGGTCACGATCCGGCCCACGGACCAGCGCGGGTCGAACGAGCTCAGCGGGTCCTGGTAGACGACGCCGACCTGTTTGCGCAGCGGCCGGCGCCGGTCGGTCGACAGCGCCGACCACGGCTCGCCGCGCAGCAGCACCTCCCCCGCCGTGGCTTCCAGGATGGCGAGGGCGATCCGGGCGGTGGTGGTCTTGCCGGAGCCGGACTCGCCGACAATGCCGAGGGTCTCGCCGCCGAACAGTTCGAAGGAGACGTCGTCGACGACGGTCCGGTCGACCTTGTCGGGGCCGCGGAACACCTTGGTGAGGTGTCGCGCCTCGAGGACCGGCCGGCCCCGGTCGACCTGCTTGCGGACCCGCTGCTCCGACGTGGAGGTCCCGCTGAGCCGGGTGCCGCGGGTGTGCTCGGACGGGATCGCCGCCAGCAGCATCCTGGTGTATTCGTGCTGCGGGTCGTGCAGGACCTGCGCGGCGGGGCCGTGCTCGACGATGTGGCCGTCGCGCATGACCGCGACCTCGTCGGCGAGCCGGGCCACCACGGACAGGTCGTGGCTGATCAGGATGATCGACGTGCCCCGTTCCTTGGAAGCGGCGAGCAGGTCGAGCACCTGGGCCTGGACGGTGACGTCGAGCGCGGTCGTCGGCTCGTCGGCGATGAGCAGCGGCGGGTCCAGAGCGATCGCCGAGGCGATGAGGGCGCGCTGGCGCAGGCCGCCGGACAGCTCGTACGGCCGCTGCTGGGCCCGGACCTCGGGCTCGGGCACGCCGACGGACGCGAGGAGCTCGACCGCTTTCGCGGCCCGTTCGGCGCGGTTGCCCCACCGGTGCAGCTTGAGCGGCTCGGCCACCTCGTCGCCGACCCGGCGCAGCTGGTCGAGGGAGACGAGGGCGTCCTGCAGGACGAACCCGATCTGCCGGCCGCGCAGGCCCCGCCAGGCGCGTTCGGTGGTGTGCAGCAGGTCGGCGCCGGCGAGGTCGATCCGGTCGGCGCTGACCCGGGCGCCCGGCCCGGTCAGCCCGACGAGGGTGCGGGCGGTCACGCTCTTGCCGGACCCGGACTCGCCGACGATAGCGAGGCACTGACCGGGCCGGGCGGTGAACGAGATGCCGCTGACGACCTCGGTGCCGCCGAACGACACCCGCAGGTTCTCCACCCGCAGCAGTTGTGTCGCGGTGCCGGACACCTGGTCGGCGCGGCCGACCGGGCGATCGTCCACAGTGGTCATCGGGCCGCTCCTCCGAGTCGGTTCTGCAGGGTTCGGCCCAGCGACGTCACGGAGATCGCCACCAGGACGATGACGACACCGGGCAGGATCTCCAGCCACCAGGAGGTGGTGATGTGCAGGCGGCCCGCGTCGAGCAGGGCCCCCCATTCGGAGCTGGGCGGGGCGACGCCGAGGCCGAGGAACGACAGGGCGGACGCCCACACGATCGACTGGCCGACGCCGAGGGTCGCGACCGCGACGAGCGGCCGCATGGCGTTCGGGAACAGGTGCCGGCGGATGACGGTGAACCGTCGGTGGCCCAGCGCCGCGGCCGCCTCGATGAACCCGGCCTGCCGCACCGCCAGGACCTGGCCGCGGATCATCCGGGCGTACCCGGGTGCCGAGCCGATGCCGACGGCGGCGATCGACGTCGCGAGCGACGGGCCGCGCACCGCGATGACCAGCAGCGCCAGGAGCAGCGCCGGGAACGCGAACGCGACCTCGAGGACGCGGGTGATGGCCGCGTCGACGACACCGCCGGCGAGGGCCGCGGTGAAGCCGAGCCCGATCGCGATCACGAACGCCAGCGCCGTGGCGCCGAGGCCGATGCCGAGGGACTGGCGGGCGCCGTACACGACCCTGGTGAACAGGTCGCGGCCGGCGTCGTCGGTGCCGAACGGATGCGCCCACGACGGCGCTTCCAGGGTGGACTTCAGGTCGATCGCGGTGGGGCTGCCGTCGACCAGCAGCCCCGGGACGAGCGCGGCGGCCACCACGAATACGACGACCAGCAGCGACAGCACCGTCCCGACCTTGGGAAGGCGGACCGCCCGGGGAACCGTCAGCGTGCTCATGCGGCACGCAGCCGCGGGTCGACGAGCGCGTAGGCCAGGTCGACCAGCAGGTTCGCCACCACGTAGATGGCGGCGACCACCAGCACGATCCCGGACACGGTCGGCAGGTCGCGGGTGTTGACCGCGGTGACGAGCACCTGGCCGATCCCGGGCCGGCCGAAGATGTTCTCCGCGATGACGGCGCCGGAGACGAGCGCGCCGAGCGCCCAGCCGGACAGCGTGATCGCCGGGAGGATGGCGTGACGCAGGACGTGTTTCACCCGTACCCCCAGATCCGACATGCCACGGGTGCGGGCGGTCGTCACGAACGGCTGCTGCAGCACCTGCTCGAACTCGTCGCGGGTCACCTGCCCGAGGAACCCCGCGAGCGGGATGGCCAGCGTCAGCACCGGCAGGACGGTGCCCAGGGCGCTGGTGCCCCCGATGATCGGGAACACCCGCAGCTGGACCGCGAAGACCACGAGCAGCACGACACCGACCCAGTAGTGCGGGAGGCTGGCCGTCAGCGCCTCCCAGGTGGTGCCGAGGCTGGTGAGGAGCTTGCCGCGGTTGACGGTCAGCAGGGTGATGCCGAGAGCGAGGACCCAGGCGACCAGCAGCGCCGCGCCGGTCAGGGTCAGGCTCGGCAGCAGTTGCCCGCCGATCACCTCGGTCACCGGCCGTTTCTGGGTGTACGAGGTGCCGAGGTCACCGTGGAACAGCCCGGTGACGTAGTCCAGGTACTGCACGATGACCGGGTCGTCGAACCCGAACCGCTCGTTGAGCGGCGCGAGCTCCTCGGCCGACCACTTCTTGTCCTGCCCGGTCTGCAGGTTCATGAGGGTGTTGGCCCGGTCGCCGGGGACGGCGAGCTGGGCGAAGAAGGTGACGGACGCGGCGGCCACGATCACGACCACCGACGTCACCGCCTTGACCGCGATCCGCCGCACCCGGGCGACCCGTTGCCTGGTCACGACCGCCTCATCCCGTGAAGTACGCGTCGGAGAAGACCGGCTCGCCCTGGCTCTTCTCGAGCCACACGTTCTTGAGGTTCTGGGCGACGGCGTAGGTCGAGTTCTGCGTGTACAGGCCGATGCCCGCCGCGTCGTCCTGGATGATCTTCTGCGCCTGGCCGTAGAGGTCGTTCGCCTTCGTGGCGTCGGGCTCGGAGTTGGCCTGCTGGATGACGGTGGACAGCGTCTCGTTGTTGTAGAAGGACCGGTTGCTGCCGTTGGGCTTCTCAGCGGTGGACGGCCGCCACACGATCCACAGGATCGACGGGGCCGGGCTGGTCCAGTAGGACGGGGTGGCGTCGAACGTGCTCGGGTCGGAGTACTTGCCGCCCCACAGCTCGGCCTGGGTGGCGGGGATCAGCTTGATGTCGAAGCCGATCTGCTTCCACTGCTCCTGCAGCACCTGCAGGACGGTCGCGCCCTCCTGGGTGAAGATGAACCCGGAGCCGTAGACGAGCTTGATGGTGAGCGGCTTGCCGTCCTTGGTGCGCACCTTGTCCGCGTTGCGAGTGCCCCAGCCGGCCTCGTCCAGCAGCTGGTTGGCCTTGGCCGGGTCGTAGGCGTACGCCTTGGCGACCTCGGCGTTGTAGCCCGGGGTGGCCTGGCTGACCGCGGGGTTGCCCTCGTAGGGGATCACGCCGTGGAAGCCGGCCTCGACGGCGGACTTCCGGTCGGCGCCGTACGCGAACGCCTTGCGCACTGCCGCGTCGGTGAACGGGCCGGTCTTGGTGTTGATGTAGAACGACACCGGCTTGCCGGGCGTGATGTAGCGGATCGTCTGGTAACGCGACTGCGCGTCCTTCCAGTTGACCGTCGGCACCTCGTAGACGACGTGCGACTCGCCGGTGCTCAGCGACGCGTAGCGGGACACGCCGTCGGCGACGAACTTCCAGCGGACCTCGTCGACGATCGCGGGGCCCTCGTGCTTCGCGGTGGCCGGCCAGGACGTGTAGCCGGGGTTCTTGGCGAGCACGACCTCCTCGCCGTGCTTCCACTCCTTGACGGTGAAGCCGCCGGAGCCGATCGGCTTCTCGCAGTTCTCCTTCTCGGTGCGGGACTTGAACGCGGTCGGCGACTGGATGCCGAAGTAGCCCTGGGTGATGAGGGTCAGGAACGGCGGGAACGGCTTGTTCAGCTCGATCTCGACGGTGCTCGCGTCGACGGCCTTGGCGGCCTTGTAGTAGGGGTCGATGGACACCTTGGCGGTGCTGTTGCCGCCCTTGTTCTCCCAGAGGTCGAAGTTCCAGGCGATCGCCTCGGCGTCCACCGGCGTGCCGTCGGTGAACTTCACGCCGTCCTTGAGGGTGAACGTGTACTTCGTCCCGTCCGGCGACACCGCCCACTTCGTCGCCAGCCACGGCTTGACGGTGCCGTCCTCGGCGAGGGTCACGAGTCCGTCGAGGACCTGCCGGGAGATGTACGCCTGCTGGATCCAGCCGCCGAAGATGCACGGCGGTTCCTGGACGTGGCCGTAGACGATCGTGCCGCCGGTCTTCGGGGTCCCGCCGCCGGCCGCAGGGTCGCTGCCGCAGGCACTCAGGGCCCCGGTCGCGAGGAGCGCGACGGCGAGGCCGGCCAGGCCGGCACGGTTCGGTCTGGTCATCAGTGTGTGTCCTTCGAATCGGAGGGGTCGGTGATGCCGCTCACCGGGAGATGCGCGCCGCCGCGGTACCTGGTGCCGAAGTGCCGGTCGGGCAGCCGGTCACCGTCGCCGAAGATGCGGTCGCGGAGGGTTTCGCGTTCGTCGTACTCACGGCGCAGCCGGCCACGGTCGCGCAGCACCGGCACGACCAGGTCGATGAAGTCGCGGGCGGTGTCGTGGGAGTGGTACTGCAGCAGGTTGATCCCGTCGATGCCGACCTCGTCGAGCCAGCGTTCGATCTCGTCGGCGACCTGTTCCGGGTCGCCGACCGCGAGCAGCGGCTGGCGGCCGAGATCGCCGAAGCCTTCGAGCAGCTCGCCGACCGTCTGCTCCGGGTCGATGACCCGGAACCGGCTGAGGCGGCCCTCGAGTCCGGTGGCGACGTCGCCGACCTTCGTGTCCGGCGGGAACGCCGTCGGGTCCCAGGGCAGGCTCGCGTGGGCCAGGTAGCCGTCGGCGCTGGCGAGCTCCTGGTAGCGGGCGAACTTCTCCTTCGCCTCGGCCTCCGTCGGCGCCACGACGACGCCGGCGATGGTGATAAACCGGACGTCGTCGGCGCGCCGCCCGGCGGCGACGGCCGCCGCGCGGATGCCCGCGATCGTCTTCTGCAGCGCCTCGGCGGTCGGGCCGCCGGTGAAGACGACCTCGGCGTGCTTACCGGCGAACTTCGTGCCGGCCGCGCTGGCGGTCGCCGTGAACAGCACCGGTGTGCGCTGCCGGCTGGGCGACGGCAGGTGTGGCCCCTCGACCTTGAAGTACTCGCCCTCGTGGTGGATCGGGCGGATCTTCGCGGGGTCGGCGAACCGGTTGCCGTCGCGGTCGGCGACGATCGCGTCCTCGTCCCACGAGCCTTCCCACAGCTTGTAGAGCACGTCGAGGTACTCGTCGGCCCGTTCGAACCGGTTGTCGTGCTCGACCTCGCCGTCGTGGCCGAAGTTGCGGGCCGCGTTGGGCAGGTAGGACGTGACGATGTTCCAGCCGACCCGCCCCTTGGTGAGGTGGTCGAGGGTGCTGAGCCGGCGGGCCCACGCGAACGGCGGCTCGTAGGTCGTGGAGAAGGTGATGCCGAAGCCCAGGTGCTTGGTGACGGCGGCCATGGCCGGCACCACCGAGGCCGGGTCGTTGTTGGGGATCTGCAGGCCCTGCCGGATGGCCGTGGCCGCGGAGCCGCGGAACACGTCGTAGGTGCCGATGACGTCGGCCAGGAAGACCGCGTCGAAGCCGCCCTCCTCCAGCAGCTGCGCGAGCTCCGTCCAGTACTCGATGTCGTTGAACCGCTCGCGGTTGTTGTCCGGCAGCCGCCACAGCCCGTGGGTGATGTGGCTGACGCAGTTCATCTCGAACAGGTTGAGGATGAGCCGCTTCTTGTCGCTCATGACGGGGTCCCGACGGGCTTGAAGGCAGCGAAATGCAGGGGTCGCTCGGGCATACGTCTTCTCCAGTGCGGCGGGACAGAGGGGGTTGGTGCCCTCATCGGGCCGGGCCGGCCGCTGGCCAAGGTGTCATCAGCGACCCCTCGGGTATCTCTGCAAATACTATAGACTTAGTAGGGTATCGACGCGCAAGACCCCGGGTTGAAGGCGTTGTCGATGCCCCCGACGACGACGCCGATCACCTGGGAGTGCGCATGCGCATCGAGCAGCTCACGTACCTCGCCGCCGTGACCAGGCATGGCTCCCTGCGCCGCGCAAGCGAGCAACTGCACGTGTCGCAGCCCGCACTCAGCGAGGCGATCCGCAAGCTCGAACAGGAGCTCGGCGTGGCCCTGCTGGACCGGCACCGCTCCGGCGCCCGCATCAGCGCCGCCGGCCAGGAGCTGCTCCAGCCGATCGTCGACGTCCTGGAGGCGGTCGACCGGCTCAAGGCCGCCGCGGGCAACCAGCGCACCACCCGCCGGACGCTGCGCATCGGCACCGTCAACGCGGGCACCGCCGCGCTGGTCCTGCCCGCCGTGCGCGCCCTGCAGGCCGCCGACAGCGCCGCCGTCGTCGAGGTCCGCAACCTGCAGCAGGACGAGATCCACGTCGCCCTTGCCGAGGGCACCCTCGACCTGGGCCTGGTCAACCTGCTCGACGGCGACGACGTGCCCCCGGATCTGGAGGCGACCCCGCTGCTGGTCGGCAGCCCCGCCGCGGTCCTGCCGGCCGGCCACCCGCTCACCGCCGGCGCCGAGGTCACCGTCGACGACCTGCGCGCCGAACGGTTCGTCGCGATGCGTTCCGGCTATCTCATGTACCGGTTCGCGCACCGCCTCTTCGGCGCCGACCTGCCCACCCGCTGGCACTCCACCGACGGCGCCGAGATGGGCAAGATGATGGTCGCGGAGGGCATCGGCCTCACCCTGCTGCCTGACTACAGCGTGCTCGGCGACCCCCTCGAGCGGGCCGGCCTGATCGTGACGAGACCCATCAAAGGCGACACGACCGTCATCACCATGGCGGCGCTGCACCGCCGGCAGGCCCGCGTCCCACCGGCCGTCCTCGAGCTGCTCGGCCACCTGCGCGACCGCGCGCGGCAGCCGCTCCCGTCCCGGCCGCCGACCTGAATCAGTCACCGTGCGCTTCTATGGCCGCTACGCTCGGCAGCGAACCGGGCGCCTACCGAGCACCGCACGAGCAAATCGCGCATCTGACATGCGCGATTTTACAGCCATCCTGAGCTGCGGTTATCCGATGTCGGTGATCGCCTGGCGACGCCGTGAACGATGTTGCGCGCACCACGGATGGGCGATCGCTGCTAGCGTCTTGCCCTGGGACGGCGCCAAGGCGCATCGGGCAGGCAGCAAAGGGGTTTACGAGGTGTGTGGGATCGTCGCCGCGGTGCCGGACTACAGCGTCCAGCTCGATGAGGTCACCGCAACGCAGCTGCTGGACAGCGTGCCCGAGCCCCCGGCGGCCGACCCGGCCGCTGCGGCGGCGCACGCCGGGCTGACCGGCCTCCTCGGTGTGCTGGTGAAGGACCTGTCGGCGGCGGTGGCGCTGCACACCGAGCCGACCGGGTGCTACCGGCTGACGGTCGACGCGACCCTGCGCACGCGACTGCAGGCCAAGGTCGACGGGCACATCGCGTGGCTCGACGCGCTGGACCGCGGGCTCGACGAGGGCGGGCAGGTCCTGGACCCCGAGCAGCTGGAGTCGGTCCAGCGGCTCGCCGGGCAGGCCCGGGACCTGCTGTGGACCATCACCAACGACCGGATCCAGGTGGCCGAGCGGGTCAGCCGGCTGGCCCGCGGCGGGCTCACCGACGTCAACGTGGGCCGCGCGTGCCTCGCGATCGACGCGACCCTCGAGGCGATCGACCGGCTCGAGGTCCGCGGCCGCGACTCCGCCGGCCTGCAGGTCTGGGTGACCCTCGACGCGGCGGACCGGGCCGCGGCGGCCGGGCTGCACTCCGGGCGCACCGACCCCAGCTATGGCCACACGGCGGTGACGCTGCTGGACACGGGCCTGACGCTGGTCTACAAGCGGGCCTCGATCATCGGCCGGCTCGGCGACAACGTCGCGTTCCTCCGCGCCGCGATCGAGGCCGACGACTTCCTGCACGCGGTGCTCGCCATGCCCAGCGCCCGGGTCACCGTGCTCGCGCACACCCGGTGGGCGAGCGTCGGGCGGATCAGCGAGGCCAACGCGCACCCGGTCGACAGCGCCACCCGCACCCAGGGCGGCCGCGGCTACGCGACGGCCGTGCTGAACGGCGACATCGACAACCACCTCGACCTGCGGGAGACCCTGGACCTGCCGGTCGACGAGGCCGGCATCACCACCGACGCCAAGGTCATCCCGGTGATGCTGCGCCGCGAGCTGGACGCCGGCACCGACCCGATCCAGGCGTTCGCCGCCTCGATCCGCAGGTTCCACGGCTCGTTCGCCATCGCCGCGCAGAGCGACGCCGACCCGGACCGGCTGCTGCTCGCGGTGCGCGGCAGCGGCCAGGGGCTCTACGTCGGCTTCGCACCGGCCTGCTTCATCGTCGCGAGCGAGGTGTACGGGCTGGTCGGCTGGACCGACCGCTACCTGCGCCTGGACGGGGCGGTCGTGGACGGCGACGGCGAGCACGGCACCGTGGTGGCGCTCAGCCGCGCCGGCGCCGGCACCCTCGCGGCCGTGGAGCGGTTCACGGTGCTGGGCCGGCCGGTGCCGGTCACCGAGGAGCACGTGTCGACGGCCGAGATCACCACGCGTGACGTCGCCCGCGGTT
This sequence comes from Dactylosporangium cerinum, assembly GCF_042653625.1. NCBI lineage: Bacteria > Bacillati > Actinomycetota > Actinomycetes > Micromonosporales > Micromonosporaceae > Dactylosporangium > Dactylosporangium cerinum. The sequence continues at coordinate 39,996 of NZ_JBHSIU010000011.1, read as the reverse complement.
CGTTCGAGCACTACCTGGTCAAGGAGATCACCGAGGCGCCGTCGTCGTTCCGGCGCAGCCTCCGCGGCCGGATCGTGACCGGCGGCGAGCACCTGACCACCGTGCTCGGCGAGGCGTCGCTGCCCCGCAAGCTGCGCGACCGCTTCGCCGCCGGGGAGATCACCGAGCTGCTCTTCATCGGTCAGGGGACCGCGGCCGTCGCCTGCCGCGGCATCGCCAACGTGGTCCGCCCGCTGCTGCAGCCGGCGATCGCGGTCGAGGCGATGCCCGCCACCGAGCTGTCGGCGTGGGGCCTGCGGCCCGACATGTCCTCGGTGTGCATCGTGGCGGTCAGCCAGTCCGGTTCCACCACCGACACCAACCGGGCCGTCGACATGGTCCGGGCCCGGGGCGCGTCGGTGCTGGGCATCGTCAACCGGCGCGACAGCGACCTGGCGCACAAGAGCGACGGCGTGCTGTACACCTCCGACGGCCGCGACGTCGAGATGGCGGTCGCCTCGACCAAGGCGTTCTACTCGCAGGTCGCCACCGGCTCGGTGCTGGGCCTGCACCTCGCCCGGGTCTGCGGCCGGCTGGCGGCGGAGCTCGAGGACACCCTGCTGCACGCGCTGCTGGAGATGCCCAACCAGCTCGCCGAGCTGCGCGCCCAGGAGCCCGTGATCGCCCGGATCAGCGAGGTCGCGCTGCGCTATCCGCACTGGGCCGTGGTCGGGTCGGGACCCAACCGGGTCGCCGCCGAGGAGGCCCGGATCAAGCTGTCCGAGCTGTGCTACAAGACCATCTCCACCGACGCGGTGGAGGACAAGAAGCACGTCGACCTCTCCGCCGAGGCGTTCATCCTCATCTGCGCCGCCGGGACCCCGCCCGGCCAGGTGCGCGACCTGGCCAAGGAGGTCGACATCTTCGCCGCGCACCGCAACGCGCCGGTGATCATCGTCGACGAGGGCATGGACGTGCCGTGGGCCACCGAGTGGGTCGTGCGGGTCCCGGCCGCGCACCCGGTGTTCGCCTGGATCCTCAGCACCGCGGCCGGCCACCTCTTCTCGTATCACACCGCGCGGGCGATCGACGCGAAGGCCGATCCGTTGCGCGGCGCGCTCGCGGCCCTGGAACTGTCGGTCGACAGCGGACAGGTCGCCCTGCAGGACCTCGAGCGGGCCTGCACGGATCTGCACCCGTTCCTCGCCGACGCCGCCGAGGGCACGATGCGCGGGGTGCTGTCCAGCGACACCGCGCTGCGCCTGTCCGACACGGCGCTGCTGCTGCGGCACGGCGGTTCGCTGGTCACCGCACCCAGGGTGGCCGCCGACCCGATCGACTTCACCCGGGCCCGGATCACCGGCGCCGTCGACGAGCTGACCCGCTCGATCGACTCCGTCAAGCACCAGGCCAAGACCGTGACCGTCGGCACCTCCCGCGGCGACTCGGACCTGGTGGACAACCCGCTGACCCGGGCGATCGCCGGCGTCGGTGCCGACCCGTCGACGATGAGCTACTCGGTGCTGGTCGCGCTGCGGGCCTTCGCCCGGGTCGTCGACCACGTCGACGGCGCCACCCGGTATCAGCTGGGCTGGTCCCCGCAGCGCACCACCATCCGGGTCGTGCGCCGCTCCGGGGTGTCCGAGGGCCTGCCCAGCCGGGCCGGCAACGGCGCGGACCTGAGCGGCTCGAAGTGGCTGGCGGTGCAGTCGCGGATGGTGCGCCTGGTCCGCGGCGCCCGCGACGGCCGCCTGGTCCTGCTGGTGCCCGAGCTGACCGGCGCCCGGATCAACGCCCTGACGCTGCTGCACGTCGGCCTGCACGACACCGCGGAGGCGGCGCACCTGAGCGAGATCCTCGACGCCACCGGCACCCGCCTCGACGAGATCCAGGCCACGGTGACCGAGCTGGACAGCCGGTTCGACGTCGACTCCCTGGCGAAGCTGCCGGTGGAGACGGTCCTGCTCGCCCCGGTCGACGAGGTGGCCCGCTCGATCGCCGGCTCAGCCTGACCCCTTGACCGGGGCGGTGGTGCCGCGGATCACCAGCTCGGTGGACAGCTCGACGTGCAGTCCTTCGAGCTGGTGACGGTCCAGCAGCCGGATGATCAGGCTCACCGCCATCCGGCCCATCTCCTCCAGGGGTTGCCGGACCGTGGTCAGCGGCGGGGTCGTGGCCTGCGCCAGGTCGATGTCGTCGAAACCGGTGACCGACAGGTCGGCCGGGACCCGGAGGCCGCGGGTGACGGCGGCGGTGAGGACGCCGGTGGCCACCTTGTCGTTGAAGCCGATGATCGCGGTGGGTGGATCGGGTAGTTCGAGCAGTTCACCGGCGGCGTGGTGGCCGAACTGCGCGGTCGGTTCGGCGGCGCGCACCAGCTCGCGGTCGACGAGCCGGCCGACGTCGGCGAGGGCGGAGGCGTGCCCGGCGAGGCGGGCCTTGCCGGCGAGCCAGTTGTCGGGTCCGGCCAGGACGCCGATGCGGCGGTGGCCGAGGCGCAGCAGGTGCTCCGTCACGGCCCGGGCGCCGGCGAAGTGCGCGGCCGAGACCGCCGGGATGTCCCGTGGCGGCCGGGTGCGCGGGTCGACGACGACGAACGGGAACCCGGTGGCGTTGAGCTGTTCCAGCTGCCCGCTCGGCTCCGGCGGCAGGATGAGGATGGCGCCGCCGACGCCGGGCCGCTCGGCGAGGCCCGGCAGCACGTCCTCCTGCTGGGCGAACTGGCCGGCGTCGAGCACTGCGTGCCGGCCGTGCCGCTGCAGCGTCTCCGCGATCGAGGACACGATCAGCCCGAAGTAGTCGGTGAGCTGATACGGGCAGCGCACGAAGACCGCGCGCGGCTGCGCCGGGTCCGCGCGGGAGCCGCCGGCCCGCGGGCGGGGGGCGTGCGGGCCGAGCCGCTCCATCGCCGCCCGGACCAGTTCGCGGGTCTGCGGTGCGACGTGCGCGTAGCCGTTCAGTACGCGGGACACCGTCGCGATCGACAGCCCGGTCTCGGCGGCGACCTCCCGGACCGTCACGCCACGGCTAGCCATTTGTTTCATCCCCTTGTTTCATACGGGGCAATATAGCGCCCTTCTCAGAACCGTTGACAGGGTCAAATCGAGGTGCTTCTCTTGTTTCCCACCCGTTACAGGTGCTGTTACAAACGTTTCAGGACCCCGGTGCCCCGCCAAGGCACGCACACCCCATCGTCAGCCTCGCAGGAGGACGCATGCCCCCTCGTCAGCGCAATTTGTGGCGAAAGCTCACCATTCCCGGGCTGGTGCTCGGCCTCGCCGCCGCCACCACCGCACCCCGCCGGTGACGTCGATCGACCCCGCCGCCTGGTACCAGGTGATCAACACCAACAGCGGCAAGTGCCTCGACGACGCCGACCGCGGCACCGCCAACGGCACCGTCCTGCAGCAGTGGACCTGCGGCGTCCCGGCCGCCGGCAACCAGCAGTGGCAGTTCCGCCCGACCGGCAACGGCTATTACCAGGTCGTCAGCCGGCACGCCACAAACCTCGTCTGGGACGTCAACGGCGGCGCCGGCGCGACCGGCGACGGCACCCAGGTCCACCTGTGGGCCTACGTGGGCGGCACCAACCAGCAGTGGCAGCCCGTCCACCTCGGCAACGGCCTCTACCGGTTCACCGCCCGCAACAGCGGCAAGTGCCTCGACGTCCGCGACGTCTCCACTGCGGACGGCGCCTGGCTGCAGCAGTGGACCTGCACCAGCGGTCCCGCGCAGACGTTCCGCCTGCGGCCGTGACACGCGATGGTGCCGGCCGGAGGTGCATCCGGCCGGCACCGTCCGTCGGCGAGACTCGTGTGGTGGACACCATCGGATTTCTCGTCGCCCCGGAGGCGACCGCCGCAGCGCAGCGCATGCTCGACGAGGACCTCGCCGAGCTCGGGTTCGTCATGAACGTCTCGCGCCTGTGGGGCTACCAGCCGGCCACCATGCAGGGCCTGTTCGACCTCATCGGACAGGCCAACGCGACCGACCGGCTCAGTCTGCGGCAGCGTGGCATCCTCGTCGTCGCCTGCGCGTCGGCGGCCGGTGACTCCTACTGCGCCCTGTCGTGGGGCGGCAAGCTCGCCGGGGTCAGCGACGCGGGGACCGCCGCCGGGGTCATCGCCGGCACCGACGACCGGCTGACCGACGCCGAGCGGGTCATGGCCGACTGGGCGCGCAAGGTCGCCCGCACCCCGAACGCCACCACCGCCGAGGACGTGCAGCGGTTGCGCGACGCCGGGTTCACCGACTCGCAGGTCTTCACCATGACGGTGTTCGTGGCGCTGCGGCTGGCCTTCGCCACCGTCAACGACGCGCTCGGGGCGCGCCCGGACCGCGCCCTGCACGACACCACGCCGCCCGCCGTCCGGGAGGCCATCACCTTCGGCCGCCCGGTCGACGAGGCCTGACCCGGTCACCGGGACGCCGCGGCGCGTCCCGGTGGCGACGTCCGACCGACCTCCCGCAACGCACTGGAAGGCCCTCGCCCACCCTGCCGTGGCGAGGGCCTTCCGCTGCACGGGGGCATGCCGCCAGTGCCGCCGCCATTGACGCCATCCGATCTCCACGGTCGGGACGGGTCATCCGGCGAGCGGCATTGTGCTACGGTGCTAGTTATCTACGAGTTAGGTTGTTCTAGGGGCCGGCATCGCCCGGATCCCGTCCGCTGCGACCCGGTGGCCCACGGCCCGGCACCTGCCGCGTCGACCCGTCGAACCCGCACCGATCCCCTGCACCGATCCCCTGTCCGAGACGACATCGAGAAAGGCCACGAGGGTGCGAGATGACAGCTGTCCTGCGTGCTGACGGACTGACGAAGCGCTACGGACGCCACCCCGGGCTCGTCGAGGCCAACCTGGACATCCCGGCCGGACGGGTCGTCGGCCTGGTCGGGCCGAACGGCGCCGGCAAGTCCACGCTGCTCGGGCTGACCAGCGGCCTGATCGAGCCGACCTCGGGCACCATCGAGGTCCTCGGCAGCCGCCCCGCGGCCAACGGTTCGCAGCTGGCCCGGGTCGGGTTCGTCGCCCAGGACACGCCGGTCTACGCGGGCCTGTCGGTCGGCGACCACCTGCGGCTCGGCGCCCGCCTCAACAAGCGGTGGGACGAGCAGCTCGCCCGCCGGCGGATCACCCAGGTCGGCCTGGACCCCAGCCAGAAGGCCGGCCGGCTCTCCGGCGGGCAGCGGGCCCAGCTCGCGCTGACCATCGCCGCGGCGAAGCGGCCGGAGCTGCTCATCTTCGACGAGCCCGTCGCGGCGCTCGACCCGCTCGCGCGCCGTCAGTTCCTGCAGCACCTCATGGAGTTCGTCAGCGAGCTCGAGGTCACCGTGATCCTGTCGTCGCACCTGCTCAGCGACCTCGAGCGGGTCTGTGACCACCTGGTCCTGCTGGCCTCGGCCCGCGTGCAGCTCGCCGGTGAGGTCGACGACCTGCTCAGCGTGCACTACCGGATCGTCGGGTCGCGCGACGACGTCGCGAACCTGCCGCCCGGGTTCGACGTCATCAGCGCCGAGCACCGCAGCCGGCAGAGCACCCTCGTGGTGCGCCGGACCGGCACCGCGCCGCTCCCGCAGTCGTTCGCCGGCGCGGAGCGGCTCGACCTCGAGGAGATGGTGCTCGCCTACATGACCCGGGCGACCGACCCGTCGGGCGCCTCCTCCCACCACTCGCCGGCCCTGGAGACATTGCGATGATCTGGCTCACCTGGCGTCAGTTCCGTGGCCAGTTCCTGGCCACGGCCGGCCTGCTCGCCGCGCTCGTGGCATACCTGCTGTATCTCGGCGTCACGATCCGCGACGCGTATGACAGCGACATCGTCGGCTGTGTCGCGGCCAAGGGCTGCCTCATCGACGACGCGACGGCCTCGTTCATCCGGGACCACCGCGGGCTCGTGACGATCCCGTCGATCGTGCTCATGGCCCTGCCCGCGGTCATCGGGGTCTTCTGGGGCACGCCGCTGATCACCCGCGAGCTGGAGACCAACACCCACCGGCTGGTGTGGAACCAGAGCGTGACGCGCACCTACTGGCTGGCGATCAAGCTCGGCCTCATCGGCCTGGTGAGCCTGGTGGTGACGGGGACGCTGAGCGTCCTGCTCACCTGGGCGGCCAGCAGGTACGACCTGGTCGGCGGCAACCGCTTCGACCAGATGTCGTTCGCGTCGCGCAACATCGCGCCGCTCGGCTACATCGTGTTCGCGTTCGTCCTCGGCACGTTCCTCGGCATGGTCACCCGCCGCACGGTGCCGGCGATGGCGGTCACCCTGCTCATCATCGGCGTCGTGCAGGTGCTCGCGCCGACCCTGGTCCGGCCCTACCTGCGGGCGCCGGTCACGGTGTCCGTGGCCTACAACGCGGAGACCCGGGCCCGCGGCGGGTCGCTGGACATCCCCAGCAGCAACCCGTTGTCCATCACCGGCTACTCCATCCCGGGCGCCCTCACGCTGACCGGCCGCACGTCGCTGCGCAACGCCGGTGGCACGGAGGTCCGCGCCACGGACGTGCAGGACTGCCTCTCCGACGAGGCGGCGACCTCGGCCGACGGGTGGCAGCAGGTGGAGCGCTGCATCGCCTCGAAGAACCTGCACTTCGACCTGGAGGCGCAGCCCGCCAGCCGGTACTGGTCGTTCCAGTGGATCGAGTTCGGCGCGTTCACCGGGCTCGGCCTGCTCCTGGCGGGGCTGGCGTTCTGGCGGATACGGCACGTGCGGGGCTGACCCGGCGCGGCAACGTCCTTTGTGGAATGTGGGGCGGGCCGTATCAGCTACCATATTAGGTAAATGGTGGTGATGGCTTGATCGACTTCCAACTGGACGTCCGCTCCGGTGTTGCACCGTATGTGCAGCTGGTCCAGCAGGTGAGGCACGCGCTGCGCCTCGGCATGCTGTCCGTCGGAGACCAGTTGCCGACGGTCAAGGAAGTCGTCGCCAGCCTGGCGATCAATCCCAACACGGTGCTCAAGGCCTACCGCGAGCTCGAGCACGAGGGGCTGGTCACCGCCCGCCAGGGCGTCGGCACGTTCGTGACCCGCAGCCTCGTCGACGACTCCCTGCCGGCCCACGAACCGCTGCGGCAGGAGCTGCTGCAGTGGTTCGCGAAGGCCTACAAGGCGGGGCTCGACGCGGAGAACATCGAAGCGCTGTTCAAGACGACGTTCCGCACCGCCCTGGGGGCGAAGCGATGAGCCACGCCGTCGAGGCCGTCGGCCTCGGCCTGCGATACGGGCAGCGCGACGCGCTGGCCGACTGCACCCTGGAGATCCCGGAAGGCAGCGTCGTCGGCCTGGTCGGGCCCAACAGCGCCGGCAAGTCGACCCTGCTATCCCTGATCTGCGGCCTGCTGGAGCCGTCCACCGGCACCATCAGCGTCCTCGGTGCCCGGCCCGGCGTCAGCGCCGCGCACCTGGCCCGCGTCGGCTTCGTCGCGCAGAACACCCCGCTGTACGAGAACCTCACCGTGGCCGAGCACCTGCGGCTCGGCGCCAAGCTCAACCCGCGCTGGGACCAGCGGCTCGCCGACGAGCACCTGCAGCCGCTGCGCGGCGACCTGAAACGCAAGGCCGGCCAGCTCTCCGGCGGCCAGCGGGCCCAGCTCGCCCTGGCACTCGTCGCCGCGAAGCGCCCCGAGCTGCTGGTGCTCGACGAGCCGGTCGCGGCGCTGGATCCGCTGGCCCGGCGGCAGTTCCTGCGGCGGCTGATGCAGCTCGTCGCCGACCTCAAGGCCACGGTCGTGCTGTCCTCGCACCTGATCAGCGACCTGGAGCGGATCTGCGACCAGCTGATCGTCCTGACCCGCGGGCGGGTCCAGCTCGCCGGTCCGGTCGAGGACATCCTCGCCACCCACTACCGGCTGCTGCGCCCGTTCGGCGACCCCGACGGCCTGCCCGACGGCACCGAGATCATCCAGGCGCAGCACACCGACCGCCAGAGCACCCTGACCGTGCGGTCCACGCTGCCGGTCCCGGGCGCCGCACCGCACGTGCAGCGCCTCGACCTGGAGGAGATCACGCTGGCCTACATGGGTCGCGCCCAGCAACCCGACGAGCACGACTGACCGGACCCGCGGCGAAGTGCAACCGGGGCGGCGCCGCAGTCGCACACCGGTCCCCCGCCTGGACCGCTCGACGCCGGCCTTCTCGGCGAGCCGGCGCGCGAACCCGGCGGGGTCCGCGCCGAGCAGCTCTGCCGAGGCGAGACCGTCGGCCTGCGCTGCTTCGAGCTCGGCGCGCAGGTCGGCGCCGAGCGTCAGCCGGTGGACGCCGGTGGACGCCACTGCCGGTCGGCGACAGCAAGGAGGTCGTCAACGGATTCTGCCAACGTGCTCATGCGGAAGTTCCTTTCACGTCGAAGGTGGCGTTGACGACCCCGGCGAACTGGATCCACAGAGCTATGTGCCGCCTAATACCGGCGCCGGGCGATCAGCAGGGACACCGCGAAGACGGTCGCGGCGGTGAGGCTGATCGCCCCGCCGGCCGCGACGTCCCAGGCGCGCGACAGCAGCAGGCCGGCGACGGCGCTGGTGACCGCGACCGCGACGGCGAGCGCGGTCATGGTGCCGATCCGGTCGGTCCACAGCCGGGCCGCGGCGGCCGGGGCGACGACGAGGGCCAGGGTGAGGATGGTGCCGACCGCGGGGACGGCGGTGGCGACGACCACCGAGATCAGCAGCAGGACGCCCAGGTCGATCGCCGCCGTGCGGTACCCCGCCGCCCTGGCCCCGGCGTGGTCGAACGCCGTGTACGTCAGGGCCTTGTGCCCGGCCGCCAGCACCAGGGCCACGGCGGCGGTGACGGCCGCGGCGACGCCGAGGTCCTGGCGGGTGACGGTCAGGATCGAGCCGGTCAGATACGCGGTCAGGTCCTTCGTGAAGCCGGCCTGCGCCGACAGCAGCGCGACGCCCAGCGCGAACGCGGCGGCGAGGGCCACGGCGGTCGCGGTGCTCGGGTCGTGGCCGCGGCGCCGGGACAGGGCAACGACGGCGAGCGCGGCGAGCAGTCCGGCACCGGCGCCGCCGAGGTACAGGTTCACGCCGGCGACCGCCGCCACGACGACACCGGGGAACGTGGCGTGGGTCATGGCCATCGTGAAGAACGACAGGCGCCGCAGCACGACCTGGACGCCGAGCAGCCCGGCCGCCGCGCCGACAAGGACGGCCTCGATGAGGGCACGGTTGAACGCCACGTCAAGCGACGGCATCGGCGTCCCTCCCAGGCCGGCCGAACCGTGCGACGAACCGTGCTGTCAGCGGTGCGATGAACCGCGCGACGAGCAGCGCGAGCAGGTACAGCGCGACGAGGGTGAGCACGACGGTGGCACCGCCGGCCAGTCGCAGCCCGTAGGTGACGGAGGCCCGGTAGCTCACCGCGAGCCCCAGGTAGCCGGCGGCCGCAGCGGCGAGCACACCGACCGCGGTGATGACGGCGAGCCGGTCGGAGAGGAGCCGGCCCGTCGCGGCCGGCAGGACCAGCAACGCGACGACGAGGATCGTGCCGACCGACTGGGCGGCCGCGACCACGACGAACGCGATGCTCAGGTTGAGCACCAGGTCGAGGGCCCACACCCGGTATCCCATGGCGGCGGCGGCCTGCGGGTCGAACGCGCGCAGCCTGAGCTCCTTGGCCAGCAGCCCGAGCGCGGCGAGCACGAGCAGCCCGACGACCGCGGTCTGGGCCAGCTGCGCCGGCGTGACGGCCAGCAACCGGCCGAACAGGAAGGCGGTGAGGTCGGCACGGTACGTCGTGCGCCGCGACACCAGCACCACACCGACCGCGAACATCGCAGCGAGCAGGACGGCCAGCGCGGTGTCGTCGGTGACCCGCTGCGCGCGGGTGAGCAGGGTGAGCAGCACCGCGGTCAGCGCCGCCGCGACGAGCGCCCCGGGGAACACGCCCCCGGCCCCGCCGGCAAGGAATCCGATGACGACGCCCGGGAAGACGGTGTGGGTCACCGTGTCCGCGACGAACCCGAGCCGGCGGATCAGCACGAACGTGCTCACCGGCCCGGCGAGGACGGCCAGCAGGAGCAACTCGGCGAGGGCGCGGAGCATGAACGGCGCGTTCATGACGCGGCGCCGTACGCGGCGAGCAGCAGGTCGGGGGTGAGGATCTCGTCGACCGGTCCGAATCCGTGCATGTGCCGGTTGAGCAGGCAGGCACAGTCGCAGGCCAGGTGCGCCAGGGTCAGGTCGTGGGTGCTGATCAGGACCGCGGCGCCCTGCTGCTTGAGCGCGCCGATCGCGTCCAGCAGCGCGTCCTGGCTGACCGCGTCGACCCCGTTGAACGGCTCGTCCAGCAGGAGCAGCCGCGGCTGCTGGGCGATCGCCCGGGCGAGCAGCACCCGTTGCCGCTGGCCGCCGGAGAGGGTGCCGAACCGCGCGCGAGCCAGGCCGGCGAGGCCGACCCGGTCGAGCGCGTCGGCGGCGATCCGCCGGTCGGCCCGGCCGGGGCGGCGCAGCCAGCCGACCCGGCGGTAGCGGCCCATGAGCACGACCTGCGCCACCGAGATCGGGAACTGCGGGTCGAGGGTGTCGGCCTGCGGGACGTAGGCGACGTCGCGGCGGGCCTCGGCGGGTCGGCGCCCCAGCACGGTGATCGTGCCCGACGCCACCGGGACCAGGCCGAGGGCGGCCTTGATCAGGGTGGACTTGCCGGCGCCGTTCGGGCCGATCAGCGCCACGGTCTCGCCGGCGAGCACCTGCCCGTCGATGTCCTGCAGCACGGTCCGGCCGTCGTAGGCGACCGCGACGCGCTCGATGCGCAGGGCCACGTCAGGCACCCAGGGCTCGCACGATCGTGTCGGTGTTGTGTTCCATCATCTTGAGGTACGTGTCGCCGGCGGAGCCCTCCGGGCCAAGGGTGTCGCCGTACAGGGCGTCCTCACCGGCCACGACCCTGACCCCGGCCTGCCGGGCGATCGCCTCGGCGGTCTTCGGTGGCAGTGAGCTCTCGGAGAACACGGCCTTCGCGCCGGTCTGCCGGATCTTCGCCACGATGTCGTCGACGTCCCGGGCGGACAGCTCGGCGGAGGTGTCGAAGCTGGGGATGATCGAGCCGACGAACTCCAGCTGGTAGCGGTCGATGTAGTACCCGAACGCGTCGTGGTTGGTGACCAGCTTGCGGTTGCCGGCGGGCAGCTTGTCGATCTTCGCGGCGATGTCGGCGTCGAGGGCGTCCAGTTTCGCGCTGTAGTCGGCCAGGTGCTGCGCGAACGTGGCCGCGTCGGCCGATGCGGCGGCGGCGAACGCCTTCTCGATGTTCTGCGCCATGATCTTGGCGTTGCGCGGGTTGTGCCAGATGTGCGGGTCGTCCTCACCCTCGGCCCGGCGGATCGTCACCCCGGTGCTGGCGTCGACGAGGGTGCCCCGGAAGCCGGTCGCCGTGATCGTCGCGTCGAGCCAGTGCTCCACGCCCACGCCGCTCTTGACGAGCACGTCGGCGGCGCCGATGGCGGTCAGGTCGGCCGGGGTGGGCTCGTAGTCGTGCGGGTCGATGTTGGGCTTGAGGATCTGGGTGACGGTGACCCGGTCGCCGCCGATGGTGCGGGCGAAGTCGGCGACCTGGGTCGTGGTCGCCACCACGGAGAGCCTGGTGCCCGTTCCCGCCGGTTGCGCCGCCTCGCCGCAGGCGGCGGTTCCGGACACCAGGCTCATGAGCGTGGCGACTGCCACGAGTGATCGCAGTTTCACGTCGGTACTCCTCAACGTCAGGCCGTTCAGGAGTCAGACTGTAGTGGTTTTCATTTTCAATAACGAGCCAAAGGATCGCTATGTGCGCATGCGCGGGCTCAGCAGTCGCGGAGCTCCGGCGACTGGTTGAGCAGCTGACCGCGGGGCGAGACGAACGCCTGGTAGCGCTCGCCGCCGACCGCCGCCGGGGCGAACGCGGCGACGCGGTGGCAGTTCTGGAACGCCAGGCGCACCCCGAAGTGCCGCTCCAGGCCGCCGCGGATCGCGTCGCTGGCGAGCGCGCGCAGCAGCTGGCCGCGCTCGGCCTCGCTCGGCGGCGGGATCTCATGGTCGGCGAAGTCCGCGCCGGTCGCTTCCACCTGGCCGGCGACGCCGCTGATCACGGTCCAGGCGTACGGCAGCGAGTCGCGCACGCAGGCGACGAACTCGGCGTCGTCGACCGGGCCGGCCTCGGCCCGCTCCAGCAGTGCGGTCGGTACGTCGAGAGACATGTTGCTCCTTTTCGGGGCTTTCAGTGCGCGGCGACGGTCGCCGGGCACAGGACGAAGTCGGGGTCGATCTGGGCGGTGAGGTCGGCGCCGGCCCGGGCGTTGCCCCAGGCGGCCGCGTTGCGGGCGTGGAAGTCGGCGGCCTGCGCCGCGTACCGGACCCAGTCCTTCTCGCAGCCGTCCAGCGCCGCGCGCATCGTGCGCAGCGCGGCGGTGTTGGCCGCCTCCAGGTCACCGACCGGCAGGTGCCGCCCGCGTTCGGCGGCCTTGACGAACCCGGACCGGCCGATCCAGCACAGCAGGTCCGCACCGACCTGCTCGCGCAGGAACGCCACGTCGCCGGCGTCCTCGACCTTGTTGCCGACGACCGCGACCCGCACCCCGTGGTCGCGGGCGTAGCCGACGTACTGCCGGTAGACCCCGACGCTGCGCACCGTCGGCTCGCACACCAGGAACGTCAGGTCGAACCGGGTGAACAGCCCGGACGCGAACGAGTCGGCGCCCGCGGTCATGTCGACCACCACGTATTCACCCGGCCCGTCGACCATGTGGTTGAGCAGCAGCTCGACCGCGCCGACCTTGGAGTGGTAACAGGCGACGCCGAGGTCGTCCTCCGCGAACGGCCCGGTCACCGCCAGCCGCACCCCGCCGACCGGCGCGACGAGGCGATCGTAGATCGGGTTGGCCGCGGCCACCCCGATCACCCGCGAGCCCACCCCGGGCGGGGTCGTCTTCAGCATCGCCGCGGCCCCGGTGATCCGCGGGTTGTCCCCGCGCAGGTAATCCTTGATCAGATCGAGGTGGTCGCCGAGCGCGGGCAGGTCCGCCGCCTCGTCCGGGCCGGCACCGAGCGCCGCCGCCAGGTGCTGGTTGATGTCCGCGTCGATCGCCAGCAGCGCCGGGGGCTCGCTGTCCTCGGCAAGATGTCGGGCGAAGAGGGCGGCGAGCGTGGTCTTGCCACTGCCGCCCTTGCCCACGAAAGCAGTCTTCACGCCTTAGTGGTATCGGTTTTCATTTCCACCGTCAACCGGATCGGCGGAATACACCCGGTCGCGGCTCAGGTGGCGAAGGCCTTGCGGTACGCCCGCGGCGGGATGCCCCGGCGGCGGACGAACTGCTCCCGCAGTGTCGCCGCGGTGCCGAAGCCGACCTGCCGGGCCACCTCCTCGATCGGCAGGTCCGCCGTCTCGAGCAGTTCCTCGGCGCGGTGCAGCCGCTGCGACAGCACCCACGCGTGCGGCGTCGAGCCCGTCGCGGCGGCGAACCGGCGGGCGAACGACCGCTGGCTCATCAGCGCCCGGCCGGCGAGGACCTCCACAGTCAGCGGCAGGTGCAGGTGTTCACGGGCCCAGCCGAGCACCTCCGCCAGCCGCTCGTCGTCGCAGTCGGCCGGCACCGGCGCCGCCACGTACTGCGCCTGCCCGCCGTCGCGGTGCGGCGGCACGACCATGTCCCGGGCGATGCCGTTGGCGACCGCCGCCCCGTACTCCCGGCGCAGCAGGTGCAGGCACATGTCGACCCCGGCGGCCGCACCGGCGCCGGTGACGATGCGCCCCTCGTCCACGTAGAGCACCTCCGGCACCAGCTTCACGTCCGGGAACCGCGCCGCGAAGGCGTCCGCCCAGCGCCAGTGGGTCGTGGCCCGCAGGCCGTCGAGCAGCCCGGCGGCGGCCAGCACGTACGTCCCGGTGCAGTGCCCGGCGATGGTGGCGCCGCGCTCGTACGCCGTCCTGATCGCGGCGAGCGCCTCCGGCGACGGCTCCACGTCGAAGTGCTCCCACGACGTCACCAGCACCAGGTCGGCCTCGGCGAGCCGGTCCAGGCCGTGCTCGACCAGCAACCTGAGCCCGCCGTCGGTGACGACCGGGCCCGGCCGGTCGGTGCACGCGGCGAAGTCGAACCCCGGCAACCCCCGCGCCCGGCGGTCGTAGCCGAAGATCTCGCTGACGATGCCGGCGCCGAACGCCCCGGTGCCCTCATGCAGGTACACGGCGACGTTGCGGAAGGGGTGGTGACTCATCCCGCCATGATGGCAGAAAACCTGCGATCCTGTGCAGGTCTGCCACTGTCGAAACCCGCCCGACCGGACCAGGCTGTAGCCATGTTCGTCATCGACTGCCCCGCCCACGGGTCCCGCGTCCTGCTCTCCGAGCGCCGCATCCGCAACCTGCGCAACACCGACACCGGCGTCCTGCTGGACCTGGAGTGCTACTGCGGCCACATCGAGCAGATCCGCACCGGCCGCCGGCACGCCACCAGACGGGTCACCGTGCCGGAGTGAGCCTCAGTCGCTGACGCCCAGGTGCAGCAGCCACACGCGGCCCTCGACACGCACGACCAGGTCGACGTAGGCGGCCTCGTACCAGTCGCGGGTCCGCACGGTGAGCTCCCACGCCTCGGCGTCGTGCGGCCAGAGCCGCGCCAGCAACGCCACGACCCACCCGGCCAGCGCCTCGGCGAGCACCCGCGGCGCCGCCCCGCGCTCCCACGCCTGCGGCTGCCTGCCCGGGACGAAGAACCCGGGCAGCGCCGCACCGACCGCTTCGGGCCAGTCCGGCACCGGCACGAGCGCGGCGACCTCGCAGCGCTGCGGGAGCATCGCCGCGACGGTCGCGGCCACGCCGTCGACGGTCAGCGGCGCCACGTCGAGGGTGAACGTGCACGCGTGGTCGGCCTCCTCGAGGAGGTCCTCCAGCACCCGCAGCGCGTGCCGCACCATCTCGGGCACCGCGTCGATCCTCGCCTGGCGCGCCGCCGACAGCGTGGCCCACTCGAAGCCCGTCACAGCGGACAGGCTACCGACAAGGCCGGCCACGTCATGCCGTGCAACCGGCCCGCCGGTCCGATCCGACGATGCTCAGAGCATCAGCCGCCAGTTCCGCGTTGCTGCCATGCCGCTTCCTCTCATGCCGACGGAGCGTGACGTCCAGCAATTCGGAGCAGTCACCACCGTGGATGGGCCGACGCTCCCACCCCCGTCCACGTCGCCACGGGACCTCCGGTTCGACGCCGCCAGGAGTTCCCACGCCGGCGGCGGCCGGAGTGTCGATCGCGGGAAACCGAAGGCTGAGGAGAGCTGACGAAGGATCAGCGGCGGTACTGCGCCGCCGACGTCCGGGTCGCGGGGTCCTCGTACGCGCCGGCCCGGCCCCGGTCGACGTGCCAGCTGGTAAGGGTGCTGACGGCGGCGAGCGGGTCGGTGCGGCTGGACACCACCCGGAGCCGGGCCGTCCACCGTTGCGGGGTCACCTCGTAGACGTCGTGGCCGTACCGGTTGCCCTCGAAGTACTGCAGGTGCGGGTTCGCGGCGCCGAGCAGCGGGCCGTTGGTCGCGTTCCACGAGGCCGAGTAGGCGCTGGAGGAGACGGAGTGCGCGACGAACTCGGTGCCGATGACCGGCGCGCCCGCGGCGTCGAAGTCCGGCTTGAGGTCCTGGATGAAGGCGCTGTGCCAGTCGCCGGTGACGGTCACGAAGTCCGGCCCGCCGGCGGTGTGGACGTGCGCGAGCAGCTCGGCGCGCTCGGCCCGGAAGCCGTCCCACTGGTCGGTGAACATGAAGCCGCCCTGTGGGGCGCGCTGCTGGCTGAGGAAGATCGAGTTGATCCAGCACTGCCAGCCGTTGCCGCGCTGCGCGATCCGGTCCTTCAGCCACGTCTTCTGCCGGGCGCCGAGCATCGTGCCGTCGACGAGGTTCTGCTCGGAGCGGTGCTGCCGCAGGTCGAGGATGACCAGTTCGAGGAGGTCGCCCCACTGCCGGCTGCGGTAGATGCGCGGGTCCGGCAGCGCGGTGTCGTCACCCGCGGAGACCTCGAGGCGCAGCGGCATGTGCTCGTACCAGCCCTGGTAGGCCGCGGCCCGCCGGGCGACGAACGTCGCGGCGCCGCGGGAGCCCGAGTAGTCGTTGAAGACGTCGTGGTCGTCCCACGTGAGGTAGAACGGGTGCGCGGCGTGCAGGTCACGCAGCAGCGGATCGCCCTTGTACAGCGCGTGCAGCTTGCGATAGTCGGCCAGGGTGTACGCGGTGCCGAGCTCGGATCCCTCGTAGATGTAGTCGCCGAGGTGGACCACGAAGTCCAGGGCGTCGTCGGCGGCCAGGTCGCGCATGCCGGGGTACTCGCCGGCGCGGTAGTCCTGGCAGTTGAGCGACGCGAACCGCACCTGGCTCACGGAGCCGACCGGGGCCGTTCGGGTGCGCCCGACGCGACTGGTCCTTCCTTGCGCGCTGAAGCGGTACCAGTACCGCCGGCCGGGCTGCAGTCCCTCGGCGACGACGTGGACGCTGTGGCCGAGCAGGACCGAGGCGGCGAGCGAGCCGGACGCGACGACCGTGCTCATCGCGGCGTCGGTGGCCACCGCCCAGTCCACCTGCACGATCTCCGGCAGCGGCTGGGTCTCGGCGAGGGGGTCCGGGGCCAGCCTGGTCCACAGCAGGACGCTGGTGGGCAACGGGTCGCCGGACGCGACGCCGAGCGTGAACGGGGCCGCGTCCCAGGTGGCGCCGAGGGCGGCGGCCGCCGCGTACGCCTCGCCGGGGTCGCGGGTCAGGGGCCAGGCCGCGCTGAACGCACCGGCGCTGATCGCGGCCCGCAGCAGGGTGCGCCGGTCCAGTCCCATCAGGATCCCCCTGGTGTCACGCCGAAGTGGATGGCGTCGGCGTAGCCGTCGTTGGAGGTGCCGCCGGACCGGGTGAACAGCAGCTCCACCCGGACGGTCCGGGCGCCGGCCGGGACCGCGCCGCCGGTGGCGCGCCGCAGCAGCCCGGTCACGTTGCCCCGGTCGGCGGCGGTCACCGGGCCGAGCGAGGCCACGCCGACGGACCCGCCGGTGCTGTTGAGGAACGTGGCCGTGCCGGTCGCCGTGTCGTTCTGGTCGGCGTAGCCACCGAGGTACGCGGCGAACTCGAAGCTGCCCGCGCCGGCCGGCAGGGTCACGGTCTGCGCGAGGCGGCTCCGCGCGACCGAGCCGCCGCCGAAGAAGTTCGCGCCGCGGTCCGGCGGCCCGGGGCTCGTCGGCGTCGGGTAGCCGGCGGTGCCGTACGCGATGACCACCGGCGCTCCCTCGGCCACCGTCCAGCCGCTGGTGCCGTTGTCGGCGCCGGGATTGGCCAGCAGGTTCGCCGTCGGCACCGTCAACACCAACGAGATCGAATCGGCGTATCCGTCGTTGGAGGTGCCGCCGTCGCGGGTGAACAGCAGCACCGTGCGCGCGGCACGGCTGCCCGGCGGAACGACGCCGGACTGGGCGCGGCGCAGCAGGCCGGTGACGTTGCCGCGCTCGGCGGCGGTGACCGGACCCAGCACGCAGACCCCCAGCGGCAGCCCGGCGGCGGAGAGGAACTCCAGCGAGAGCCGCGCGCCGTCGTCCTGGTCGGCGTACCCGCCGAGCCAGCCGGCGAGCTCGAACGTCACCGTGCCCGCGTCGATCTGGGCCGGGAACGGCAGGGTCGCCTGCTGCCGCAGCCGGGTCCTGGCCGTCGTGCCGCCACCCGCGAAGCTGCCGCCACGGTCGGCCGGTCCGGGGCTCGTCGGCGTCGGGTAGCCGGCGGTGCCGTATGCGATCACCGCGGCGGCTCCCTCGACCGTGGTCCAGCCGGAGGTCGACGCCTCGAACGTGCCGTTCACGATCAGGTTCTGCGTCTGCATGCACCCGCCCACCACTACTGTAAATAAAGCGGTCTATATAGTGGACCGTGAATCTCCGCTCGAACAAGACCCGGGACACGGCAAATCCGTGGACATCCGGCAACACCGGCGTGAGGATCAGGTGATGGACCTGCCCGGTGGACTGACCCTGCGCGCGGCCCGGCCCGCCGACCTCGACCAGATCGGTGCGCTGCTCGCCGACCGCGGCGAGGACGCCGATCCGGAGGATCACCGGCTGGTGGTCCAGGACGCCGAGGGCGGGTTCGACGCGTGCGCGGTCGTGGTCGACGGGGACCGGGTCGTGTCCACCGCGACCCTGCTCGACGAGACCGTCGTCCTCGCCGGCCGGCCGATCCCGGCCGGGCAGGTCGAGCTGGTGGCGACCGACCGCGCCTACGAGGGTCGCGGCCTGGTCCGCGCGCTGATGGGCTGGGCGCACGAGCGCTCGGCCGGCCGCGGGCACCTCATGCAGGTGATGATCGGCATCCCCTACTTCTACCGGCAGTTCGGCTACCAGTACGCCATCCCGATCCCGCCGAGCCTCGCGGTGCACGACGTGCCGGCGCGGCCCGACGGCTGCACCGTGCGCGCCGCCGGGCCCGGCGACATCGCCGCGATGGCCGAGCTGCAGGACGCCACCCAGCGGCGGTTCGACCTGAGCATGCCGCACTCGCCGATGTGCTGGCGGGCCGTCGTCGCCCGGTCCGGCAGCACGCAGGTGGTGGTCGAGCGTGACGGGCGCGTCATCGGCACCGGCCGGATCACGCCGCCCGACGAAGGGGTCGTCCTCGGCGAGGTCGCCGTCTCGGCGCCGGAGGGCGTCGCGGCGCTGCTCGCCCACGCCTCGGAGCTGGCCGGCGGCGAACCGTTCCAGGCGAAGGACCGCGCCGGGCTGCTCACGGACCACCTCGCCGCGCCGGAGCCCGACGCCCACAACTACTACGTGCGGGTCCCCGACGTGGCGGCGCTGCTGGAGCACCTGCGACCCGTGCTGTCGGCCCGCCTGGCGCAGCACGACGGTGCCGATGACGTCATCGTGTCCTTCTTTCGCCATCATGTACGGCTTCAGCGCGCGGCCGGCTCCGTGACGTCGGTCGTGGCCGGCGGTCCGATGCAGGGTCCCGCCTCGCTCGGTGGCGCGGGCGTGGCCCCGGATCTGATCGGGCCCCTGCTGTTCGGCCCGCACGGCATCGCCGGTCTCGCCGCGCGGCACGCCGACGTGTACACCGGCCCGAACGCCGACCTGATGCGGGCGCTGTTCCCCCCGGTCAGCGCGGATCTGTTGACGTTCTACCTGCCCTGACGGGTCGCTGCAGTTTCTCCCTGGGAACCGTTCAGGTGCCGCCAGGTTGCGCCGATGGTCTCAGCGTCACACGGACGCGACGAACCACAGGGGGCACGGATGAACAGCACCGCGATCACGAAGGCGCTCACGCTCGCCGGCTTCACCGCCATCGCCGGCCTCAGCACCATGATCGGCTCGAGTGCCGCCCACGCCGCGCACGCCGACCACGACGTCTACGCCCGCGCCGGCGTCATCTACATCCACGACGGCGGCCGCGAGGTGCGGCTCACCGAGGACGAGGTCAACTCGCAGCCCCGCCTCTCCCCCGACGGCACCAGCATCACCTACGTGCACACCAACACCGTCTGGGTCATGGCCGCCGACGGCGTCGACAAGCACCAGGTCAGCGACCGCACCGGCACCGCACCCGCCTGGTCACCGGACAGCACCACGATCACGTACAGAGCCCGGTCCTGCACCGGCGCCCAGGGCACCTTCCGCGTCGGCACCGTCGGTGGCACCACCTCCCAGGTGCTGTCCCCCGCCGCCTGCCGCGACGAGGCCGCTCCGCAGATGGGCTACATCACTGACCAGCCGGGCCAGCCGTCGCTCTGACCGGCCAGGGGTTCCCCACCCGCGTCGAGCGCCGCGTCGAGCCCCTTGCCGGGCCGCCAGCAGCTCCGCGGACCCGGTCACCGACCCGGCACCGCAACGTATCGTCGTGGTGTGCCCACATTGATCGAACCCGACGTCCACCTGCACCGTGCCTGGCTCGAGGCGCACGCGGAATGGGGCCCGGGACAGCACGAGGACGGCTTCGGGATCGCCACCACCGACGACGTCGACACCCCGGCCGGATTCGCCACCTGGGTGGCGCGGCTGGCCCGCCAGGCGGCTCCCAGCCCCGGCCGGCACGGCTGCACGTACCGCTGGATCGTCGAGAACGGGCAGGTGCTCGACGGGATCGCACTCCGGCGGGGCGACGACGACTACGTGCGGTGGGCCGGCAACATCGGCTACGGCATCCGCCCCTCCGCCCGCCGGCGCGGCCTCGCCGCCTGGGCACTGGCCCGCACCCTCGACGAGGCGCGCGCCCTGGGCCTGGACCGGGTCCTGGTGGTCTGCGCCGTCGACAACGCCGCCTCGGCGAAGACCATCGAACGCTGCGGCGGCGCCTTCGAGGGCATCCAGGAGGCCAGGGTCGGCCCGCTGCGCCGGTACTGGTTCGACTGCTGAAGTTGGGCCTCGGTGACAACCATCCGGCGGAGACCTCCGTGGTAGATGGTATGAACACGCGAGGCGGTCCGACGTGAGCGCCGAACCCGTAGGCGCGCCCCCGAGCGTCGAGCTCCGGGCGGCCGGAAGCCAGGACGAGCGGTTCGAGGCATTCGTCGCCGATGTGGGGCCATACCTGCTCCGGGTCGCGGTCCTGCTGTGCGGCGACTGGAGCCAGGCAGAGGATCTGGTCCAGACCACGTTCGAACGCACCTACCGGTCCTGGGACCGGGCCTGCGCCGCCGATCCCCGGGCGTATGCCCGCAAGGTCCTGGTCAACCTGCGGATCGACCGGTGGCGCGGTCGCCGCCGGGAGGTGCTGACGTCGCTGGACACGCTCCCGGACCTCGCGACGCCGAGCCACGCCGACGCGGTCGACAGCCGCAACGAGGTGGTCCGCGCCCTGGCCGACCTGCCACTGGCCCAGCGGCGGGTGGTGGTCCTGCGCCACCTGCTCGACCTCACCGAGGCCGAGACCGCCGCCGAGCTCAGGATCTCCATCGGCACCGTGAAGTCGCACAACGCGCGGGCCCTGGCCCGGTTGCGCATCCTGCTCCTGGAAGGACGGCAGTGATGGACCCCAGCCGCGAGCCGCGGTCCACGGCGGCCCGACCTGCCGACGACGCCGTCGTGGCGTACCTCCGGGACCGTGCCCCCGGCCTGCCCGCCGTGGTGTTCGACCCGGGCTCCGTCACCTCCCGGGCGCGCCGCGCGCTGCGGCTGCGCCGCCGCAGGCGCCGGACCTCCGTGGCGATCGCGGCCGGCGCGATGGCGGCCTACCTGGCGCTGGCGCTCGCCGGGCCGCTGCCCTCGCCCGGCGGCGGCACCATGACGGTGCCGGGCAGTGGCGCCGTGCGCGCCGCCGTCGCCCGGATCGTGCCCGGCGGACCGCCCGGACCCGGCCAGTGGCGCGCGGACGTGGCCGGCCTCGACAAGGAGGTGCTGCCCGTCGTCGAACGGCTGAGGATCTTCTACCTGATCCCCTCGGGACCCTGCCACGTGCTGGAATACCCGCACGGCACCTTCCGCGACGGAGCGCAGGACTGCGGCGGCGACCCGGCGCCGTTCGACGCCCAGGCGCGGGCGGACTACGTCGAGGTGACCCGCGCGGTCAAGCGGTCCGGTGTCGCGGTCGAGCGGATCTACCTCAACCGCGGAGGGATCGTCGTCCAGCTCGAGGACAGGTCCTGGGAGTACAACTGGGCGTACGTCTACCTGCCCGACCGCGACTCGGCACCCGAGCAGTCCCGGCCGGAGGAGCAGTGGACGCACGTCAGCGGACACTGGTGGTTCCACCGGGACCACGACGACTGACTCCCAGAAGGGACATCAACGAGATGCCGGACATGACCGTCGAACACGCGGGGCGTACCGTCGACGTCGACGTCACACCCGAAGGCGCTGCGGTGCCGGCGGGGATGCTCGACGACGTCGCCGGGGCCGATGCGCGGGCGCGGCAGGCCATCCGGGCGGACCTCGACGCCGTGGTCCGTGACTACCTGGACTTCGACGGCGCGGACGACCTCCCGCAGGCGCCGGAGCCGTTCCTGGCGGCGTTGCACCTCGTGCGCATCGGGCTGCACCCGGACGAGCCCGACGCCGTCGCGGTCTTCGACTACACGCTGGGCCGGGACCTGACCGACCACCTCGTGGCGGTGACGTTCGACGGACACGGGACGGTGACCGGCGTCGCCGTGGAGAGCTGATCCTTGACTCTCCCACCGTGGGAGACCTCAGGGTGGACGGTGTGACCTTGTGGAGTATCGGCGACCTGGCGAAACGGACCGGGCTGCCCGTGAAGGTGATCCGGCACTGGTCCGACATCGGCGTGGTGCCGCCGACCGAGCGCAGCGCGACCGGTTACCGGCGCTACGACGCGCGGGCGCTCGCCCGGCTGGAGCTGGCGCGGACCCTGCGGGACCTCGGGCTGGGCATGGCCGCGATCCGCGAGGTCGTCGACCGGGAGCGCAGCCTGCCCGAGGCGGCGGCCATCCACGCCGACGCGCTCGAGGCGCAGATCCGCACGCTGCGGCTGCAACAGGCCGTGCTGAGGTCGGCCGCGCAGGGGACGTCGTTCCAAGGGGCCGAAGAACTCGCCGAGCTGACCCACCTCGCCAGGCTTTCCGCGGCCGAACGGACCGCCGTCGTCCACGAGTTCGTCGCAGAGGCACTCGGCGACCTCGACGTGCCGACGTACCGTGCCGGGCTCCTCGCCGCCACCCCCGACCTGCCCGACCAGCCGACCCCCGAGCAGCTCGACGCGTGGCTCGAACTGGCCGCCCTGGTGCGGACCCCGCAGCTACGGGAGGCGTTGGCGCGGATGGCCGCGTACGCCGCCGAACACGCGCCCGGCGAGCACGACGAGCGGGAGATCGAGGCGCTCCGGGACCTCACCGACCTGTGGACACAACGGGTCACGGCCGCCACCGACGCCGGGATCATGCCGGACTCGCCCGCGGCGGACCCGGTCGTGGCCGGCATCGTCGAGGCGTGGCTGCCCACCCAGACCCGCACCGACCTCAAGGTCGACGGCGACGGCGAGCAGGCCCGGCAGCGGCTGCTGGAGCAGCTGGAGGTCGCGGCGGATGCCGGCGTCGAACGGTACTGGCAGCTGCTGTGCGTCATCAACGGCTGGCCGGTGCGCCCGAGCCTGGCCGGCCCTGGGCAGTGGCTGACGACCGCGCTGCGGGCGAACCCGGCCCCCGGCGCCCGCGCCGCCGCCATCACCGCGATGCTCGACGGTGCCGACTCCGAGCCGGCCGCAATGCTGGCCGCCTGCGAGCGGGTGCTGGCCGAGGTGGAGCTGATCGTCGCCGGCGTGCCACCCACCCGCTTCGGCGACCCCACCCCGTGCGCCGGATGGGACGTGCGCGCGCTGATCGACCACCTGGTGTGGGAGAACCTGCTGTGGACCAGCCTGGCCGAGGGCGCCCCGCGGACCGACTTCGCCGCCGACCACCTCGGTGCCGACCATGTGGCCGCGTTCCGGCTCGCCGCCGCCGCGACCCTCACCGCGTTCCGGCGACCCGGCATGCTGCGGCAACGGTACGGCGACGCGCCCGGCTGGCGGCTGGCCGAACAGGTCGTCATCGAGATGCTGGTGCACGGCTGGGACCTCGCCAGGGCAACCGGCCAGCCGACCGATCTCGCCCCGGAGGTCGCCGAGACCGTGCTGCCGGCCGTGCGGGCGATGTACGGCGCCCTCCCCCGCACCCCCGGCGGATCGTTCGGCCCGGAACAGCCGGCGCCGGCCGGGGCGACCGCCGCGGACCGGCTCGCGGCATACCTAGGGCGTCACTGATCTCCGTCGATCACCAGGATCAGGGACTCACCGGCCGGCACCCGCTTGACCCAGGCGGCCAGCAGGTCGAGGTGCTCGGCCAGTTCCTCGCGGGCGTCGTCGAGGTCGTCGAGGGGGTCACCGTCGATGTCGACCAGCAGCTCGTCCGGCGGGGCCGCCCGCCAGACGGTCTCCGCTGCGAACTCGGCGGCGGCCGCGGCCACGGCGGCGGGCGGCAGCTCCGTCACGATCGGCCAGGTCGACCTGGGATCGGTGCCGCGCGGCCACGGCCATGCGACGTTCGACGTCTCCCACAGGCCCGCGAGCGTCCGCAGGCCGAGCGCGTCGAAGACCGGCCCCCACGCCAGGTACATCGTTTCCTGGAGCCAGATCGCCTGCTGGTCGTACACCGGGATCCCGACAACACTCAGCACCGGCACCAGCAGGCGGGTCACGTCATCGGCGTGCCGCTCGTCAAGCCGCCCGGCGAACACGTCGGCGGCGAGCCGCGCCGTGGTCATGCCCGGCCAGGTGTGCGCCAGGTGATAGTCGAGGTCCGCTGCCGCCCCGGCCTCCTTGCCGAGCAGCTCGTCGGCGTCCTGCCCGGACCCGACGAGCGCCCACAACCGGTCCACGTCGACGCTGAACCCGAGGACTTCCCGTTCCGACATCCGCTCAGGCTAGGACGGCCTGTTCCAGCGCGGCGACGGGGGTCCGCCACTGCTCCGGGTCGTCATAGTTCCCCGCGGTGACGGCGACCGCGAGGCCCAGCTCCGGCACCACGGCGAGGCGCTGCCCGCCGTTGCCCGCGGCGAGCACCATCCGCTGGCCGGCGATGGTCTCCAGGTACCAGTGGAAGCCGTACCCGGCGCCCCAGTCCGTCCGCAGCCGCGGCTGGACCATCGTGCGGATCCATTCGGCGGGCACCACCCGGCGGCCGTCCCACTCCCCCTCCGCCAGCACCAGCTCACCGATCCGCGCCAGGTCCCGCGGCGTCAGCCGCAGCCCGGACGCCGCGGACGCGACCCCGTCGGTGCCGGCCATCCACTCGACGGTCTCGATGCCCAGCGGGTCGAACAGCGCGGTGCGGCCGTAGCGTTCGAGGGGTTGCCCGGTCCCGTCGGCGATGAGCTTCCCGAGCAGCGCGGTGGCGCCGCCGCTGTAGCTCCACCGGGTGCCGGGCGGCTCGGCCACCGGCCGTTCGAGCACATACCGGTACCGGTCGGCGGCCAGCTCCATCGCGATCTCGGCGTTGGCCGGGCTGTCGTACGGGATGTCCTCCCGCCATTCGAGCCCCAGCGACATCGTCAGCGCGTGCTCGACGGTGAGCCGCGCCCGGTCCGGCTCGGCCGCCAGGTCCGGGTACTGCGGGAAGTACCGCATCAGCGGCTCTTCCGGGGCCGGCACGCGACCTTCGCCGAGCGCGATGCCGTACAGCAGCGCCGTCACGCTCTTCGTCACCGACCGGAGGTCGTGCAGCGTGTCCGGCCCGAACCGCACGACCCCCAGCGACCGGTTCCAGGAGCGGTCCTCGCCCTCGCCGTAGTGCTCCAGCACCGTCTTCCCGCCGCGGATCGCCACGACCGCGTGCAACCCTTCAAGCTCGCGCATCCATGCCCCTTCGTCTCGATGCGGCAATGTTGTGCAGAACGTCCACACGATCTTCGCAAATCTCCCCCGGCGCCGCCTCTACGCTCGCTCCATGATCAAGTTCAGCGGCTTCTGGGCCCTCCTCACCGGAGGCGCGGCGATCGCGGTGCTCCTCGCCGTCCTCGACCCGATCACGCGTCCGGAAGACTGCGCCAACTACGGCGGAAACGGCAACGCGAGCGCGTTCGACAACCCCGGCTGGGATCTGGGATTTTCGCTGGTACTGGTGTGCTGGCTGGCCGCGATCGCGGTGGAACAGACGCTGCCGGTGACCCGCCGGCACCGTGGCGGCGTCGAGGTCGCGGCCCGCGCGCTGGGCGCCCTCACCCTCGCCGTGGTCGCCTCGTGCTACCTGTTCCTGCAGGTGGCGGTGTTGTGTCACTGAGTCCTGAACCCATGGCGGAGTCCGTGGCAGGCTGGAGGGGATGAGAAGCGGATCCGGGGTCGTCGGGGCGTTCGCCGCGGTTGGCGTGCTGTGCGTGGCGGTCTCCGTCGTCCTGTTCGGCGTGCTGCACGTGGTGCCGCCGTCGGCGGGGCTGGACTGGAGCAGCCGGACGATCAGCCAGTACGCGCTGCTGTCCAACGGCTGGGTGTTCGACGTGGCGACGCTGCTGCTGGCCGCGGGCTCCTTCGCGGTGCTGGTCGCGCTGCACCGCGCCGCGCTGGTGAGCCGGGCCGCCGCGGCCGCGCTGCTGCTGTGGGTCGCCGGCCTGATCGGCGTGGTCTGGTTCGAGAAGCACAACTGGGCAGCCGGCCCGTCGATGAGCGGCGACATCCACCGCGCCGCCAGCCTGGTCGCGTTCCTCAGCCTGCCGGCGGGTGCCCTGCTGGCCGCCCTGCCCTGGCTGCGCGCCGAGCGCACCCGACCGGCCGCGCGGCTGGTGGCCCTCGGCGGGGTCGTGTCCCTGCTGTGCTTCGCCCCGATCCTGTGGGCGCTGCTGTCCGAGCCGTGGACGGGCGTGCGCTGGTGGCGGGCGATCCCGCTCGGCGGGGTGGAGCGCCTGCTCGGCCTCGCCGAGGTGGCGACGGTGCTGCTGCTGGCCTGGTGGGCGGTGCGCACCACCCGCCGTCCTGCCGGTGACGTCGACGCCTGACCCATTGCACCGTCGGCAGGGTCGACGCCGGGCCGTGCCCCGTTGGCCTCCACGATCATCGAACTATACGGACCGCGACGGGCTCGTGCTGCCCCGTGACGGCGGGTTAGGTCGGGCCATCGGGGGTAGGCCTCTTCGCCGTCGAGTTCCAGGACGTCGAGAGGACACCCTCGTGACTCACACCGACCGCGGCACGATCATGATCGCCGACTCCGACTTCGGCGACACCGAGCTCGAGCGGACCATCGTGGAGGAGGCCGGGTTCACCCTTCGCGCGTACCAGTGCAGGTCGGAGGACGAGGTGATCCGCCACGGGCAGGACGCCGACGGCATCCTCACCCAGTACGCCCGGATCGGCGCGACCGCGATGGACCGGCTCCCGCGCTGCCAGGTCATCGCCCGCTACGGCACCGGCGTGGACGGCGTCGACGTCGATGCCGCGACCCTGCACGGCATCCAGGTCACCAGCGCGCCCGACGACTGGTGCGCCGAGGAGGTCGCCGACCACGCGATCGCGCTCTGGCTCAGTGCGGCCCGCCGGATCACCGAGTACGACACCGCCACCCGGCACGGCGAATGGCGCTGGCGAACCGGCGCGCCGATTCAACGGCTGCGCGGACGGGTGTTCGGGCTGCTCGGCTTCGGCCCGATCGCCAGGCTCATCGCCGACCGCGCCCACCCCTTCGGCGTCCACATCGTCAGCCACGACCCGTTCGTCGACGACGAGGACATCCGGGCCTACGGCGTCCGCCCGGTCACCTTCGATCACCTCGTCGCGGACTCCGACTACCTCATCGTCCAGGCGCCGCTGACACCGGAGACCCACCACCTGTTCGACACGGCCACGCTGGCCCACATGAAACCGGACGCGATCCTCGTGAGCACCGCCCACGGCTCCATCATCGAGGACGCCGCCCTGGCCGGCGCGCTCGAGCGCGGCACCATCGCCGGCGCCGCCCTGGACGACCTGGAGGAGGGGCCGGGCAACCCGCTGCTGACCCTGCCGAACGTCATCGTGACCCCGCGCGCCGCCTGCTACTCGGAGCAGTCAGTTGAAACCATCCGGTCGATCGCGGCGGAGGAAGCCGTCCGCGTCCTCAACGGCCACGCACCGCTGTCACCGGTGAACCAGCCCGCCCTCATCTGATCATTCGGCCCGCGGGTCCGCCCCGGTGCCGGAGAACGCCCGCAGTCGCAGGCGGGCCGCCGTCTCCGCGACGAACCAGACGGTGAAGCCGTCGTCCGGGGCGAGACCGGCACGGGCGGTGTCGCACCAGTCCTGCCGGTCCAGCACGGCGAGGTACTGCCGCACCAATCCGTCCCGCTGCTCAGGCGTGCAGCCGTTGCGCTCCGGCGGCCGCTTCGCCAGGTGGTCGGCGATGGTCGCGGCGGTGACGTACCGGTGCACGGTGGGCGCGAGCCGGCCGAGGTGACCGGCGTGCGCGGTGAGCACGGCCGCCGCCGACGGGTAGTGCTCCAGCGTCGAGCCCATGCCGCTGCAGTCGGCCATGGTGCTCAGGATCCTGCCGGTGTGGTCGATCAGTGCCTCGTCGGCGTCGGGATCGACGATCGCCGGGTGCAGCTGCGCCGCGATTGCCACCTTGCCGGCGTAGTAGCCGGCGAGGAAGTCGCCGTCACAGGCATGGCGCAGCAGCCAGTCCCGGGATGATCCGTGGACGCCCCGGCGGCACATCGCCTCGATGACGTAGACCCGGCCCCAGCCCGCGGTCCGCTGCGCCAGCCACAGCAGCGCCGGCCCGCCGTCGCGGCGGCGTTGGAGCGCCTCGGCGGCGAGCGCACCGAAGTGCTCCGACAGCAGCCCGATGGTCTGGATCAGCGGGATGTCCCGATCGTCGTGGTCCGTGGCGAGCAGTGCCAGCCCGACGGTCACCGAGCAGCGGTCGGTGCTGTGCCGCACCAGCCAACGGCCGGTCCGGCGGACCCGCTTGCGTCCGGCGCGCAGGGCGGCGGCCGCGATGTGGTCGTTGCGGTGGATCGGCACGTACACGTCGTGGAACGCGTCGACCAGGTCGGCCGGCGTCGCGTCGGCGTCGGCGAAGTGGGCGTCCAGGACGGCGGCGGCGCCGGCACCCTTGCGGCGCGGGCCTTCGCGCGTCCGCGCGGGTTGCCGGTCGGGGTGTGCCGCCTCGTCGGGGAACGGCTCACCGTCCCGCGGCAGGGGTGTGTCGGGATGCAGTTGCTGCAGGCGCAGCGCGTGGTCGAACAGGGCGGTGCTCACCGGCGGCCGGAAGGCTCGATTCTGTCGGTCATGCCGGCAATGATGCCACAGCCGGGCGCGGGGACCGCCGACGATCCCCGCGCCCTTGTGCTCAGCTGTAGACCTCGAACTCCAGCAGTGAGTAGCCCCACGCCGTGCCACGGGTGGTGCCGTTGATGCGGACGTAGCGGCCGGTCGCGGCCAGCGCGGTGTTGTCATCCACGCCACCGTCACCGCCGGTCACCGAGCGCACCGTCGTCCAGGTGGTGCCGTCCGCCGACGTCTGGATCTGATACGCCGAACCGTACGCCGCCTCCCACGTCAGCTTGACGCGGCCGATCGCGTAGGACTGCCCGAGGTCGACGCGGATCCACTGTGGATCCGCGAACGCACTCGACCACCGGGTCGTCAACGAGCCGTCCACGGCCCCCGACGCCGGGGTGCCGGCGTTCTCGACGCTGGACGCCGTCGCGGGCTTGTTCAGGGCCAGGTTCCCGGCCGGGGGCTGGGTCGTGCCGCCCCCGTACACCTCGAACTCCCACAGCGAATAGCCGTATGCGGTGCCACGGGCGGTGCCGTTGATCCGCACGTAACGGCCGGTCGCGGCCAGCCCGGTGTTGTCGTCGACGCCGCCGTCACCGCCGGTCACCGAGCGCACCGTCGTCCAGGTGGTGCCGTCCGCCGACGTCTGGATCTGATACGCCGAACCGTACGCCGCCTCCCACGTCAGCTTGACCCGGTCGATGGCGTAGGACTGGCCGAGGTCGACCCGGATCCACTGTGGATCCGCGGCCGCGCTCGACCACCGGGTGGTCAGCGAACCGTCCACGGCCGCCGACGCCGGGGTGCCGGCGTTCTCGGTGCTGGACACCGTCACCGGCTTGTTCAACGCCAGGTTCGCCGACGGCGGTTGCGTGGTGCCGGAGGTGAACGTGAAGTCGTCGATGTCGAACAACGATCCGGTGGCGGCGCCGGTGAACACCAGGTACAGCTGGTGCGTGCCGGCCGGTGGGCTGATCGTCCCGGTGACGTCGACCCAGGTCTCCCAGCCGCCGGTCGAGGTGACCTGCACCGTGCCGGCCACCGGGCCGGTCGGTGAGTCGGTCCGCACCGAGATGGTGCCGCCGACGCCGGCCGAGGCGACCCGCGCCTTGAAACCGGTGACACCGGCCAGGTTGTACGTGTTGAAGGCGATCCAGTCGCCGTTCTCGATGTACCCGACGGCGTTGCCACCGTGCGCACTGGCCTTGGCGGCGAGCTGGACGCCGTTCATGGTGTTGTAGTGCTCGGCCTGCCGGGTCCGCGGCTGCAGCTGGTGCTGGTCCTGGACCGCGGTCCCGCTGACCGGGGTGTACACGGCGGCCATGACCCCGAAGATGTTCGAGCTGGGGTCGTGTTCACCGTCCACTGTGGTCTGGATCGACCCGGTGCAGCCGGTCTTGCTGGTGATCGGGTGACCGTGACTGTCGTGGCCCAGGACGTAGTTGACCACGACCCGGTTGCAGTCGATGGTGCCGGCGTTCGGGTCGGTGACCCGCACCTCGAACGGCACCAGGTCCCCGAACTGGAACACCGAGCCGTCGGCCGGGGTGATGAGCTGGATCGTCGGCCGGCCGACCCCGACGACGACACTTGCCGTCGCGGTTCTGCCGCCGGTGTCGCGCACCGTCAGCGTCGCGGTGTACTCGCCGTTCGTGGGGTACGTGAACGTCGGGTTGGCCGCGGTGGAGTCGGTGCTGCCGTTGGTGGTGAAGTCCCAGGCGTACGTGATGGCGTCGCCGTCCGGGTCGTTGGTGCCGGCCGAGCTGAACTGCACGGTCAGCGGCGCCGCCCCGGAGGACGGGGTCGCGGCGGCCTGCGCGATCGGAGCCCGGTTGCCACCGCTGTTGTACTCGATCCGGTACAGGGCCGAGTTGGCGTCGCCGCCGAACCAGGTGGTGCCGTAGTCGAGGACGTACAGGGCGCCGTCCGGCCCGAACTCCATGTCCATGATCGCGGTGCCGGTCCACGGGATCGAGTCGATCGCGCCGGCCGTACCGTTGGCGTTGATCGTGGCCGCCTTGATCCAGCGGCTGGTGAACTCGCCGAGGAACGCCCTGCCGTTGTACGAGGCCGGGAACTTCACGTCCGAGACCAGGTTCGGGTTGAAGTTGTAGACCGGGCCGCCCATGGGGCCGCCGCCGCCGAGCTCGGGCCGCCACGGACCCTGGCCGCCGTAGGGCAACCAGGCGGCCTGCGACGCCGGCAGGTTGGTGATGCCGGTGTTGTTCCGCGAGTTGTTCGTCGGCCCGCCGGCACAGTTGTACGCGCCGGCCGACGGCCCGGTCGGGAACGTGTACTCCTGGTACGGGGTGTTGTAGTTGGAGCAGTACGGCCAGCCGAAGAAGCCCGGCTGGGTGATCCGCTCGAACGAAACCGTTCCCGCCGGCCCGCGCTGCGGGTCGGCGGAGCCGGCGTCGGGGCCGTAGTCACCGAGGTAGACGACCCCGGTGGCCTTGTCCACGCTCATCCGGAACGGGTTGCGGAAGCCCATGGCGTACACCTCGGGCCTGGTGTTCGCCGTGCCAGGGGCGAACATGTTGCCGGCGGGGATGGTGTAGCCGCCGGTCGCGCCCGGCTTGATCCGCAGGACCTTGCCCCGCAGGTCGTTGCTGTTGCCCGCGGTGCGCTGCGCGTCGTAGGCGGGGTTGTGGTCGGCCCGCTCGTCGAGCGGCGCGTAACCGCCGGAGTCGAACGGGTTGGTGTCGTCGCCGGTGGACAGGTACAGGTTGCCGGCCGCGTCGAAATCGATGTCGCCGCCGACGTGGCAGCACAACCCGCGGCTGGTCGGCACGTCGAGGATCGTCACCATCGAGGCCGGGTCAATCGTGTAGTCGTCCCGCACGGTGAACCGGGCCAGCTTGTTGGATCCGTTGAACGGGGCGAACTGCGCCGCCGTGCCGGTGGCCGGGGCGTCGCCGCCGGGCGTGCTGAGCGGTGGCGCGTAGTAGGCGTACACCCATTTGTTCGTGGCGAAGTTCGGGTCGGCCTTGATGCTCTGCAGACCCTCCTCGTCGTGGGTGTAGACCTGCAGCGTCAGGGCGACCTTGGTGTTGCCGTTGACGTCGGTGTAGCGGATGACGCCGTCGCGCGAGGTGTGCAGCACGCCCCGGTTCGGCAGCACGGTGAGACCCATCGGCTCGCCGGTCTCCGCCACGCCCTTGGCCAGGTTGACCTGGTTGAACGTGCCGACGGCGGACTGCACCGAGCAGTTGCCGATGTTCTGCGCGGCGTACTTGATACCGCCGAGCAGGTGGGTGCGGAAGTTCGCCTCGGTGTAGCTCTCCTGGGTGTGGCCGAGGCCGGTGTACCAGGAGCGGCCACCGTCATACGCGCGGCACCACGAGATCGGGTGGTCGCCGTTCATGGTGCCGCCGGTGTACGTGGCCTCGTTGAGGTTCGCGAGGACGTGCACCTGCGAGCGCGGGTTGGTGCGGTAGTTGTACAGCTCGTCGGTGCGGTTCCAGTTCGTCGGGATGCCCGCGTTGGAGGGGTGTGCGGGGTCCTCGATGCGGACCGTGACCGGCTGGATCGCGGGGTGGCTGGAGAAGTAGGCTCCGACGAGGTTGCCGTACCAGGGCCAGTCGTACTCGGTGTCGGCCGCGGCGTGCACGCCGACGTAGCCACCGCCCGCCCGGATGTAGCGCTCGAACGCGGCCTGCTGGTTCGCGTCGAGCACGTCGGCGGTCGTGGACAGCCAGATGACCGCCTTGAACCGGGCCAGGTTCGTGTCGTTGAACTGGCTCGCGTCCTCGGTGGCCTCGACGGTGAAGTTGTTCTGCGTGCCCAGTTGCTGGATCGCGGCGATCCCTGCCGGGATCGCGTCGTGCCGGAACCCCGCGGTCTTGCTGAAGATCAGCACCGTGAAGTCGGCCGCGAATGCCGGAGCGATGTTGAAGGCCGCTCCGGCCAGCACCATGGCGACGCAGAGCAGCACTCTGCGAATCATGATCGGTTGCACCTCTCCTGTGAATGCAGCAGCGTCGAACGACGTGCGCCGATCACGTCAGCTCTCAGGCCGCGATCAGGTGATCCGCGGGCACCGATGCCGCGCGGATGTGCGGCACGTCGCGCCTCGCCGAAGGCCGCGTGGTGCCGTAACAGTGTTGAATTCGTTGCAGCCCGGCACCGTTGGCGGCGGCAACCGGGCGTCTCTCCTTCCACCCCGACCCGCACTCCAGAGAGCGCTCTCTCACCGAGGTGCCGATTAGTTAAGCAGACTCACAAGCCCCTGGCAACGGTTCATCGATTACCGTTTATCAGCGACAGCGCGCGCCCCGTCGAGCTCGTCGTTCCTGGCTCCGTCCGGTCCAGCGGGCCGGCGGTGAAGACCGAGCAGGTTCAGCAGCGGGCCGGTCATGGCGGTGGCGACCGGGACCATGACGACGAAGATGGCGAGCGTTCGGTCGCCTACCGCGAGCGTCGGGTCTTACCCGTCCGCTTCCAGGGATTCGGCGCGGTTCCCTCATTGCGGAGCAGGCTGATCCACTCAACCGCCACCTGGCGCGGCACCGCATAGTGCGCAGCTATCTTGGTGGCGGAGCCGAGTCGCCAGAACACCACGGCGAGGTCGGACGGCATGCCGATCTCACCCGGAGACTTCGACCGCAACCGGTCGCGGCCGCCGTCGTCCTGCGCCCGGGGCGTCACGGGCTCAGTGGCTTCCTGGACCGACGCGGCCCTCGCCCCGGCGTCCGGCTCGACCCGGCTGGACTCCTGCGCGGCCGTGGCCGGCAGCCGCCCTTCCGACATGATCGCCGCGTCCCGCATCAGCTGCGCGAAATCGATCGTGGCGAGCTCGGCGGGCAGCGGTGTGCCGTCCTCAGCGAGGCGCACGGCAACCTGCTCCACGACGACACCAGCTGGGCTGAGCCGGACGTGCACGGTCACAACGCCCCCGGCCACGTCCGCTGACGCCACCGTAACCGTGTAGACGGACACTACGGAACTATGCCTTCGCCTTGCGGGCGCGGCCCATCCATCCTTGCGCGGTGTGCCGCGGAACGCCGTAATGCTCGGCGAGTCCCGTGACGCTGCCGATCTCGCCGAACGTCGCCAGCAGCTCGGCGACGTCGGGCATCCGGCGGTAGGCCCGCCCGGCGCTGCCGGCCTGTTTGCTCTCCCGCTTCGTCCGGGAAGAGGTGGCCGCTGCCCGCGGCGATGCGGCGGATCGCGGAGTCGCCGCCCGCGGCGATGCCGTAGCTCGCGGAGCGGCCGGCGACACGTGCTCCGCAGCGTCGGTGTCCGGTTCGGGATCCGTCGTCTCTGTGACGCCGTCGAGGGCGCCGGATGCCAGCGCACGTCCGATCAGCGCGAGGTCGATCTGAGGCAACCGCTGCAGTGACAGCCCGGCTGGCGACGACGACCGGACGATCATCTCCACGATCCGGGCCGTGTTCCCAGTGGTCTCCACCCGGACGCTGACGAACGCGTCCGACTCGACGGCACCGGTGGCGTCGGGTGCCGGTGCAATGGAAACGAGATAGGCGCTCAACCCGACTCCCCAGGCGTTGCCGCGATACGACCCAACACGATACGACACTCTACACGGCGGGAATCACCGCACGGCGCGTCTTTGATCGTTTCCCAGCCTGTCAATGCCACACCAAAACACAACGCTTGACGTCATCGTCGTGGTGGATGTGACGGTTTTCCGTGACGTCGCCTGCTCGGCGCGCGCGCCGAGCAGGCGACGTGCTCAGCCTTCCACCCAGCCGTGCTTACGGGCGATGCCGACGAACCTGTCCCGGATCTCAGCGATCTGGCCGCCGGTCAGCGAGGGCAGGTGCTGGATCAGCATCTCGGTGACTTCGCCGACGAGATCGCCAGCAGCCAACACATCGCACAGACCGTCGTCATCCACGGCCCTGTCATGCGGCGCAGCCACCCGGACCGTCGGCTGGACGGCCGCGTCGTCGAGGATGCGGACCGACGCCACCTTCAGCCCCCGGTCGCCCTCGGCACACTCATACTCCACACGAAGCCCGGGACGCACGAGATGCCTCGCCTCACCGAAGTCATTCGCGTGGACGAAGACATCCTCGCCGCCCGCCGCCGGAGCGATGAACCCATATCCACGGGTGTCATCAAACCTCAGAACTCTTCCCACCGAACCCACAGCAACCACCTCAACCGACCGAACCAACAATGTCCGGCGCGAACCGGAGCTTCGTTCGCACCGTTCTGCGGCCAACGCTACAGCAGCACCCGTGTACCGCAAACCGTTGCCCGCCCGGTCCGAGCCACGCCGGCCTGGCTCACGTTCGTGAACTTCGGGTCGGCAGGCCATCCGCCGCGGCAGCTTCGCCGGCGCCACCGACCTGATCGGCACGATCCGCGCGTTCATCGACGGCTCCATCTGTACCGGCCGCCGGCCCGCGACCGCGCCCGTGCCGCCGTTCGCAAGGGCAGCCGGTCTTCTGGCAGGTCGTCGGTGGCGACCCGCCCGTCGGCGGCCAGCACGGCGGCGACCGCGGCCTTCGCATCGTCACCAGCGTTCGCCTGGAGCATCTTCGGCACCGATACCGCGAGCACGTCAACCAGCGCGCGCTCGGCGTCCGCCGCGTTGTCCGGCACCGGCACGTCATGCAGGGCCGTACGCAGCAGATCACCGACGGCTGTCGGCACCATCATCCGTCCGGTGAGTGCACCCAGCTCCGTGGCCGCCAGCGCGTGCTCCTGCCCCCGGAGCGCCGGAACCGCGCAACATCGCCGCCCGCCCCAGGAACGCCACCGCCTCCACGAGCGGCGCCCCGCTGCGGTTGCCCTGGTGGTACGCCAACGTCTGGACCCACCAACGTTCCGCCTGCGGCACCGAGCCCACCGCACCGCGTACCACCTCGCCCAGGACGTGGTCGGCGAGACTGACCCGCATCCGCGACACCACCCGATGGCCCCGCACCAGACGCGACTGCCAGCCGCCACGCTCGTACTCGTCGGCGATGAGGAAGGCGTATCCGGCGGGTTCACCGACGCCCACTCGACCGGTGCGGCCGAACATCTGCTGGATGGTGGCGCCGTCGAAGCTGTCCAGGCCGACCTGCGTGTCACGGACCACGACCGCGCGAGCCGGCAGGTTCACACCGGCCGCGACCGTCGCCGTGGCGACCAGGATGTCGGTGCGCCGCTCCCGGAAGTCGGTCTCTGCCTCATGCTTCTCCGTGGTGGCCACCCACAGGCCTGAGGGTCTTGCGGCAGCAGCGCACGGACGTCCTGATCGGCGGAGAACGCAGGAAGCGTCGCGTCGGCGTCGGCGATCTTCAGGTAGAGGCGCGGCCGGCTCCGGTCCCCGCGTTGCATGTGCCCCCAACCACAGCCCGTCAACCCCGCAAGACCGTCGCATGCTACGGCACGGGCGCCGTTGTGGCTTCGTCCGTGACTTCGGGGTTCTGTCCCGCGAAGAGTGATTGATCTTCGGGTCGAGGACTGGTTAAGGCGGCCGGGTGTCTACAAGTCATGCACATAGAGCCGCAGCGTTGCCGGGGTTCCATCGGGTTGCTTGTCAGTGCCGGACGTGATGTCGTGGACGTAAATGAAGCCGCTCTTCTCGGCGACACGGACGGATGCGAGGTTTCTCCAACTTCTCCGGCCACGGCTTCGACCTCGACGGCCACCGGTGGACGACCTCCGAGCATTATTTCCAGGCCCAGAAGTTCCCCGGCACCCGCCACGCCGAACTCATCCGGCGGACGGCGACCCCGTTGCGGGCCGCCGAGCTGGGCCGCGACCGTTCCCTGCCGCTGCGCCGCGACTGGGAACGGGTCAAAGACGACGTGATGCGCCGGGCAGCTACTTTCCCCCGCGACAAGAGCCTGCGCACGTTCGACCTCGACGCCAACCCGCACGTTGACCCAACAGACCGTGGTCTGCGCCCGCAGCCGACTGGCCGAACCTGGCCTGGCGATCCATCACAGCTCGTTGTCGATAAAGGCGAAGATCTCATCGGCGGTGGCTGATTTGAGCTTCTCCGCGACGTTCGCACCACCGGTGTCCGGTGTGTGGCTGAATTTGGCGAGGAGGGCCTCAAGGCGCGATGCGATGCTCGAAAGATCGGCGGGGTTCGCCGCCGACATGACGGCTTCGAGCCGATCGAGCTCGGCGGACGCTGAGCCACCCTCGGCCGTCCCAGCGACCTGCTTGGTCAGGTAGGCGGCCAGCGCGGTGGGGTTCGGGTGGTCGAACACCAACGTGGTCGGTAGCCGTAGCCCGGTGACGGTCCCGAGTCGGTTGCGCAGTTCGACGGCAGTCAGTGAGTCGAACCCGGCCTCGGTGAACGCCCGGTCCGGGTCCACGGCGGTGGGGTTGGTGTGGCCCAGCACGGCGGCGATCTCGCCGCGGAGCACGTCCAGGACCACCGCCTGCCGTTCTGTCGCGGGTATCCCGGTCAGGCGCCGGGCCAGCGTCGACTCGCCCGCAGACGCGGTGGCCTGCATCCGGCGAACCGGCCGCCGTACCAGCGCGCGCAGCAGTGCCGGGACCGGGCCTGTCCCCCGCAGAGCTTTGACATCCAGCAACGCCGGTACCAGGTGCGCTGGTGCGGACAGCCCGGCCAGCACCGCAGTGTCGAACAGTTCCAGACCCTGTTCTGCGCTCAACGCCGTCACGCCTGAGCGGCTCATCCGGGCCAGGTCGGTGTCGCTGAGATGGCCGGCCATCCCGCTGGGCTGCTGCCACAACCCCCACGCCAACGACACCCCGGGCAGACCCGCCGCCCGACGGGTCTGCGCCAGCCCGTCCAGGAACGTGTTCGCCGCGGCGTAGTTCCCCTGACCTGCGGCCCCGAGCGTGCCCGCCACCGAAGAGAACAACACAAACGCCGACAGATCCATGTCCCGGGTCAGCTCGTGCAGATGCCAC
Source organism: Dactylosporangium cerinum (assembly GCF_042653625.1). Lineage (NCBI taxonomy): Bacteria > Bacillati > Actinomycetota > Actinomycetes > Micromonosporales > Micromonosporaceae > Dactylosporangium > Dactylosporangium cerinum. The sequence goes on along the minus strand of NZ_JBHSIU010000011.1, from coordinate 2,504 downwards.
GCCCCGTCAGCCTTCGGACGCAGTACCGCATCGATCCGCTGTGGGGTCAGCGCCGAGACCACCCCGTCGTCCAACACCCCAGCCGCGTGGACCACCGCCGTCAACGGCCGATCCCCCACCACGCCGGCCAACAGACCCGCGACCGCATCCCGGTCAGCGACGTCACAGGCCACGACCTGCACGTGCGCACCCAACCCGGACAGTTCCTCCTGCAGCTGCACCGCGCCGGGGGCTTCCAGACCGCGGCGGCTGGTCAGCACCAGATGCCGCACCCCGTGCCGGGCCACCAGGTGCCGGGCCACCAACGCCCCGATACCCCCGGTCCCCCCAGTCACCAACACCATCCCGGAACCGAAACCAGCGCTGACATCCGTGTCAGGCCGGGGTACCAGTCCGGTCCGCACCAGCCGAGGAGCGACGGCACTACCGTCACGGATCGCCAACTGCGGCTCATCCCCACCCAACACCGTCGGCAACACCCGCCACGACGCCGGACGGCCATCCACATCCACCAACACGATCCGGTCAGGATGCTCCGACTGCGCCGCACGCACCAAACCCCACACCGGCGCCAGCACCACATCAACACCATCACCGGCGTTGACAGCGACCGCGTCCCGGGTCAGGACCACCAACCGGGCCGCACCCCACCGGTCATCAGCCAGCCACGACTGCACCAACTCCAACACCCAACCCGTCACCGCCCGCACCCGCACACCGACCTCACCATCAGCAGGCACCGGGATGTCAGCGGCCAACACCAGATCAGGCACCGGAGCGCCATCAGCGACCGCCTGCCGCAACGCCGCCAAGTCTGGATACTGCTGCACCCCCGACCCGACGGACTGCAACGCCCCGACCAACCCCGACCCGTCCGGACCGAGCACCGCCCATCGCGCCGAAGCCGACACCGACCCGGTACCGGTCGGCGCCACCCAATCGATCTGGAACAGGTGATCTGCCAGAACCCTGCCGCCACCGGTTGCGTTGGTGAGCTGCTCGGTGCTGACCGGGCGGGCCAACAGCGATTCCACCATCGCCGCCGGCATACCGGCCCCGTCAGCCACTTCCACGGCGAGTCCGTCGTCGCCTGCCCGGGTCAACCGCACCCGCAGCATCCCGGCCCCGGCAGCGAACAACGACACCCCCGACCACGCGAACGGCAACCGCAACCCGTCATCGCCACCGAGCAGACCAGCGTCGAGCAGGGCCGGGTGCAAGGCCGCGTCCAGCAGGGCCGGATGTATCCCGAACAGGCCGGCCTCCTGCGCAGCCGGCTCCGGCAGGACAACCTCGGCGAACACCTCCCCGTCACGACGCCACACGGCCTGCAAACCCTGGAACACCGGCCCGTAGCCGAACCCGGTCTCAGCCAACCGCTCATACAAGCCGTCGATGTCCACCGCCACCGCACCCTGCGGAGGCCACACCGTCAGATCAAACGACGGCGCCGACATCGTCGGGGACAGCACACCGGTGGCATGCCGCACCCACACATCGCCCGCGTCATCACCGTGCTCCGGGCGGGAGTAGATGTTGACCGGTCGCCGACCCGACTCCTCCTGCGGTCCACCAACCCACACCTGCACCTGCACCGCACCATCCGGCGGCAGGACCAACGGCGCCTGCAACGTCAACTCCTCCAGCGCACCGCACCCAGTCTCCTGCCCGGCGCATACTGCCAGTTCCACAAACCCGGTCCCAGGGAACAACACCGCACCAGCCACCACATGATCAGCCAGCCACGGATGCGTACGCACCGACAGCCGACCCGTCCACAACACCCCCTCACCCTCAGCCAACGCCGTCACCGCACCCAACAACGGATGCCCCGCCGCCCCAAGACCCGCCGCCGTAACATCGCCGACAGACGACATCGCCGGCTGCAACCAGAACCGCTCCCGCTGGAACGCATACGTCGGCAGGTCGACCCGGGTAGCGGGAACGCCGGCGAACACCGCCGGCCACCGCACCCCCACCCCCGCGGTGAACGCCTGCGCCACCGCCAGCAGCAACGACTCGACCTCAGCACCTTCACGACGCAACCCAGCCACGAACACCGACCGCTCCACCGCTGTCTCGGGCAGGTTTTCCTGGACCATCGCGGTCAACGCCGCACCCGGACCCAACTCCACGAACACCCGCACACCCTGCTCATGCAAGCAGCGGACCCCATCACCGAACCGGACCGCCGCACGCACATGCCGCACCCAATACTCCGCCGTACACACCTCATCCCCAGCCAGCAACCCGGTCACATTCGACACCACCGGCACCGCCGGCGCGTTGAACGACAACCCCCGCACCACCCGCTCGAACTCAGCCAGCATCGGCTCCATCAACACCGAATGAAACGCATGCGACACCCGCAACCGCCGCGTCGCCCGTCCCATCGCAGCCAGCCGCTGCGCCAAGTCCAGCACCGGCGCCTCGGCACCAGAGATCACCACCGCGGCCGGGCCGTTCACCGCGGCGATCTCCACCCCGGCACCCAACAGCGGCAG
>NZ_JBHSIU010000010.1:252263-519587 GCF_042653625.1 Dactylosporangium cerinum | reverse complement strand
CGGCCGCACGGTCGGTGACGAGCTCGGCGTGGCTTACCTGCGTGTAGCCGATGTCAGGACCGCGCCGCGTCAGCGTTGAGGTCCGGGCTCATGGCGATGTCGGCTTGCGGCCCCAACAGACAGCGGTGGCGAATGCCAGCTCGAAGAACTCCGGCCGGTCCAGGAGGCGCAGGGCTTCGTCGACCGCCGGCCGGGCCCGGGGCATGTGCTCAAGGATGCGGGGGCGCAGCTGAGCGAGGGTGTGCGACCAGCATCGCGCCGATGCGTTGCGGCCTCCGGTCGCCGGGACGTGCACCGAGGCCGATACTCCGGTGAGGCCGTGCGCCAGCAGGGGCGCGGGAAAGGTCCGCGGCCATCTCGCGTCCGTGCCGATGGTCGCGGCCAGCGTCGATTCGATCGCGTGCATGGCGTCGCGGAACGCCGGGGTGCCGCCGGAGGCGATCGGGAAGCTCGCGATCGACTCGATCACCAGCAGGCCCCCAGGTCGCAGGGACCGGCACAACTTGGCCAGGACCGCATCGCGTTCGGGCAGGTGCTCCAGCACGAACCTGGCATGGACGAGGTCGAATGCCGACTCTGGCAACGGGTCCAAGACGATGTCGTGCTCGGTGACGTGCAGGGCGGGCACGCCGATCGCCCGCAACCATCGGGTGTCGATGTCGGTCGCCAGGACGCTGCCGTCGGGCACCTGCCCGGCCAGCCACGCCGCGATCGTGCCGGCGCCGGCGCCGACTTCCAGACAGTCCCAGTCCGGGCCGAGCCCGAGATCCTGCAGTATCCGGATGGTCGTGGCATCGGCCACCTCGGCCATGGCGACGAGTCGTTCCCGCTCACCGTGCCACTCCGGGCTGAGAACCGATTCACCGTAGCGCTCAGGTGCCGTCATGACCGCAATTCAACCCCATGAGCAGCGGACCGAAGGCAACAGCCAAGCGTGCACCACCACCGCCAGAACGCGTGCGCGGGCTGGACGAACGTTGTCGCAGTTGGTAACCGCGCAATTGTGGCGTCAGGTGGCCCGGCTTGCAGGCAAGACGTGGACTTTCGGAAAGCCGGGGATCTGCACGCGGTAGAACTGAGAACGTGGGCAAGGTCAGCTGCGAGCGGCGCCTGGATCTTGACGCGGGGGCGTGCGGCCGGATCTGTCGTCGATTACGGTCTCATCTGTCGCCGTCGTGAACCCCTACGCCAGCACCGCGAACCACGACGGCGAGCCGGGAGAGCTTCGCCATGGCGAAGTACGAGCCTTTGACCGCCTTCCTCCTGCGACAGGGTGGAGGCACGATCCGGATGTCGTTCCAGCGGCTTGAGGCGATCATCGGCGCGTCGTTGCCGCCGAGTGCGCGGTCTGACCGCACCTGGTGGGGCAACACCTTCAACCGAACCCGTGTCCAGGCGCATGCGTGGTTGAACGCCGGGTGGAAGGTCGACCGCGTCGACCTGGCGCAGGAGTCGGTGACCTTCAGGCGTGGCCGGTCGTGATCGAACGCCGCAGCAGCCGGGCGATCCACGCGTTGCGGGCCTCGGCGGCCTGTCTGGCCATGGGTGACTGCGGGACCAGTTGGTCCCAGCCGTGCGTGCCGCCGGGCCACACGTGCAGTTCGGCGACGCCGCCGTCGGCCCAGATCCGGGTGGCGAAGGCGACGTCCTCGTCCCGGAAGACCTCGGCCGAGCCCACGTCGATGAACGTCGCCGGCAGGCCCCCGAGGCTGGTCGCCCGGGCCGGGGCGGCGTAGATCGGCACGTCCGCGGTGCCGTGCCGGTCGCCGAGCAGCGCGGTCCAGCCGGTGCGGATGCTGCCGCGGTCCCACGCGCCGACGCCGTCGAACTGTCGCATCGACACGGTTCGGTCCCGGTCGTCGAGCATGGGGCAGATCAGCATCTGCCCGAGCGGCGGCGGTCCCCCGCGGTCGCGGGCCAGCAGTGCCACGCCGGCCGCCAGGCCACCCCCGGCGCTGGCGCCGACGAGCACGATGCGGGCCGGGTCGATGCCGAGCTCGGCGGCGTGCCCGGCGATCCAGAGCAGCGCCGCGTAACAGTCCTCCACCGGAATCGGGTCCGGGTGTTCGGGGGCGAGCCGGTACTCGACGGTCACCGCCACCACACCGTGCTCGACCACCCAGGGCAGCACGGCCGACATGCCGGCGAAGCGGTCGCCGAGCATCATGCCGCCACCGTGGATGTGCAGTACCGCTGGCGCCGATTTGTCCACAGTGGACCCGCGGAACACCGACACCTGCAGCGCCGCGCCCTGATAGCCGGCGATGGTCAGGTCCCGGCGGTCGACCGGGAACGCCGAGAGGTCCTCCGGGACGGCGTTCGCGCGACGCCCGGCGATCTGGTCCGCGGTCATCGGGACCAGGGTGCCGTCGGCGCGCATCCGCTCGAGGACCGCGTCGACGGCAGGGTCGAAGGGGGGCCGCCGGAGCGGAGCCGGCGTCATCGGTCGGTCACCTCGGCGAACCTGCTGGTGATCCAGGCCGGATCGGTGATCGCGGTGCCGACGACCACGGCGGCGGCGCCCGCGTCCAGGGCCTGCCGGACGTGTTCGGGCCGGTGGTAGCGCCCTTCGGCGACAACCGGCACGGCGGGCAGCTCGGCGGTCAGTTCGCGCACGAGGGCGATGTCGGGCCCGGTCAGCTGCGTGCTGTACGAGGTGTACCCCGACAGCGTGGTGGCGATGAGGTCGGCGCCGCAGGCGGCCGCCGCGACCCCTTCGGCCACTGTGGACACATCGGCCATGACGAGGCCGCCGGCGTCGTGCACCGCCCGGACGGTGTCCTGCAGGGACGCGCCGTCCGGCCGGGGACGGGCCGTGGCGTCGGTGGCCACGACGCCCGCCCCGGCGGCCAGCACCTCCAGGGCGTCAGCGACGGTCGGGGTGATGAACACGCCGCTGTCGCCGCGCTTCGTCAGCCCGACGACCGGCACCGTGACGGCGTCGGCGACGGCGCGGATGTCGGCCAGGCCGCCGACCCCGCCGCACCGCACGGCGGTGGCGCCGCCGAGCACGGCGGCCTCGGCGAGCCGGCGGATCGTGGCCGTGTCCCGCAGCGGATGCGCGGGACCGGCCTGGCAGGACACGACGAGTCCACCGCGGATCGCCGTCATGAGGTCGGTGAGGTTCATGGTTGCTCCTGTATTTTCAGTGATGCCCGGCCACGGCCGTGCGGGCCAGGTGCGCCGCCCCCAGCAGGACGGTGTCGGCGCCGGTGGCCGGCACCAGGACGGGCACGGAGCGCAGCGGTGGGAGCGCCTCCTCGCGGAACGCCTCGCCGACGGCACCGCTGAACTCGGCGACGTTGAGCGCGACCCCGCCGCCGAGGGTCACCGCGTCGACGTCCACGGCGGCGACCAGGCCGGCCAGGGCCCGGCCGAGCGGGCGTCCCGCGCCGCGGACCACGCTGTCCGCGGCGCGGTCGCCCGCGCGCAGCCGCGCCACGACCTCGGTGAGCGGCAGCACGTCGACGCCCAGCTGCCGCGCGTACACCGCGGCGATGGCCGGGCCCGCCACCGCCGCCTCGAGGTGGTCCAGGCGCCCGCAGCCGCACGGGATCGCGCCGTGCGCGGGGACGAGCAGGTGCGCCAGCTCGCCGGCGCTGGCGTGCGGGCCCGCGACTGCGGCGCCGTGGCGCAGCAGGGCGCCGCCGACGCCGGTGCCGATCGAGACGTGCAGGACGTCCCGGAACGGCGCGATCGCGGGGTCCCGCGCCACGCCCATGGCGGCCACGCGCACGTCGTTGGCGACGGCGGTCAGCAGCCCCGTCCGGGCGGACAGCTCGGCGCCGACCGCGGTCCCGGCCCAGCCGGGCACGATGTCGGTGGCCGAGCGCACCGTCCCGGTTGCCGGGTCGATGACGCCGGGGGCGCCGACGCCGGCGGCGCCCACCTCGATCCCGCGCCGCTCGGCGTGCTCGAGCAGCCCCCGGACGAGCCGCGCGGCGGCGTCGAGGATCGCCGGGCCGCCGCTGGGCGTGCCGACCTGGACGCGTTCCAGGACCCGGTCGGTGTCCTCGACCAGCCCCGCGAAGATCTTCGTGCCGCCGATGTCGACCGCGATCCACGCACGGCGCCGGGCAGCGGTGCCCCCGGTCACAGCAGTCCCGTCGCCACCAGCGTGCGCCGCACTGCGTCGATCTCGGCGGCGTCGAGCTGGATCTGCGGCGGTGCCGTGACCGCATGGTCGATGACACCGCGCAGCTGCAGGGCCGCCTTGAACGCGCCCAGCGCCGAGGAGCCGCGGCCCATCCGCGCCGACGAGCCCACGTGCACGATCCGCATCAGCCGCAGCAGCCGCTCCTGCTCCCGGGCCGCGAGGTCCCACTCGCCCGCGACGGCGTGCCGGTAGAGCGTCGCGTAGCCGTGCGGATCGACGTTGCCCAGGCCGGGGACCACCCCGTCGGCGCCCATCCGCAGCGCGTTGTCGACGGTGAGCTCCGAACCGGTGAGCACGCTGAAGGTCGACAGGCCGGCGTCGTTGCGCGCGGTCAGCAGGTCCCGCAGCCCGGCGTCGTCGCCGGTGGAGTCCTTGAGCCCGGCGAGGACGCCCTCGGCGGCGAGCCGCAGCACCATCTGCGGGTCGAGCCTGGTGTGCACGGATACCGGCAGGTCGTAGGCGTACACCGGGGTCTGGCACTGCTCGGCGATGCGTCGCAGGTGCAGTTCGACCTCCGCCGGATGGGTCCGCGTGTAGAACGGTGCGGTGACGACGATGCCGGCGCAGCCCGCGCGCACGGCCCGGTGCGCGTGGTCGAGCACCCGCAGGGTTGTCATGTCGATGGCCCCCACCAGCACCGGCACCTGCCCGGCGACGTGCCGCACGACCGCGTCGACGACCGTGGCGCGGTGCCGGTCCGGCAGGAACGCCACCTCGCTGGAGGAGCCGAGCACGAACAGCCCGTCCACGCCGCCGGCCAGCTGGAAGTCGACCAGGCGCAGCAGCGACGGGACGTCCACCTCCAGGTCCGGGGTGAGCGGGGTGCACACCGGCGGCACCACGCCGGTCAGTCCCCTGGGCACCGCGGGTGCCGCGGCGGTCGTGGAGGTGACGGTGCTGGTCATACGTGCTCCTCAGTGGATCGATCCGGGCCGGACACCGATTCGGCGGCGCGGTCCAGATCCGAGTAGTCGGTGACAGGGTGGTAGCAGCGGTACCGCTGGGCCGGGTCGGCGCTGTCCTCGGCGTACGGCGGCATCGCGGTGGCGCACGTGTCGGTGGCGCGCCAGCACCGGGTGCGGAACGGACATCCCGACGGCGGACGCACCGCGGACGGGACCGGGCCGGTCAGCGGGATCGGGCGCATCGGTCGCAGCAGTCCGGGTGTGGCGGAGAACAGCGCCTGCGTGTACGGGTGCCGCCCCCGCTCGATGTGCGCGACCGGCAACTCCTCGACCACCCGGCCGAGGTACATGGTGACGATCCGGTCCGACACCCGCCGGACCGTCTGCAGGTCGTGCGACACGAACACCATGGCGAGCCCGAGCCGCTCGCGCAGATCCATGAGCAGGTTGAGGATCTGCGCCCGCACCGACACGTCCAGCGCCGAGGTGGGTTCGTCCGCGACGAGCAGCTCCGGCTCCAGGGCGAGGGCCCGGGCGATCGCCACCCGCTGCCGCTGCCCGCCGGACAGGTGCGCGGGCAGCGCGTCGCGCGCCGAGGACGGCAGGCCGACGAGGTGCAGCAGCTCCCCGACCCGCTGCAGCCGCTCCCGCGGGCTGCGCCACCGCTGCACGTCCAGCGGATCGGCGATGATCCGTTCGACGGGCAGGCGGCGGTTGAGCGACGTCGACGGGTCCTGGAAGACCATGCCGACGGTCCGGCCGATGTGCCGGCGGCGCTCGGTGGTGCTCAGCCGCCAGATGTCGCGGCCGCCGAGCAGGACCGTGCCCTCGGTCGGCCGCTGCAGGCCGACGAGCACCTTCACCAGGGTCGACTTGCCGCAGCCGGACTCGCCGACGACGCCGACCGTCTCGCCGGGCGCGACGGTGATGTCCGCGCCGGTGAGGGCGTGCACCCGGTCCCGGTTGAGCAGCGAGCCACCGGGCGCCCGGTGTTCGACGCTGACCTCGCGCAGCTCCGCCAGGCTCCCCAGGTTCACGGGGGACGGTGCAGTCATTGGACAGCCACCTTCACATCGTTGTCGCGTGGTGCCGGGTGGTGGCAGGCCGCCAGGTGACCGTTGAGCTCGGCGAGCACCGGGCGCTGCCGTTCGCAGCGGTCCGTCGCGCTCGGGCAGCGGTCAGCGAAGCGGCAGCCGGCCGGGAAGTCCGCGGGCGACGGCACCGTGCCGCTGATCTGCACCAGCCTCGGTGCCTGCGACTCCAGCGACAGCACCGAGCCCAGCAGCCCGCGGGTGTAGTGGTGGGCCGGTGCGGCCAGGACCGCCGCGGTGGCGCCGTGCTCGACGATGTGTCCGCCGTACATCACCGCGATCCGGTCGCAGACGTCGCTGACCAGTGCCAGGTCGTGCGAGACGAGGACGAGTGCGAACCCGAGCTCGGCGCGCAACCGCAGCAGCAGCTCGATGACCTGCGCCTGGACCGTGACGTCCAGCGCCGTGGTCGGCTCGTCCGCGACGACCAGCTTCGGGTCGCGGGCCAGCGCCATCGCGATGACGACGCGTTGCCGCTGCCCGCCGGACAGCTCGTGCGGGTAGGACGACAGCGTCCGGGCGGGATCCAGCCCGACGAGCGTCATCAGCTCCGGCGCGGTCCGGGTGCCGCCGCGGCGGATGATCTGCTTGAGCTGCGCCCGGACGGTCATCGACGGGTTGAGCGCCGACAACGCGTCCTGGTAGATCATCGCGACCTGCCGGCCGGTCACCGCCCGCCGGGCGGCGCCGCGCAGGGTGAGCAGGTCGCTGCCGGCGAAGTCGATCCGGCCGCCGACCCGGGCGCCGCGCGGCTGCAGGCCCATCACCGTCAACGCGGTGAGCGACTTGCCGCAGCCGGACTCGCCGATGAGTCCGAGCACCTCACCGGGGCGCACGTCGAAGCTGACCCCGTCCACGATGTCGACGCCGTTGTGGCTGCCGGGGAAGCCGACCCGAAGGTCGCGCACGGACAGCACGGGCGCCGCGGTGATCGGCGGACGGGCCGTGGCGGCGATCCTGGCCGCCGCCTGGGCCAGGCCCGGCAGGGCGACCGGCGTGCGGTCCCCGGCGACCGGCCGGTCCAGCGGCTCGCCGGACCCGCTGCGGCGGCGGCCGGCCGGCGCCGCCCAGGCGTCGGAGATGCCCTCGGCCAGGATGTTCAGGCTCAGCACCGTGAGCAGGATCAGCAGGCCGGGGAAGAACGTGGCCCACCAGCCCTTGCTGGCCAGCATCTGCTGCCCGTAGGCGATGACGCTGCCCCAGGACGACGGACCCGCCTCCGGTTGCAGACCGCCGCCGATGAACGACAGCGACGCCTCGAAGACGATCGCGTTGGCCACCATGATCGTGGCGTACACCAGGATCGGCGCCGCGCAGTTGCGGGCGACGTGCCGCACGACGATGTGCCAGCGCCCGGCGCCGATCACCCGCTCGGCGGCGACGTAGTCCTCGTGGTACTGGGCGGCGACGTTGGCCCGCACCAGCCGCGCGATCTGCGGGGTGAAGACGAACCCGATGGCGCCCACCAGCACCGGCAGGCTGTCGTTGCCGTACGCGACGACCAGGATCGCGGCGAGCACGATGGTGGGGAACGCCATCACGACGTCCAGCACCCGCATGATGATCTCGTCGACGGCGCGGCGGCTGGTGGCCGCGACCGCGCCCAGGATCGCGCCGGCGAGCAACGCCAGCCCGGCGGAGCAGAAGCCGACGATCAGCGAGCGCCGGGTGCCGGCGACCAGGCGGGAGAAGATGTCCCGGCCGAGCCGGTCGACGCCGAACCAGAAGTCGCCGTTCGGACCGGTCGACGGTGCGGCGAGGGCGACCTGCGTGGGGTCGTGCCGGATGAGCCAGGGCGCGGCGATCCCGACCGCGACGACCACCAGCAGCAGGCCGAGGCAGATCTTCGCCGGCAGCGGCAGCCGGCGGACGCCGGAGCCGACGGCGTGGACAGCACGCGCGATCAACTGTGCGCTCCTCGGAGTCGGGGGTTCGCCGCCAGGTACAGCAGGTCGACGACGAGATTCACGATGACGAAGCCGACCGCGATGACGATCACCAGTCCCCGCGCCAGCCCGATGTCGTTCTGCTGCACCGCGCTCATGATCTGCGTGCCCATGCCCGGCAGCGTGAAGATGGCCTCGATGATGATCGCGCCGCCGATCAGGTAGCCGACCTGCAGACCGAGGACGGTCATGGGAGTGAGCAGGGCGTTGCGCAGCACGTTGCGGCCGACCACCACGATCGGTGGCAGCCCGGCGCCGATCGCGGTGCGCACGTAGTCCTTGTCGAGTTCCTCCACCATCGAGGTGCGCACGACCCTGGCCAGTGCGCACCCGACCGGCACGGCCAGCGCGACGGCGGGCAGGACCATGTGCTGCAGCCACCCGCCGAACGACTCCGACGGTGCCACGTAGTGCCCGCTCGGCAGCGATCCGCCGCCGATCGTCGACAGCTGCTGGATGAGCAGGATCGCCAGCCAGAACGACGGGATCGAGATGCCCGCCATCGACAGCAGCCGGGTGAGCTGGTCGGGCCAGCGGTCCCGGTAGAGCGCCCCGGTCAGGCCCAGCGCGAGCGCCACCACGATCGCGCCGAGGACGCCGAGGAAGGTCAGCTGCAACGTGACCGGCAGCGCCTCGGAGATCACCGAGCTGATGGGCACGTTGAGGGAGAACGTGTTGCCGAGGTCGCCGTGCAGCAGCGACCACAGGTAGTCCAGGTAGCGCACCAGCAGCGGCCGGTCCAGGCCGTTGGCCTTGTTGAACGCGTCGATCTGCTCCGCCGTGGCCTGATTGCCCAGCACGGAGATCGCCGCGTTGTTCGGTGACAGCGCCATGACCAGAAAGATGAACAGGATGATGCCGAGCATCAGCGGGACGAGCGCCGAGAGCCGGCGCAGGACGATGCCGAGGATTGCGTTCACCCGCCGCTCCTTCCGTTGTCGGGGTGTGTCGCCGGGACCGCGGCCGGATCGGCAGCACCGCTCCGGCCGGCGTCCGATGGCGTTCGCTCGGGCCTCAGGGGGCGGGGGTTCACGCCCGCGACGCGTTGAGGAAGTACAGGCCGGTGGTTGAGGCGCCCTGGAAGTTCTTGAGCTTCTTGGGGTCGTGCGCGGTCACCATCTTGACGTGGAACACCGGGTACAGCGGGACCTCGTCGGCGATGATGTCCAGCGCCTGCTTCCAGATCGCCTTCTGCTCGGCGCCGGAGGCCTTCGCGGCCGACTCGATGAGCTGTGCGCACTGCTTGGCCGCGTCGTTGGTCCAGCGGTGCCGGTCCTTGGTCCACGTCTGGTTGAGGTAGAACCAGCGCAGCAGCAGGTCCACGTCCGGGCCGAAGGTCGTCGGGTCGCCGGAGGCGGCGAGGACGCGGAAGTTCGGGCCCGGCACGACGGTGCCGTAGATCGCCGAGGACGGCATGGTGTTGAGCGTCGCGTTCACGCCGATCGCCTTCCAGGCGTCGATGAGGATCGGGGCGCTGTCCTTGATGAACGCGGCGTCGGTGGTGTGCAGCTCGAACGACAGGTTGCTCGCGCCCGCCGCCGCGAGGAGGCTCTTGGCCTTGTCCGGGTCGTAGGTGTAGACGGTGCCGGCCTGCTGGTAGCCGGCGTTGCCCGCGTCGAGGTAGCTCGTCGCCGCCGTGCCGTACCCCTGCAGCGCGGTCTTGATGACCTTGTCCTTGTCGATGGCGTAGTGCAGCGCCTGACGCACCCGCTTGTCGCTGAACGGCGCGGCCGTGCAGTTGAACATCAGGAACATGTGGTTGAACGCCTGCTTCTCCTCGACCTTGCGGTCGCCGCCGCTGAGCGCCTTGACGTCGAGGTAGGGCACCGCCTCGATCGCCTGGGAGGACCCGCCCCGCAGGTCGTTGAGGCGGGCGGTGCCGTCCGGGCTGGTCCGCAGCGTGATCTTCTCGACCTTCGCCGGGCGCGGGCCGTTGTAGCTGGTGTTGATGCCCAGCACGACACCGGCGGTGGCGTTGGCGCTGACCACCGTGAAGGGGCCGGAGCCGATCGGGGCGGTGTCGAACGCCTTGGACGCCGCAGCGTTGCCGGTCTTCGCCTTCGGCACGATCTTGATGACCGCGATCCGCTGCGGGAACAGGCTGAACGGGTGCTTGAGGGCGAACTCGACGGTGCGCGGGTCCTTGGCGGTGACCTTGTCGACGAAGGTGATGAAGCCCGCCATGAGCGCCTTGTTCGCCGGGTCCATCGCCCGCTGGAACGACCAGGCCACGTCATCGGCGGTGACCGGCGTGCCGTCGGAGAACTTCGCGCCCTCGCGCAGCGGCACGGTCCAGGTCAGACCGTCCGCGCTCGGCGTCGGCTGGGCGCCGGCCAGGGCCGGGTACGGCTCCCGCGTGATCGGGTCGAGGTCGATCAGCGCCTCGAAGACGTGCTGGTTGACCGCCGTGGCCACCGCGCTGGAGGCGTTCATCGGGTCGAAGGCGCTGGACAGGGTGAAGGCGAGCGTGGCCTCGATCGTCTTGCCGGCCGGGCCGCTGTCGGCGCCGCTCGCGGTGTCGCCGTCACCGTCGCCGCAGGCACCGAGTCCGGCGGTGATCGCGGTGGCCGCGCCGAGGATGCCGGTGTACCGCAGAAGGTCGCGCCGGGACACGCCTTCGAAGCTGTTCTTCATGCCTACTCCCGAGGTTGTAAGACATCGTATGTCTGATCAATGTAGGCGGTACGCTAGAAGCCTGTCAGGGCTGAGTCAAGGCCGTGACGAGAACCATCTGTAACGGATGCGCATCATCGAATCCGGCGATGAGTTTCAGTGCCGTCCGCCCACTCGGCGACCGTCGGCAATGACGCAACATGCCTGGTAGCCGCACGTGCCGCCGCCTCGCGCACCGGGCGCCCGCAGACACGACGGTACCGCGCGACGCGCCCGACCGACGGGGCCAGCGTCACGCTGCGTGTTCTCGCCCCCCGAGCCACGGGCGACGGGCGACGGGCCACGGCACGTCCCCACACCGGCACAGCACCGGCGCGGCGACCGCCGCGGTCAGCCCGGATCGGCGGCGGCGATCCGCCGGCGGACCGGCGCGTAGTGCTGCACCACGGCGGCGGCGAACGCGTCCACGTCACGCCGGCGGGCGGCCTCGACCATGGCCCGGTGCGCGGCCATCGCCTCGGCGTCCTCCTGCGGGCTGGACATGCCCAGATACGGTGCCACGATGGCGTGCACGTCCCAGAACGCGGTGGTGAGCTGACTGACGAGCTGGTTGCCCAGCGGCTCCATGAGCAGCCGGTGGAACTGGCGATCGGCCTTGATCTGCGGCGCACTGCCGGGCGCGCACCGCTCCAGCTCCGCCGCCGCACGCTCGAGGCTGGCCACGTGCGCCTCGTCGAGCCGGTCGATGATCCGCCCTGCCATGCCCTCCTCGAACAGCTGCCGGACGTCGACGAGATCTCGCAGCGCGCGCACGTCGTCCCCGGGGCTGAGCAGGCCGCGAAACGTCAGGCTCTCCACCAGCGAGGACAGCGACAACCGCCCGACGAAGGTGCCCGAGCCGTGCCGGACCTCGACGATGTCCAGTGCGGAGAGCGTCTTGATCGCCTCACGGAGGCTGGACCGGCTCGCGTTGAGCGCGTCGCACAGCTCCGTCTCGGTCGGCAGGGAGTCACCCGGTCTGAGCCGGTTGTCGATGATGTACGTCTTGATGCGGTCCGTCACCGCCTGCCGCAGCAGGGTGCGGTCCGGACGAACCGGTTTGATGTCAGAGCGCATGAACAGGTGACCCTCCTCGACTCGTACCGGAGGGCATCCCCGCCACGACATCAGACATCATACGCCCGACATTCGGTGGGCCGGGGCGAGAGATTTCGCACGTCGGCGCCTCGACCTCAGCCCACTCGATCACACACGGTGACGGACGTCCGACGTCCGACGCTTGGTAGCATGGCCGACACCCCTGGCAACGGACGATCGGAAACGCAATGCGCACGGACATCAAGCCGGCACGCGCCAGCCGCGCGCTCCTGCAGCACGCGGTCACCGAGCAGATCAAGACGTACATCATCGAGAACCGCCTCAAGCCAGGCGACTCGCTGCCGACCGAGGCGGTGCTCAGCGAGGCGCTCAACGCGAGCCGGTCCAGCCTGCGCGAGGCGATCAAGACGCTCGCCGCGCTCGACATCGTCGAGGTCCGCCACGGCTTCGGCATGTTCGTCGGCCGGCTGTCGCTGTCGTCGCTGGTGGAGAGCCTGACGTTTCGCGGTCTGCTCAGCCCCGAGGACGACTTCCGGGTCCTGCTCGACCTGGTGGAGGTCCGGCAGCTGTTCGAGCAGGGCATGGCGAGCCAGATCATCGAGCGGCTCGACACCGGGCAGCTGTCCGAACTCGAGCGCCTCGTGGATCAGCTCGAGGGGTGCACCACCGGCGAGTCGCTCGTGGAGACCGACCGGGCGTTTCACAACCTGCTGATGGAGCCCCTGGAAAACCAGCTGATCACCCAGCTCAATGGCGCGTTCTGGGACGTCTACACGATCGTCGCGCCGTACCTGGGCGTCGCCAACCGCGAGGAGAAGGCCGACACCGTCGCGGCGCACCGGGCCATGGTCGACGCGGCCCGCGAGCGCGACGCGGCCGCATTCACCGCCGCCGTGGTGGCGCACTACGCGCCGGTCCGGCAACGGATCGCCGCCGCGACCCGGGCGGCCACGGAGCCCGCCGAGCACTGAGCACACCGCTCGACCAGGACCGACCGAGAGGCCGCCGGAACCATCCGGCGGCCTCTCGGCATCCCGGCGCGGGCCACCCATCGACGTCCCTTGACGGCGGATCCACCTCACCCTATGGTCATCGGACATCGTATGTCCGATGACCAGCCTCAGTGGTCATGCCCCCGAAGGAGCCGATGTGCCACATCCGAGAGGTTTGATCCGAGCCGCGACGGCGGTGCTCGCGGCGCTGACCTGCACCGCCCTGCTACCGGCCGCCTCCGCCCAGGCCGCCGCACCCGCCGGCGTCATCGCAGTCCCCGGCGCCGACTGCGCCGCCAGCCGGTTGACGCTGAACCTCGTCAACAGCAGCACCACCGACCAGACCTACACGGTCGCCTGGCCCGGCCGCACCGGCTCACCGTGGACGCGCACGGTCCCCGCCGGTGGCACCTACCTGCACTACTGGACCCTCGCCGCGGGCACCGCGTACGAGCTGCACACCACCACCCCGACCGGGCTGGACACCACAGCCGCCGGGATCTTCCACTGCGGCACCGGCATGTCCGCGCTGACCAGCATGGACTGCACCGCCGGCCGGCTGCAGCTCGTGCTGGAGAACCGGACGACCGCCGCGAAGACGTTCACCACCACGTGGCCGGGGCGCACCAACTCCCCGTGGACCACGACCGTGGCGGCAGGCGGCAACGCGCTGCTGTACTGGACCGTCGCGCCCGGCACCGCGTACGCCCTGCGCACGACCGCGGCCGGGTTCGACCTGACGAACCAGGGCACCGCCACCTGCGGTCTGGCCGCCGCCGCACCGCAGATGAACGCCGTCACCGTGCTCACCACCCAGAGCGTGATCCTCGGCCTCAACGGGCCGGGCGGCACCTACGACGGCACCGTGGCCTCGGTCCGGATCCCCGGCATGGCGGTGACGAACAACGGCACCGTGATCGCCGTGGCCGACGCCCGCGTCAACGGCAGCTACGACCTCGGCGGCGGCGACAACAACATCCAGATCGCGATGATGCGCAGCACCGACGGCGGCGCAAGCTTCGAACAGCCGCGCATCATCCACCACGCACCGACCACGAGCGAGGGCGTCGGTGACCCCAGCGTGCTCGTCGACCGCACCACCGGCGCCGTCTACGTCTTCTTCACCTACTCGCCGCGGCCCGGGATCAGCTACTGGTCGGCCGGATCGGGCGTCAACACCGCCACCGACCCCGACAGCCTGCACCTGCGCTACATCAAGAGCACCGATCACGGCGCGACGTGGGGCGCACCCGTCGAGCTCAACCCACAGGCCAAGGACACGGCCTGGAAGCAGGTCTTCTTCTCCTCCGGCCACGGCATCCAGACCAGTTCGGGACGGCTGATCCAGCCCATCTCGTACCGTGACGCCGGCGGCGTCAGCAACGCCGGCAACGTGTACAGCGACGATCACGGCGCCACGTGGCAGCGCGGCGGCTCGGCCGGCGCCGCCATCAACGAGAGCAAGGCCGTCGAACGCAGCACCGGCGCAGTGGTGCAGAACATGCGCCACGACAGCGTCCGCAGCCGCTACTACGCAACGTCCACCGACGGCGGCGCCACGTTCGGCCCGGCCACGGCGAGCAGCCTGCTGCCCGACCCGGGCTGCAACGCCGACGAGCTGAGCTACCTGCGCCCCGCCGACCTGGGCACCAACGGCGCACCGACCCGCACGAGCACCACGCTGTTCAGCAACAACGCGAGCACGAGCGCCCGCAACAACCTCACCGTCCGGCTGTCCACCGACAACGGCGCGAGCTGGCCGGCCCGGGCGCTGCTCAAGCCCGGCGGCGCCGGCTACTCCACGATGGCGGTGCTGGCCAACGGTCAGGTCGCCAACCTGTACGAGATCGGCAACACCGGCGGCATCGTCTTCACCCGGTTCTCCCTGGACTGGGTGCGCGGCGCCTGAACCACCACGCACCGCCGCAGGGGAGCGTCCATTGTGGACGCTCCCCTGCGGTCAGAATGTCGCGATCGGGTTGACCGGGCTGCCGGACGTGCCGGCCAGGCGGACCGGCGCGACGGCGAGCTGGAAGTCCCACTGGCCGAGCTCGGCCGCCGTCGCCGCGCACGCCTCCAGGTCACAGTTGTCGAGCAGCCACAGACCCATCGCGACGAGACCCACGGCGTGCACCGGCATCAGCACGTCGTCGTACCCCGACGGCTGCACGTCCTGCGGGGTGTCGGCGCCGATCAGCGCGACCTGCCGTTCATGCAGCCACGGCAGGCAGGACGCGTGCCAGCCGGCCTGCGTGAAACCGCCGGTCACACCCGCCTCGTGCCGGGCGCGGCCGTAGCCGGTCCGCAGGAGCACCGCGTCGCCGGGTCGCACCCGTACACCCTGGCGACGCTCGGCCTCCTCGAGATCGTCGGGGAACACGCCCTGCCCCGGCTCCAGCCACGGCACATCGCGCACCCCAGCGACGTCCAGCAGGACACCACGCGTGACGATCCCGTTCGCCGCCGCCGTCACCGCCGCCCACGCCGATCCCGTTGCGGCGTCCACCAACGAGTGCGGCCGCCCGTTGTACGTCGCGCCGTCCCAGAAGATGTGGCACGGCGAGTCGACGTGCGTGATGGTGTTGCCGTGGAACGTGATGCCGAGCCGCTCGGTCGAGAAGCCCCAGCGCCGGTCGTTGCGGAACCCCGGCGACGGCATGTGCTCAGCACCCGGCATGTCGGCGGCGCACGGGCACGTCGTCGTCGCGCGCTCCATCTCCTGCGGCGCCGCAACCTCCCATGCGCACGACACGCTCCGGCCGTGCCGCACCGCCCGCGCCGCCGCCACCCGGACGTCGTCGGTGATGTGGTTCAGCGTGCCGAGTTCGTCGTCGTCGCCCCACCGTCCCCAGTTCGACAGGGTGTCGAAGTATCCGAGCACCTCGTCCTGGGTGGGCATCGGTCGCCCTGCCGTCATTGCAGCATCGACTCCTCCGGTAGCGCGCTTCGAGGCATCGCAGGCACGGTATCCCGCCCCGTGCCTTCGACGCGCCAGGACCCGCTGGACCGGCGTCACACCCGGGGCTGTTTGTGGATTCGGACGCGGTGGTGGTGTGGTGCGGGTCGGCTGGTGGCCGCGACGCGGCACTGTTGGAGATCACTGATGCGCGGTGGACGGCTCCTGTCGTGTCGCCGGTGCGGTGGGGGCGGATGGTGACGAACCGGCCGGCCGGTCGAGCCGGTCCCGCACCCGCTGGGTTTCGGGGGCGTCGAGGTCGCCGTACGCGGCGAGCGCCTGCCGCCAGTGGTGGGCTGCCGTGGCCGGGTCGGCGGTGGCTTCGTGGGCATCGCCGAGACCGGTGTGGGCGCGGGCCTGGCTGAAGGGGCTACCGATCTCGACCGCCAGCGTGAGCGCCTCGCGGTGGCGGTCGGCCGCCTCGGTGGCCCGGCCCAGCCGGAGGGCGGCCGCACCGAGGGCGTTGAGCGCGGACGCGGTGGCGGCGCGGTCGCCGGTCTCGCGCAGGATGGCGAGCGCGGCGCCCGCCTCGCGGTACGCCGGCTCGTCGTCGCCGGCCTCGTGGTGGGCCCGGGCGATGTTGACCAACGCGATCGCCTCGCCGGTGCGGTTGCCGAGCTCGCGGTGGATCGCCAGCGCCTCACGGAGATGGTCGAGGGCCGCCGTAGGGTCACCGCTCTCGACGTACGCGACGCCGATGTTGCCCAGGACGCGGGCCTGCGTGGCCCGGCCACCGGCGGCCCGGGCGGAGGCGAGCGCCTCGGCCAGCAGGGCGAGCAGCTCCTCGTAGCGACCCTGCCGCTGGTAGATGACGCCCATGTTGTTGAGCGCGACGCTGACGGCGTTCTGATCGCCGGTCTGCCGCGCGATCCGCACCGCGTGCCGCATCTGGGTCAGCGCCTCGTCGTGGCGGCCCCGCTGGGCCAGCGCCCAGCCGAGCAGGTCGCGCCCGCGTGACTCGCCGAGGCGGTCGCCGGCCTCGTGGGCGATCGCGACCGCGCGGCGCAGTTGCTGGGCCGCCGTCTCGAAGTCGCCGAGGCGGTTGTGGCCGTTGCCGAGGTGCAGCATGATCCGCGCCTCCCACACCCGGTCGCCGGTCGCCCGGGCCGCCGGCAGCGCCTGCTCGGCGAGGGCGAGCATCGCCTCCGTGCGGCTCGTGACGTCGAGGTGGCGCCACACGGTGGCGGCGAGGTGCACGGCGTGTCCCGGCCAGCCAGCCGACCTCCGCGGTCAAGGTCTGGACCGGGGCCTACGGCGCCGAGTCCCTCAGCTACTTCGGCGACGACAGCAGCGCACCGGACACCCTCTTCACGCTCAGCGAACACCCGGGCTACCGCGGGGTGATCGCGATCCAGGCGGCCGACTTCGACTGATCGCCGCCGGTCAGGACGGGGCGGTGCTGATGACCGACCCGTCCTGACCGCGCGACGGTGGCGGTCGGCTCCGGCGATTCGGGTGCAGGCTCAGCACCCCGATGCGTGAGCAGGGACGTTCGCTGTTCGAGCGGAGGAGGTGGGATTCGAACCCACGGCGCCCGGTCGGGGCGCCCGCCATTTCCAGTGGCGGTTCCGAAGCCAGCCGGCTCCTCCAAATACGAGCGTCCCGTCGGCGCGAGTTGAACGCGCTGTCTCCTCGTTATCAGCGAGGTGCCTCTACCGCTTCGGCCTCGACGGGGTGCCGGGAGGGGCGACCGTGAAGGACGCCCCTCCCGTGGTGCGATGACGACCGGATTCGAACCGGCGACCTCTGCCGTGACAAGGCAGCGCTCTGGGCCTGACTGAGCTACGCCACCATGGGGTGGAACGAAAAACCGCCCGGTCCCTGTGCGGGGCGGGCGGCGTCGAGGGGTGGGGTTTCTACCCTCGGCGCCGTCGCGGCTGATCGCTGATGGAGTCAATGGACAGCACGGTGGAGCTGGCCGGCAACTGCCGGGCCTCCGTGGCGATCCAATTCCTCATGCCGTCGACGATACGAGCCGCACGCCATCGGCGAAACCGGTTTTCCGCCCTGCGCGGCGGGCCAGGCGCGCATACCCTCGAAAGAGGGCAAACCGAAAGAGGGCAAACCGGCGAAGGTGGGGTTGACGTGGCGCGGTTCGTGACGATCGGGTACGGCGATCAGGCGGGGTACGACCGCACCGACCCAGCGGTCCGCGAGGAGGCCCACAAACAGGATGCCCAGCTGGTCGCCGCGGGGGCCACGGCCGGGCGGGCCGGCCCGCCGGTGCAGGTGCGCAACCACGACGCCGCCGGGGTGAACGTGCAGCGCGGGCAGTACATGTCGGCCGGGTTGCCCATCGCCGGGTTCGGGATCATCGAGGCGGAGACCATCGACGAGGCCGTCGAACTGGCGTCGCGGATGCCGTGTGCGGTCGCTCAGGGTGTCGTCGAGGTCTGGCCGCTGTTGGAGTAGTTGGCCGAACGGCCGACCTCTGAGTAGACGGCCGGTACTGGATCGAGAACGTCCCTTTTGGTATGATGGTCGTGAATGTCTCCTATCGTCGGTGCGGAAACGCTGGCCGATCGATCGGAGACGTTCGTGTGTTACGACGCTGATGCCCGCCCGCCACAAGGCGACGGCAACACTGAGGTCGAGGCAGGGCCCGTCACCCTCGAGTCCGCCGACGGCGCGCGCTTCGCCGGATACCTGGCGACACCGAGAGACGGCAACGGGCCCGGGGTGCTCGTCCTGCCGGACAACCGCGGTCTGTCCGGCTTCTACGAGCAGCTGACGGCGCAGCTCGCCCGGCACGGGTACACCGCGCTCGCGATCGACTACTTCGGTCGCACCGCCGGGCTCGACCCCGCCGCCCGGGGCGCCGGCTGGGGTGAGATGGCGGACCTGATGCCGCACCTGATGAGGCTCCGCGAGGAAGAACTGTTCGCCGACTTCACCGCCGGAATCGATTACCTGCGGAACAGTGCGGAGCGGGTGGTGTCGCTCGGGTTCTGTCTCGGCGGCCGGTTCGCGTTCCTCACCGCCGCGGCGCGGTTCGGGCTGGCCGGCGCGATCGGCCTCTACGGGATGCCCGGTGCGCTGCTCGGCCGGCCCGGGCCGACGCAGCGGGCCGCCGAGCTCACGGCGCCGATCCTGGCCATGTTCGGCGGCGCGGACGAGGGCATCGGCACGGCCGAGGTCGACGCGTTCGACGCGGCGCTGACCGCGCACGGCGTGCCGCACGAGGTCGTGGTGTATCCGGGCGCACCGCACGGCTTCTTCGACGAGCAGCTCCCCGGGCACGCCGCCGCACAGGACGACGCCTGGCGGCGGATCCTGGCCTTCATCGAAGCGGGACAGGCCGCGGATGGAGGGCCGCGTGCAACGCCGGGCCGAACACCCGCCGCACCCGGGCGGCCGGCAGCGCCGCGATCGAGCGGACCGGGTGCAGGTAGCGGGTGAAGATGAGCCCGCCGATGACGCCGACGGCGGCGGTGGCCCGGTCGGTGGCGTCGGGGCCGCCGAGAAATTCAGCGATGCGGACGCGTAGGTCACAGTCGAGGTAGTCGCGCAGCACCCGCATCGTGGCGTCGTCCAGGGCGGCGACCCGGTGCTCGGACGGGTCGGTGGCGTCCCACAGGGCGGTGACGGCGCGCAGCAGCCGGTCGGCGAGGCCGGCGGGGTCGCCGCGCAGCGCCGCGTCCAGGGCGGTCGGCTCCACGCACAGCAGGTCCAGCGACGAGCTGAACAGGCCCTGCTTGGAGCCGAAGTGGTAGCTGATGAGCGCCTGGTCGACCCCGGCCGCGGCGGCGACCGCGCGGACGGTCGTGCCCCGGTAGCCGTGCTGGAGGAACAGCTCGCGGGCGGCCGCCGCGATGCGGGCCCGGGTGTCGGGCCGGCCGCGGGGCCGGCCCCGGGTTTTATTCAGCACGGTTGAATATTGCGCCGGTGCGGCGGCATCGTCAACGGCATGCGTACCGTCATCTTCGGCGCGACCGGTCCCACCGGCCGCCACCTCGTCGACCAGGCCATCACCGCCGGGCACCACGTCACCGCCGTCGGCCGCCGGCCCGACGCCCTCCCGCCGCGCCCCGGCCTCACCGTCGTCACCGGCGACGTCCTGGACCCCGGCACTGCCGAGCGGGCCGTCGCCGGCGCCGACGCGGTGCTGTCCAGCCTCGGCACACCGCTGACCCGGCAGCCCGTGTCGGTGTACTCGCGCAGCGCGGCGAACATCGTCGCGGCGATGCACCGGCACGGCGTGAAACGGCTCCTGGCGGTGAGTTCCAGCGTCATGGACCCCGCCTGGCGGCCCACCGGCGAGACGTTCTTCAACACCGTCATGGACCCGCTGTTCAACCGCCGGATGGGTCGCACCGTCCACGACGACATGCGCCGCATGGAGGCCCTGGTGCGCGACAGCGACCTGGACTGGACCCTGGTGCGACCGTCGGGGCTGTTCGACCATCCGGCCGTCACCCGGTACACCACCGAAAACGATGTCGCCGACGGGCTGTTCACGGCTCGTGCGGACCTCGCCGCGAGCATGGTGGCGCACCTCGATGACGAGCGGTTCGTCCGGCGGGCGATGGCCGTCATCACGACCGAGGTGCGACCCAGCATCCTCGGCCTGATCTGGCGCGAGGCCGTCAAGAAGTGACGAACGAGTCGAGCGCCTGCCGGATCAGGGTCCGCATGGTGTCGCTGCCGGTGTGACCGGAGTCCTCCACGACCGTCAGCTCCGCGTCGGGCCAGCGCTGCGCGAGGTGCCAGGCCGTCTCCAGGGGGCTGCTGATGTCGAAGCGGCCGTGCAGCAGTACACCTCGAATCCCGGCGAGCCGATCGGCGTCGCGGAGCAGGGCGCCCTCCTCCAGCCACGCGGCGTGCGCGAAGTAGTGGGTGCAGATGCGGACCATGGCCAGCTTCGCGTCGTCCGGGCGGCCGCTGTACGCGTCGGGCACACCGTTCGGTTCGAGCGAGATCGCGGTGTCCTCCCAGGTGCACCAGGCCTCGGCGGTCGCGGCGCGCACGGCGGGGTCGGGCGAGTTCATCAGCCGGGCGTAGGCGGCGAGGAGGTCGCCGTCGCCCGGCGCGGCGAAGTCGCGGAACGCGGCCCACTGCGCGGGGAAGAACCGCCCGACGCCCTCGTAGAGCCAATTGATCTCGCGGCGGCGGGTCGAGGTCACCCCGTCGATGACGATGCCCGCGACATGCAGAGGGTGGCGTTCGGCGTACGCCAGGATCAGCGTCGAACCCCACGACCCGCCGAACAGCAGCCAGCGGTCGATGCCGAGGTGCTCGCGCAGCCGCTCCATGTCGGCGACGAGGTGGTCGGTGGTGTTGTGGCGCAGGTCCGCGTCCAGGCTCGACGCGTGCGGGGTGCTGCGGCCGCAGTTGCGCTGATCGAACTGCACGATCCGGTAGCGGTCCGGGTCGAAGTAGCGCCGGGTGCGCGGGCTGCAGCCGGAGCCGGGCCCGCCGTGCACGACCACGGCCGGCAGGCCGGCCGGGTTGCCGGCGACGTCCCAGTGCACGAGGTTGCCGTCGCCGACGTCGAGCATGCCCTCGTCGTGAGGGTCGATGAGCGGATACATGCCCGCAGAATACAACAGCGCTGTTATATTAGTGCTGTGACATTCCTCGGCAGCCGGCTGCGGCACCTCCTGGAACTGCTCGACGGCGACGTCGCCACCGTCTACGCCGACCTCGGCCTGCCCGACATCCGGCCCCGGTTCGCGCCGGTCGTGCGCACCCTCGCCGCACAGGGCCCGCACACGATCCGCGACCTGGCGGCGGCGATCGGCGTCACCCACTCCGCGGCCAGCCAGACCGTCGCCGAAATGGCCAAGCAGGACCTCGTCCGGCTGGAACCGGGCAGCGACGCCCGGCAGCGCATCGTGCACCTCACCGACCGCGCGCAGCGGCTGCGGCCCGCCATCGAGGCGGAGATGGCCGCCACCGACGCGGCCGCCGAGGCGCTCGACGCGGAGCTGCCATATCCCCTGAGCCGCCTGGTCGAGGAGGCCATCACCACCCTCGAACACCGCCCGATGCGCGATCGGATCGGGCCGGTGGTGGTAGGCAGGGAGGTGTGACAGCCGACTACCCGAAGATGATCGTGCCGGTCGACCACACCGAGCCGGTGCCGCGCCGGGTGCGCGCCATGCTCAACGGCCGGACCGTCCTGGACACCACCCGCGCCGTGTACCTGTGGGAATGGCCGAACTACCCGCAGTACTACATCCCCGCCGCCGACCTCGACCCCGCTCTTGTTGTGGACGAGGACCACGTGCAGCAGCTCAAACGCGGCAGCGCCCGCCGCATCGGCCTGCGCGTCGGCGACCAGGACCGGCCCGCCGCCGGCCGGATCTACACCGACGGCCCGGTCGAGGGGCTGGCCCGGCTCGAATGGGACGCCGTGGACGCCTGGTTCGAGGAGGACGAGGAGGTGTTCGTCCACCCCCGCAACCCCTACAGCAGGGTCGACGCGCTGCGCTCCACCCGCACCGTGCGGGTCTCCCTCGACGGGGTCACGCTCGCCGAGTCGGCGTCGCCGGTCATGGTCTTCGAGACCGGCCTGCCGACCCGCTACTACCTCAACCGCACCGACGTCGACTTCACCCACCTGGAGGCGTCACCGACGCGGACCTCGTGCCCGTACAAGGGACGCACCACCGACTACTGGTCCGTGCGGATCGGCGAGGCCGTGCACCAGGACCTCGCCTGGGCCTACACCTTCCCGACCGGGGCACTGCTGCCGATCGCGGGCCTGGTCAGCTTCTACAACGAGAAGGTCGACATACACCTGGACGGCCGGTTGCTCGACCGCCCGGTCACGCACTTCAGTTAACCGCCGCCGCCGGAGGTCAACCGCCGCCGCTGCCGCTGGAGGCGGCCGCGGCCTGGGCCTGCCACATGGTGACGATCACGCCGAGGACGAAGACCTGCACGGGCAGTGGCACGCCCGGCAGGTCGACGGCGACGTCACTGCCCCAGAAGCTCACCTTCCGCACCGAGCCGACCTTCCGCCCGCCGGCGTAGAGGTCCTGCGCCTGGCTCCACACGGAGGCCCGCTGGAACTGGTACGTCACCCCGCCGGCCGTCACGCTCCACCGCTTGCGCCCGACCCGGTCCGCGGCGGCGACGACCCCACCGGCCTTGTCCAGCATCGAGAACCGGCTGCCCCACGCGTTGCCACGCACCTCGAACGCATGCC
This sequence comes from Dactylosporangium cerinum, assembly GCF_042653625.1. Taxonomy (NCBI): domain Bacteria; kingdom Bacillati; phylum Actinomycetota; class Actinomycetes; order Micromonosporales; family Micromonosporaceae; genus Dactylosporangium; species Dactylosporangium cerinum. The sequence goes on along the minus strand of NZ_JBHSIU010000010.1, from coordinate 496,677 downwards.
CGGCCACCTCGAGTCTCCCGCCGCTGCGCCACAGCGACCCTTCCCACCGGGCGATCACATGCCCGTCCTGGGTCACCTCGTAGCGGCTCCGCCAGACACTGGCCCGCTTCGCGGTCAACATGCCCCGAGGGTAGCCCGCTGCGTCGATGTTGCGGGGGTCCCGGCCCGATGGGGCATCAGGTGGGGTATCAGTATGAAGTGAGACGCATCTTCACCGCGGCGTTCATCGACCGTGTGCCCCGCGACCACAGCCAGTCCGACGGCGCGTTCCGCCGGCGCCGAATCGTGGCCGCGGTGACCCTCGTCGTCGGCGCGGTGCTGCTCGGGATCTCGCTGTCGATCCGGCCCGGCGACGCCCTGTTCTACCCGATGACCCTCGCCGTCGCCGCGACCTGGGTCGCCGGGGCGCTGCTGTCCGGCCCGCTGCACCTCGGGCACATCCTCTTCCGCGACACGTTGCGCCGGCCAGTCGCCACCCCGATCCTCACCGGCCTGCTCGCCGGCGCCGTCTTCGTCGCCGGTGCCCTGGTCGTGCGGGAGATCCCGCCGCTGCGCGCGTACACCGACGACGTGCTCGACCACGCCAGGTACGGCTCGATCGTCCTCATCACCGTCGTCACCCTCGCCAACGGCGCCGCCGAGGAGCTGTTCTTCCGCGGCGCCCTGTTCGCCGCGATCGGCCGGGCGTTGCCGGTGAGCATCTCCACCGCCGTCTACGCGATCGCCACCGTCGCCACCGGCAACCCGATGCTCGTCTTCGCCGCCGTCCTCCTCGGCGTGGTGCTGGGCCTGCAACGCCGCGCGTCCGGCGGCGTCCTCGCCCCCGTCCTCACCCACGTGACCTGGTCGACGGTGATGCTGTTCGCGCTGCCCCCGCTCATCGCGAACTGACGGACGGCCGGGCGGTAAGGTACGGCCATGATCGACTGGTCGGACGTGCCGGGGCAGCTCGCCCGGCTGGCCGCGCACCCCGGCACGACGTTCGGGGCCGACGCGCACCGGTGGCGGCTCGAGCCGCCGCTGACCCCCGCCGAACTGGCCGCGCTCGAAGCGCAGGTGCGGGTGGAGCTGCCGGCCGCGTACCGCGCGTTCCTGCTGCAGGCCGGCCGGGGCGGCGCCGGCCCCGGCTACGGGTTGTTCCCACCGCGGCTCACCGGCGGCGCGTGGCAGTGGCCCGGCGACGACGACGCGGAGCTCACCGACGTGATGATCCTGGCCGAGCCGTTCCCGCACGAGAAGGCGTTCACCCCCGCCGCGTGGCTGCCGGAGCCGCCGGACGAGGCGGACTACCCGACCGACGAGGAGTTCAGCGCGGCTGAGGAACGCTACGAGGAGCTATGCCAGGCCGCCGAACCCGAGTATCACCCCGGCCTGCTCTACCTGTGCCACCAGGGCTGTGCGTACCGGGAGGCGCTCGTCGTCAGCGGCCCGGCCCGCGGCCAGATGTGGGCCGACGACACTGCCGGCGACGGCCCCATCCGGCCGCTGCTCGACGGGGACGGCAACCGGATCGACTTCGCACAGTGGTACCGGCGCTGGCTGGACACCGCCTCGGAAGGGCTCACCAACTGACGCCGGGTCAGTGCGGGGCGAGGACGCAGAACTCGTGGCCGTCCGGGTCGGTCAGGCACGTCCACGGCACGTCGCCCTGGCCGAGGTCGAGATCGGCGGCGCCGAGCGCGCGTAGCCGGGCCACCTCCGCCACCTGGTCGTCACCCGGATACGGCAGCAGGTCGAGATGGACCCGGTCCGGCCCGGTCTTCCCGCCAGGCACGCGCAGGAACTCCAGATACGAGCCGACGCCCTTGACGGAGCGCAGCGCCGCGAGCTCGTCGGTCACCTCCTGCACGGTCCAGTCCGTCGCCGCGCCCCAGAACCGGGCCATGGCCCTCGAATCCACGCAGTCGACCACCACCGCGGCGATCGGCCCGGTGTCCCGGTAGCGCTCCCGGGGCTCCAGCACGCAGAACTCGTTGCCCTCCGGGTCGGCGAGGACCGTCCACGGCACGTCGCCCTGTCCCACGTCGGCGGGCGTCGCACCGAGCGCCCGGAGCCGCTCGACCAGCTCGGCCTGATGGGCGGCGGAGGTGGTGGCGAGGTCGAGGTGCACCCGGTTCTTCGCCGGCGTCTTGGGCTCCGGGACGGCCACGACGTCGATGCCGACGTAGACCGGGTCCGGCCAGACGAAGTCGCCGGGCGGCCCGACGTAGGTGGTCTGCCCGCTGGTGGCGGTCCAGCCGAGCGCCGCCGCCCAGAACCGGCCGACCGCCACGTGGTCAAGGGCCTTGATGTTCACCATGACAGGGCGCAACGCCATGCCGCCGATCCTATGGGAACCGCCCTCCTGGTCAGGACGAGCCACCCACCAGGTGAAGGCGGTGTGGTTGTCCGGCAGCCACGCGCGCCGCGCCGCCGGCCATTGTCGCAACGGTCGGGATTGGCGTCGCGGCCCGTCGCCTCAGGAATTCCATCGGTACGTTGTCACGGTGATGTCGGGATCCGGTGGTTGCGTGGCCAGCCTGGCGAGATTGACCTTGGGAAATGGTTCGAGCAGCTGCGGGAACCGGACCATCAGGTCGGCGATCAGGGGCCCGTCGAGGTGTCGGATCGAGCCAACCCGCAAGGTCCAGTCGATCACCGTGCGCCACCCACCGAGGGTCAGGTCGTCCCTCCGGCTGGACGCGGCCCGCCAGACGATCCGGACCGCCTGCTTAATCTCGTCGTCGGTCGCGCCGTCTGCGGACGCCGGAAGATCGAGGTTCATGTGCGGTCCGACCATGAAGGCCAGCGCCGCCGTCCTGACCGTGTCAGCCCACGAAGTTCCGTAGATCGGGTAGGTCTTGCCGAGTGCCGCGGCCAGCCCGTACCTGACGACCAGCTCGAGCTCAGTGTCGCCGATCAGCAGTGCCTCGACGATCTCGAGTGGCAAGGCGTTGGCGTGATCGAGCGTCGAACGCACACCGGCGTCGCTCAAGGCGAGCGTGGTGACGGTCGACTCCCAGCTTTCGTCGTCCAGTGCGGCTTTCCATAGCCCGACCGTGCTCCGCCACGCCTCGGCGGACGCGAGCGGGGCACGGGAGTCCGGGAAGAGCTCCGGCAACGGCACGTCGAGGCCGCCGGCGATCGCGGTGCGCAGCAGGACCAAGTTGGCGGAATAGGCGGCCAGTTCACGGGCACGGTCGACCGGGCGAGGGCGGTAGCCGGTGAAACGGTCCGCCCGCTGAACCGACCGGTAGTCGGCCAGCAGGGCGTTGAGCAGCTGTGGAATGTTGCAACGGTCCGCTTCCGGCAGCGTGGCGAACAGATCACGGACGAAGGCGAGGGTAGGCCGACGCACAGCCAGGGCCTCGTGGCTCAGCAGCGCGAACAGCAGGGTGTCGTCGGGTTCGTGCGGCGCGAAGCGACCTGTGAAGGCGCGTTCGGCGGTCTCGGCCAGCACGTCGACGACGCGGCGAGCGATCAGGTACTCACCGAAGGTTGCGTGCAGGAACTCATACGCTCGGCGGGCCTCGTCGCGGGTGACGGCCTCGGCGACGTGGACGAAGAAGAACTCGCCGAGCAGCCTTTGCCCGGGCGTGCGGTCGCCGAGCACGTCGGTGTCGGCCATGCGCAGCGCCACGAGGTCGGCGGCCAGCTCCGCGCCGGTGACCTCCTGCCGACCCCGGTTGAACATGGCGAAGGCGGCGACCGAGAGCCGGTCGAGCCGCTCTCGCACCGCTGCGGCCCGATGCTGCGGCGGCGGGGGCTGCGGGCGGTTGCCGACCTCACGCCATGCGAAGGACTCGAACAGGCGCCGGTACAGCTCCGTAGCCGACACGCCCGCCTCAAGGACGGGCACCGTGGGATCGGCGGCGTACAGCGCGAGCATGAGCAGCAGCAGAGGCTGGCGGGCCAGCTCGGGATGCAGCAGCGCTCTCGCCGGCGGCAGCGGGCGCAGCGCGCCGGCCGTGACTGCCTCGGCGTTCGTGGCGTTCCAGACATCGAGCCACGCCGCGACTTGGGAGTTGGCGAAGTCGTCGAGCTTGATGACTGTGGTCCCGGCCGGGATGTCGATGCGGTCGGCCACGACGGTCCGCGAGGTCACGATGACGACCGCCGGGCGGTCCTGGCTGGCCTCGTTGCGCTGGAAATCGGCGACGTCGTCGAGGTAGGCCGTGCGGTCGTCCGGGGTTGCCTGCAGCAGCTCGTCGAGGCCGTCGAGTAGCACCACCCGGACCGTGTCGCGGCTCTGCTCGACCAGCGGTCGCCACCGCACCGCCTCGTTGGTGGCGGCGGCTAGTGCGGCATCGATCTGGGCGAGGATGCGGCCGTTGGCCGGCACGGCGCGCAGCGGCACACGCACGACGGTGTACCGGTCGGGCGGCAGCCGCGCAGCAAGAACCTTGGTGAGCAGCGACTTGCCTGCGCCGGGGTGGCCGAGCAGCAGCAGCGGCCCCTCGATGGCGGCCGCAGTGAGCAGGTGGGCGGTGAGGCAGAGGTCCAGGCCAGCCTCCACCGGCCGGGTCTTCCACCAGTTCTCGTCGGCGGGGCGGGCCGCGCGGCCCGCGAGGCAGATTCGGTATCGCGGGTTGAGGTACACGTCCCGGATGAGTGGGAACCGAAGTCCCGGTGGGCCGGTGGCCGACCGCGGGTGCATGACGGCCTGGTCGAGGACGGCCGCGTTGGAACGGTGCAGCACCCGGCGCAGGTCCGGCGGCCCGGCGAGCGGGCCCGCACAAAGCCGCAGCAGCGCCTCCAACCTGGCCATGGCCTGGGTGTTGGTCGCCATCGCCGCGCCGACGCCATCCGGTGCGTCTTGCGTCCGGGTTTGGGCCTCCTGGCCGAGGCTGGCCCAGATCAGGAACTCGGGCACGGTGGTGGCCAGCCGGAGGTAGGACGCCTGGTAGTGGCGCAACGCAGCCTCGGAGAGCTGGCGCGCCGCAGTCTCGTCCTTGACGCCCAGAAGGTCGCGGGACAGCCGGGCGTACCACCGCTCGACGCGGAGCCGGTGCTCCGAGAAGCCGCCGGCGGACGGCGCCGGCACATCCTCCTGCAGCAGCCGTTCGACGCCGGCGGGTTGGTGCGGCCTCGGCCGGCCCGGCTTGGTCTCCCGATCGGCGACCTCGAAGAATGCTGCGTAGACAAGCGCCGTATGGGCGGCGACGACGAGCTCAGCCCGCCCGTAGGTGTCGGCGCTGGCCAGCCGGCTCGGTACGCGGTCGAGGTCGGCGTGCAGCAGGGCGACGACCTCGGCGGTCGGTCGGCTCCCGGCCCACAGCACGTCGAACACCGCAGCGCCGAGCCGCGGCGGGTCGGCGGCGATCGCCCCGTCCAGGGCCTGGTCGAGGAGGTGCAGCCGTTGGGGGTCGGCGTGGCCCAGCGCCCGCAGCGCACTGCGAAGGTCCATCGGCGGCTCACGACGCATTGACCGATTCTGGCTCGACTGTTGCCGGAGCGGGCTCCCTCGAACAGGTATGTATCCGGCAGCCAGGATCAGCCTCCCAGGCCCTTCCGCAGCGTGGAAGCTCCGTCGAACGGCTCGATCCACGGCAGCCGACGGTCCCGCAGCTGCCGTTCGAGGTAAGGGACCGTGCCGGAGCGACGAGGCGCACACCCGGGACTATAAATAGGCCTCTCAGGGAACGGTGTAGCCGCCCGCCGCCGGGTCGTCCACGGGGCGTGGCTCGGCCGCCGTCCAGGGCTGCGACCCTGATAACACGGGGCGGGTGGCCGGTCGCAGGAACCGCTCGCTACGAGGGTCGGCAAGCCCGGCGAACTCGCCGAGGGTCGCCGCGATGCCAGCCACGACGGTCACGAGCAACAGCGTGCCGATCAGCTTGAGGTCGCTGCCGAGGAAGAAGTCGTTGCGCAGGCCGGCGGCGGTGATGCGGGTGGCCTGGTACAAAGACAGCACTTGCAGGGGCAGCAGCAGCGACCCGGCGATCCGGGCGATGTGCGCCCCGTTCGGCCAGCCGCGCCCAGCGGCCCACGCCGCGAGGCACGCGCCGCCGGCCGCGGCAGCGATCGCGCCAGTGCCGGCCAGCAGGATGAGATCGGCAATGCTGGCGAAGCCCGCCAGCCCACCGGTCGCCTGGCCGTTGCTGATCAGGAGGACGGGCCCGGCAAGAGTGAACACGGCGCCTCATCGACCGCCTGCTACCAGGTCAGCGTGGTGACCACCGGTCGGCGCAGGGTGAAACGTTCACGCCACCGCCCCGGACAACGGCTGGCGTTTGACACGTACTGGCTGCTCAAGCGGCTTGGCTGGTTTCGAAAAAACTGGGGCCGTCGCGCGGCGGACGGGGGTGGCCGCGTCGAGGAAAGTGGGCTGACTCCATGAAGGGAAGTCCACATGAACCACGTTGCAACACATCGCAGGCACCGCGGGAGGCTGCTCATCGGTGGCGCGTGCGCCGTCGTGCTCGTCGCCGCCTCGGTCGCGCTGACCGGCACCGCCAACGCCGAGGCCGACCGGACCGTCACATCGAACACCACCGGCACCCACAACGGGTACTTCTTCTCGTACTGGAAGGACAACGGCAACGTCACCATGACGCTGGGCGCCGGTGGCTCGTACAGCGTCCAGTGGGCCAGCGGCACCAACAACACCGTCGTCGGCAAGGGCTGGAAACCCGGCTCCAGTCACACCGTGAACTACTCCGGCACGTTCAACGTCAACGGTAACGGTTACCTGGCGCTGTACGGATGGACCACGAACCCGCTCATCGAGTATTACGTCGTGGAGAACTTCGGCAACTACAACCCGAGCACCGGCGCCCAGCGGCTGGGTTCGGTCACCACCGACGGCAGCACCTACGACATCTACCGCACCCAGCGGGTCAACCAGCCCTCCATCATCGGCACCGCGACGTTCTACCAGTACTGGAGCGTGCGGCAACAGAAGCGGACCGGCGGCACCATCACCACCGCCAACCACTTCAACGCGTGGGCGGGCCTCGGGCTGAACCTCGGCGCCCACGACTACCAGATCCTCGCCACCGAGGGCTACCAGAGCAGCGGCAGCTCCAGCATCACGGTCACCGAGGGACCTGGCCCCGGCCCCACCACGTCCTCGCCGCGGCCGAGCTCGCCGGGCCCGTCGAGCCCACCGCCCGGCGGCGGCACCGCGGCGTGCCAGGTGACCAACACCGTCAACGCCTGGAACACCGGGCTGACGGACAACATCACCATCACGAACACCGGCACGACGGCCATCAACGGCTGGTCGCTGCGGTTCACCCTCGCTTCCGGACAGACGATCACGTCGGGCTGGAACGCCACGTATTCGCCGAGCAGTGGCCAGGTGACCGCGACCAACGCCAGCTACAACGGCTCGATCGCGCCGGGCGCCTCGACCACGATCGGCTTCCAGGCCAACCACACCGGCAACACCGGCGCGCCGAGCGCCTTCACGCTCAACGGCGCCGCCTGCCGCTGATCGACGACGGTCGCGCCGGTCTCCGGAGACCTACCGGAGCCGGCGCGACAGCACCGAGCCCCGCGTGCTGCTCGCGTCTGACTTCTAACGCAACGCTCTCCCCGGCACGGCGGAGGCCGCGTAGATCCGCACGAGGTCGTGGAACCGGTGCCGGCCGGCGGCGTCGGGCGGCGGGAGCAGACCGGCGTAAACGATTTCTTCGAGCGCTGCCTGCGCCGCCGCGACGGTCACGTCAGCCAGGTCGGCGGCGCGGTGGGCGTCGAAGTCGCGGGTGGGCGCCGCGGCCAGGTCGCGGCTGAGGGCGAGGGCGGGTCCGGACAGCCGGGCGAAGGACGGCGCCAGGGCCGCCTCGACCGACAGGTCGCCGGCCGACAGGGTGGACAGCCGGCGGTCCTCGTCGGCGAGCCGGTCGGCCAGGTGCGCCATGGTCCAGCCGGGCCGGCTGGCGAGCCGGTTCCCGGCGATGCGCAGCGCGAGCGGCAGGTGCCCGCACAGCTCCGCGACGGTGACGGTGGCCCGCGACGCGGCGGTCCCGGTGATCGCCGACAGCAGCGCAACAGCCGCTCCGGTCTCCAGCGGTGGCAGCGGTACGTGCACCGCAGCGCCGGTGTGCGGCAGCGGGCAACGGCTCGTCACCAGCACAGCGGCCCCGTCGGCGAGCGGCAGCAGCGGCGCCAGGTGCCGGTCGTCGGCAACGTCGTCGAGCACGACCAGCCGGCGCGGCACCGTGTCGGAGCTGCCCGCCCGCCGCAGGCGCGAGCTCAGTTCCGGGACGGTGCCGCGGCAGTCCAGGAACAACACGTCGCCGGGGTGCCGGGCCGCCGCGTGGACCGCCAGGGCGGTCTTGCCGACCCCGGGTGGCCCGTGCACAACCACCCGCGCCCCGTCCCGCAGGCAGCGCAGCAGCAGGTCGACCTCGGCCGCGCGGCCGGTGAAGTCCGGCACGTCGCGGGGCAGCACCCCCGAACCGTCCGGCGCCGACCGGACCGCACCGGCCGCCGCGGCCAGGGCGGACCGGTCCGCGGCGCCGAGCCGCAACGCGTCCGCGAGTGCGTCGAGGGTGCGCTGCTGCGCGGCACTCTGCCCGCGCTCCATGTCACTGATCGCGCGGACACTGACGCCGGAGGCGGCGGCCAGCTCACGCAGCGTCGCGCGGGCGGCCTTCCGGTGGGCGCGGATCAGGGCGGCGAGGGAAGGCACAGTCACGTCGTCTCCCGTGGCAGTGGTCGGTCCCTGCAACCCTGCCACCCCGGAAGCGTCCGACGCCTGAGTACGACAACTGCATCTGGGCACTGCAGTCGTCGTACTCAGGCGCGCGGCGGTCATCGGGCGTGCCGCAGCCCCCAGTCCAGCGCGGTGTCGGCGATCTCTTCCCAGCCGGGTTCGGCGCAGGTCCAATGGGAGCGGCCGGGGAACTCGATGTAGTCGGTGATGGTGCCCTCGCCCTTGTAGTGGTGGGCGTTGGACCGGTTCACCGACGGCGGCATGATGTGGTCCGCGCCACCGGCGATGAACAGCAGCGGCGGCCGGTCCGGGTTGTGGAAGTTGACCCACGTCTCCTGGTGGCCGGGCTTGAAGTTGGCGATCAGCCCGTAGGTCCACACCCAGCTGCCGGGCGCGGGGATGGCGTAGCGCTCGTAGGCGGCGTTCGAGTCCGCCTCGGACAATGTGTTGGTGAACGCGTAGTGCCACTGCTCGGCGGTGAACCCGGCCGCCCGGTGCCGCTTCGCGGGGTTGTTGAGGATCGGGAACAGCGACCTGATCTGCGACGGCGGGGTGACCCGGATGCCTTCCGGCGGGGCCGAGTCGATGACCACGCCGGCCGCGCCGTGACCGCGGTCCAGCAGCAGCTGGGTGAGGGTGCCGCCGAACGAGTGCCCGATGATGACCGGCGGCTCCGGCAGCGCGGTGATGATCTTCTCCAGGTGCGCGACCGTCTCCGGGACCGTCGCGGTGGCGATCGGGGTCGGGTCGGCGCGTAACGCCTCCACCTCCACCTCGAAGCCGGGGTACGCCGGGGTGATGACGGTGTGCCCCTTCGACTCGTAGTAGGGCACCCAGTGCTCCCAGCTGCGCGGGGTCACCCACAGCCCGTGGACCAGAACGATCGTGCTCATGCCGCCACCTCCGCTTCGCTCCGGCGTCGGCCTGAGCTCAACCTGCCAAGCTGATTCGCGGCTCCTCCGCTTCGCTCCGGACCGCTCATGCGTCGTGCTCCTTCAGGAACGCGAGCAGGTCGGCGCCGAGCTGCTCCTTGTGGGTGTCGGTGATGCCGTGCGGCGCGCCCGCGTACACGATCAGCTCGGCGCCCTTGATGAGGGCGGCGGAGCGTTTCCCGCCGACGTCGAACGGCACGACCTGGTCTGCGTCGCCGTGGATGACCAGCGTCGGCACGTCGAAGGCGGCGAGGTCGTCGCGGAAGTCGGTGGCCGAGAACGCGGCGACGCACTCGTAGGCGTTGCGGTGCCCGGACGCCATCGACTGCAGCCAGAACGCGTCCTGGATGCCCTGCGACGCGTCACCGCCGAAGAACGGCCCGGCGGCCAGGTCCTTGTAGGTCTGCGACCGGTCGTGCAGCGAACCCGCCCGGATCCCGTCGAACACCTCGATCGGCACACCATCCGGGTTGTCCGGTGTCAGCAGCATGAACGGCGGCACTGCCGACACCAGCGCCGCCTGCGCGACCCTGCCGGTGCCGTGCCGTCCGATGTAGCGGGCCACCTCGCCACCGCCGGTGGAGAACCCGACCAGCGTCGCGTCGCGCAGGTCCAGGGTGTCCAGGAGCGTGGCGAGGTCGTCGGCGTAGGTGTCCATCTCGTTGCCGTGCCAGGTCTGCGTCGACCGGCCGTGCCCGCGCCGGTCGTGCGCGACGACCCGGTAACCGTTTTCGGCCAGGAACAGCGCCTGCGCCTCCCAGCTGTCGGAGTTCAGCGGCCAGCCGTGCGACAGCACGACCGGGCGGCCGCTGCCCCAGTCCTTGTAGAAGATGGACGCGCCATCGGTGGTGGTCACATATGGCATGGTCAGGCTCCCTTGCAGGTGGTGCGGGCGGCGAGGGCGATCAGGTCAGCGGTGACCCGCGGCTGGGAGATCATGGCGACGTGCGAGGCGCGGATCTCCACGGTCCGCGCGCCGGCCCGCTGCGCCATGAACCGCTGCGCGGCGGCCGGGATGAGGTTGTCGTCGCGGGCGATCAGGTACCAGGACGGCACGGACCGCCACGCCGGCGGGCCGGACGGCTGCTGCAGCGTGCCCACCTCGCCGGGACGCTGCGTGGCCCACATGAGCTGGGTCGTGGCCGCCGGCAGGTCGCCGGCGAACACCTCCCGGAACACGTCGGCCTTCACGTAACCGTCGACGCCGCCGGGGAACGGGCGGAAGTCCAGCTGCGGCTGGCCGAGCTTCGTGCCGGGGAACTTCGTCTGCAGGTCGTAGACGGTGTCACCGGCGTCGGGCGCGAACGCCGCGACGTAGACGAGCGCCTTGATGTTGGGGTTGCCGGTCGCCGCGTTGGTGATGACGACGCCGCCGTAGGAGTGCCCGACCAGCACGATCGGGCCGGGCACGGTGGCCAGGACGGCGGCGAGGTAGGCGGCGTCGGACGTGACGGCGCGCAGCGGGTTCGCCGGTGCGAGCACCGGGTAGCCGTCGCGGGCGAGCCGGCGGATCACCTCGTTCCAGCCGGACGCGTCGGCGAACGCCCCGTGCACCAGCACGATCGTGGGCCTGGCGCCCTGCGCCGCCGAAGTGGTCTGCGCCGCCGCTGGGCCGGCGGCCGCGGTGGTGAGGACGCCGGCGGCGACCGCGGCCGCCGATCCGGCCAGCACTGTTCGTCGGGGTATGTGGGACATCGTTCCTCCGGAAACTGTCGATCAGGTCGTGACCTCATGCAACCAGCGGCGGATCCGGCGAACCATGCGGAAGATTAGGCAGAACTCAGCGCCGCCAGCCCGGCCCGGGCACGCTGCAGCCAGCGGGCCAGGTTGCCGCGATCCTCCAGCAGCTGCGTGGCCGCGCCGAGCGCGTCGCGTGCGGTGGCGGTGTCTCCGAGCGCCGCGCACGCCTCGCCGTACGCGACCTGCACCTGACCGGTGATGCTCGGCTCCCCGAACGTCTCGGCCAGCGGCAGGGCCGCCCGCGCGGCTTCGACGGTTTCCGGCCAGCGACCGGCGTCGGCGTACGTCGTGCTCAGGTGGACCCACGCGGTCAGCCGCGCGATCTGCGCCGGCGCGGCGGCGAGCGGGCGCCGGTCCAGCTCGGTCAGGGCCGCCCGGAGCTGCGCGACGGCGGCGTCGGATCGGCCCGCGTCCCGCAGGCACAGGCCGACGGAAATCATGGTCTGCACGTACATGTCGTCGTCGCCGGCCTCATCGGCGAGCGCAAGTGAACGCTCCAGCATTGCGATCGCCTCGTCGTGGCGACCGGCGTGGCGGACCGGGTCGGCGGCGTAGGCCAGGGCGTTCGCCTGTTCCTTGACGTCGCCGAGTTCGACCGCCATCCGATAGGCGTCCATGGCGATTGCGGCGCTCTCCTCGTAGCGGGCGTCGCACGTGCCGTACGCCCAGGCCAGGTAGTTGATGTGGGTGACCTCCTGGTGGCGGTCGGGCAGCAGCGCCGCCGACTCCCGCGACAGGGTGTAGACGACCCGCCACGGTTCGACGCTGTACGTGCGGTCGGAGTACCAGTGCAGCGCCTCCGCGACGTCGACGACCCGCTGGTGCGCGCCGCCGGCCGCGGCCCCGCGCATCGCCTCGACCCAGCCGTCGAACTCCACCTGCAGCCACGTCTGCGCCAGCTCGGCCGTGTCGAGCGGGACCGGCCCGGACCACGCGTCGGGCGGCCCGCCATACGCCGGCTCGAACCAGCGGCCGGCCGCGATCGCGGTGTCCAGGTACCAGTCGCGCAGGCGCCGGGCGGTGTCGCCGCTGACCTCCGCGGGCTCCTCGGTGCGCAGCCGGTCGGTGGCGAACAACCGGATCAGGTCGTGGAAGCGGTACCGTTCCGCGCCCTCCGGCTGCAGCAGCCCCAGGTCGAGCAGCTCCTCCAGCTGGTCCTCGGCGGTGAACACGTCGCACCCGGCCAGGACCGCGGCGGCCGCGGGGGCGAACGAAACCGTCGGCACCTGCGCGAGCCGCCGGAACGTGGTCCGGGCGGGCCCGGCGAGCTGCGCGTAGGACACGGCGAACGCGGCCTCGACGCCGCTGCCGGATGCGCTGAGCGTGGCCAGCCGGCGGTTCGCGTCGGACAGCTCGGCGACCAGGTCGGCCATCGAACCGCGGCCGGCCAGCCGGGTCCCGGCGATGTGCAACGCGAGCGGGAGGTGCCCGCACAACTGGGCGAGGGTGGCGGTGGCTTCCGCCGTACCCCCGCCACCGCCGACGGACTCCAACAGCGCCGCCGATTCCTCCGGCCGCAGCGAGGCGATCGGGTGGCGCCGCACCGCTTCCAACCCGCCCAGCGCCCGCCGGCTGGTGACCAGCACACAGTTGGCGCCGCCGCCGGGAAGCAGCCCGCGGACCTGCGCCTCGCCGCCGGCGTTGTCGAGGATGAGCAGGCACCGGCGCCCCGCGAGGAGGGCCCGCAGCTGCCCGGCCCGCTCGTCCTCGTCGCGGGCGACCTGCCGGGAGTGCACCCCGAGGGCCTTGAGCAGCACTGTCAGGGCGTCGCCGGTGGTGACCGGCTCGGGTTCGGTACCCCGCAGGTCCAGGTAGTAGCAGCCGTCGGGGAACCGGTCGCGGTGCTGCTCGGCGACCCGGATGGCCAGGGCCGTCTTGCCGACGCCGGGCGGCCCGTACAGGACGGTCACCTTCGCTGAGCCGGCCGCGACCCGCCGGCCGATGACGGCCAGTTCGGCGTCCCGCCCGACGAAGTGCACGCTGCGCCGGGGCAGCTCGCAGCTGCGCGGCCGACCGGCGGTGACGGTCGTCTCGCGGCCGGAACGGCCCAGCTCGGTGAACGCCTCCGTGTCGGCGGGGGCGAGGCCGAGCCCGGCGGCGAGCGCGGCGACGGTCCTGGGCTGGGGTGCCCGGCTGCGGCCCCGTTCGGTGTCGCTGATCGCGCGGACGCTGACCCCCGACGCCTCGGCCAGGGCCTCGATGGTCAGCCCGGCCCGCACCCGCAGGTCCCGGAGCCGCGGCCCGAACTCGCTGCGCTGCACGGCACCGACGCTATCGACGCCCGGGCGGGCGGCCTCGGCTGTCGGCGCAGGATCATCGGCTCACAGTGCACGGGCATCGGCGCCGGAGCGCCGCCACTGGCTGGGCAGCATCCCGTAGCGGGCCTTGAACCGGCGGGTGAAGTGCGTCGCGTCGCGGAACCCCCACCGCCAGGCGATGGCGGCGACCGACCGGTGCCGGCTCTGCGGCAGCAGCAGCTCGTGCCGCGCCCCCTGCAGCCGCTCCGCGATGATCCACTGTTCCAGGCTGAGCTCGGCGTCGGCGCAGACCTGATACAGGTGCCGCAGCGACACGTTGTGCGCGGCCGCGATCATCGCCGGGTTCAGGTCCGGGTCGGCGAGGTGCTGGCGGGCGAACGCCCGGACCCGCGTGAGCAGCGTCTCGGCGAGGACCTCGCGGGTGTTGCGCTCGGCCCGGCCGGCCGAGGCCAGCAGCGCCCGGACCAGGTCGACGCTCGCCGTGGCGACGGCGCTCGCGGCGGGGTCCGCGACGATGCGCGCCGGGTCCTGCGTCAGGTGCGCGATGTGGTCGGTGACGAGCCGGCAGAACGGGCTGGTGTGGATCTGCGGGGCCGCCCGCCGCACCACGTCCACCGGGAGACCGAGCTGGTCGAACGGGATCTGGATGCACCCCGCGGCACCGTCCCCGGACCACGAGTAGTCGTAGGCGCCGGACAGGTCGACCGCCAGCAGCTCACCGGACGGCACCACCCGCTGCTGCCGCCGCTGCTCGAACCGCCCCTGCGACCGCAGCTGCACCGACAGCGCGATGACCGGCATCGCGTCCTGTTTGGCCAGCTTGTCCGTGCGCAGCAGCCGGATCCCGGAGGAGCGGTGCGTGAAGATGGTGGCGTTGCCGAGGCCCCACACCTCCATCCGGGCGTGCACCGGCCCGGCCGGGTCCTCGTGGATGACGTGGCAGGGCGCGGAGGCGTACATCATGGCGGTGTGGACCGCTTCCACCCGTTCCGGTGGGGCCAGGTCCGCTGTGTCCAGGACGTATGCCACGGCGCCTCCTCTGCTGTGTGACCAGCCCAGTGTGCACAGGGGCCGGCTACGCGGGTCCGGGCGCCTCGAACGACAGGTCGGCCTCGATGCCGTAGTGGTCGGAGAGGAACAGGTCACGGCCGTCGGCGACGCGGACCGCGTCCTGCAGGACGGTGCGCGCCCGCGCGGTCACCGGCCGGTCCGGGGCCGGGCGGAGCAGGACCTGGTCGAGGGCCGGCGGCAACGGCCACCGCGGCGTCGGCCGATACGTCGTGGACGTGTCGCCGGCGAGGACGTCGCGCAGCCCGGCCGCGGCGGCGAACCGGGTGAACACCGGCGAGTCCCGGGGCACGTTGAAGTCCCCGACGACGACCGCGGGCAGCGCCGGTTCGAAGCCGGTGATGAGCCGCGCCAGGCAGTCCAGTTCGCCGCGGATGATGGCGGTGTACCGGTTGCCCTCCGACCAGTCGTCGTCGCGGTTGGCGGACAGGTGGGTGTTGACGACCGCGAGGGGTCCCGCCGGGGTGTCCACGACGGCGAGCTGCGCGCCCTTGCGCATGAGCAGCTCGGTGCGCAGCGGCCGGGTCATGGGGAACCGCGCGAACCGGTGCCGCCGGATCGGCCACGTCGACATCAGCAGCAGGCCGCCGGCGAGCAGGGTCAGGCCGGTGCCGGCCCGGTTCTGGTAGCCGGGCGTGACCCGGCGCAGCAGCCGCGCGCTGCCGCGGTGCAGCACCTCCTGCAGGCACACGATGTCGTAGCCGGACCGCTCCAGCACCGGGCCGAGCGCGCGCAGCCGGGCCGGGACGTCGTCGCGGATGAGCGCGTTGAGGGTGAGCAGCCGCACCTCGGTCATCGGGGTATTCCACCACCTCGCCCTTACTTGCACTACTGGAAAGTGATCGCCTATGGTTTCCAATATGGAAAGTGATGAGGTCCGGGAGCAGTTGGCGCTCGTACAGCGGGCGGAGGCCGCGCCGTACATCGACTACCCGCCGACGCCGTGGTGGTACTCCCCCGCGATCGGCGCGTGGGTGGCGGGCATGATCGGCGCCTTCACCTGGTGGCGGTCGGACGCCGTGCTGTTCCTCGGGACCCTCGCCGCGCTGATCGCGCTGGAGCTGGTGTTCCTGACCTGGATGCGCCGCCGGCACGGCGCCCTGCCGATGCCCGGACGCGGCACCCCGCCGCACGAGATCACGGCCGCCTGGCGCGGCTACGCGGTCGCGCTGCCGGTCGTCGCCCTCGCCGTCGCGCTCACCTGGTGGCTGGCCGGGGTCCCGATCGCGGCCGGCGTCGCGTTCGTGCTCGTCACCGCCGGGCTCGCGGTCTACGAGCGGCGCTACGCGGCAGCGGCCGCGAAGGTCAGGTCCCGGCTCGCATGATCGACGGCATCGACCCGGTCATCCACGTGCCGAAGCGCCTCGCCGCGATGGCGATCCTGGCCAACGCCCCGTCCGCTTCGTTCCGGTTCCTCCGCGATCATCTCCAGATCAGCGAGTCCGACCTGTCGAAGCAGATGGCGACCCTCGAGGCCGCCGGCTACGTGCAGGCGACGAAGGCCGGGCACGGGCGCGGCGGCAGCACCACGTTCCGGATGACGCCCGCCGGCGAGTCCGCGTACCGGACGCACTGCGCGGCGCTGCGTGCCCTGCTCGACGGGCCCGGCCCCACCCAGGACCTGTAGTCTGTGCCGCCGGCGGATCACGGGGCGGGGAACGGGCAGCATGGACGAGATGTTCTGGGAGCGGGTCGCGCAGCGACGGGCCCGTAGCGCCGCCCGGCCACGGTGGCAGAAGGTGCTGATCGCCCTCGCGCCCCCGGTGCTCGTGCTGGCCTGCTACGCGAACTTCCGGGCCGGCGCCACCCCGGCCGCGCAGAAACCGGCCGCCGTCCAGTCGGCCTGCGGCTACGTCGAACCGTCCGCGGTCTCGGCCCTCTTCGACGCACCCGACGCCTCGCTCGGCGAGACCCCGCCCCAGCGCCAGGCCGCGACGACGGTGCACACCTGCGTGATCACGGCGCCGTCCGGGCTGCGGCTGCAACTGGACCTCGCCGTGCGGCAGGGCGCCGTCAACGACGACGCCCTGCTGGCGATGGCTCTGACGCACCAGACGGTCTATCAGGCCGAGGGCGTCGACGGGGTGCTCACCGCGGCGAAGCGGTCCGGCAACGTCACCTACGTCGTGACGCTCACCGGCTCAACGGCCGGCACGACACCACTGCCCGAGGACAAGCTCATCACCCTGTCGGACCTGGTCACCGGCAACCTCTAGACGCACCGGCGCCTCAGGTGCCCGGCAGGCTCTGGACGTAGGTGTTCCAGTAAATGGGAGGGGTCAGCGGCCAGCACGGCGCCAGGTCGACGCCGGTGTGGCTGTCGCCGAACTTCGAGACCGTGTGCAGGCAGAGGGGAACTGGTTTCGACGGCGTAGATATTCATCGGACCCTTGCCGAAAGCTTGTCGTCCAGCTCGGAGGGCGTTGTCGGACCAGCTCGGGAAAGCTGCGGTTCCCGCGACGCCGGCCGCCGCTGACGACGGCCGGCGTCACACGGGGTCAGGTGCAGGTGGTGCCGTTGACGGTGAACACCGCCGGGTTTGCGTTGGTGCCGGTGTACGAGCCGTTGAAGCCGAGGCTGACGGTGCCGCCGGCGGGGACCGCGCCGTTCCAGGTCTCATTGGTGACGGTCACCGTCGAACCCGTCTGCGACCAGCGGCCCGACCAGCCCTGCGTGACGCGCTGGTTGCCGGGGAACGTGAACGCCAGCGTCCACGAGGTCCACGCGGTCGTCCCGCCGTTGGTGATGGTGACGCTGCCGGTGAACCCGGTGTCCCAACCGTTCGTCGAGTACGCGACCCGGCAGCCGCCCGCGTTGGCCGGCAAGGTCCGCGCCGTGGCCGCGGCGGAGAACCCGGAGAACTGCCCAGCGGTGTCCTTGGCGCGGACCATGAGCACGTAATCGGTTGCGGGGGTCAGCCCGGTCAGCGTGATCGACGGCCCGGTGCTGCTGGCGAGGATCGACAACGCGTCGCCCTGCTGGCGGACGACCTCGTAGCCGGCGACGCCGTGGTCGTCGGTGGCGGCGGGCCACGTCAACGTCAGGCCGGTGGCCGTCACCGCCGACGCGACCGGGGTCCCGGGCGCCGACGGGCGGTTGTCCGCGGGCGGGTCGGCGGTGGTGACCGTGACCGGCGCCGACGCGGCGGACGTGAGCCCGGCGCCGTTGCGGGCGGCCACCGTGAACGTGTACGCGGTCGCGGCCGTCAACCCGGTCAGTGACGCCGACGCGGTGGTGGGCGTCGCGACGACCGTCGACGTGCCCCCGGACACGCGCCGAACCTCGTAACCGGTGACGCCGCTCTCCGCGTCCGTGGACGCCGCCCAGGTCAGCCGCAGCGTGGTCGCGGCCACGTCGGAGGCGACCGGGGTGCCCGGGACGCTCGGCGCGGTCGTGTCCTGCGGCGGGACCGTGCCGGTGTGCTCGGCGGCCCAGCTCGCCAGCGAGGCGAGGGCCGAGTTCCAGTTGACCGCGACCTCGTTCACCGAGTACGCGCCGATGTCGTCGACGAAACACTTCTGCGCCTTGCAGCCGGCCAGCTGCGCCTGCGCGACCGGGTCCTGCAGGCCGCTGTTCGGGCCGCCGGACAGCGACCCGGGCGGCGCGGTCGGCAGCGACGCGTCGGACTGGTTGGCCCAGAACCGGTGGTGCACGTTGCGGACCGCCTTCTCGCCGTAGCCGGCGATGTAGGACTGGTTCAGCGGGTTGCGGCCCAGCAGGTAGTCGAGGGCCTGGAACGCGCCGGTGCGGTACTTGGCGAGCCCGGTGAAGTCGTGGGCGAGGCCGAGCACCGCCGCGTTGTTGGCGATCTGCCCGTCGGAGCCCCAGTTGTACGTGGTGCCGCCGTTCGGCGCCGGGTAGCCCTGCCCCGCCATCTGGCTCAGCAGCCCGTCGGCGAACGACGCGAACTTCGCCCGGGTCGCGGCGACGTCCGCGGCCGGCAGGTCGTTCGGGATCAGCGCGAGCGTGGTGTCACCGAGGCCCGCGACCCAGCCCCAGTCGTAGCCGCGCTGGTTGAAGCCGGCACCCTTGTACAGCGCCGAGCCGGTCACGTCGGCGCGGTAGGACGCGGTCCCGGTCGTCGTGTACAGCTCCGCCGCCGCCCAGTAGAACTCGTCGGTGACGACCGCGTCGTCGTACGCGCCGCCGCCGGTGCTGTCGCTGCCGCTGGCGAGCCGGTTCGGGTTCGCCTTCGCCGCCGCGTACGCCTTCTGCGCCGCGGTGAGCGCGCGGGCGGAGAACGCCGGGTCGATGGTGCGCCAGATCCGGGCCGCCTGCGCGGCGACGGCGGCGACGTTGAGCGTCGCGGCGGTGCTCACCGGCGACAGCAGCCGCCGCTGCGGGTCGGCCTCCGGGCGCATCGGCAGCCCGGTCCAGTTCTCGTCATGGATCTTGTGGTGGACCATGCCCGCGTCGGTGCGCCCGTCCGGCACCTGCATCCGCAGCAGGAACTCGACCTCCCAGCGGGCCTCGTCCAGCACGTCGGGCACGCCGTTGGCGCGCTCCGGGATGGCGAGGGTGCCGTCGCCGAGCGCCGCCCGGTCGGTGCTGCGCTCATACAGGTTCAGCAGCTGCCACGCGGCGATGCCGCCGTTGACGACGTACTTGCCCTGGTCGCCGGCGTCGTACCAGCCGCCGCGCACGTCGAGGGAGTACCCGCAGGAGGTGCGGCACGGCACCGAGGTGTCACCCTGGTTCGGCGCGACGCCGACGTGCCCGGCGGGGCGGGCGTAGCGGCTGCCGACGTACTGCGACTCGATCGCGATGCCGCTGCGCTGGTGGTAGAAGAACGCCAGGGAGTCGTACCGCAGCTGCTTCACCGGCGCGGCGGAGATGTCGAACGGGTAGCTGTCCGCCCCACCGGCCGACAGCACGTAACCGTTGCCGGGCGTGTCGTAGGCGGAGAAGTCCACCACGTGCACACTGTCACCGGACAGGGCATCGGCGCCCTTCACCGTCGTCTGTCCAGCTGCGACGGTCGCACCGGCACTGTTGCGCAACGTCCACCCGATCGGCGCGCTGGCCGAACTGACGACGGTCGCCTGCTTCGGCAACCCCGGCACGTAGGCGACCTGGTTGACCTTGACCGGCGATCCGGGGTCCGGCGCGGCGACTGCCGGCGGCACGGCCGAGGCGGGCCCCAGGGCCAACCCCAGCAGTGCGCCGGCGGCGGCGATCGCCACGGTTCGGCGTGAGCTCATCGACATTTCCTCCTGCGGCAAAGGTGCCGGCACTGGCGGGCGCCGGCGTGCCGGACCGTAGGCGGACCCTCGACACGCTGTAAAGCGCACTCGACGTCACGGACCCGTCAGCGTGCGCCGGCCATGTAACTTACGGCGCATGCGGCTCGCGACCTTCAACGTCGAGAACCTGTTCAACCGGGCCAAGGCCCTCGATCAGCGCACCTGGGCGCTCGGGCGGCCGATCCTGGAGGCGTTCCAGCGGGTGTGCGAGCTGCTCGAGGAGCCGGTGTACACCGACGAGGTCAAGCACGACATCCTGCGCGAGCTGAACCGGCTGGGGCTGCGCAACGGCGACACCGCGAAGTTCGCGCGGCTGCGGCAGAACCGGGGGCGCCTCCTGGTGCGCCGGCGCACCGGGCGGGTCGAGGTCGTCGCCGGCGGGCGGGCCGACTGGATCGGCTGGGTGGAGCTGACCACCGACCGGGTCGACGAGCTGGCGCTGCTGAACACCGCCCGGGTCATCCTCGACGTCGGTGCCGACATCCTCGGCGTCATCGAGGCGGAGAGCCGCCTGGCGTTGAAACGGTTCGCCGACGGCGGTCTCAACGGCGTCTACGAGCACTTCATGGTGGTCGACGGCAACGACGAGCGCGGCATCGACGTCGGCGTCATGTCCACTGTGGACTACCCGCCGGTCGGGCAGCGGACCCATGTCGACGACACCGACGAGCACGGCCGGATCTTCAGCCGCGACTGCCCCGAGTATCACTTCCGGCTCCCCGGCGGGCAGACCCTCGTCGTCCTGGTCAACCACCTCAAGAGCAAGGGCTACGGCGGGAAGGTCGCCTCCGACGCGCGCCGCCGCCGGCAGGCCGCCCGGGTGGCGGACATCTACCGGGCCCAGGACACCCCGCTGGTCGCCGTCGTCGGCGACCTCAACGACACCCCCGCCAGCGATCCCCTGGCCCCACTGCTGCGCGACACCGACCTGCGCGACATCAGCACCCACCCGGGCTTCGACGACGGCGGACGGCCCGGCACGTACGGGTACTGCACGGCCCCGAACAAGCTGGACTACGTGCTGCTGTCCCCCGCCCTGTTCGCCGCCGCGACGGGCGGCGGCATCCTGCGCAAGGGCGTGTGGGGCGGCCGCCGCGGCGCGCTGTGGCCGATCTACGAGACGATGACGAAGCCGGTCCACGCGGGCTCCGACCACGCCGCCATCTACGCCGACATCGACCTGACCCGAATCCCCTGACCGGCACAGCGTTCCTGGCACCGCTCGACGGCTGGGTCATCCAGCAGCCTGGTTGTCCTGCCACACCGATACGCGTCGCACGATGATGCCGCCGAGGATCGCGGCCAGGACGCCGGCGCCACCGGTGATCACAGCAAGGAACGCCGGGGTGTACACGGTGGTCACGGTCGTGTCTGCCCCCGCGGGGACGTACACGGTCGTGTCGGTGACGCTGATGAAGGTGACCAACAGCGCCATCCACCACGTGCTGACGAGCTGGACCGAGGACCACGCCCGCTCCGGGTAGCTGCGCCGGTAGACCTCCTTGACCACCTGACCGGGCACGACGAGGTTCGCCACGGGGACGAACCAGCCGGCGATCACCCAGGCCTTGTGCCACTCGAGGGGGTTGTTGCGCCGGCCGAAGTTGTCGTGGGCACGGTAGAGCCAGACGATGAACACGGTCAGGCTGAGCACCCGGGCGACGGTGACGGCCTGCAGACCCAGCTCGCCCTCGATGGACCAGCCGAAGCTGAACGCGGTCCGTTGCGCGACGATCCTGCCGGTGACGTCCGGCGGGCCGAGCAGGTTCCGGACGGCGAAGAAGGCATGCGCGAGACCGGCTATCGACAGTGCGGCGACGGTCACCCAACTGAGCGCCTGCAACCGGTGGCTTGCGGCGGTACGCGTCTCGCTCATGCGCTCTCCCTCGGCCGCCGTAGGGCGGGGTATCGACCACCGCTGTTTCGGCGGCCACCGGTATCTTTCCGGGACGCCGTCCCGGGCAGGAAGGGACAGCAGTCCCGCGGGCACCGGGACGTTCGTTGCGGTTCTGTGGGCCACGGTTGTCCTCAAACTCGTCGCGGTGACCGGAGCTCCTCACCCGTTCGGGCGACCAACAACCGGTGAAAGATCTGCGAACAACGCGCTCTTGGTAGCGGATCTATTGCTTTGCGTGACAACCTTGAAGTCGCGAAGATCAATGGGGGTCACCGACGCTGCGGCACGAGGAAGGAGGGGAGATGAGCGCGACCGCGGCCGCGATGAGCCTTGCCTCCGGTGAGCCTCCGATCAACTTCGCGGCGCACCAGCTGCGGGCCGGCAACATCGCCGGGGCGCGCGACGACTTCGAGCAGATGCTGGCGATGCTGCTCGCGGCGATCTATCCGGGTGCCCGGGCGATCACCGCCAACCCCGGCGACTGGGGTATCGACATCCTGCTCGGTGAGCTGTCGGGGCTCGTCATCATCTGGCAGTCGAAGTACTTCTGGCCCGTGGTCGGCCGTTCGCAGCAGGGGCAGATCCGCGAGTCGTTCGACTCCGCCGTCGCCGCGGCCGCCCGCAACGGGTACCGGCTGAGCCAGTGGGTGCTGTGCGTCCCGGCGAGCATGGACGCGCAGACCGCGCAGTGGTGGGACAACTGGCGGGCCCGGCGGCAGCGCGAGACCGGCGTCGCGATCGAGCTGTGGCACGAGAACGTGTTGCGCAACCATCTCGTCCGGCCGGACTGCGCGCACGTGCGGCGGCACTTCTACGACCCGTACGTGCCGGCGCAGGTGCAGCGGGTGCCGGTGCGGGACCTCGCCGAGGACGACGCGGCGGCGCTGGACGAGGCGCTGTTCGTGCGGCAGCTGCGGGCGGCCGGGCACACCGAGGTCGGCGCGGCGAAGCGGGAGTACTTCAACGCCGATCTGCTCGCACGGGAGGTCCTCGACAAGCGCATCCCGGTCGAGGTCGCGGCGCTGAGCGAGGCCGACGGTGTCGTGCACGGCATCTGGGAGGCGCGGTTCAACGCGATGACCGTCGCCGCAGACCCGCGCCTGCCCGGGTTGCACGCCGACGTGATGCGGGAGATCCGCGAGTCCGGGGTGTTCCCGGCGCCGCTGCGGGCCGGTCCGGTGCACCGGTGCGGGCTGATGCACCGCGTGGTGGAGGACCGGCGGGCCGGCTGGGTCAGGCACTGGCGGGAGGTCGCATGACACCCGATGACGTCGCGGTGTTCCGGCAGGCGCGGCTGCTGCTGGCGCTGCAGTGCGCCGGGGAGCCCCTGGACGCCGAACATCTGGGCGTCTACGACTTCCTCACCGCGCACCCGTTGCTGCTGGCCAGGGACGAGGACGACCCCGACCGCACCGCGCTGCGCCTCGCCGGGTTCGACGACCGGGCCATCGGCTACGCCAGCCCGGCGCAGCGGTTCGTCACCGCGCAACTGCACCTGTCCGGCGACCTCGCCGCGCTGGTGGGTCGCGGACTGGTCCGGGTCACGGCCACCGGCCGGGTGACCTATCAGCTGACCCCGGAGGGCGTGAGCATGGCCGCTCGATTCACTGCGATGTACGCTCAGCAGTACCGCACAGCGGCGCGCATCATCGTCCGCCGCCTCCGGCGCCTGAGCACGCGGAGGCTGCGCGAGGGCCTGCGACGGTGGCTCGTTCCGGCTCCTTCGTCCGCGCTGAAGGACCTGACATGATCGGTTTGCGAGCACACGGCATCCGGCTCAGGCGGCTGCGCCTGCACAGCGGCGACCGGACCTATGACGTGGACTTCCGGGCCCCCGACGACGCGCCGCGCCCGCTGTCCGTGCTCGCCGGGGCGTTCAGCACCGGCAAGACCACGATCCTCGAGTTCGTCGACTACTGCCTCGGCGCCTCCGACCATCCGCGCCACCCGGAGATCATGCCGAAGGTGCGGGCCGCCACGCTCGAGGTCGAGCTGTCCGGCTCGCCGTATCTCATCGAGCGGGCGGTCGGCGAGCCGTCGATGTATGCCTATGTCCGGGCCGGCCGCCTCGACGAGCCGGGCGCCACCCCACCGGTACGCCGGCCGCTGCGACCGGCAAGTCACCCGGAGAGCCTGTCCACCCTGCTGCTGTCGCACTGCAAACTCGAGGGCGTCCGGCTGCGCGACACCCTGCATCAGCACCAGCCCGACGGGGTGGACACCGACCCGTTGAGCTTCCGGGACCTGATGTGGCTGTGCTTCCTGCCCAACGAACGCCTCGACGACAAGGACCTGTTGTTCCGCAGCGTGCCGATGAAGCACCTGAAGCTGCGGCAGGTCGTCGACGTGGTCTTCGACGTCCACGACGACCATTCCGTGGAGATCGGCCGGCGGATCCGTGCCGTGGAGTCCGAGCTGTCCGCGGCCCGGACGGCGTACCGGGCGGCGGAGCAGATCGTCGACGAGCAGCACGCCGGCGACCGGGAGCACCTGGAAGCCCTGCACCGCACCGCGAAGGACGAGCTCGCCGCGTGTGCCCAGGCGCTCGCCGCGCTGGACGCGCAGGCCCGCGCGGACACCATGTTCGCCGACGACCTGCGCGAACGGCACCGCAGTGCGGCCGTGGCGGCCCGCCACGCGGCGACCGAACTGCGGGACCGGGAGACACAGCTGCCGCGGATGCTGACCCTGCACGGCAGCTACGCCGATGACGTCGCCAAGTGGACGATGCTGGCCGAGGCCGACCATCTCTTCGAGCCGATGCGGGTGTCCGCGTGCCCGTCGTGCCTGGCGCCCCTCGCCGGTGGGGAGGATCGGTGCCCCGCCTGCCTGTTGCCGATCACCGACGGCGGTTCCGTCGACGTGACCGCCGAGCTGCGCTCCGCCAAGACCCGCCTGGCCGAGCTCAACCGCTACCTGGAGGAGCTGCAGGACGAGTTGCCGCGGCTGCGGGACGTGGCGGTGCGTGCACAGGAGGCGGAGGCCCGCGCCGCCGCCGAGGTCGACGAGGCGACGGCGCACACGATCACGCCGTTCCTCGCGCAGCGCGACGCCCTCGCCCGGCGGCGCGAGGAGGCGGCCGCGACCCTGCAGCGGGCGCTGAGCGGGCTGCGGCTCGTGCAGAGCCTGGAGCGGCGCGCGGCCGGCATCCTGCACCAGATGGACCAGGTCGCCGCCTACCGCGAGGAACTCGCCGCCGCGGGCCCGCAGGCGCGCCGCGCGGACCGCACCGCCGTGGTGCGCCGCGTCAGCGCACGGTACAGCGAAATCCTGCGGGAGTGGCGATACCCGAAGCTCGCCGACGCCTACCTCGCCGAGGATCTGACCCCGTACATGCGGGGCGAGCCCTACACGGCCGCGTCCTCCGGCGGGCGGACCCTGATCGCGCTCGCGTGGCAGCTCGCCCTGTTCGAGATCGCGTGGGAGTCCCGCTCGTCGCACCCGGGGTTCCTGATGCTGGACAGCCCGCAGAAGAACCTCGGCGTCGCCGGCGATCTCGCGGACAGCCTCACCATCGAACGCATCTACCGGCACCTGGAGCAGTGGCTCGCCGGTCGGGGCGTCGGCGCGCAGATCGTCGTGGCCGACAACGCTCCCCCACCGGCGGCCGCGGACGACGTGGTGGTGCGGTTTTCCCGGCGGCCGGAACAGCCGCCGTACGGCCTCATCGACGACGAGACCAGCTGAGCCGGCCTTTCGCTGGAAAGGCCGGCTCAGCCTTGTTCAGCGCAGGCCGGCCCGGCGGGCGACGGCGATCAGCTTCTCCGGGTCGTCGGAGATGATGCCGTCGACGCCGAGCGCGATGACCCGGTCCATCGTCGCCTCATCGTCCACTGTGTACGGCACGACCTTGAGCCCGTCCCGGCGGTGCAGCACGTCGACGGTCGGGCCGTGGAAGTACGACGGGTCCTGGCGCAGGTACCAGTCGTCGGAGACCACGGTGCCCTGGGCCGGGTCGTGCACCTGCCAGTTCGCCGAGACGGTCGACGCGCCGACCGCCTTGACGAGCTTGCCGAGGTCGCGGAACTTCCACCAGTCCAGCGTGCCGGTCCACGGGCTCTTCACCTTCGGGTCGCCGTAGACCGCCTGCAGCGAGCACTCGTCGGCGAGCGCGGCGCACTCCTTCGGCCCGTACTGCCACACCAGCGCGACGGTCTCGATGCGCGGGTCGATGGCGCGGGACAGCTGGATGGTGCGCCAGTCGAACGACTGGATCGTGACCCGCTTCGCCAGCCCGGCCTTCTCCACGGCGGTGACGAGCCGGATGGTGAACACCCAGTACGGCTCGGTGTCGGCGACCGTCGGGCTGATCTTCGTCTCGATGTTCATGCGGATGTCGGTGCGGCCGCTGGACTTCACGAGCTTGAACAGCTCGTCCAGGGTCGGGATGCGCTCCCCCGGCGCCGAGGCGTTGCCGCAGTCGACGGTCTTCACCTGGGCGAGGGTCAGGTCCTTGATGTTGCGGCCCACGTAGGGGAACAGCGGGTCTCCGGGGCGCACCGGCGCGGTGTCGCGGCAGTGCGCGCCGTTGATCGCCCGGTCGTGGCTGACGACGAGCACGCCGTCCTTCGTCACGCCGGTGTCGAGCTCGAGGGTGGAGATGTCGGCGTTGCCGAGGGAGTTGCGGAACGCGGCGAGGGTGTTCTCCGGCCGGGTCGCCTTCCCGCCGCGGTGCGCCTGCACGTCGAACGGCGACGCGGTGCCGCGCGGCAGCCCGAAGCCCCGCTGCGCGGCGACGGCCCGCAGCCGGTCCGGGTAGTCGGTGATGAGCCCGTCGACGCCGTCGTCGATGAGCTTGTTCATCGTCGCCGGGTCGTCCACGGTCCACGGCACGACCTTGATGCCGTTGGCGTGCGCGTGCTGCACCATGGCCTTGGTGACGTACGGCTGGTAGCCGGCGTCGGTCACCTTGCCGTTCTGCGGGAACCCGTGCACCGGCGAGAACGCGACCACGCCGAGCGTCTTGACCGCCGCGATCGGGTCGCCGCCGAAGTCGTCGATGTCGAGGCCACCCAGCCACGGCGACGCCCCCGGCTGCCCGGTCTGCAGGAAGTCGCGGTTCGTCAGCGCGACCAGCCCGAGCCGCGGCTCGACCTCCCGCATCCGCTTGAGCGCACCCCAGTCGAAGCTCTGGATGGTGACCCTGCGCAGCAGCCCGGCGTCGCGGATCTCCTTCGCGGCGACCTGCACGAACTGCTCACGCGGCGCGGTCTCCTGCGGGGCGCCGGCCTCGACCTTCGTCTCCAGGTTGAACTTCACGTCCTCGTTGCCGTACCGCGCGACGAGGTCGAACACCTCGCGCAGCAGCGGCACCCGCGACCCGGGCGTCAGCAGCTGGCCGGGGAAGTCGGGCAGCCCCTTGCTGCCGCAGTCCAGCGTGCGGACCTGCTTGACGGTGAGGTCCTTGATGTACTTGCCGACGTACGGGAACTCCGGGTCCCCGGCCGTGACAGGCGCCGTGTCGGCGCACTTCGCGCCGCTGACCCGCCGGTCGTGGGTGACGACCGCCTGGCCGTCCTCGGTGATCTGGATGTCGAGTTCCAGAGTGGTGACACCGAGCCGCAGGGCGTTGCCGAACGAGCTCAGCGTGCTCTCGTTGCGCAGCCCCAGCCCGCCGCGGTGGGCCTGGATGTCGAAGGACGCGGGTTTGCGGTTGGCCTGCGCGGCCGCCGGCGTGGTGAGGAGGCCGGCTGCGACCGCGGCAGTGAGCGCGGCGACCGACCATCGAGACATGGACATGCCGGGCACGTTGCCAACCCGAGGCGGCGCGGACCGGGGCACGGGTTGGCGCGTTCGTGAACGCCGGGCGTACAGCCCGCGGCCGATCCTCACCGACAGAAACCGGACGCAACCGCATTGAGCTGCTGCGAGTCCCGGGCCCGGCTTCTGTAAAGATCACGACGACGCCTCGCGGTGCGTGCGCCGGGCTGGTCAATATCGGCCGCATGAGTTTCACGACGCCTCCCCCGCCGGTCCTCCCGCTGTCCCGCACCCGCAAGCGCGCGGCCTGGCTGACGGCCGCGGCGGCCGTTGCACTGTGCGCTGTGGCCGTCGTCGCGTGGTGGAACCCGTGGGGCTACGTCGTCCTCGACACCGGCCTCCTCGCCCCGGTGGCCGTCGCGGTCGTGCTGCCGGTCGCCGCCGGGGTGCTGGTGCTGTTGCTCGTGCGTACCAAGGCGGCAGCGGTCACCATCGCGGTCGTCTGCGGTGTCGCGGCGCTGATCGCCCTGTGCGGCGGCGCCGGTCTCGCGCTGTGGACCGACCCGGGCTGGAAACGGGCCACGCTCGCCACCTCGGCCGACGGCGCCTACCAGGTCGTCAGCCTCACCGACGACAGCCTCACCTGGCGCCGGGAGCTGCGCATCGCCCACCCCGACGGCGTCCTCACCCGCGAGTCCACCCGCCCCGTCGCCTGCGCGCAGGCGAGCTTCGGCGATACCCCGCGGCTGCGGATCACGTCCGCCCGCTTCGCCGCCGCGCACGAGGTCGAGCTGACCCTCGACAACGGCACCACCTGGCGCACCACGTTCGACCCGGACTCCCTACTCCCGGCGCAGACCTTCGCAATCGATTGCGCGTACACCGGCAGCCACGTCCACAATGCAACACCATGACCGAGCACTTCCTGCGCTTCGAACACGAGGTCCGCGACGGCCTGAACACCTACACCGCGCGGGCCGGCCGGTTCACGGCCTGGGGACAACACCCTCACCGTCCTGACCCCACCGCGACCTCCACAGTGGACCGTGTCGCGGCGCACCACACGACCGCGTACCGGCGCTATCTCGACGGCATACCCGCTATGCGAACCCTGGCCGACTTCCACGCCGCGGCCACCCAGCTTCTGGCGGACGGGCGCGGGCGGTGACGGACCTGGGCCGATATGGTCGGCCGGTGCGAGACAGGGACCTCACGGTGCGGTCGGCGACACCGGCTGACGTCGACATCCTCGTGCGGCTGCGCGTGGCCAATGCCGAGGCGCACCTCGCCCTGGAGCCGGAGATCTACCGCGTGCCGGAGCAGGAAGCGGTACGCCGCCACTTCACCGCGGTCTTGGCCGGGGACCCGGGAAGGCACGCGGTGCTGGTCGCAGAGGTGGCAGGCCAGGTCGTCGGTATGGTCGAGGTGATCCGCAACCCGGAACCGCCGGATCACCAGATCCTGCGGCCGGAGCCGTCCGCTCAGATCCACACCGTGGTGGCGGCCGAGGCGCGTGGCGGAGGCGTCGGTGCGGCACTGGTCGGTACCGCGGAGCGGTGGGCGGCGGACGCCGGGATCGCGTACCTGTCGGCCGGGATCCATCACCGCAACGCAGGTGCCGTCCGGTTCTACGGCCGCCGCGGCTACGCCGACTCGGGCCTTTCCATGGGCCGGCGGGTCACCGGATAGCCTCGGGTCATGGTCAACTTCGAGATCGCCTCGATCGGTACGGTCCACAACGACCGGACGGACGTCCAGAACAGCGACAACTGGGGCGCCGTGCGCAGCACGATCGTCGTCGACGAGCGCTTCGGCGACGCGTGCCTGCAGGGGCTGGAGGACTACTCCCACGTGGAGGTCCTCTACGTCTTCGACCAGTTCCCCGACGGCGGCGACTACCGCGAACCCCGCCCCTGGCGCGGCCGCCCCGACCTCCCGCCGATCGGCATCTTCGCCGGCCGCGGCCCCCGCCGCCCGAACCGCATCGGCGTCACAACCTGTGCCATCGAGTCCGTCCGCGGCCGCGAACTGACTGTGGTGGGCCTCGACGCGGTCTCCGGCACCCCGGTCATCGACCTGAAGCCGACGATGACGGAGTTCCTCCCGGTCGACCCCAAGCAACCGGAATGGGTCAGCCGCGTGATGTCGGACTACTTCCAGCCGTAAGCGGGACCTCGTCGGCGGCGATGCTGCCGAGCAGGGTGAGGGCCTGGGCGGACGGGGTGTCCGGGGCGGCGTGGTAGACGAGCAGTTGCTGGCCCGGGGCGCCGTTGACGGTGAACGACTCGTAAGACAGGGTCAGGTCGCCGACCATCGGGTGGTCGAACCGCTTGGTGCCGGCGGTCTTCGCGGCCACGTCGTGGCGGGCCCACAGGCGGCGGAAGTCGTCGCTCTTCAGGGACAGCTCGCCGACCAGGTCGGTGAGGCGGGGGTCGTCGAGGTCGGTGCCGGCGCTGGCGCGCAGGCTCGCCACGGTCTCGGCGGCGACGCGGGGCCAGTCGGCGTAGACGCGGCGGGCGTAGGGCTCCAGGAACGTCACCCGGACCATGTTCTGGCCCTTGACCGAGCAGTGGTTGAGGGCGGCCGCGAGCCGGTTGTTGGCCAGGACGTCGAGGTGGCGGCCGACCACCAGGGCGGGTGTGGCCGGCCACAGGTCCAGCAGGCGCAGCAGGCCGGGGCTGACCCGCTCCGGTTGGCGCGACCGGCGGCGGGGGCGGGCGGCGGGCCGGGCCAGTTCCCGCAGGTGTGCGACGCCTTCGTCATTCAGTGTGTACACCCTTGCCAAGGCCTCGATCACCTGGTCGGACGGGTGCTTGTCACGGCCCTGTTCCAGGCGGACGTAGTAGTCGGCGCTGACGCCGGCGAGCAGGGCGACCTCCTCGCGGCGCAGCCCCGGGGTCCGGCGGCGGCCGGGCTCGGGCAGGCCGAAGTCCTCCGGGCGGGCCACCTCCCGGCGGGCCCGCAGGAACTCGCCGAGGCGGTTGTCGCTCTGCATCCTCCCAGGTTAGGTCGCTGTGGAACGGTCTGCCTGGCCCTGGTACCCCTAGGAAAACACCGTCCTGGCAGCGGCCCTGGAAGGGCGCGACGGTGGAGGCATGACCAACACGAACGCTCTGGCCGGCCGCGTCGCGGTCGTCACCGGGGCCACCAGCGGCATCGGCGCGGCGACCGCGAAACGGCTGGCGGACGGCGGCGCGTCCGTCGCCCTCGTCGGGCGGCGCGAGGGGCGCCTCAAGGAACTCGCGGCCGGCATCGGCGGCAACGCCCTGCCGGTCGCCGCGGACGTCGGCGACCTGGACGCGATGCGGGGTGTGGCGGCGACCGTCCGGGCGGCATTCGGCCGGGTGGACCTCGTCGTCGCCAACGCCGGCGTCATGCTCGCCGCGCCGTTCGAGTCGGCGCAGACCACCGAGTGGGACCAGATGATCGGCACGAACGTGAACGGCCTGCTGTACACCGGCCGGGCCTTCATCGACGACCTGCTCGCCACCGCGGCCGAGGGGCGGCCCGCGGACCTGGTGCATGTCGGCTCGATCGGCGGGCACACCGTCTTTCCCAACTACGGCGTCTACACGGCCACCAAGGCCGCCGTCGCGCACCTCACCCGCAACCTGCGGGCCGAGCTCGGGCCGCGCGGGGTGCGGGTGAAGAACATCGAGCCCGGCTTCGTCCTCACCGAACTCGGCGACGGCATGCTCGACGCCGGCCAGCGGGAGACCCTCGCCCAGTGGCGGGACTCCCTCGAGGCGCTGACCCCGGACGACGTCGCGGACGCAATCGTTTACGCGGCCGCCGCGCCGACCCGGGTCAACCTGGCCGAGGTGATCATCGTGCCGACGCAGCAGGGCTGACTGGGTATCGTCGGTGGAATGGACAGGCCCTACGTCGCGGTGATCGGGGCCGGGCAGGCCACGCCGGAGCAGGAGCGGGTCGCCGAGCGGGTCGGCGTGCTGCTCGCCGAGGCGGGTGCCGTGCTCGTCTCCGGCGGCCGTGGCGGGGTGATGCTCGCGTCGTGCCGCGGGGCGTATGAGCGCGGCGGGGTGACCGTCGGGCTGCTGCCGGGCATGAACCGGGCCGAGGGCAACCCGTTCCTGACCGTCGCGCTGCCGACCGGCATGGGAGAGCTGCGCAACGGGCTCGTCGCCCGGACCGCGGACGGGCTCATCGCCGTCGGCGGTGGATGGGGGACGCTGAGCGAAATCGGATTCGCGATGCGCCTCGCCCGGCCGCTCGCCGCGGTCGGCAGCTGGACGGTCGCGGGTCCGGAGGCCGGGCCGTCCTACCCGACGGTCGAGACTGCCGAGGCGGCGGTTTCGTTGGTACTGCGGCAGCTCAGCTGACCGGTCCGAGCAGCTCGATGCCGTTGGCGGCGGCCACCTCCAGCACCGATGCCATGTCCGGATCGGCGAGGGCGGCGACGGCGCGGCTGAAGCCCTCCATCGGTGCGCCCGGCGCGTGCACGACGAACGCGACCGCGTCGGCCGCGGACTCGTTGCGCACCGTGTGCGGGGTGCCGCCGGCGAGCGGGACGACGTCGCCGGGGCCGGCCGTGATCCGGCGCGCCGGCCCGTCACCGTCGGCGAGATAGAAGGTGAACTCGCCCTCGGTGACGTGGTACACCTCGCCGGGCGCGTGCCGGTGCATGACCGGCGGTCCGCCGCCAGGCGCCATCCGGACCTCGACGGCGAAGAGGGCGCCGCCGGTCTGCGCGCAGGTCGAGCGGCGCATCTCCGCCGCCCTCGGCCCCGACCGCCTCCACGCGCTCATCGATGACTTGGAGACGCTGCGCCGCGACTTTTCTCATGATCCGGAAGACCTTGTGCACCCCTGACTACCCAAAGTCTTCCGGATCACGGAGGCGGGGAGGCAGAAAGGCTCAGTGGTGTCGGCGGATCATGCCGGCCGCGAGCGGGGCGCCGTCGAACGCGCCGGCGGCGAGGCGGGACGCCACGGTGCGGCGGACCATCGCGTCGGCGAGGGCCGGGAAGTGCCGTGCCACGGCCATTTCGAAGCGGCCGCGGCGGGTCGTGGCGACGTCGCGCGGTGGCTTGCGGGCCGTGGCCGCGCGCAGGATCGCGGCGACGACACCCTCGACGGGTTCGAGCCGGGACACGCCCTGCAGGGACAGGCCGGCCGCCGCGGTCGTGTCGTGGATCGGGGAGGCGACCATGCTCGGGTACACGACGCTCACCCCCACGTGGCTGCCGACCTCGAGCCGCAGCGCGTCGGCGTACGCGACGAGGGCGCGCTTGCTGACGCCGTAGGCGGCGGCGAGGGGCAGCGGCAGGACCGCCATCCGGCTGGCGACAAACACGACCCGGCCGCGGGACGCCTCGAGGGCCGGCAGGGCCGCGGCGGTCGTCCGCCAGGCGGCCAGGAGGTTGACGTCCAGCTGCCGCGCGACGACCTCGTCCGGTGGCAGCTCGGCCGGGGCCGGGCCGCCGACGCCGGCGTTGTTGACGAGCAGGTCGAGGCCGCCGAGGTGGGCGACGGCCGCGGCGACGACGTCCGGGACGGCGGTGGCCGAGGTCAGGTCGCCCGCGAAAACGATGACGGGACCGTCGACGGCCACCAGGTCGATGCCGGCCACGGTCGCGCCCGCCGCGGCGAACTGCGCGCAGAGCAACCGGCCGAACGTGCCGTTCGCGCCGGTGACCAGCACCCGCCGGCCCTGCAGACTGTTCATGCTCGTTTCCGTCCAGCCGCCAGCTCGCGCGCGGCGAGGTCGAGGTACGCGTCGAAGTCGATCCGCATCGCCGGGCGCCGGTCGCCCCACCGGGCCTTCGCTGCGCGCAGCTCGGCGGCGCAGTCCTCGCGCTGGGCGGCCACGGGCGGCGGAACGTACGAGCCGGCGAGGTGCCCCGCGACCAGACGGGCCTGGGCCTCGACGACCGGCAGCGCGGCGCCCGTGGACTGCATCAGCCCGACGAACATGAGCCCGGGCGCGTCGAGGTGGAACACGTGCCGGTAGAGGGGCAGCCGGTCGGCACCCTCGCCGAGCAGCGCGGGGTCGAGGAAGGGCACGTCGACGCGGTACCCCGTGCACCAGACCACCAGGTCGACCGGGTCGGTGCGGCCGTCGTCGAACTCCACGTCGACGCCGTCGAAGCGGGTGATCGCCGGGCGCACCTCGATCTCGCCGTGGGTGATCCGGGGCAGGAGGGCGTCGGACAGCGTGGGATGGTCCTGCAGGAAGCCGTGGCTGGGTGCGGGCAGTCCGTATCGCTGCGGCGGGCCGACCGCGAGCCGCAGCATCGTCTGGCTGATGCGTTGCCGGGCCCGCCACGGCAGGCGCTTGGCCAAGGCACCGTTGAGCGTGTCGGAAGGCTTGCCGAACAGGTACTTCGGCACGATCCAGATGCCGCGGCGCACCGACAGCAGGGTGCGCGCGGCGACGTGGGAGGCGTCGACGGCGATGTCCATGGCCGAGTTGCCGCCGCCGACGACGAGCACCCGCCGGCCCTGCAACTGCTCGGGTCCGCGGTAGTCGTGGCTGTGCAGC
The DNA here is from genome assembly GCF_042653625.1 of Dactylosporangium cerinum. Classification (NCBI taxonomy): domain Bacteria; kingdom Bacillati; phylum Actinomycetota; class Actinomycetes; order Micromonosporales; family Micromonosporaceae; genus Dactylosporangium; species Dactylosporangium cerinum. The sequence continues at coordinate 462,696 of NZ_JBHSIU010000010.1, read as the reverse complement.
TGCTCGGCGGTCAGCCCGCCGGGGTGCGGCGGGTCGGGCAGCCGGGGCACGGTGTTGTGCCCGCTGGCCACGACGACCGCCTCCACGGTCACCTCGACCGTCCCCCGTGGACCGTCGGCGGTCACCGTCCAGCCGCCGGCCGGGTTCTGGCGGACCCGCGTGACGACGTGCCGCGGCCGGATCAGCCCGGCGAGGTCGAACGTGCGGGCGTAGTCGGCCAGGTAGTCCGCGATCAGCGCGTGGCCCGGGTAGTCGGGCCAGTCCGCGGGCATCGGGAAGTCGGCGAACTCGGTGCGGGTGCGGCTGGTGTTGAGGTGCAGGGTGCGGTACGCCGAGGAGTGCGGCCCGCCGAACACCCACAGGCCGCCGGGCCGGTCGCCGGCGTCGAAGCACACGGCGGACACGCCGGCGTCGGCCAGGGCCTTGAGCGTGGCCAGCCCGGCCGGCCCGGCGCCGATCACCACCACCCGGTATTCCAACACGTGTTGGATTCTGGGTCACCGACCGCCGGGGCGTCAAGGCCCGTACATGCGCTCCAGCCAGCGGTGCACGAACGCCCGCAGCGCGAACCGGCTGTCGGCCGGGATCTCGCCGTGCAGCCCGGTCACCGCGTGCGCGTGCACGGCCCAGATGAGGCTGCGCACGGCGAGGTGCGGCTGTGGCTCGTGCAGCACCCCGGCCCGGTCCGCCGCCGCGAGGACCCGCTCGACCTGGTCATACAGCGGGGTTGAGAACTGCTCGTCGATGCCGGCGTGCCGCTGCGGCTCCAGCCAGCGACGCAGCCACAGGCCGGTGGTCTCGGGCCGCTCCTCCAGGAAGTCGACGAACGCGTCCACGACCCGGTGCAGCGCGGCGAGCAGGTCACCGCCGGGCTCGGCCGCGGCCGCGATCACCGGCTCCAGGGCGCGGCGTTCGGCCTCGAAGACGAGCGCGAAGCAGGACTGGTACAGCACGAGCTTGCCGCCCGCGTGGTGGTGCACGGTGGCCACGTCGACCCCCGCGGCGTCGGCGACCGCGCGGAGGCTCACCGCGTCGAAACCGTTGCGCGCGAACAGGTCCGTCGCCACCCGAAGGATAACGTCGCGGGTCGGTCCGGCGTCGCCGGCGCGGGGCCGGCCGGGCCGCCGTCGCGTGCTGTTCAGATCGTCCATCGTCGCCTATTATCCATCGCACGTTGGATTACGGGAGCGTGGTTGATGACGAACATCCGGCTGCCGCTGCGCGGCCTCATCCCGTTCGCGACCGGATCCGTCGGCATGGGCGTCTGGGTCACCGTGCCCGGCCTGCTCCTGCTGTACTTCCTCACCGACGTCCTCGCCGTCCCGCCGCTGCTCGCGGGGTTCGTGCTGCTCGCGCCGAAAGTCGTCGACGTGATCCTGCACCCGTGGGTCGGCCGCCTCTCCGACGCCGATCTGGCCCGGCGCGGGCACCGCCGGCGGCTCATGCTCGTCGGCTGCGCGCTCGCCGTCGCGTTCGCCGCGATGTTCGCCGTGCCCGCCGGCCTGCGCGGCGCCCCGGCGGGGCTGTGGGTCGCGGTCGCGTTCATCGCCGGGAACCTCCTGTTCGCCGCCTACCAGGTCCCCTACCTTGCCACCCCGGCCGACCTGAGCATCGACTACCACGAGCGGACCCGCCTGATGGGGTTCCGGATGGTCGTGCTCACGGTCGGAATCCTGCTCAGCGGGGTCGCCGCGCCGCTGATCGCCGGGCAGGACGACCCGACGGTCGGCGGGTACACCCGCATGGGCCTGCTGCTCGGCGCCGCCATGCTGGCCGCGATGCTGGTCGGCATCGCCGGGGTCCGCCGGCTCACCACCGCCGCCCCGCTGACCGCGGCACCGTCCGGCGGCAGCCGGCACGGGTTGCTGACGTCCCTGCGCGACCGGCAGTTCCGCCCCCTGGTCGCGGCCTACCTGGCCATGTCGACCACAACCCACCTGGTGCTGGCCGCTGTTCCGTATTTCGCGGAGTACGAGCTGGGCCGGCCGAAGCTCACCACGGTCCTCGTCGCAGCATTCGTGGCACCCGCGATCCTCGCCACACCGGTGTGGGTCGTCGTGGCCCGCCGCATCGGCAAGCAGCGCGGGCTGCTCCTCGCGCAGGCCGCGTTCGTGGCCGGGTCCCTCGTCCTGGCCCTCGGCGCCACGGCCGGGCTGCCGCTGATCGTCGCCGCGGTCGCCGTGCTCGGCATCGCGTTCGCCGCGATGCAACTGCTGCCGTTCTCGATGCTGCCCGACGTGATCGCCGCGTCCGGCCCCGACGGCACGACCCGCGCGGGCAGCTACACCGGCGTCTGGACCGCGACGGAGGCGACCGGCGGCGCGCTCGGCCCGTACGTCTACGCCGCCGCCCTCGCCGTCGGCGGCTTCGTGGCCAGCGAGGCCGGCGAGCACACCGCGCAGTCACCCGGCGCGCTCGCCGCGGTCCGGTATGGTTTCGCCCTGGTGCCGGCCGCGCTCATGACGGTGGCCGTTATCCTGCAGCGGCGGTACACCCTGGACCGCGACAACTGACGCTCGCGTGCAACCGATGGTTCGGCGATCGCGTCATGAACAGTGCGTCGGCACGGCGCGACCATGCACCGGAGGTGGCCGAGTGACCGGACTGTCCCGCAGACGCCTGCTCGGCGCCGGCCTGGCCGCGACGGGCACCGCGCTCGTCGCCGGCGGCTCTGCGGGCCCGCACCGGCAGCCGGCGACCCTCCCCCCGGCGACCACTCCCGTCGCCGGGCCACCCGCCGGCCCGACGCCGTCGCCGTCCGCCCCGCCGCCGCCCCTGCCGCAGCTGGACCGGCCGGTGTTCACCCTCCAGGAATACCGCCGGCTGGTCCCCGGCCCGCCGTTCCCCGCCAACGCGGTGGCCCTCACCATCGACGACGGCCCGCACCCCATGTGGACACCGAAGGTGCTGCGGCTGCTCGACCGGTACCACGTGCCCGCCCTGTTCTGCCTCATCGGCAACCAGATCCTCGGCCACGAGACGGTCGCCCGGGACATCGTCGCGGCGGGTCACCACGTCGCCAACCACACGTGGAGCCACCCGGCGAAGATCGCCGGGTACGTCCCGGGCCGCGTCCAGCAGGAGGTCGACCGGGCCCAGGACAAGATCTACGACACCACCGGGAAGCTGCCGACCATTTTCCGCTCCCCCGGCGGCGCCGTCTCCCCAGCCGTGTTCGCCGCCGCCGCGAAGGCCCGGATGGTGCCGATCAACTGGACGAACGACCCCCGCGACTGGACCCGCCCCGGCATCCGCTCCATCACCGACCGGATGCTCGCCGCCAACCCCGGCCAGATCCTGCTCTGCCACGACGGCGGCGGCGACCGCGCGCAGACCTGCGCCGCCCTGGCGACCGTCATCCCGGCGCTGCAGTCGCGCGGCTACCAGTTCGTCGCGCTGTAAGGGCTTTGTTCGTCTCGCTTCAAGGGCTTAAAGGTCGTAGCCGCCGGACACCTCGATGTTCTGCGCGGTGATCCAGCGCCCCTCCTCCCCGAGCAGCGTGGCGATCACCATGCCGATGTCGTCGGGCTCCCCGATCCGCCCCAGCGCGGTCTTGGCCGCGAGCATGGGGATGGCCTCCGGAAACGCCTCGAACGCCACCACCCCCGAGGCGTCGGAGATCCTGGTGCGCGTCGGGCCCGGCGAGACCGCGTTGACCCGGATGCCCCGCGGGGCCAGTTCCTTGGCCAGGACGCGGGTCAGCACGTTCAGGCCGCCCTTCATCGTGGCGTACGCCGAGTACCCGGCCTCGACCAGCCCGCTGGACAGCGCCGAGTTGCTGCTGACGTTGACGATGGCACCACCGTCGGCCAGCAACGGCAACAGCTGCTGGGTCAGGAAGTACGGACCCCGCAGCAGCACCCGCAGGAACTTGTCGAACAGCTCCTCGGTGGTGTCCTCGAACCTGGCCATCCCCCCGAACCCGGCGTTGTTCACGAGGTGGTCGAACGTGTCCCGTTGCCAGGTGTCGCGCAGCGCGGTGACCACCTGCCCGCGGAACGCCGGGAACGTCTCCGTCCGCCCGACGTCCAGCCGTAGCGCGACGGCGACGCGGCCCTCCTTCTCGACCGCGGCGGCCGTCTCCAGCGCACCCGCCTCGTTGCCGCTGTAGGTCAGGATCACGTCCGTCCCGCGCCTGGCCAGCTGAACGGCCGTGCTCTGCCCGATCCCGGAACTCGCTCCGACGACGATTGCCACGCTCATCGCTGCACCTGCCTGTTCGTTGCTCGGTTGGTATTTCCGTCTCCTCAATGAAAGCGGTCTGAGCTGCCGAAACAGTAGAACGATGCTCGCAATGACTTGCCTGATCCTCTCCTTGCCGGGACTCCTGTCCCTGTGGTGTCATCGACCCGTGGAGGAACTGCGCGCGCTGCTGGAGCGCCACGCCCGGCCCGACTGGACCACCGTCGTCGACGGCGTCCTCATCGGCCGGGCCGAACGGGCCCATGAACCGTCGGCGTCGATGTCGGGCGTCGTCCTCGCCCTCATCGCGCAGGGCGCGAAGACCCTCGCGCTGGGCGACCGGGTGTACGAGTACCGCGCCGGCCAGTACCTCGTCGCGTCCGTCGACCTGCCCGTGACCGGCCACTACACCGAGGCGAGCCGGGCCCGCCCGGCCCTCGGGTTCGGCCTGCGCCTGGACCCGTCGGCGATCGCCGAACTGCTCCTCCAGGCGCAACCCGGCGACGTCGCCCGCACCGACGGCGGCACCCCGTCCGCCCTCGCCGTCAGCGACGCACCGGCCGAGCTCGTCGACGCCGCCGTGCGGATGCTGCGCCTGCTCGACCGGCCGCGCGACATCCCGGTGCTCGCCCCGCTGATCAAGCGCGAGATCCTGTGGCGGCTCATCACCGGCGAGCAGGGTGCCGTGGTGCGCCAGCTCGGCCTGGCCGACAGCAGCCTCTCCCACGTCGCTCACGCGGTCCGCTGGATCCGCGACAACTACCGCTCGGCGTTCCGGGTCGAGGACGTGGCGAAGCTGGCCGGGATGAGCGTGTCGGCGTTCTACCGCAACTTCCAGGCGGTCACCGCGATGAGCCCGATCCAGTTCCAGAAGCAGATCCGGCTGCAGCAGGCCCGGCTGCTGCTGTCCACCCACCCCAACGACGTCACCACGGTCGGCCATCGCGTGGGGTACGACAGCCCGTCGCAGTTCAGCCGCGAGTACCGCCGCCAGTTCGGCGCGCCGCCGAGCCAGGACGCCGCCCGCCTCCGCGACACCACCCCGCCCGCCGCGCAGCTCGTGCCGTAGGACGCGCCTGCCTCTGTGCAACGTGGTGCTCCGCGGCGACAATGTGCCCGTGCAGATATACCGGGGAGTGGTCGCCTATCACCTGACCACGGTCGGTGAGGGCGTGGACGCGGTCGAGCACGCGCTGCTGGCGGCCGCGCTGACGTTCACCCGCACCGCCGTGACGGTCGTCTGGCCCGGCGGCCGCGGCGAGGGCGTCGAGTTCGTCTTCGTGCTGCCTGGGACGAACCAGCGCCCCGGCCTGGACCTCGTGCAGCAGCTCCGCTCCACGGGCATGTGGCTGCAGGTGCGCACCGTGGACGGCTCAACCCCGAGGTAACGGCAGTGCCGCGAAGCTCAGACTGCTTGTCAACCAGGGCATCGGCGCGGGGCGCCGGGTGTGGTCGCCGGCCCCGCGACGTCCACCTGCACCGCGGTGATGGTGATCGAAGTCAGGCACGGCCTGCGGGCAGCCGGTCGGCGTCTTCGATCACCGGGGAGATCCACCCCCGGCGCAGCACGAGCCGGCAAAGGATGCTGATCCAGTCCTCCGCAGTGCCGGTGAGCAGGCCCTAACGGGCCGGCCCGGGGTCGGCCCGGCGCGGTGTGCCCTACGGGCCGGCCTCAGGCCTGACGATGAGCGTGACGTCGCTGGCGGTGGCGATCACGAGCGTGCGCCCCGACGGCGAGAAGCCCGCCGCGCGCAGTTCCCCCGACCGCTCGTCGTTGCCGAGGTGCCACCACGTGGTCCCGTGGTCACCGCGGTTGAGGCCGCCGTCCGCGGACAGGATGACCCGATGGTGCGGCCAGTCGGGAGCGACCACGTCGACCATCCAGCCGTCCTCGGTGGTCGAGTGCAGGCCGCCGCCGAACAGCCCCGCGATCCTCACCCGGGTCCCCGCCAGCACGCCGATACCGGGACAGGCGAGATCCGGACCGCACGGCGTCGAGACCTCGGGGTCGGGCTCACGGTCACGCGCGATCCGCTCGCCCGTGCTCGCCTCGAGCAGGCCGAAGCCGTCCATCGACACGACCATCACCAGGTCCTCGCCGGTGTCGGGATGCACACCGAACCCGACGCCCTGCAGCCCGCCGACGATCACCGGTCGCGGCGGCAGCCATGGCGCCGGTGGCGCGGCGAGAGGGGCGGACCGATACCTCGCCCGCAACTGCTCCTGATACTCCGTCAGCACCGCATCGCCCAGTCCCCCGTGTCATCGCCGCGCGCCACTGCGCCCTCAACGGCACCGTCGTCGCGAACATCGCGCCGCCAGGCAACCTGTCCCAGATCGTGCACGCGCTCCGCCGGTCACACGTCGAGCAGCTCGACCGTCACCGACGCGACGTCGCCGAGCTCAAGCGACTCGGCCTTGCGCACCGGCCGCTTGAGCGGCAGCACGTAAGCGCCGCCCCCGCTGCCCGGGAAGATCGACGTCTTCCAGCTGGTGCCGCCGACCGTCACCCGCACGCGCAGCGACCCGAACCCGCGCCGCACTCCCCCGGCCACGTCCCGGATCTCCTCCGACTCGTCCTCCGGCAGCGTCACGAACACCCAGCTGTCGGCCCGCCTCGCGTCCCACGACCACAGCTCACCTTCAAACACGACGACCACCCGCACACCTTCGCACAGGGGTACGACAAAAACCGCGAGTGGTCCAGGTCACATCCGGCCCATGTCGAGCGGTCCCCGGCGGCGCCGACCAATCGGCGACACGATGAAGACGCACACGAACAAGCACAGGGAGCCGGCCATGCGCAAGATCATCTACTGGGTGCACACCTCGGTCGACGGGTTCATCGACGGGCCGAACGGCGAGTTCGACTGGCCCACCATGGGCCCGGAGCTGTCGGCGTACTCCGAAGGGCTCGACAAGCGCGTCGACACGTTGCTGTTCGGCCGGCCGGTGTGGGAGATGATGGTCGGGTTCTGGCCGACGGCCGAGCAGCTCACCGACGACCCGCACGTGACCGCCTTCGCGCCGTTCTGGCGGGCCACGCCGAAGATCGTGTTCTCCCGGACGTTTCAGGGCGACGACTGGACCAGCCGCGTCATCAGCGACAACCTCCGCGACGAGGTGACCGCACTGAAGGCCGAGGCGGGCGCGGACCTGCTGCTGACCGGCGGCGCCGCCCTCGCGGCCGCGCTGACCGGGTTCGGCCTCATCGACGAGTACCACGTGGCAGTGCACCCCGTCGTCCTCGGCGGCGGCCGGCGCCTCTTCGCCGCGCCCGATCGGCGCCTGAACCTGCAGACCGTCGGTTCACAGCTGGTCGACGGCAATGTCACCGTGACCCACTACGAGGTCAGAAGTCAGGCGTGACCCGCAGCTGCCCGAGTTCCGTGGGGACGTCGTCAGGCGCGGTCGACCAGCCCGGCAGGCCGCCCCACGCGATCGAGGTCCGCAGGTACTCCACAAGCGTGATCGGACCGGTCCGCCACGTGATACCGGTCAGGGGCGGGTCGGCGGCATCGCTGGGCAGGTCGATCTGGTACGACAGGCCGCTGATGTTCGCCTTGGTCAGGTCGTCGGGCGAGAACGTGAAGTGGAACGGCCCGGGATCGCCGTACGCGTCGCGGTGGTCGTCCCATTGTTGCCGCAGCCAGTCGGCGCCGGGAGTGACGAGCGGGTCGGGCAGCGGCGTGTCCTCGGGCTCCATCTCCTCGTAGGTGATGCCGAGCACGGGACAGTCGCCGGTGAACATCACCTGGCCGACCTCGCGCAGGCAGGCCGCCAGCGCCGCGGGCAGCCCGCCGATCTCGGTGTCGAGCCGCGACAGGTCGGCGAGGTCCTCCGCGGTCGGCGGCAGGTGCAGTGGCCGCGACGAGACGAGGCCGAGCTCCGGCAGCGCTGCGGCGAGCCGCCGCGCGTGGACGGCGACGCGGCGCATCGTCTCGTCCGCGACCGCCGCCACGTCGTCGGCGAGGCCGGCCGGGACCGACCCGAGGCCGCCGAGCTCGGCCCAGACCTCGCGGTGTTCGCCGGCCAGGAACCGCTGGTGGTAGGACGTCACGGATGGCACCGTACAACGTGGACGGTCGCACGATGCCACCCGGACCAGGTGAACAGATCTAGGGTGTGGGCGCCGCCTCGTCGGTGAAGCCGGCACGGACGTACACGGTCCAGCTCATGAGCGTGCCGGGCCCGGCCGGGGTCGCGGCGGAGCCGAGGAACCACGACTCCTGCGCGAGTGCCCGGCCGGTCCCCGGGTCGACGATCAGGCGCTGCTGGCCCCAGCCGCCGTCGCCGCGGCGGGTGAACGCGACCGCCATGCCCGACCGGCCCTGCCGGTCCTGGACCACGCCGAGGAAGTCGACGCCCTGGAGGTCGGCGAGCATCCGGTACGCGGCCGCCCGCACCGCCGCGCTCACCGGCAGCTCCGCGACCAGGTCACGGCCGGCGTAGAACAGGTCATCGTCGGCATGCTGCGGCAGCCGTGCGGTCAACCACGACTTCAGCGCGCCCGGCTCGGACGGCAGGCCCGCGAGGTCGGCGGCGGTCACCTGCCGGCCGGCGATCATCATCGGCAGCAACCCGCGAATGGCACGCACCTGGCGCGGCCCGACCGCGGTGGTCCGGACGATCGGCGGCGTGCCCTTCGGCCCGGTCTCGGTCCACTGCTGCGGCGAGCCGTCGGCCTTCCAGGCCGCCTCGTCGGCCGCAGTGACCGGGGCGGCGCCCAGGTTCTGGTACACCTCGACGTTCGGGTCGCCGGCCGCGCTCGCCAGCCACCGTTCGATGAGCAGGCGCGACGCGATCCCGTAGCGGCCGACCTCCTTGCGCTCCCCGTGCTCCTGGACCCGCACCCAGTACCGGCCGCTGGTCGCCGTGGCGCTCGCGTCGGTCTGCGCGGCGGCGACGAGCAGCAGCTCGCGGGCCGAGCCGGGCGTGGCGGCGGCACCGGGCGAGCCGGGCCCGGCGGGCGATCCCGGCGGGGCCGGCACGGGGTCGGTGCCGCCGCCGGTCAGCACCAACGCGACGGCGGTCGCGGCGGCAGCCATCGGCAACGCACCGGCCAAGATCAGGCGCCGCGGCACCGAGCGGCGGCGCGTAACCGATTGCGCGGTGTAGTTCGCCGGGTCGGGGCGGCCGTCCGGGTCGAGGCGTCCCGGCCGGGCGTCGGCCAGCAGCTGCATCACGTCTTCGGGTCGGGTGGTCATCAGCTGTACTCCTCGGTGAGGGCCGTCCTGGGCTTGCGATCGGTGCGGGGTGTCGCGGTCATGGCCTCCTGCAGCCGTTTCCTGGCCCGGTGCAAACGGACGAAGAACGTGGCCGTCGAGCAGCCGACGACCCGCGCGGCGTCCCGGGCGGACAGCCCGTGCCAGGCAGTGAGGGTCAGCAGCTCCCGGTCGTCCTCGCTGAGACGGCCCAGCGCGTGCAGGACGGCGGCCCGGTCGGTGACGTGCTCGGCCACGTCGTCCTCCGCCTCGCGGATCCAGGTCCGCAGTTCGGCGGCGATGGCACCCTGCCGGACCTCGTCCCGAAATCGTTCACGGGCCACGTTTCGGGCCACGCCCAGCAGCCACGGCAGCGGGGTCGCCGGTATCTCGCGCACCCGGCGCCAGGCGACGAGGAAGGTGTCGGCCACCACGTCGTCGGCGTGCTCACGGCCGGCCCGGGTCACCGCGTACCCGTACACCTGCCGATGATGCGCGTCATAGATCGAGGTGAACCGTTCGGCGTCGGTCACAGGCTTCAGCTCCTCGGAAGGGAAGGTACGCCGTCACGAGTAGTGCGAGCCGGGGCCGGATTCTTACCGCCGATCCTGGTCTTCGGTCAACGGCTCCGATATTGATGGACGATGGCCGTTACGCGACCGGATGCGAGCTTCGACGTCGGGCGCTGGTGCGAACGTCATCTCGGCTCTTCCGTTGACGATGCGCTGTTCACGTCCGGTCACCTGTCCCGGGTGTACGGCGTGCGGCTGGCTGACGGCCGATCGGTGGTCGTCAAGGTCCGGCCTGCCCTGCCCCGCCTGGCCGCCTGCACCGCCGTGCAGCGCGCGCTGTGGCGCGCCGGCTTCCCCGCACCCGAGCCACTCACCGGCCCGACGGCCGAGAACGGCGCCACGGCCGAAAACAGCCCAACGGCCCAGAACGGCCCAACGGCCGAAAACAGCCTGACAGCCCAGAACGGCCCGACGCCCCAGAACGGACTGGCGGCCCAGAACGGACTGGCGGCCCAGAACGGACTGGCGGCCCAGAACGGACTGGCGGCCCAGAACGGACTGGCGGTGAGTGCCGAGGTGTACGTGCCGGGAGGGTCGACGGCCCCCGGCTCCGACCCGGCCGGCCGGTTCGCCGGGCTGCTGGCCCGCCTGGTCGCGCTGGCCCCACGGCCGGAAGCGGTCGGCACCCTCGCGCCGGACCTGCCCTGGACGGCGTGGGACCACCCGCTGCCCGGCCCCTGGCCCGCCGCCGACGACCGGGACGACGACCTCAACGCACCCGAGCACGCCACGCCCTGGCTCGACGAGACCGGGATGCGGGTGCGGCGCCGGTTGGAGCGCTTCGTGCGTACCCCCGCCGGACGCCGCCAACGCATCGGCCATGGTGACTGGGAGGCGCAGAATCTGCGCTGGGACGGGGACCGGCCGCTCGCGGTCCACGACTGGGACAGCGTCATCGTGGCCCCGGAGGCCGTGCTGGTCGGGCTGGCCGCCGCGGTGTGGCCGTGCGGGATGGTGCCCAGGGCGGCGACCGTCGCCGAGTCGGCCGCGTTCCTGGCCGCCTACCAGCGCGCCTCCGGTCGCGTCTGGTCCGCCGACGAGATCGCCGCCGGTTGGGCCGCGGGGCTGTGGGTGTATGCGTTCAACGCCAAGAAGGCCCACCTCGACGGCGGCCGGTGGCTGGAGCCGGACGAGGCCGAACAGCGGCTGGAGCTGGCGGGCGCCTGAAGTTATTCCTTGACAGGAATATTCTCTTGGAAGCATACTTCCTGGCATGGACGTACTCCTCACCGCCCTGGCGGACCCGGCCCGGTGGCGGCTCGTCGCGCTGCTGGCCGAGCGCCCCCGCTCGGTCGGTGTCCTCGCTCAGCTCACCGGGGCGCGCCAGCCGCAGACGACGAAGCACCTGCAGACCCTCGAGCGCGCCGAGGTCGTCACCGCCGAGCGGATCGGCCAGCGCCGCATCTACGCGCTGCGGCCCGGCCCGCTGCGGGACCTCGCGGTGGAACTGGTCCGGCTCGCCGACGCCGCCGAGCGGTCCGGCGGCCCGAACGAGTCGTTCGAGCGGCACGGGCGCACCGTCCAGGCTGAGCGGCTCGCCGCCGACGGGGAGGGGTGGGCCGACGGCCGGTCGTTCACGTTCCGGCGGGACCTGACCGGCAGCCCGGAGTTCGTCTGGCGGTATCTGACCGAGCCCGACCTGCTCGCCCACTGGTGGACACCGGACGACCTGCGGGTCTCCGAACTCGTTTTCGAGGCGCGCCCCGGCGGGCGGGTCGTCCTGGAATACCGCGACGCCGAGGACGCCGACGGCTCCGACCTGGTCGTCGGGCGCGCGGAGGGCGTCGTCGACGACGTGCGTCCCGGCGAACGCCTCCGGTACCGCAACTCGCCGTTGCTGCCCGGCGGCGCGGCCGCCTTCACCTCCCACGTGGACCTGCACCTGCGGCCCAGCGGCGCGGGCACGGAGCTCGACGCCCTGTACCGCATCACCGACAGCACGATCGACTCCGCGGACTTCATCGCGGGGATCGAGCTCGGCTTCGGCCAGAGCCTCGACAAACTCGTCGCGGCCGTGACCGCGTACCCAATGAGCACCGAGATCAGGAGCGCGAAATGACCGAGCAGACCGGCCGCAGGGTCGTCACCAACATGAGCCTCTCCCTCGACGGCCGCTACGCGGCGCCGGAGAACCCCGTGGACATGCGCTGGGTGATGCCATACGCCATCACCGACGTCGCCCGGGACCATCTGACGAGCCTGTGGCGGCCGGCGACGACGGCGCTGCTCGGGCGGGTCAACGCCGAGGGGTTCCTCGGGTTCTGGCCGACCGTCATCGACATGGAGGGCGCCGACCCGCGGGACCAGGCGTTCGCGCAGTGGCTCGTCGACACCGACAAGGTGGTCCTGTCCTCCACCCTCGGTGCGGCACCGTGGGAGCGCACGACGGTCGTCGACAAGCCGACCGCCGAGGTGGTCGCGGACCTCAAGGCGACCGACGGCGGCGACATCCTCGTGCTGTCCAGCGCGAGCGTCATCAAGGCGCTCCTCGCCGCCGACCAGGTGGACCGGCTGGCGCTGAACATCTTCCCGGTGTTCCTCGGCGGCGGGCCGCGCCTCTTCGACGACGGCCTGCCCACCGGGCAGTGGACCCTCACCAGCCAGACCGCCGGCGAGCACGGCACCCTGGCGCTCGTCTACGACCGGATTCGATAAGCCTCACTGGGCCTCACGCCACCGCGGCGCGGACGCCGAGAGCGACGAGGACCGCCCCGGCGACCCGTTGCACCACCGGGGACGCCGTCGGGCGGGCCCGGCCGATCAGCACGGTCCAGCCGAGCAGCCAGACGGTGATCAGCGCGGCCTGCGCGGTGGCGAGGACGAAGATCTGCGGGACGATCGCCGCGTGCGGGTCGACGAACTGCGGCACCAGGGTCAGGAAGATGGCCGCGGCCTTCGGGTTGAGCACGTTGCCGAGCAACGCCTGCAGATACGCCGGCTGCGGCGAGCCGGCCGACTCCAAAGCAGAAGCTGAGGCAGAAGCCGAAGCTGAGGTCGAAGCCGAAGCCGAAGCCGAAGCAGAGGCAGAGGCGGAGGCGGAGGCGGAGGCCGAAGCCACGGGCGGGCGCGATCGCCAGGTCCAGACGCCGAGCCCGATCAGATAGGCGGCGCCGCCGAGCCGGACCGCGGTGAACAGCTCACTGGAGCGCATCACCAGCGCGGACAGGCCGGCGGCGGCGAGGGTGGCATGGACGTACAGGCCGGTGACGGTGCCGAGGATGACCGGCACCGCCCGCCGCGCGCCGTCGCGGGCGACCCGGTGGCTGAGCAGGGTCAGACTGGCGCCGGGCAGAACGATCAGCGGCAGGATCGCCACCACGAAACCGATTACGCCGGGTGCGGGCATCAGCGCACGACGCGGTAGTGCGTGACGAGGTTCCAGGCGTCGTCGAGGATGTGGTACGCCAGCCCGGGCGGCGCGTCGAGGTCCGCCAGCTGGTCGCTCTCCCACGGCAGCCGCAGGGTCCAGGTGACCCCGGGCGCCACCAGCAGCGGCCGGCCGCGGAAGGTCGACGCCGCGGCCGTGTGTGCGTGCCCGGCGAGCACCGCGATCACGTTCGGGTGCGCGTCGAGGAGCGCCGCGAGCCCGTGCACCTCCTGCAACGGCATCGAGTCCGGCAGCGGGTGGTGCAGCGGCACCGGCTGGTGGTGGAACGCGATCAGCGCCGGGGTGTCGCCCAGCTCGGCGAGGGTGCCGGCGAGCCACTCCAGGGTGTCCTCGGCGAGCAGCCCCTCGTCGCGGCCGGGGATGGTCGAGTCGCACATCAGGACCGCGAGGCCGCCGACACGGTGGAGCCGGTTGACCGGGCCGCCGTCGGCCGGCTCGCCGAGCAGCGCCTTGCGGTAGGCGGCGCGCACGTCGTGGTTGCCGGGGCACGGCAGGACCGGGAACGGCGCGGCCAGGAGCCGGGCGGCGGCCTCGTACTCGGATTCCTCGCCGTGGTCGGCGATGTCGCCGGTGACGAGCAGCGCGTCGACGGGCCGGGGCAGCCCACGCAGGTGGTCCATGACCCGGCCGGCCCGCTCGAGGCTGCGGTCGGTGCCGTCGAGGTGCAGGTCGCTGATGTGCGCAAGCAGGAGCACGAGGATCTCCTAATGGGATCGAGTGAAGATGGCAATAGGCACGCTAGCCGGACCACCAAATGCAATCAAGGGGAGATTCCATTAGCATGGTCGGCGTGAGCCACTGGGATCTCTCACTCGCCCTGGTCGGCACGATCCGGCACGACGGCGACGGCGGCGTGGCCGACGACCTCGACACCGTCGAGGGCCTGGCCGGCTGGCTGTCCGCGACGGCGGGCATCGGTGCCGAGCCGCCGGCCGCGACCGAGGAGCTGCGCCGGCGCGTGACGACGCTGCGCGCGGCGGTCCGCTCCCTGTTCGCCCGGGCCGTGTCCCCGCTGGAGCCGAGCAAGGCCGACGCCCGCAACCTCATCGACGTCGGGACGGCCCTCGCGCAGCTGAACGCGGCCGCCGCCGGGCTGGGACCGCCGGCGCTGGACTGGCCGGCCGGCGGGGCGCCGCGGCTGACCTACCCGATGACCGCGACCGACGCGGACGGCCGCCTGCTGGCCACCTTCGCCGGGGCGGCGACCGGGTTCCTCGCCGGCCCCGACGTCACCCGGTTACGCGCCTGCCCGGCACCGCGCTGCGTGCGGTACTTCCTCCAGGACGACCCGCGGCAGGCCTGGTGCAAGCCGTCGTGCGGCAACCGCGCCCGCGTTGCCCGCCACTACCAGCGGCAGCGCAGCACCTGAGTCAGTCCCACCAGAGCGTCACCACGCGGGCGCCGGCCGGGACCTCGATCGGCCGCAGCAGCGGCCCTCCGTTCCACCACTCGTAGCCGGGCTCGTCCGGGGACAGCGACGCCACCCACGAGGCGACCGCTTCCGCCGGCGCGGTCGCCACCACGTAGACGTGGTCACTGAAGGGCCACTCGTCCGGAAACGTGAGCTCAGGCGGAGCGGGCGCGCAGTGCGTCCAGCATCAGCGCCACGGCCCCGTCCGCGTCGGCGGTGCCGAGGTCGGCGCCGTTCCAGTCCTCGACCCGGTAGCCGCCGTCCACGACGACGACCGAGATGTTGTCGGCGCTGGGCGGGTAGCCGACGGTCCGGTGGAACAGCATCCCGCGGGTGGTCTGATACGGCATCAGCGAACGGATCCGTGGTTCCCGGCCCGCCGCCACGAGCAACGGCAGCAGCAGCTGCGGCCCCGCCTCCAGGTAGCGCCGCCATGCGTGCTCGACGATCGAGCCGCGGCCGTGGGTCGCGGCGGCCTCACCGTGGCACAACGCCGGCACCACGGCGGCGAGCTCCTCGACCCCTGTCCCGGAGAGAGCCCCGGTCCCGGCGAGAGCCCCGGTCCCGGCGAGAGCCCGCGTCCCGAAGAGCCACGCGTGCAGGCCGGCGACCACGGTGGCCAGCTCGGTCGTGGACGCGTGCGCGACGAGGGTCGCGCCGTGCCGGAACTCCATCCGGAACGCCCAATCCCCCGGGTCGAGCAGCACCGTCGCCAGGAGCTGGCCGTTGAAGACCCTGGCGCCGCTGTCCCTCCAGCCCGGTGCCGGGTCCGTCCCCGGCCGCAGCGGCACCCCCGCCGCGGCACAGGCGGCCTGCAGCGCCGCGGCGAGAGATCCCGCCGGTGCCACATCGGGATACCGGCCGGGATCCACCTCGAACATGGCCACAAGTCTATCGACTGAGGCATTCGACACAGTTTGCTGCTTTCCGGACATGGGTACCAGTGCCTCCGCAATGAATGGGAGGCACGCATGCTGTCGCATGACGAACGTGAGTACCGCGAGTTCGAGCACGACGAGGATCTGCTGATCGTGGAGGAGGAGCACGTCAGCGGCCCGTACCGCGACGGGCGCCCGATCCTCTAGGCGGCCACCCGGTCCTTCTCGAGGACCGACGGCCCGGTGGTCCGGCCGAGAGCGCTGGGCCACCACATGCGTTCACCGACGTCGAGGTTCAACGCGGTGACGAGCACGGATCGCACGATGATCGTGTCGAGCAACACACCGAACGCCACCGCGAAACCGATCTCGGCGAACGCGGTGAGGGGCAGCGTGGCAAGGACCGCGAACGTGCCCGCGAGGACCAGGCCGGCCGAGGTGATGACGCCCCCGGTGGCCGACAACCCGACCAGGGCGGCGCGCCGGGTGCCGTGTTTGACCGCCTCCTCCCGTACCCGGGTCATGAGGAAGATGTTGTAGTCGATCCCGAGCGCGACCAGGAACACGAAGACGAACAGCGGCAGCGACGAGTCGGCGCCCCCGAAGCCGAAGACGTGGCGGAAGACCAGCGCGCTGACGCCGAGCGCGGCGCCGAAGGACAGCACGACGGTCGCGATGAGGATGACCGGCGCGAGCACCGAGCGCAGCAGCAGGATGAGGATCAGCAGCACGACCGCGAGCACGATGGGGATGATCAGGTTGCGGTCGCGCTTCGCCGCGCGCTGCACGTCCAGGTTGATCGCGGTGGTCCCGCCGACCTTCGCGGCCGCGCCGGGCACCGCGTGCACGGCGGCGCGGACCCGGTCGACGGTGTCGTAGGCCGCCTGGCTGTCGGCCTGGTCGACGAGGTCGCCGGTCACATACGCGTAGTTGCCCTGGACGGCCGGCTCGCTGACCGACGCCGGGTCGATGCCGGCCACGCCGGCGAACGCGGCCCTGGTCGCGGCGGCGGCACCGGCCGTGCTGATGACGACGACGGGGCTGCCCGCGGCGCCGGCGCCGTGCCGGGCGAGGACCTCCTCACCGACGATCGAGTCCTGGGTGTTGCGGAACGATTCCTTGTTGGTGAGGCCGGTCGCGTCGAGCTGCACGACGCCGATGGTGGCGACGGCGAGGACGAGCGCGGTGGCGACCCACACGCTGCGGGGGCGCTTGGCGATGCGGTCACCGACGCGGGCCCAGAGGCCGGTCGCGGTCGGCTCCGCCGAGCCGACCTTCGGCCGCAGCGGCCAGAAGATCCACCGGCCGCAGATGGTGAGCAGCACCGGCAGCAGGGTCAGCATGACGGCGAGACCGACCGCGATGCCGATCGCGGCGACCGGGCCGAGGCCCTTGGTCGAGTTGGTCTCGGCGAAGAACAGGCAGAGCATGCCGAGCACGACCGTGGCGGCGCTGGCGATGATCGCGGGCCCGGAGCGGTGCAGCGCCTCGGCCATCGCCTCGTGCCGGTCCTCGTGCCGGCGCAGCTCCTCCCGGTAGCGGGCGATGAGCAGCAGCGCGTAGTCGGTGCCGGCGCCGAAGACGAGCACCGTGAGGATGCCGGCACTCTGCGCGTTGACGACCAGGTCGGCGTGCTTGGCGAGCAGGTAGATCACGGCCTGGGCGGCGATGAGCGCGACCCCCGAGGAGATCACCGGCAGGAGCCACAGCAGAGGGCTACGGTACGTGATGAGCAGGATCACCACGACCACGGCGACCGTGCCGAGCAGGAGGCTGCTGTCGATGCCCTCGAACGCGGCGCTGGAGTCCGCGGCGGTGCCGGCGGGGCCGGTGATGTGCACGGTGAGCCCGTTGGCACCCTGCGCAGCGGTGTCCCGCAGCTGGTCGGCGAGCGCGCCGGCCTTGGCCCAGCCGTCGGCGCCGAGGTTGAGCGGGACGATGACCTGGGCGGCCTGGCCGTCCTTCGTCGGGATCGGGCCGGTGACGGTGCCGTCGAGCTCGGCGAGCTTCCCGAACGCGGCGGCGTCGGCCTGCATCTTGGTGCCGTCGGCAGCGGTGAGGCCGGAGGCCCGCTCGTACACGACGATCGCCGGGATCGTGTCGGGCGAGGCGAAGCTCGACTGCACGTCGATGACCTGCACGGACTCGGCGCCGCCGGGCAGCCACGACTTGGTGTCGTTGCGCTCGACGTCGGTCAGCTTGCCGGCGAGAGGGCCGGCGAGAGCCGCGACGGCCAGCCAGAAGATCACGAAGACGTACTTGATCCGGCGGCCCGAAATGGCCCCGGCGACAGACTTCCCCATGGGTCGATGCTTGCATAGGTAGGCGCGCTACGCATTGTGACCCAGGACACGCTGCGTGATGCCCCGAGGTGGGGGGTTCTCCAGAGAGCGCTCTCCCGCGTATCGTTCTGGGCGGACCAGTGTGAAAGGAACTCCGTGCCAGCGTCTCTGCCCTACCTCGACCCATCCCTCGCCGTCGCCGAGCGCGTCGCCGACCTGCTCGCCCGCATGACGCTGCCCGAGAAGGTCGGGCAGATGTTGCAGCTCAACGCGCGCGACGGCGTCCGCCACCTCGTCGAGGACATGCACGCCGGCTCGATCCTGCACGCCTCACCGGAGCGGGTCCTGGAGGCCACCGCGCTGGTGGAGCGGACCCGCCTGCGGATCCCGCTGCTGGTCGCCGAGGACTGCATCCACGGCCACTCCTTCTGGAGCGGCGCGACGATCTTCCCGACCCAGCTCGGCATGGCCGCCTCCTGGGACCCGGAGCTCGTGGAGCGGGTCGCCCGGGTCACCGCCGTCGAGGTCGCCGCCACCGGCATCCACTGGACCTTCTCCCCCGTCCTGTGCATCGCCCGCGACCTGCGCTGGGGCCGGGTCAGCGAGACCTTCGGCGAGGACCCGTTCCTCATCGGCGAGCTCGCCTCCGCGATGGTCCGCGGCTACCAGGGCGACGGCCTGGCCGACCCGACCGCGATCCTGGCCACCGCGAAGCACTTCGCCGGCTACTCCGAGACGCAGGGCGGCCGCGACGCCAGCGAGGCCGACATCTCCCGGCGCAAGCTGCGCGCCTGGTTCCTGCCGCCGTTCGAGCGGGTCGCCCGCGAGGGCTGCCGCACGTTCATGCTCGGCTACCAGTCGATGGACGGCGTGCCGATCACCGTCAACAGCTGGCTGCTCGACGAGGTGCTGCGCGGCGAGTGGGGCTACACCGGCACCCTCGTCACCGACTGGGACAACGTCGGGCGGATGGTCTGGGAGCAGCGGGTCCACGTCGACTACGCCTCCGCGTCCGCGGCCGCCGTCAAGGCCGGCAACGACATGGTGATGACCACCCCGGGCTTCTTCGAGGGCGCCCAGGACGCGGTCGCCAAGGGCATGCTCGACGAGGCCGACATCGACCAGGCCGTGCGCCGGGTGCTGACGCTCAAGTTCGAGCTCGGCCTGTTCGAGCAGCCCCGCCACCCGGACCCGGACCGCCAGTCCGCGGTGATCGGCTCCGGCCCGCACGCCGCGGTCAACCTCGAGATCGCCCGGCGCAGCCTGGTGCTGCTGCGCAACGACGGCACGCTGCCCATGTCCGGTTCCGCGAAGACGGTCGCCGTCGTCGGGCCCAACGCCGACGACCAGCACGCCCAGCTCGGCGACTGGGCCGGCGCGTCCGGCCAGACCGAGTGGCTGCCCGACGGGCACCCCCGCGAGCTGACCGAGACCGTGCTGGACGGCCTGCGCCTGGTGGCCCCCGACGGCTGGACCGTCACGACCGCCCGCGGCGCCGACATCCTCACCGTCGGGCCGGACCCGGAGGGCGAGTTCTTCCCCGACGGCCAGCCCCGCCCGCACGTCGTGCACCCCAGCGCCCCCGACCCGGCGATGATCGCGTCCGCGGTCGCGCTGGCGGAGGAGGCCGACTACGTGGTCGCGGTGGTCGGCGACCACATCGAGCTCGTCGGCGAGGGCAAGTCCACCGCCACCCTGGAGCTCATCGGCGGCCAGATCGCCCTGCTCGACGCGCTCGCCGCGACCGGCAAGCCCCTCGTGGTCGTCCTGATCAGCTCCAAGCCCCTCGTCCTGCCGCCGTCGGCGCTCAACGCGGCCGCGATCATCTACGCGGCCAACCCGGGCATGCGCGGCGGCCGGGCGATCGCGGAGCTGCTGCTCGGCGTCATCGAGCCGACCGGCCGACTGCCGATCTCCTTCGCCCAGCACTCCGGCCAGCAGCCCACGTACTACAACCAGGTCCGCGGCCAGCACGGCAGCCGCTACGCCGACCTGACCCAGCGCCCGACGTTCGCGTTCGGGCAGGGCCTGAGCTACACCACCGTCGCCTACGACGACCTGCACATCGAGCAGCCCGAGGTGACCGCCGCGGACACGCTGCGGGCCACCGTCACCCTGCACAACACCGGCAGCCGGCCGGCCCTGGAGACGGTGCAGATCTACGTCAGCGACACCGTCACCTCGGCCACCTGGGCCGACAAGGAGCTCAAGGCCTACACGCAGGTGTTCCTGGCCCCCGGCGAGCGGCGCACGGTAACCGTCGAAGTGCCCGTCGCCGAGTGCACGTTCGTCAATGCGGCGGGGGTACGGGTGGTCGAGCCGGGCGCATTCGAACTCCTCGTCGGCTCCTCCTCGCGCGACGAGGACCTGCTGCGCGCCGACTTCAACGTCAGCCAGCCGGTCCACCCGTCCGTCTGACGGCAGCGGTGGTGAGCCGGTCCCGGCCGGACGTGCTGGACGCGACGGAGCTGAGCGCCGACCCGCGGTTCGTCGAGGCGGCGCAGCGCATCCTGGCGGACCTCGTCCGGGGCGGCGCGGCGCTCGGCTGGGTCGAGCCGCCGTCGCTGCCCGAGGTCGCGGACCTCCTCGGTCACGTCGCCGCGGCGGCGCGGGCCGGGGACGGTGCGCTGCGGGTGGCGTACGCCGGCGACCGGCTCGTCGGGCTCGGCTACTGGCTGCGGTACGCCCGGCCCACCCACCGGCCGCACGCCGACCTGGAGAAGCTCGCGGTGGCCGCCGACGCCCACGGGCAGGGCGTCGGCCGGGCGTTGACGGCGGCGCTGATCGCCGACGCCCGGCAGGCCAGGATCGAGGTCCTCACCCTGGACGCCCGTGGCGACAACAGCAACGCGCTGCACCTCTACCGGTCGCTGGGCTTCACCGAATACGGCCGGCTGCCGGACTTCGTCGCCGTCGGCCCCCGCCGCTACGACAAGGTCCTGCTGATGCTGGACCTGCGCCCGCGGAGCGGGTCTTAGGGCCAGGTCAGCAGCAGGGCGGTCGCGTCGTCCTGCAGCTGGTCCTGCTGGTGGGTGAGCAGGGTCCGCACGAGCCGGCGCATCGTCTCGGCCGGCCGGAGCTGATCCGCGAGGGCCTTCGTGACGCACTCGACGAGCCGGTCGATGCCGAACTGCTCGCCGTCCCCGGTGCGGGCCTCCACCACGCCGTCGGTGTAGAGCAGCAGGGCGTCGCCCGGCTCGAGGCGCTCCTCGGCGACGGCCGGCATCGGGTCGCCGAGGTAGCCCAGGCCGAGCGGCAGGGCGGTCGGCGCCAGCAGGGTGCGCACCAGCCGCCCGTCGCGCAGCAGCAGCTCCTCCGGGTGCCCGGCGCTGATCTTGCGGTAGGTGCCGGTGTCGATGTCGAGCTCACCGAGGATCGCGGTGACGTAGCCGTCCGGATACTGGGCGTGCACCCACTTGTCCACCGACCGGCACGAGTCGACGAGGTCCAGCCCGCAGCGGCGGGCGTTGCGGTACGCGCTGATCGCGAGGGACGTCAGCGCGCTCGCCGCGATCCCGTGCCCGACCGCGTCGAAGACCGCCACGTGCAGCACGGACCCGTTGATGGCGTAGTCGAACGCGTCGCCGCCGACGTCGTAGCAGGGCTCCAGGATCGCCGCGACCGCCGCGTCGGGCGTCGCGAACGTCAGCGGCGGCAACTGGTTCCAGATGATCTCGGCGGCGAGCTGCATCGGCAGGCGCCGCCGGGTGCGCTCCAGGGTGTCGCCGTAGGTGCGACGGGTCGCCACGATCCCGGCGAACGCGCCCGCCAGCGCCCGCAGGTCGCGCACCAGCGCCGCGTCGTCGCCGAGCGGGGCGGCCAGTCGCGCCGCGAGCACGCCGAGCCGGTCGGCGCCGTTGACGACCGGCACCCAGATCCGCTCGGGCGCGCCGCCCCGCACCGGCTCGCCGCTGGTGTAGGCGCGCCCGGCGAGGGTGCCGTCGATGCGCACCGGCTCGCCCGGCTCGCCGCCCGTGACGGCCAGCGGCAGCAGCTCGACCTGCCCGTAGTCGACCAGGAACAGCTCGACGTCCACGGCCCCGAGCCCCGCCGCGGCCTGGGACGCCACCGCCGGCAGGTCCTCGGGCCGGGCCTGGTGCAGCGCGTCGACCAGGTCGTGGACCGCCTGCATCGCACCAGTCACACTGCCACCCCGGTCAGGCCGTCGCCTCGGTTGCTGTCCTCACGTCCCCACGATGGTGCTGCACCATCCCCGAAACACCAAACGCGGCCGCGATCACCAGCACGGTCGTGACGACGCCGGTCTCCCCGGTGGTGTACGTGAACGCCACCGGCGCCGCCACCACCGCGCCCCGCATGACGGCCTCGTTGACGGAGTTGAACGCCTGGTGCATGAGCACGACCGACCAGACGCTGCCGCTGCGGTCGCGCAGCCACGCGTAGACGGCGCCGGCCGCGGTCAGCGTCACCAGGAACACCGGGATGATGACGAACGGGCTACCCGGGATGCCGGCGAGATACCCGGTGAGCAGGAACAGCGGCAGGTGCCACACGCCGTGCAGGAACCCGACGACCAGCGCACCGCCGCGCGGCCAGATCTCACGGACCAGCGGCAGCAGGTACCCGCGCCAGCCGATCTCCTCGCCGAGGCCGAGCACGACGGTGATCACCAGGCCGGCGACGGCGTCCGCCGGTGACATCGCGCCGAGATCGAAGCTCGCCAACCCGGCCGCGGCGGCGACCAGATAGCCAACCGCCAGGATCGCGGTCGGCAGCAGGAACGCCACCGGCCAGGTGCGCAGGCCCAGCCGGTGCAGGCCGAGACTTCGCCAGGCCTCCCTGCGCCGTCCGTCGGGCGTGACGACGAGCAGCATCACCAGCACCGCGACCAGCGGCGAGAACATGCCGAGCAGCGCCGCGCCGTCCTGACTGGGCACGACCAGCGCGAGGACGGTCGACATCGACAGTGCGATGAGGTAGTAGCCGGCCGCCTTCTGCGGCGCGGTGAGGTCGGGAAACATTGCGTGGTCTCCTTTTTCGGTGGGGTACGACCACGATCGGTCAGTGGCACGCGCCGGCGCGTCTGGCCGCGGACCCGTCCTGTCTCTGCCTGCAGGCAGAGGCGCCCTCGGCCGCGGGGAGGACGATCGGCGCCCGACCGGCGCGTACGGTCATGTCCGTGACCCTGCGACCGTCGGCGACGTGGCGCGACGCACTGCTCGCCGTCGCCGCCGCCGGCGCCGCCTGCCTGGCCCTGCTCGGCACCGACCTGCACGCGATCGACCCGGCGCTGCGCGACCCGGGCCTGTTCGCCGTGGCCGTGACCGCCGGCGCCGGCCTGTCCGGGTTCTGGTGGCACACCCATCCGGCCCGCTGGTTCGCCGCGACAACCGTCGCCGCGGTCGCCGTCGCCGCCGCCGGGCACTACGTCGGCCTGCTCCCGTGGTTGGTGACGGCGGCGCTGTGCGCGGTCGCGGCCCGGCACCCGCGCCGCCGGAGTCTGGCCGCGCTGGCGACCGCCGTCGCCGGGTACACCGCGATCACGGTCGCCGGTATCCCCGACAACGCCGGCGACGCCTTCCTGTCCACGGTCGCGCTGCTGCTCGCGGCATGGGCCCTCGGCGACGGTGTCCGGCTGCGCCGCGCCAGGGTCGCCGCCGACCTGCACGCCGCCCGCAGCGACGCCGCCGCCGCCCGGCAGGAGGCCGCCCGGGCCACCACCGAGGAGCGGCTGCGCATCGCCCGGGAGCTGCACGACGTGGTCGCGCACAGCATGTCGCTGATCGCGGTCCACGCCGGCGTCGGCGCGCACCTCATCCGCACGAGACCCGACCAGGCCGAGCGCACCCTCGAGGTGATCGCCGACACCAGCCGGGAGGCCCTGGCGCAGACCCGATCGCTGCTCGGCCTGCTCCGCGACGACCCGCACGAGGGCGAGGACACGGCCGTGCCGCTGCCGGGCGCCGGCGGCCTGGCCGGGCTGGTCGACGCCGTGCGCGGCAGCGGGCTCGACGTCACCCTGCACGTCCACGGCGAGCCGCCGGCCGGGTCGCCCGCGGTGGAGCTGGCCGCGTACCGCATCGTGCAGGAATCGCTGACCAACGTGGTGAAACACGCGCACGCGACCACCGCAACCGTCCGCGTCGAGCACACCTGCGACGCGACCCGCATCGAGGTGTTTGACAACGGCACCGCGAGCGGCGGCGGCAGCAGCGACCTGGTCCGGCCCGGTCACGGGCTGCGCGGGCTCACCGAACGGGCGGCACTGCTCGGCGGCCGGCTCACCGCCGGCCCAGGACCGGACGGCGGCTTCCGCGTCCACGCCACCCTGCCGCTGCCCGCCGGGACGGTGCTGCCGTGATCCGGGTCGCGGTCGTCGACGACCAGGCGCTCGTGCGCACCGGGTTCGTCATGCTCCTGGACGCCACCGACGGCGTCGAGGTCGTCGGCGAGGCGGCCGACGGCGTCGAAGCCGTCGACGTGGTCCGCCGCACCCGGCCCGACGTGGTCCTGATGGACATCAGGATGCCGAGGATGGACGGCATCGAGGCGACCCGCCGCATCTGCGCCGACCCCGGCTGTCACGGCGCCCGGGTGCTCATGCTGACCACGTTCGACCAGGACGACCTGGTGTTCTCGGCGCTGCACGCCGGCGCCAGCGGCTTCCTGCTCAAGGAGACCCGCCCGCAGGACCTGCTCCAGGCGATCGAGGTCGTCGCCCGCGGCGATGCGCTCCTCGCGCCCGGCGTGACCCGCCGGCTCATCGCCCGCTTCACCGAGCTGACCCCCGCGGCCGCACCGCCAGCCGTGCCCGACCTCACCGGCCGCGAGCGTGACGTCCTCGCCGCGGTCGCCACCGGCCGGTCCAACCGGGAGATCGGCGAGGACCTGCACATGGGGTACGGCACCGTGAAGACCCACGTGAGCCATCTGCTGACCAAGCTCGGCTGCCGAGACCGGGCCCAGCTGGTCGTCTTCGCCTACGAACACCGCATCACCGTCCCCGGCGAGCGCCGCTGACCCACGGTGGGTTCACAGGTCCAGCACGAGGTCGCTGCGGGGGCGGGCGCAACAGATGAGGACGGTGCCCTCGGCGGGTGGGTCCAGGGGCTCCGGGACCGATTCCACGGCGCCGGACAGCAGGCCGGTCTCGCAGGTGTGGCAGACGCCGGTCCGGCAGGACCAGCGGACCGGGACGCGGCAGGTCTCGGCGAGGTTCAGGACAGTGCCGTCGGTGTCGGTCCAGCCGGCGGTGACACCGCTGCGGGCGAAGGTGATGGTGGGACCCGGGCCGGGGCGGGACCGGGGCGGGGCGGCGGCCGCTGGGCGTACACCTGGCGTCACTGCCGCCACGGTGGTGAAGTCCTCCCGGTGGATCTCCGTGACGCCGGCCGTGGCCAGGGCGGCGGTCACGTCCTGCATGAACCCCGCCGGTCCGCAGACGTAGGCGACGGCTGACGGCGGCAGGTCGAGCCCGCTCAGGACGCCGGCGTCGAGGCGGCCGGCGAGGTCGTAATCGATGTCGGGGCGGTCCTGCGGGCGGGGGTGGCTGAAGCAGATCACGCGCCGGCCGGGGCGCAGGGCCCGGACCTCCGCGGCGAACGCGTGGCCGGCACCGTCGCGGGCGCCGTGCAGCCACCAGACGTCGCGGCCGGTCGGGTGGTCGGCGAGGTCGTGCAGCATCGCCAGCAGCGGGGTGGCGCCGATCCCGGCCGACACCAGCAGCACCGGACGGTCCGACCGGTCGAGGGTGAAGGTGCCGCGGGGCGCGGCCACGTCGAGGGTCGTGCCGGCCCGGACCTGGTCGCGGAGGTACCCGCTGCCCGCGCCGCCGGGTTCGTGTTTGACGCTGATGCGATACGCCGGCCCGCCCGGTGACCCTGACAGCGAGTAGCTGCGCACCAGCCCCGGGCCCAGCCGCAACGTCAGGAACTGCCCCGCGGCGGGCACCGGCAGCGGGATCCCGTCGGGCGCGGCGAGCCGCAGCGACACCACGTCGGCGGTCTCCGGCTCGACCGCGGTGACCACGAGCGGGCGGAACCCGGGCCACGCCGGCGGCGCCGCCACGGCCGCCAGCCCCGGGTTGCCGGCGTGTTCGGGCTGGTCGAGCAGGGCCCGCAGGGACGCCTTCCAGCCGGGACTGAGCGCATCGATCCGCAGCGCCCGCGCGGCGGTGCTCCGGTCGTGCCCGGGAAGGTAGAGCAGCGCGTCGATCTCGGCGATGGTGACCCGCTGCGGCCCGTCGGCCACGTGAACGATTTCGTCGCCGGCGCGCACCTCGCCCTCGGCGATGACCCGCAGGTAGAAGCCGGGGCGGTGGTGCGCGACCAGCAGCGCCGGGATGCGCGGCTCGCCGAGGCGCAGGCCGACGCGGTAGCAGGTGACCCGCGGCTGGGTCACCTCGACGACCGCGCCGCCGACGCGGAACCGGTCGCCGACGCAGACCTCGTCGTCGGGCAGGCCGTCGACCGTGAAGTTCTCCCCGAAGTGGCCCGGGGCCAGGTCGTCGCGGCCCAGGAACTCGCGCCAGTGCCGGTAGGAGTCGAGCTGGTAGACCAGGACGGCGCGCTGTTCGCCGCCGTGGCCGGCGAGGTCGCCCTGGCCGTCGCCGTCGAGGTTGAGCCGGCGCAGCAGGACCGGCCCGTCGACCGGCGCCTTCCAGACGCCGGTGTGCACGGTGCGCCCCTGCCACGCGACGTCCTTCGGCAGGCCCACGTTCACCGACACCAGCGTCGCCACAGAACCGACGCTATCGCCGCCGCCCGCCGTGACCACACCTGCGACGGATGACGGCCGCCGGTGACCTTCTGCGCGCATTCAGCAAACTTTCGCTGAGTCGTGCAAAAGCTATGGACTTGCTGATCGAAACTGCCTAGTCTTCCGGCGGGTGGTCCAGTCGTCGGCGTCGATAGGCCTGCCCGAGCTTCAGCGTCCCCCGACCGCCATCCGGGGACGTTTCTCCGTCCCCCCAGGAGGAAGCATGGGCATCAGGCCTTTGCGCTCGTTCACCATCGCCGCCACCGCCGCCGCCACCGTTGCCGCCATTGGCATCTGGGCCCCGCCCGCCAGCGCGATCCCCGCTCAGGAGCCCGGGGTGACGCTGCGCGTCTACGACGTGCAGACCGCGCTCAGCGCGATCTGCACCCTCAAGACGGGTCAGACCCCGAACGTCGACAAGCTGATGCCGACGATCAACTGGACCACGCCCGCCGACTTCGGCTACGACAACCTGTTCGTCTCCCAGGTCATCGGCAACGTCAACATCGCCACCGCCGGCAGCTACACGTTCCGGCTCAGCAGCGACGACGGGTCCCGCCTCGCGATCGACGGCGCCACCGTCATCAACCACGACGGCCTGCACGGCGCGACGCCGCCGAAGGAGGGCACCGTCACCCTCACCACCGGCTACCACGCGCTGCGCATCGACCACTTCGAGCGCGACGGCGGGCAGCAGATCACGCTGGAGTGGAAGACGCCCGGCTCGTCGGCGTTCGTGCTCGTGCCCAACTCGGTGCTCAGCACCGACGCCGGCGTCGTCCGCGTGACCGCGCCCGGGAAGAAGGAGTGCGAGGGCGCCGGCGACTCCCCCGGCGACGGCCTGCCGCTGACCTCGGTGCACCCCGGTTTCACGCTGACGAACCTGCGCCCCAACGCGGCGTTCCAGCCGAAGGTCACCGGCATGGACTGGCTGCCCGACGGCCGCCTGGTCATCTGCACCTGGGGCGGCAACGACCAGTCCGGCACGTCGCAGGCCGGCGAGGTCTGGATCCTCGGCAACACCGGCGGGGCCACCTCCCCCGGCAACGTGACGACCAAGCGCATCGGCAGCAACCTCAAGGAGCCGATGGGCCTGAAGGTCGTCAACGGCGTCGTCTACGTGTCGGAGAAGGCGCGGCTCACCCGGCTCGTGGACACCACCGGCGACGAGGTCGCCGACCAGTACCAGACCGTCGCCACCTGGCCGTTCAGCGGCGCGTTCCACGAGTTCGCGATGGGCCTGCTGTACCGCGACGGCTACTTCTACCTGAGCCTCTCGGTCCCGATCGACTACGGCGGCGCCAGCACCGTCCCGCAGCCCGTAGCCAACCGCGGCACCTCCGTCAAGGTCAACGCGACGACCGGCGCCGTGGAGTACGTCGCCGGCGGCCTGCGCACCCCGCACGGCATCGGCTGGGGCCCGGAGAACGGCCTGTTCGTCACCGACAACCAGGGCGGCTGGGTGCCCGCGTCGAAGCTGGTGCAGATCAAGCCCGGCCGCTTCTTCAACCACTACAACACCCCCGCCGGGCCGTTCGACTACAACGCCGTCACGCCGCCGGTGCTGTACATGCCGCAGAACGAGATCGCCAACTCCCCGAGCACCCCGATCGTCATGCCCACCGGCATCTACGCCGGACAGCTGATCATCGGTGACGTCACGTACGGCGGCCTGCAGCGCGCGTACCTGGAGAAGGTCAACGGCGAGTACCAGGGCGCTCTGTTCCGGATGACCCAGGGTCTCGAGGCCGGGGTGTCTGAGGTGAACATCGGTCCGGACGGCGCGATCTACGTCGGCGGGATCGGCGCCGGCGGCAACTGGGGTCAGGCCGGCAAGCTGAACTACGGCCTGCAGAAGCTGACCCCGAACAGCACGGCCACGTTCGACATCCTCGCGATGCGGGCCACCGCGGCCGGGTTCGAGCTGGAGTACACCCAGCCGCTGTCCGCCGCGACCGCGACGGACCTGGCCTCGAAGTACACGTTCAAGCAGTGGCGGTACGAGGCGACGTCCGCCTACGGCGGCCCGAAGGTCGACGAGGAGAACCTGACCGTCACCGCCGCGACCCTGTCCTCGGACGGCAAGAAGGTCTCGCTGACCGTCGCCGGGCGCAAGCCGGGCCGGGTCGTCTACGTGCGGTCGCCGAAGCCGTTCAGCTCGTCCAGCGGGCAGTCGCTGTGGAGCACCGAGGCCTGGTACACGCTGAACGCCATCCCCGGCGGCGCCACCGTCGCGAACCTGGCGCTCAACGCACCCGCCACCGCGGACAGCTCCTGCACCACGGCGGAGGCGCCGGCGAAGGCCGTCAACGGCACCGTCTCCGGCGGCAACAGCGACAAGTGGTGCTCCAACAGCGCGAACAAGTGGCTGCAGGTCGACCTCGGCTCGAGCAAGGCCGTGGGCCAGATCGTGGTCCGGCACGCCGGTGCGGGCCGCGAGGCCGTGGCCAACACCAGCAACTTCACGCTGCAGACCAGCCCCGACGGCACCACCTGGACGACCCGGGCGACCGTCACCGGCAACACCGCCAACATCACCACGCACAACCTCAGCGGGGTGACCGCCCGCTACGTGCGGTTCGCCACCACCGACACGCCCTATGCCCGGGTCTACGAGCTGGAGGTGTACCAGCAGTCGGGTCCGACGTCCGGCCCGATCACCGGGATCGCCGGCAAGTGCCTCGACATCGACAACGCGGGCACCGCCGACGGCACGAAGATCCAGCTGTGGACCTGCAACGGCACCGCCGCGCAGCGCTGGTCCCGGGTGGGCAGCACCTACCAGGCCAACGGCAAGTGCCTCGACGTCGACAACGCCGGCACCGCCAACGGCACCAAGGTGCAGCTGTGGACCTGCAACGGCACCGGCTCGCAGGTGTGGCAGCCGCAGGCGAACGGTTCGATCCTGAACCCGCAGTCCGGCAAGGTCCTCGACGCCCTCGGCGGCGCCTCCGCCGACGGCACCCAGATCCACATCTGGGACTACGCGAACGTGGCCAGCCAGAAGTGGGTGGTCCCGGCCTGACGGCCGAAGGGGCCCGGTACGCCTGTACCGGGCCCCGGCGCGGGGACTAGTCTGGTCCGGACATTCCCCCATCGCAGTCCAAGGACGGACATGACGGTCAACGAGGAGCTCGACACGACTGTCGCGCATTCCGCGCGACTCTGGAACTACCTGCTGGGCGGCAAGGACAACTTCGCCGTCGACCGGGAAGCGGCCGAGCAGGTCCTCGCCTACATGCCCGAGCTGGTCCAGTCGGCGCGGTTCAACCGGCAGTTCCTCGGCCGGGCCGTGCGGCACCTCGCCGGCGAGGCCGGTATCCGGCAGTTCCTCGACATCGGCACCGGCCTGCCCACCGCGGACAACACGCACGAGGTCGCGCAGTCCGTCGCCCCGTCGGCCCGGATCGTCTACGTCGACAACGACCCGATGGTCCTGGTCCACGCCCGGGCCCTGCTGACCAGCAACCCCGAGGGCGCCACCGACTACCTCGACGCCACCGTCCGCGACCCGGAGGCGATCCTCGCCGAGGCGGCCCGCACCCTGGACTTCACCCAGCCGGTCGCGATCATGCTGCTCGGCATCATCAACTTCGTGGTCGACGACGAGGAGGCCGCGGCCATCGTCCGGACCCTGGTCGACGCCGTCCCGTCCGGCAGCTACCTCGTCATGTCGCACCCGACCCGCGAGGTCAACGCCGCCGCGGTCGACCGGGCCGTGCAGATGTGGAACAGCAGCGGCGCCGCCCCCATGGCGGTCCGGGACCCGCAGCAGATCGCCGCGTACTTCACCGGCCTGGAGCTCCTGGAGCCCGGCGTCGTCACCTGCTCCCAGTGGCGCCCCGACGGCAACGACACCACCCCGGCGTCGGAGTTCGCCGGCGTGGCCCGCAAACCGTAATCCGTCCCCCGAGAAGGTGTCGGCTACCCGCCTGTGACGAGCGGCGGCACGACCGGAAACCTACGCTCCCGCCAATGAGACGTGTGCGGAGTCACGCCGGCGCCTGGTTGCCGGTCATGGTTGTCGGCGTGCTGCTGCTCACCGGCTGTGGCTCCTCCTCGGACGGCACCCCGGCCGGGGGCGCCACCTCGGCCGCCGCGGACGCCACCACCGAGGCGCCCGCCGAAGAGGAGCCCGTCTCGCTGCCGCCGGGCGCCCAGCCGGGCCTGGACGACTACGACGGCGACGGGCAGAAGGACCCCACCTGCTCGACCCAGGACTTCGGCGCCGGGCTCGTGCTGCGCATCCCGTGCCAGATCGGCAACGCGCACGACCCCGAGAACGACACCCGCCTGGTGAAGGACTCCCTGTATCGCCTGCCCGGCCCCGACATCGACCTCACCGGCGTCTCCGGCTCGGTCCTGGAGGCCCGCGACCCCAACGGCGTCCACGTCTACATCGTGACCTTCAACAGCGACGCCCTCTTCGGCACCGGCAGCGCCGACATCGGCAGCACCGACACCCTCGACAACACCATCAAGGTCATCAACAAGCTGTACCCGAACGGCGCCATCCAGGTCCGCGGCCACACCGACGCGACCGGCTCGGCCGCCGGCAACCAGACGCTGTCACAGCGCCGGGCGGAGACCGTCCGGGCCTACCTGACCGGACACGGCGTCAGCGCCTCCGCCGTCACCGCCGTCGGCCTGGGCAGCACCCAGCCCCTCGTCGAGGAGAAGAACACCGACGGCTCCGTCAGCGTCGCCGGCCGCGCCTTCAACCGCCGCGTCGAACTGGTCATCCGCCTGCCGAAGTAACGGCTCAGAACGAAATCGCGGTGCGGGCCAGGACGTAGGCGGGCAGGCCTTCCTTGAACTCGTCCTCGTCCGCCCCGCGCCACACCACCAGGACACCGCCGGTGGCGAACGCGCGGCCGGGGCCGTTCATGTTCGCGGCGAGCGCGGCCTCCACGCCGCTCTTGCCGCCGATGGTGATCTCCCGTTCGCCGGTCGTCTTCCCGCCGAACAGCGGCGTGATCATCAGCACCGCGAGCGCCTGCTGCGCGTCGGTGCCCTCGTAGGTGAACACGCGGATAAAGCCGATCACGCCGGCCGGCTTGGCGTCGATCTCGCACCGCAGCGTCAGCCCGCCGGTCGACCAGCGGTAGAAGGCGGCGTCCTTCGGGGTCCATTTCGCCGCGATCGGCAGCGTCGCGGGGATGGCGCACTCGGTGCCGGGACCGATCTTGCCGGCGGCCGCGGCGGGGGCCGGGTCGACAAACGCAGGATCGGCGGCGGCACCGGCCGACGCCGAGGGAGCGGCGCCCGATGCGGACACGGACACGGCCGGGACCGGCGTGCCGGAGGCCTGTGCCCTCGGGGTGGCGGGGTCGTCCGCGCAGGCGCCGAGCAGGGCGAGGGAGGCCGCAACCGCGAAGAGGGGGATCATTCGCACGGCCGAGATCTTCGCACAACCCACCGGCCGCCGATGACCCCGCGCGGGTAAGGGGATGTGCTCCAGTTCGTTGGTGGAGTCGCCGTCGGGCCGGGCAGCACCCACCCGCTCGTGGAGGAGAAGAACACGGACGGCTCGGCAAGCGTGGCCGGCCGCCCCTTCAACCGTTTGTCGTGTCCGACACCCGACCAGACCTACGGGATGCGCTCCAGTTCGTTGGTGTAGTCGCCGTCCGGGCCGTACTGGATGAGCTTCTGCGCGTCACAGAGGTACCGCTCGGGTTGGGTGCTGAGCGGTCCCTTGCCGCTGTTGTTGCGCTTGCCGTTGCGGTTGAGGACCCAGCTGATCTCGCCGGACAGTCCACTGAGGACGACGGTGCCGTCGAGGATGCGGTAGTTGCCCTGGGCGACGCCGCGGAACGTCTCGTCCCAGTTCGCGCCGTCGAAGGTGGCCCGGTACGGGGCGGAGGCGTTGGCGTCGTACACCGTGTGCCCCTCGCCGTCGAACGTCTGCAGGACCCCCGCGCCGCCGCTGAACTGCTTCCGCGTCGAGCCGAAGTTGACGTGGACCTCGCTGCTGGTCTGCCGCCACCTGCCGACCAGGCACGGATCGAGCCCCGCCGCGACGCTCACCGCCGGTGACGGGGAGACCGACGGCGAGGGCGACGCCGAGGCGGACGGCGTGGGCAGGATCGCCGGGAGGGCGTCCGCCCGCGGGTCGGGGCGCAGCGACCAGGCCAGGGCTCCGCCGCCGGCGAGGACCGCCAGGGCGACGACCGCGGCGAGAATCACGAGCCCACGCCTGCCCCGCCACGACGGCTGCGGCTGCGCCTGCGGCAACGGCTGCGGCGTGGACGTAGCCGAAGCGGACGGGGCGGACGGGGTGGCCGGAGCGGGCGGGGCGGACGGGGTGGCCGGAGCGGGCGGGGCAGTCGCCGGGGACGGAGACTGGGGCGAGGCGGAGACCGGCGCCGCCGCGCCCGAGGTCGGCTGGTCGAAGCCGCGCAGGCTGCCCTCCGCCACCGCCAGCTCCGGCTGGTCCACGACCACCGGCGCGACGCCGAGGGCCGACTCCAGCGCCGCCGCCACGGCCGGCATCCGGCTCGACCCGCCCGCCAGGAACACCGCCGCCAGCGACGACATCGGCTGCCCCGCGACCGCGAGGACCTCCACGCAGGTGCTGACCGTCCGCTGCAGCACCGGCGCCGCCAGCCGGTCCAGCGTGGCCCGGTCGACGGGCACCTCCACGTTGAACAGCGGCAGGTGCACCAGCGTCGACGGCAGCCGCGACAGCATCTCCTTCGCCGTGCGCACGTTGTCCCACACCTGCTGGGCCACCCTGCGGTCGAGGGCGTCGGCCGGGTTGGTCAGGCGCGGCCAGTACCCCTGCGGATCCGGCACCTGATCCCGCAGCCGCGCGAAGAGCGCCGCGTCGACGTCGAGACCGCCGGCGTCGTCGAGGCCGAGCGTCGCGAGCAGCTCGAACCCGTCCTCCGTGCGCCGCACCACCGACGCGTCGAACGTCCCGGCGCCGAAGTCGTAGACCAGCGCGGTCCCGCCGACCGGCACCCGGTGCCCGGCCACGTCCGCGAAGTAGTGTGCCGCCGCGACCGGCTCGGCGACGAGCCGCGTCCCGGGCGGCGCCGCGTCGAGCAGCACCTGCCGCCGCCGTTGCCCCCACGCCGCCGGGCAGGTGACGACGACGTCGGTCAGCGCCCCGCCCGACATCCCCGCGGCCTCGACGACCGCCCGGTCGAGCACCGCCTTGAACAGCCGCCCGACCGGCACCTCGGCGTCGCCGAGCAGCACGGCCGCCTCGTCGACCCGGCGTTTCGGATTCGGCTCCAGCAGCCCGGGGCTGGCCATCCCCAGGTGCACCGCGTCCCGCCCGACGACCAGCCCGCCGTCCGCGT
Source organism: Dactylosporangium cerinum (assembly GCF_042653625.1). Lineage (NCBI taxonomy): Bacteria > Bacillati > Actinomycetota > Actinomycetes > Micromonosporales > Micromonosporaceae > Dactylosporangium > Dactylosporangium cerinum. The sequence continues at coordinate 428,754 of NZ_JBHSIU010000010.1, read as the reverse complement.
CCAGACAGACCGCCGAGGGCATCAGCGGCGAACCGTCGAACAGCAACGGCCGCGGCTCCCGCCCGTCGGCGGCGAGGACCGCCACCGTCGTCGAAGTCCCGAAGTCGATCCCCAACCGCGTCACACCCGATACGGTACTGACCGCCCACCCCGAGCCACCGCCGCGGATGTCTGCACATTTCCTGCAACCGCCGCAGCCGTTCGCCGGCCCGGGATTCGCTTAGAGTGACCACCATGAATGGCCGTCGCACCGTGTCGTTCGCCGGGGAAGGCTCCGGGGCCGGGGAGCTGTCCTGGGGGCAGCTCGACGTCTGGCTGAAGATGCGCCGGCTGGGCCGGACGTTCGCGATGGGTGGGGCGCGGCCGCTGCCACCGGGCAGCACCGTCGACGACGTCGCCGGGGAGCTCGCGTACCTGATGGGGCGCTACCAGTCGATGCGGACCCGGTTCGAACCCACCGCCGGCGACGGCCCGCCGCGGCAGGTCGTGCACGAGCGCGGCACGATCGACCTCGAGATCGTCGCCGCCGACCCGGAGGACGTCGCCCGGCGGTTCCGCACGACCCCCTTCGACTACGCCGACGAGTGGCCGGTGCGGATGGCCGCCGTCGTCGACGGTGACCGGTGCACCCACGCCGTCCTCGTCATGTCGCACCTGGTCTTCGACGGCGCCGGCGCGGTCGTGATGATGGCGGAGACCGCCGAGCGCACCACCGCCCCGGTGCGCGGCATCGCACCGCTCGAACAGGCCCGGCAGCAGGCCCTGCCGGCGGCGCAGCGGCACAACGCGGCCGCGCTGCGGCACTGGGAGACCCGGCTGCGCCAGATCCCGGTGCCGGCGATGCCGCCGTCGCGGGACGTGCGCAGCCCCCGCTACCACCACGGCGTGTTCCGCTCCACCGCGTTGCCGGCGGCGCTGTCGGCCGCGGCGCTGGAACACGGCACGGACACCGGCGCGGTGCTCCTCGCCGCGTTCGCGACGGCGTTCGCGGCGGTGACCGGCGTCGCCGTGCTGCCGTTGCGGCTGATGGCGAGCAACCGGTTCCGCGCCGAGCTGGACGGCAGCGTCTGCCCGGTGTCCCAGAACGGGCTGTGTGTGCTGGACACGACCGGCGAGTTCGGCGACGTCGTGCGGCGGGCCCGGGGCGCGGCGATGGCCGCGTACAAGCACGCCTACTACGACCGGCGTGACCTCGAGGCCCGCGTCGCCGCCGTCGTCGCCGACCGCGGTCCCGGCGTCGACCTGGACGTCAACTTCAACGACCGCCGGTTCGGCGGCTCGCTGCGGCCCGTCCCGCGACCGGCCGGACCGGACAGCGAGTTCGCCTGGGTCAGCGCGCACGACGACCCGCAGTCGGCGTTCTTCCTCAGCGCCGACGGCTCCGACGAGGTGATGGAGCTGACGCTGTTCGTCGACAGCCACTTCCTCGCCCCCGACGACGCCGCCGCGATCCTGTGGGCGATGGAGACGGTCGCGGCCCGTAGGCTCGCACGTCATGACCGAGGCGTATGAGCTGGCGACCGCTGCCCTGCGCGGGGACCCGGCGCGGCGACCGGACATCGACCGGCTGTCGCTGGCGGAACGGCTGATGGTGCGGGCGTTCTCGCTCAGGCGGGAGGAGCACTTCCACGCGATGGGGCTGTTCCACGAGGCGCTGGCGCGGGATCCGTACCATCCCGGCGGCCGCTACGATCTCGCCTGCGTCCTCGCGGGTGCCGGCGACCGCCTCGGCGCCGGGGTGGCGTTGCTGGCCGCGATCCGTGACGGCGGCGGCGAACGGCTCGCCGCGCGGGCCGCCATCGACCCCGATCTGGCGGGCCTCGACCTGCCGGCCGGCGAGCTGGCCCGGGCGGTGCACGGCGGGTCGCACTGCCTGTCGGTGTTCCAGGTCCGGCCGGAGCACGATGGCAGCATCCGCTTCCGGGTGCGGCCGGAGCTGCGTGAGCAGGCCTACGAGGAGAGCCTCGGGCTGAGCGTCAGCGACGTCCTCGGCGCGCTGCGGGGCCGCCCCGATCCCCTGGATCCGCGCAGCTACCGGGATTCCGCCAGGCCCGTCGAGGAGTTCGAGCTGTGCATGTACGCCGACCGCAGCTACTTCCGCGGCTGGGACCTGCACTGCGCGCTGCGGCGGCTGGCGCCGTTCGTCGAGGACGCGCAGGGATTCGTGTGGGACTGGAACGTCGGCGGGTACCTCGACGAGATCGCGGTCGTCGACGGCGAGCTGACGATCCTGCGCCAGTACACCGGATACAGCGATCCCGGCAGCCGTGAGGACCTGCTGCGGGAGCGGGTGCGCCGCTCCCCCGGCGACCGCCTGCTGGCCGAGGCGGTCGCCGCCGAGTTCGGCTGACGGCGCTCAGAACTGGGTGTGGGTCATGGTGTACCAGGTCGGGACGAACGTCGTCAGCACCATCAGCACCAGCACCAGCACCGACGTGAGGGCGCGCCGGTTGGTGAGCGGCTCGGGTGCGACGGGCCGCAGGTTCCATCGACCGGCGGCGAGGAACGCGGCGACCGCCCCGAGGACCACGGTGGCGGGCACCAGGGCGTACTCGCCGCGCACGACGTGGAACCCGGCGGCGAGGAGCATGGTGAGCGCGAGTCCGGCGCCGGCCAGCGGCGTGAGCTTCGGCGTGACCCGGGTGAGTGCCGGCAGGATGAGGCCGATCCCGCCGAGCACCTCCACGACGCCGATGAAGACGATGAGGGGCTGGGGCACCGCGGCGTACCAGGCCACGGCCCGGGGCGCTTCGGCGTAGAGGGTCGCGTCGTAGAGCAGGACCTTGCCGAAGCCGCTACCGGCGAAGAAGAAGCCCCACATGATCTGCAGTGTCCAGAGGACACCGTTGAGGGTGAACCAGGACTTGCGGGTGGTGCTGACGGCCTGGGCGTTCATGGCGTGTCTCCTGTGTGTCGTCCGGGGTGTTGCTGACAGGAGGTATCCGACCATCGCGGGGTCGGGGTCCGCGCCGTGCGTGGGACACCGTGGGACACCGGAAACGCGGCCGACCAGCGCGGACATGACCGTGTGCCGTGGCCGCGCGCTGGGACGTCAGCCGCCGGGGGCGGTGGCGGCGATGACCAGGCGGCCCGCGTGGTCGGTGAGCGCCACGTACGCGTCGTCGGTGAGCCGGTCGTCGGTGATGACGACGTCCGCCTCGTCGAGGCCGGCGACGGTCGCGATGCCGGTGACCCCCCACCGGCTGTGGTCGGCGAGGACGACGAGCCGGCGGGCGGAGGCGACCAGCCGCCGGTCGACGCCCGCGGCGGCGAGGCTGCCGGCGGTGAAGCCGGTCCGGACGGTCATGCCGTGAGCGTCGAGGAACAGCGCGTCGACGTTGAGCCGCCCGGCGGCGGCCTCCGCGACCGGGCCGACCAGCGCACCGGACGCCTCCCGGACCCCGCCGAGCAGGATCACGGTGTGCCGGGACGCACCCGCGTGCAGGAGGCCGGCGACCCGCAGGTGCAGCCGTTCACGCTGCCGCTGTCGGTGGTGGTCCCGGCCGGGTTCGACGAGGCGCGGCTGGCCGACAGTCTCCAGTGGACGGTGCGGGCGCAGACCGTGCTCGGGCCGGTGGAGTTCCGCGGCCGGGGCAACCACGCGAGGGTGACGGTGACCGACGGCGGGCAGGCGACCCCGCCGACGGTCTGGACCATGCAGGCGGCCCTGATCGTCGGCGGGGAGACCCACCTGAGCAACGAGGTGACCCTGCAGGTCTACGCCACGACTGTCTGATGTGGACGAGCACTATCCGATGGTGACGACGTGCGCCCAGTCCGGCGGCTGCTCCGGCACGTAGTCCTCGTCGTCCTCGTCCCAGGAGCCGGCGCGGGGAAAGAGGCCGACGACCGTGCGGCACTGCGGGCGGGCCGACGGCCACGGTGTCTGCCCGTCGGTCAGGACCACGACGACGTCGGGCCGGGGCGTGGTGCGCAGCGCCCGCTCGAACCCGGCGCGCAGATCCGTGCCGCCGCCACCGATCAGCGGGATGCCTTCGGCCCGGCACAGTGGGTACGCCACCCCGGCCGCCGCGTCGCACGACATCACCCGCACCAGGTCCCGGCGGCCGCCGACGGCCCGGCCGATCGCGGCGACCTCGAGCAGCGCGCCGCCCAGCTCGGCGTCGCTCACCGACCCTGACGTGTCGATGATGACGCAGACCTGCGGCGGGCGGCGGCGCAGGCTCGGCAGCACCACGCCGGGCAGGCCCGCCGAGCGCCGCGCCGGCCGCCCGTATGTGTAGTCGTCCGCCCCGGCGGCCCCCGCCGCCGAACGGACGGCGGCGCCCAGCAGGTCCCGCCACGCCTGCGGCGGGTGGAACGCCTCCTCCGCCCAGCGCCGCCAGCCTTTCGGGACGTCGCCGGGGCGGGCGTTGATGCCCTGGGCGACCCGGAAACGGACCGCGTCCAGCTCGTGGCCGCTCAGCCCGTGGGCGCCGTCCTCACCGAGGTCCCAGGGCCGTTCGAGGCCGTCGGCGCCGCTGCCGCAGTCCAGCCAGACCAGGCCCGACGTGCCCGGGCCGAGGCGGAACTGGCGCAGGTAGTCCTCCATCAGCTGCCCGTCGTCCAGCCCCAGATCCTGGGCGGAGATCGCACCCTCGGGGCGGGCCAGGCCGTCGCCGTACACGTCGTCGTTGATCTCGAAGTCGGCGGCGATGTTCATCCGCAGCCGCTCCCCCGGCCCGGTCAGGTCCCGGTCCAGCGCCACCCGGTCGCCGCGGCCGTGGTGGTCGCGCAGCAGGTGCGAGACCTCGTGGACCCACACGCCGGCGAGCTCCTCGACCGGGGTCCGGGCCACGAACGCCGGCGACGCGTAGCACCGCCAGTGCCGGTCGACGGCCATCGTCGGCACCCGCCGCGACTCGACCGCGTGCAGCGCGAACAGGGCCGTCGCGAGGTACGGCCGGGCCCGGGCGGCCTGCAGCCGGGCCGCGAACAGCTTGTCGAAGTCGAGCCCCGGCACTGCCGCCTCCGGTGCTGCGGTTTCCGGTGCTGCGGTTTCCGGTGCCATGGGCAGCTTGTCGAAGTCGCGACCCGGCGCCGCCGTCTGCGGTGCCATCAGCCCGTCACCGCCACCGCGAACAGCGAGACCCGGCGCCGCCGTCTGCGGTGCCATCAGCCCGTCACCGCCACCGCGAACAGCGAGACCCGGCGCCGCCGTCTGCGGTGCCATCAGCCCGTCACCGCCACCGCGAACAGCAAGTCCCGGCGCCGCCGTCTGCGGCGCCATCAGCCCGTCACCACCGCCGCGAGCAGCTTCGTCGAGGTCGAGTCCCGACGCTGCCGTCTGCGGCGCCATCCGCCCGTCACCGCCGCCGCGAACAGCTTTGTCGAGGTCGAGTCCCGGCGCTGCCGTCTGCGATGCCATCAGCCGGTCACCGCCGCCGCGACCCGCGCCGCCGCCCGGTCGGCGCGCTGGGACAGGGCCACCGCACCGGCCAGCCGCTCGATCACGTCGGGCACGTCCCAGTCGGCGCGGCGCAACGCCGACAGGGTGCTCGCGGGGACCACCACCAGGTCCGGCGCGCCGGTGTCCAGCGCGCGGGCCAGGATCGCCCACGCCGCATCCCACCGGGCCTTCTCCGGGCGCTTGCGGACCGCCTCGACGACGCCGTCCAGGACCGCCTGGCGCAGGTCGCCGCGGTCCGGCAGGCTCGCCGCCGCCGGGTCCGCGAGGAGCGACTCGGGATCCGGCAGGTCCATCCGGTCCAGGCCGGCCAGCAGTTCCAGGCCCGGCCCGTCGCCGACCGTGCCGCGCACCAGCATGGACAGCACGTCGCGGGACGTGCCGGCGGCGGTGGCGAACGCGGTCAGCCGCAGCGCCATGTCCCAGCTGCGCGGCGACGGCCACGGACCGCCGCGGCGCGCCTCGCTGCCCGGCAGCTGGTGCACCAGCCGGGGACGGGCGGCGAGCAGCCCGCACACGGCGCGGCGGGCGAACGCGACCGCCGCACCCAGCCGCTGCGGGTCCAGCCGCGGCAGCGAAGCGCGGGGCCAGGTCCCGCCGAGGCCACGGACCACGACGTCGTGGTCGTGCGCCCACTGGAGGTGGACGAACCGGTTGGCGAGCGGCGCGCTGAGCTCCCAGCCGTCCGCCGCGGACGACCGGGGGTTCGCGGCCGCCACGATCCGCACGCCCGGCGGCAGCCGCAACGCGCCGACCCGCCGCTCCAGGACCAGCCGTAGCAGCGCCGCCTGGACCGCCGGCGGCGCGGTGGACAGCTCGTCGAGGAACAGCAGGCCGCGACCGGCACGGACCAGGCGCACGGCCCAGTCCGGCGGGGCCATCGGCACGCCCTGCACCGCCGGGTCGTCGCCGACGACGGGCAGCCCGGAGAAGTCCGACGGCTCGTGGACGCTGGCGATGACGGTGGTGAGCGGCAGGTCGAGCGCCTCGGCGAGCTGGGTCAGGGCGGCGGTCTTGCCGATGCCGGGCTCGCCCCACAGCAGGACCGGCAGGTCGGCGGCGACCGCGAGGGTCAGCGCCTCCAGCTGTGGGTCGGTGCGCGGTTCGGTGTCGGTGTCGTGCAGCAGGGCGAGGAGGTCGGCGGCGACGTCGAGCTGGTCGGCGAACGTGGGCATGAGGCATCACCTTTTGAGGAGTCGAGGCAACGGGAAACGTCAGCGGGACGACGTGCGGTGCCGGCGCGACCGGGAGCCGCGGCGGCCGTCGTGGTATTTCGGTCGTGGACCACCGGCCAGTCCGGCACGGTAGAGCCCGTGCGCGACCTGGCGTTGCGCCGCGGTCTCCAGCTCGTCGCGCAGCGCGCCGTGGCGCAGCACCGCGTCCGGGCCGAGCAGCGCCTCGACGACGGCGAGGGCACCGGCGGCGTCGCCGTGGTCGAGGAGGGCCCGCACGTCGGGGAGGCACTCCGGCCGGCGGTGCGCCTCGTCGATCGCCTGCAGGCACGGTAGCGGGGTGCCACCGAGCGCCGCGAGCAGCTCCTCGCGGCGGACCTCGGCCGGATCGTGGTCCAGTGCGACGAGCACGCCGGCCACCAGGCCGATGCGGTGCCGTTCGCCCCGGCACGCGACCACCCGCGGCGCACCCGGCTGGCTCGGCCGTGACGCACCCGGCCGGGCCGGGTCCAGCCGTGCCACGTCCGGAGGCACCGCGCCTGTCGGTGGCGTATCCGGTACCAACGCTGCAGTGACAAGCGGATGCAGCCGGTCCGCGTCGAGCAGTCCGGCCCGCAGCAGTTCCACGTCGGGCAGGACCCAGGTCGCGGCGTCGGGCAGCACCGGCCCGCGCACCGGCGCGCCGCTGACGACGCCATGAGGGTCGACGGCCACACGATGGCGGGCGCCGAGCCGCACGGTCACCGCGCCCCCGGGCAGCCCCTCGGCGTGCAGCAGGAGCGCGGCCTCCGCGGCCCACCGGTCCACGGCATATCCGGATCCCGGTGGCGCGCCGGACAGCGTGCCACCACGACCGGCCCTGGACCGCAGTTCGCCGGAGCGGCGCGCGTCCCAGAGATGCCGGTGCAGGTCGAGCCGGAACCGCTGATCGGGATGCGGATGCGGATGCGGTACGCCGCCCCGCGCCGAGCCGTCCCAGAGCGCGAGGCTGATCCTCTGGCCGGCGTCCGCCCAGGCCGGCGGCGTGCGGGCGACGAGGTGCACGCCATCGGGGTCGTAGCGGGCCAGGGACACGGTCAGTCCTGGCCGCAGCAGCCCGTCCGGAGCGATCCGCGGCATGTGCCAGCGCAACAGGTCCGGTGCCAGGTGCCGCAGGTCGGCGCGGATCCGTGCGGACAGCGTCGCGCCGCCGGCCCGGGCCACGGCCCGCAGGTCGAGATCGACGTCGACCCGTGCCGCGGCGCACGCCCCGGCCCAGTCACCGGCATGCCGGCGGGCGGTCGCTGACTCGATCATGGAGCGCGGCACGGCGAACTCGCGCACGCGCAGCCAGAGGGTGCGGCGGGATTCCCCATTCGCGTCGAGTGAATGCATCAGCACTCACTTCGAGCGGACGGGACCCCCAATCTGTGACATGAGGTAGTCATCGGCGGGAGCATAGCACCATCGGCGGGTCAGGGCCGGTGCCCGTGAGCGGCACGCAGGTGCGCGAGGACGGCCAGGACGCGACGGTGTCCGTCCTCGGTCTCGGCCAGGCCGAGTTTGATCAGCAGGTGCCGCACGTGGCCCTCGACGGTCCGCTCGCTGACCACGAGCCGGCGGGCGATCGCCGGGTTGTTGAGCCCCTGCGCCATCAGCTGGACCGGCTGGCGGCGCTGGGCCCCGCTCGCCGTCGGCGCCTACGTCTTGGCCGCGCTCATGCCGGTCATGATCGGCTCGGGTGGCCCGCCGGCGCCGGCCGCCCTGTGGACCATCGCCGGCTGGGACGCCCTGTGGTCCCTCGTCGCCGTGGCGGCACTGATCCGTCCGTCCACTGTGGATGCCTGGCCTCGGACCCCGGTCAGTTCCGGCGTCGATTAACATTCGGCGATGGACGAGCTGCTGCGCGCCGCCGGTCTGGCGGACGCGTCGACGCGCTGGCACGAGGTCGACGGCGAGCGGTTCGTCGTCGTGCGGCTCGACGGCGGGTTCGAGCAGGCGCGGCAACGGATCCGCGCCCTGTCCACGGCGCACTATCCGGTGCTGACGGACACCACGCACCTGGACCGGGACTTCTTCCGCGTCGACGGACACCCCAGCACGCCCGCCGACGTGCTCCGCCGCGCGGAGACCGTCGACCTGGACGCCCACGTCGCGCAGTGGCGAGCACGGCAGGAGAGCCTCGGCACGGGCGACGAGGGGTACTTCCTCGACGGCTACGACGTGACCACCTTCGGCACGCCGGAGTGCCTGGCGATCCTGCCCCGGCCGGAGCCGTGGGCCGCGTTCGCCTATGTCGACGCGTACGGTGGCCTCGGCCTCCCGCCGGAGCTCATGGTCGCGGCGGCCCGCCGGTGGCACGAACGGCACGGCGCCGAGCCGACGGTGATCGGTCTCGCCACCGGGTTCACGGTGGACCGCCCGCCGATGAACCTGGTGGACGCCGAACGGCTCGCCGCCGAGCACGTCAGCCTGGCCGGGATGACCGCGAGGACAGCCGTCCGCGCGTACGCGAGGGCCCTGACCGAACTGGACCACTGGACCCTCTACGAACGCCCCTGAAGGAAACCCGCCACGGAGACCAGCACCGGATGGTCCCCGGCGACCCGCGGCGCGAGGATCCGGTGCGCTTCCGCCGCAAGGGCCTGGGCGTGCCCGCGGTCGGCGGCCAGCGCGGCCAGGTTGTTGAGCGTCAACGCGACCTCGGGATGTTCGGGGCCGAACGTGCGACGCTTGCCGTCCAGGACGCGGCGGTACAGCTCCTCGGCACCCGCCGGGTCGCCGGAGCCGGCCAGGACCGCGGCCAGGTTGTGCTGGTTGGTGAGCACGTCCACGTGATCCGGTCCGTGCCGGTCGGTGAAGTACGCGATCGCCCTGCGCAGCAACGGCTCCGCCTCCGCGTGGTTGCCGCGGGCCTGCAGCAGCGCCGCGAGGTGCGCCTCGTCGGCGACCACCGCCGGGTGGTCCGCCGGGAACGCGGCGCGGTGCAGGGCAAGGGAACGGCGGGCGTACGCCTCACCCTCGACCAGATCGCCGCGGCTGTGCGCGAGCCCGGCCAGGTTGTGCCAGACCGGCGCGAGCACCGGATCGTCGGGCCCGTACGCCGTTTCCAGCACGGCCCGGACCGTGGCGTAGCGGTCCCGCGCGTCGTCGAGCCGGCCGGCAAACTTGTACAGCACCCCGAGCTCGTTGTGCAGCGGCACCATCTCCAGGTCGGTGCGGTGCGGCGCGGCGTCGTCGCAGGCGCTGCGGTACACCGCCTCGGCCTCGGGGTAGCGGCCCTGCCGCCGCAGGTTGCCGCCGAGGCCGACGGCCGCCTGGACGCGCAGCCGCAGCAGCACGTCCGGCTGCGACGGCAACGCGTTCATGATGCCGGCGGCCCGGCGGTGGTGGGCCTCGGCCGACCGGTGTTCGCCGAGCTCGTCCAAGGCGCTGCCCAGCAGGGTCAGCACGTTGGCCACGTCGGGACTGCCGGCACCGGCGTGCGCCTCGAGCACCTCGAGCGCACGCCGGCACAGGTCGACGACCCGCGGGTAGCGGTGACCGTCCCAGGCCGCCAGGGCCAGGTCGTGCAGGGCGACCGCCGCACCGGCGGGATCCACGGTCTGCTCCGCCACCCGGGTCACCGGTCAGACCAGCCGGACGACGGCCTGGCTGTGGTTCCAGCTCAGTCCCCGCAGGGAACCCACGGCCTGGCTGTGGTTGCTCGTCAGACCCCGGGCCGCGGTGACGGTCTGGCTGTGGTTGGTGGCGAGGCCGTCGGCCCGCACCTGGGTGCGGACGGTCGGGGCGGCGGCGGTCGAACGGTCCATCGAAGGTCTCCTTGATGTCGATTTCGTGAGGCCCGCCGGGTGCTTCCCGACCGGGCTCCAAGAGCGTGCCCGGCGCCGCTTGGCCCGAACTTGGGACCGACTTGGAGCCCGGCCCCAAGCGTCCGGCAAGACGCCGGACCCACACTCTGCCGACACCACCTGACGGTCAGGAGCAGACGATGCACAACACCCGGCTTCCGGCGGCGCTGAGACTGCTGCTCTTCGGCGACGTCGTGTCGGCGGCCGGGATCGGACTGACCCAGCCGTACCTGCTGATCCTGCTGCACTCGGTGAAGGGCGTCCCCCTCGCCACCGCCACCGCCATGACGTCGCTGCTCGCGCTGGCGAGCTTCCCCGGCAACTGGCTCAGCGGCGCCCTCGCCGACCGGTACCACGGCCACCGGGTCATGACCGGCGGCCTCGTCACGACCGTCTGCGGGCTGGTCCTCGTAGCCACCGGCGAGCATCCGCTGCTGCTCGGGTGCGCCGTCGCCGCGGTCGGGTTCGGCTGGTCGGTGACGCTGCCCGCGTATGCGACCCTCATCGCCGGCCTGGTCCCCGAGGCGGCCCAGGGCCGGACGTTCACGCTGCAGTTCGCCCTGTTCAACGCGGGCATGGGCGCCGGGTCCGCGGCCGGCGTCCTGGTCACCTCCGGCAACCTCACCGCGCTGTGGTGGGTCGCCGCCGCCACGTGCGTGGTCGCGATCGGTGCGGTGCGGCGGTCGTACGCGTCGCACATCAGGACACCGCTGCCGACGCCAGGCGCTTCGGAGCCTTCCGCGGCCGGCTACCGGTCGCTGCTGGCCGACCGTTCCCTACTGCGGGTGCTGCTGGTCGCGCTGCTGACGTCCGCCGCCGGCTACGGCGTCTACAACGCGGGGCTGCCGCTGCTCGCCGTCACCGGCGCCGACCCGCGTGCCATGTCGTGGGCGAGCGTCGCCAACTGCCTCACCATCGTCGCCGGCCTCCCCCTCGCGCTGCGCGCCGGCGCCCGCCTGCGCCCGCCGCACCTGATCGCCGCGGCAGCCGCGGTGTGGTCGGCCGCTTGGCTGCTGTGCCTCGCCGAGGCCTCTGGTCACGTCGGCCCCGGCACCCGGGTCACCCTGCCGCTCGCGGCCGTGCTCATGGGCGCCGGGGAACTGCTGCTGGCGGGTGCCCTCCCGGCGATGGTCAACGCCCTCGCCCCTCCGGCGCTGCGCGGGCGGTACAACGCCGCCCTGACCCTCGCGATGACGTCGGGCATGTGGGCCGGACCCCTGCTCGCGGCGGCCGCCACGGCGCTCGGCCGGGTCTCGCTGCTGTTCGTTGTGGCGGTCGGGCTGTTACTCATCGTCATCGCGCTGGTACGCCGCCCGGCGCCGGTCCCCCAGCCCGTGGCATAGCCGGGTGAAATGCGGTGCACGGCGCTGAGCGCGTCTGGGGCCGCAACACCGATGTCCTCCCTTCACCACCGGCCAGGCGAGCCCACCCCCGGGCCCGCCTGGCCGGCTGACTGTGTCCGCCCCGAAACACCAGTGACCGGACGCCCCCGATGACGTGCCCCCGGTCACCGCCGTCGCGGCGGTGGCGGCAGTTTGCCAATTTCCGCGATCGGGGCGCCAGGGTGCGGCGCAAACTCGGGACGCTGGGATGCCATCCTCGTGCTGACCTGCGGGGATGTGCGGCCGCTGGGACGGTCGGTAGGATGCTGCCCCCGACCCCTGTGGAGAGAAGACGGCGATGCCGCACCACCCCGGCGACCTTGCCGACCTGCTGACCGAGCTCAAGGACCGCAGCGGCCTGAGCCATGCGGTCATCGGGCAGAAGGTCAACCTGAGCAAGTCGGCGGTGCACCGGTTCATCGCCGGGCGCGCCGTGCCGCACGACTTCGGCACGGTGGAGCGGATCGCCCGGGCGTGCGGCGCGGACCGGGCCGAGCTCGACCGGCTGTACCCGCTCTGGACGGCCGCGCTCAAACAGGCACCGGCGGAAGCACCGGAACCAGCGGAAGCACCGGAAGCAGCCGAAGCACCGGAAGCAGCCGAAGCGGCTGAACCGGGCGAATCGCCAGACCAGCGCGAAGCAACCACAAAGGGCGAAGCCACAGCGCCGGCTCTGGTCGTACCGGCGAAAAACGGAAAATGGCGAACCGCTGTGCTCGCCGGGCTGGCCGCCGCGCTCCTGGTGGCCGGGACGGCCGTGGTGACGCGGATGATCGACAGGTCCGGACCCGCACCCGAGCAGAAGGCGCCCACGGCCGCGGCGCCGCAGTGGATCAGCGGGCCGACCTGGACGATGCCCGCCCAGCCGGTGCCGGCGGAGTACTTCGGCGTGACGATCAACAGCTCGACGGGGCACATGCCGGGGTTCACGACCGGGGCGGTGCGGCTGTGGGACAGCGAGACGACCTGGTCACTGCTCCAGCCGGCCCGGGACCGGTTCGACTGGACGATCCTCGACCGGCTCGTCGACGGCGCCCGCAGCCACGACCTGCCGGTGCTGTTCGTGGTGGGCGGCACGCCCGCGTGGGCGGCGCCGGACGGCAAGCTGTCGGTCTACCCGGACGGCGCGCGGTCGGCCCCGCCGGACGACCTGGCGGTGTGGGACGCGTTCATCGGCGCGCTCGTCGACCGGTACAAAGGCCGCATCTCCGCCTATGAACTGTGGGTCTTCGCCAACGATCCGAGAATGTACTCCGGCTCGATGGAGACGCTGGTGGAGATGACCCGGCGGGCCAACGCCGTCATCCGCGCCGCCGACCCGAAGGCGGTCGTGGTGTGCCCCGGGATGGGCAACCTGTGGACCGCCGAGGGGCAGCAGGTGCTGCGGCGGTTCGCCGAGCTCGGCGGGTATCAGTACTGTCACGCCGCCGGGATCAAGCTGCACCAGCGCTCGGCGGAGGACCCGCCGGAGATGATGCTGGAGCTGACCGCGCTGATCGGCCGGCTCTTCCAGGAGATCGGCGTGCACCCGCCGCTGTGGAACACCGGCACGACCTACGAGATCCCGCTGCAGGGGCACCTGGACGGCGACCGGGCCCGTGACTACGCGGTGCGGTTCTACCTGGTCGGACTGCTGGCCCGGGCGACCGGCCTGGAACGGATGTACTTCTACAACTGGGGCGGCACGAAGATCCCGATCGTGCTGCAGCCGGACCAGGGCGCCCCGACGGAGGCGGCCCTGGCGGTGCAACAGTTGCAGCGGTGGGTGGCCGGCGCGCAGATCAGCGGCTGCGGGACCGGTCAGGCGGTGGGGCTGCCGCAGTACGTGTGGCAGTGCGAGTTCGTCGTGTCGACCCCGGAGGGCAACCGGCGGGCCCTGATCCGCTGGACCCACGCGGGGCCGATCACGCTGCGGGCCGAGGCCGGCGCGGAGGCGGTGCTGCGGCTGGACGGCACCACGGAGCAGGTCAGCGCGGGCGCCGAGATCACGCTCACCGGGACGCCGGTGCTGATCCGCTACCGCCTGTGAGCTGGCCTCAGCCGTTGCGGTGGTGCTTCTTCACGAATGTGTAGCCGGGCGGGAGCTCGGCGTCGTCGAGCTCCTCCTGCTCGACGGTCCGCTGGTGCAGCGACAGCTGCCGCTCCGACGGCTGGGCGCCGGGCGGGAGCTTGCGCAGGAAGCCGTTGACCCAGTGCTCGCGACGGTCGGAGCCCTCCCCGGCGGGCTCGTCCGGGTGCGGGCCGGGCTCGACCAGCGGGGCGTAGAGCAGCATCTCCGCCGCCGCCTCGCCGTCGACCCCCGGGTAGGACGGGTGCCCGGTCGCGTCCACGCTGCCGACGACGCGGGTGACGTGGCCCTCGCGGAGCAGCTGCGCGACGGCGTTGCGGAGCAGGAACGCGCCGCGGTCGCCCCGGCCGAGCCGGCTGCGCTTGAGCAGGTCCGCCTCGGCGAACACGGCGCTGCCGTCGTCGAAGACCCGGCCCAGGTGCCGCACCGTGTGCAGCACCTTCGACCAGTTCGCCTGGCCCGGGACGTGTTCGCGGGTGACGACCTTCGGGTCGTACTCGTGGAAGTAGGCGGCCCCGTCGACCCGCAACGGCTCGTCGAGGGGCGCGGTGCGCACCACGACCTCGTCCTTCGTGGGCCGCCACACGATGGTGAGCAGCACGCCGGGTCGCAGGTCCGCCGGCCACTCGACGCCGTGGAACTGCCACTCGACGTCCTGGCGCAGCGCGGCCTCGAACACGTGCCGCTCGGCGGTGACGCCCTGGACCCGGTGCTCCAGGGCGACCGTGACGGTCTCGCGGTGCCGCAGCACCTCGACGCACTCCTCCGGCACCGGGCAGAGGCCGCCGGCGAGGTCCGCCCGTCGCAGTGCCAGTCGTCGGCTCACCTTCCCCATGATTCACCTCCGCGTCCCGGACCTACACCCCGGGTCGGATCAGGCCGGATTCGTACGCGTGGACAACGGCCTGCACGCGATCGCGCAGGTCGAGCTTGGCCAGCACGCGGCTGACATGGGTCTTGACGGTGCCCTCGGTCAGGTGGAGGCGGGCGGCGATCTCGAGGTTGGACAGGCCGCGGGCGATGAGCGACAGCACCTCGCGCTCGCGGTCGGTGAGGGTGTCCAGTGCGGTGCCCGACGGGGCCGGTGCCGGGCCGGTGCCGATGTGACGCTCCAGGAGGCGGCGGGTCACGCTGGGCGCCACGACCGCGTCGCCGCGGGCGACCACCCGCACGGCGGAGAGCAGGTCGGCGGCGAGGGTGTCCTTGAGCAGGAACCCGCTGGCCCCGGCGCGCAGCGCGGCGTAGACGTATTCGTCGAGGTCGAAGGTCGTCAGGACCATCACTCGGGTGTGGAAGCCGGCGGCGCAGATGCGGCGGGTCGCCTCGACGCCGTCGACGTCGGGCATCCGGATGTCCATCAGCACCACGTCCGGGCGCAGGTCGAGGGCCATCGCCGCGGCCCGCGCGCCGTCGCCGGCCTCGCCGACGACCTGCATGTCGTCGGTGTTCTCCAGGATCATGCGGAACCCGGTGCGCACCAGCGCCTGGTCGTCGGCTACAAGCACCCGGATCACCCGCCCCACCCCGCAAGGGGCAGGGTCGCGCGGACCGTGAAGCCGCCGCCCGGCCCGGGTGCCGCGGTGAGCCGGCCGCCGAGCAACTGGACGCGCTCGCGCATCCCCCGCAGCCCGTTGCCGCCGCCGTCGTGGCCGGCCGGGCCGGGCCCGTCGTCGCTGACCTCGATGCCGACCTCGGCGTCGCCGTAGGAGACGACCACCGTGGCGGTGGCGCCGGTTGCCGCGTGCTTCATGGTGTTGGTCAACGCCTCCTGCACGATGCGGTACGCCGACAGGTCCGTCGACGACGGCAGCGGCGCCGGCTCGCCCTCGACGCGCAGCCGCACCCGCGTGCCCGCCGTGCGCACCTGGGCGAGCAGGGCCGGCAGCTGGGCCAGCCCCGGCTGCGGATGCCACGCGTCGTCCACCTCGCCCACCGCGGCCAGGACGCGACGCATGTCGGCGATGCAGTCGCGTCCGGTCCTGACGATCGCGGCCAGCGCCGCGTAGGTGTCCGCGGGCCGCCGGTCCAGCGCGGCGGCGCCACCCTGCGCCTGGATCACGATCACGGACAGGCCGTGTGCGACGACGTCGTGCATCTCCCGGCTGATCCGGCCGCGTTCGGCCGCCACCGCGAGCGCCGCCTGCTGGTCCCGCTCCCGTTCCAGGTCCTGGGCCCGGGCGTGCAACTGATCGAGGTACGCCCGGCGGCTGCGCGCGCCCGAGCCGACCGCCCACGACGCGACGAGCACGGAGGCGATCACGGACAGGCCGCCCCACGGGTTCGTCCCGCCTCCGCGGACGGTTGCCCCGTCCCGCCCGGCGGCCGGCTCCGGCAGGTGGCTGACGTGGAAGTCCAGCGTCGGCAGCCCGGGCACCGGCCGGCCGTTGAACGCGTGATACCCGCTCCAGCCCGTGACGAGCAGCAGCAGACCCGCCAGCCCGGCGGCCGAGACGACCCTGGGACGGCGGGCGGCGACGGTGTACAGCAGGACCAGCACACCCAGGTCCACCACCATCGGCGGCACCGCCAGCGCCACATGCACCGCGGCCGCCAGGACAACCAGGCCCAGCATCGGCAGCGACCAGCGGCGCCGCAGCGAGACGGCCAGCAGGGCGAGGGCCGTGGCGACCCACCACCACACGACCGTGCCGGGGCCGACCGCGGCCACCATGTGATGCGGGTTGTTCACCAGGACGCAGGCCGCCAGCATCCCGGCGGCGAGCGCGGCGTCCTGCCCCAACTCCCTCATAGTCCTTCGAGGGTACGGTCCGGACCGCGGCGGGCACGTCCCTCGCGCGACAGATCTGCGGGGGCCCGGGATACCTCTCACGACAGATGCGCGTAGCGCGGCTCGCGCCCCAGGGTTGGCCCATGACACAACATGCATCGTCGACCGGCCACCCGGTGAGCCGGCGCGCCACGCTCGGCCTGCTCGGTGCGGTCCCCCTGGCCGCGGGCGGGGTCCTCGCCACGGCCGGACCGGCACACGCCGACGCACCGGCCGACCTGCGCCCCGGCGGCGCCTTCGACCGGTTCGTCGCGCGGCTGGCGGCCGAGGACGCCTTCTCCGGGACCGTCCTGCTGCTGCACCGGGGACGCCGGGTCCTGGCACGGTCCTACGGCATGGCGAACAAGGAACGGTCCATCGCCAACGGGCCGGACACCGCCTTCGCGCTCGGCTCGATCACCAAGCTCTTCACCGCCGTCGCCGTCGTCCAGCTCGTCCAGCAGGGCAAGGTGTCCTTCCACGGCACGCTCGGCACATACCTCGACGGGTTCCCGCCGGACGTCGCCGGCACGGTCACCGTCCACCACCTGCTCACTCACACCTCCGGGATGGGCGACTACATGCAGAGCCCCGGGTTCTGGGCGCAGGCACCCACGTGGAAAAGCATCGAGCAGGCGTGGGACGGCATCATGGCGTTCGTGCGCGGGGGTGCGCTGGCCTTCCCGCCCGGCGCCGGCCATGCCTACAGCAACTCCGCCTACCAGGCCCTCGGCGCGATCGTCGCGAAGGTCTCCGGCCGGTCCTACTACGACTACGTCCGCGAGCACATCTTCCGGCCGGCCGGCATGACCGGCTCGGACTTCTTCACCGTGCCGCAGTGGCGCGACGATCGGCGCATCGCTCGCCCGTACAGCTCACAGCAGTCCGCAGCCCGCGTCGACGCGCTCGACCGGCACATCTTCGTCGGCTCGCCCGCCGGGAACTCCTTCTCCACCGCCGGGGACCTGGCCCGCTTCACCGCGGCCCTGCTCGGCGACGAGCTGCTCAGCCCCGCGTACACCCGGTTGGCGCTGGGCCCGAAGGTGCCGATCGCGCCACCACCTCCCCCGCCGGGGCTGCCCCCGCTGGTCGCCTTCGAGACCTACGCGCCGCTCGCCGTCCTCACCGGTGGCCAGTGGGCGGTCGGGCATAACGGCGGCGCCCCGGGCGTCTCCACCGACCTGGAGTGGTACCCCGACTCCGGCTGGGTGACGGTGCTGCTGAGCAACTACGACCTCGGGATGCGCAGCGCTGTCGCGCCCGTCAACGCGCTCGCGCAGAAGCTCATCACCCGGCCGTAGCGGGTCGCTCGTCGCCGACTTGGATCCGCACGCCGGTGAACCCGGCCATCGACGGATCTCCTCGGCGACCAGGTAGTGTGCACAGTCGATGGGCATGAGCTTCACGATGGCGATCGCCGGCGCCGGCGACGGCGCCGCGCGGATCGGACGGCGGCTCGACGGCGCCGAGGTCACCTTCGACGACCGGGCCCTGCGCCTGCTGCGCGCCGGGTTCGCCGCATGACGTGGCGGCTGCCGTTCTTCGAGGCCCTCGACGGCGCCGAGCGGATCCTCATCGCAGGTGCCGGCGGCGGATTCGACGTGTACGCCGGGCTGCCGCTCGCCCTGTCGCTGCGCGACGAGGGCCGGACCGTCCACCTGGCGAACCTGTCGCTGGTCAACCTGTACGAGCTGGCCAAGGACGACTGGCTGGAGCCCGGCATCGCGGCCGTGACCCCGGACACCGCCGGCTACACCGATTACTTCCCGGAGCGGACCCTCGCCCGGTGGCTGGCCCTGCACCGGTTGCCGCCGACCGTCTACGCGTTCCCGCGCACCGGGGTCCGGCCGCTGCGGTCCGCGTATCGCCGGCTGGCGAAACGGCTCCGGCTCGACGCGATCGTCCTGGTCGACGGCGGCACCGACATCCTCATGCGCGGCGACGAGGCGGCCCTGGGCACCCCGGTCGAGGACGCGACCAGCCTCGCCGCCGTCAACGCCACGCCGGTGGCGACGAAACTGGTCGCCGCGATCGGCTTCGGCGTCGACGCGTATCACGGCGTCAACCACGTGCAGGTCCTGGAGAACATCGCCGCGCTCGACCGGGCCGGCGCGTACCTCGGCGCGTTCACGGTCCCGTCCCACGGCCAGGAGGCGGCGCTCTACCGCGACGCCGTCGCCCACGCCCGGGCCGCCACGCCGAAGCGCGCCAGCATCGTCAACGGGCAGATCGCCGCGGCCCTCACCGGCGCCGTCGGCGACGTCTCCGTCAACGGCCGCACCTTCACGACACCCCTGTTCGTCAACCCGCTGATGGCGATGTACTTCACCTTCGAGCTCGCGGGCCTGGCGGCGCAGTCGCTGTATCTGGACCGCATCCGCGGCACCGACGACATGCTGCAGGTCAGCCACCTCATCGAACGGTTCCGCGACGAGATCACTCCCAGGCCGCGGACCATGTTCCCGCACTGACCTCGGCGTCAGCGGGCCCGCAGGGGTGGGGTGTAGTCCGGCAGGTCGATCGCGCCGGCCTTGGCGAACTGCCCGGCGAGGAGCTGGCGCATCGGCCAGCGCAGCATCATCCGCATCGACAGCGACCGGAGCCGGATCATCGTCGCGCTCCGCGGCGCGTACCCGCGCATGCCGCCCGGCGGCAGTTGCGTGCCCGCGGCCACGTACGCCGCCAGCCGGTCCTGATAGGCGTCGCACGCGGCCGGGACGTCGGCGGTCCCGGCCAGTTCGCCGGCGAGGACGTACGCACCCACGAGCGCGATGCTGGTGCCCAGGCCCGCGAGCGGCGAGCCGCAGTAGCCGGCGTCGCCGAGCAGCACGACCCGTCCCCTGGTCCAGCGCTCCACCCGCACCTGGCTCAGGGCGTCGAAGACGAAGTCGGTGGCCGTCGGCATCGCCTCGAGCAGCGCGGGGACCCGCCAGCCGGCCCCGGCGAAGCGCTCGGTCAGCAGCCGCTGCTGCTCGTGGGCCGGGCGCAGTTCGAGGCCGGGCTCGGCGGAGGCGAAGCCCAGGTAGGCCTTCGCGGTGCCGCCCCGCTCCGGCCGGATGCCGGCTGTCACGCCGCCCGGCGCGTTGTACATCAGCACCCAGTGCTCCAGGTCGCCCGGGTCCGGGACGCTGAAGTAGGCGATGTAGCCGCCGAGTGGCCGCACGTAGGACGCTTCCGGGCCGAACGCGAGCGCGCGGACCCCGGAGCGGACGCCGTCCGCGCCGACGACGAGGTCGTAGTGCTCCGTGCCGCCACTGGCGAAGTCGACGGCGACGCCACCCTGCGACGGTTGCCGCAGTGCCGTGATCCGGTCGCCGAACCGGTATTCGACGTCGTCGCGGGTCGCCTCGTGCAGGATCGCGGCCAGGTCGCCGCGCGGCAGCTCGATCTCGGCGATGAAGCCCTCACCGCCGAACGCGTCGGCCGCCATTGCGGAGGTCCGCCGGCCCTGGGCATCGACCGTGGCGATGCCGCGCTCGTCGACGCGGGCCGCGCGCACCGCCGGCATCAGGCCCATCCGGTCGACGACGGTGCGGGCGGCGCCGCGGATGTCGACCGCCTGCCCGCCGGGGCGCGGGGCGGCCGCGCGTTCCACGACGGTCGCGGCGATCCCGTGCCGGTGCAGCCAGAACGCCAGCGCCGGGCCCGCGATCCCAGCTCCGGAAATGAGCACCCGCATGTTCGGCTCCGATCGTTGTGTACTGCGTACGACGTAACGCCAGCAGGCTATCCATGCTCAGGAAATGCTGGCAATCGCTACTAGTACACCTGGGTAGAACGCCAGGCCGGGCGGTCTGGTGTACTAGTACCGTGACCGACCCCGAACCGCCCTACCGCCAGGTCGCCGCGGACATCCGCCGGCGCATCGAGACCGGGGACCTCGCGCCCGGCGACCTGGTGCCGTCCGCCCGGCAGATCACCCGCCAGTGGGGCGTCGCGATCGCCACCGCGACCAAGGCCCTGGCGGTCCTGCGGCGCGACGGCCTCACGACGGTCAGGCCGGGCATCGGCACCGTCGTCACCGGCGCCGGACCCGTTGCCCGCCGCCGCAGCGGGCCGGAGCGCCGGGACGGCGTCGAGCTGACCCGGGCCCGGATCGTGGCCACCGCGATCGGCATCGCCGACACCGAGGGCATCGCGGAGGTGTCGATGCGCCGGATCGCCGCCGAGCTCGGGGTGGCGACCATGTCGCTGTACAGCCACGTGCCGAGCAGGGACGACCTCACCCTGTTCATGATCGACTTCGCGGTCGGCACGATGCCGCTGCCGGTCCCGCCGCCACCGGGCTGGCGGAACCGGCTCGAGCTGGCCGCGCGGCTGCTGTGGCGGGTGTGCCGGCGGCATCCGTGGCTCGCGCCGACGATGTCGCTGACCCGCCCCCAGCCGGCGATGAACGGGCTCCGGTTCACCGAGTGGGTCCTGGCCGCCCTCGACGGCACGCCGCTGTCAATGACCGACCGGCTCCACGTCCACCTGCTGCTGTTCAGCTACGTGCGCGGCCTCGCCACGGGTCTCGAGGCCGAGGCGGACGCCCAGCGGGAGACCGGGATCACCGGCAACGAGTGGATGGACCGCGGCTTCGGCGGCGCGGAACTGCCGCCGGACGTGCCGATGTTCCAGCGGCTGGTCGAGCTCGACACCTTCGACCTGGACCTGGACCGGCTGTTCGGATTCGGCCTGGACCGCCTCCTCGACGGCCTGGCCGTCTACTTCGACACCCGGGCCGCCGCCACCGAAGACGCCCGGGTCACCACCGAAGGCGCCCTCGACGCCACCGAAGGCGCCCGCGACGCCACCGCCGGGTAGGACGCCGGCGGGGTCAGTGCCGGCTGCGCCAGAACGTTCCGGCGAGCACGGCGGCCACGGGCACCATCGGCCACGACCGCAGCCCGATCGCCAGGGTGATCGCAACCACGCCGCCCAGCCCCAGCAGCGCCATCCCCACGATCCGGCCCGCCCCGCCGCCGAACAGCGCCGAGGCGTTCACCCGGGCCCGCAGCCGCAGCCGGCCGCGGCTCAGCCGGGACCGCAGCCCGACGGTGCGCGACGGGCGCGGGATGTCGCCCGGGTCGCGGGCCGGCAGGTCGACCACGAGCCGCGCCGGGATCGCCGCCTCGATCGCGGCGAGGACCGCCGCGGGCAGCGGGAAGACCGTCGGCTCGAGGTGGACGAAGATGCCGTCGGCGCCGAGCAGCCGGCGGCCGCCGTCCGGCCAGCGCAGCAGGGCGACGCAGTCGGCGAACAGGACGGTCGCCGGACCCGCCGGTGCGACGATGCTGACCCCGTCCTCCGCGCACACCACGGCGGTCTCGGCGTCCACTTTGGACCGGAACCGCTTGCCGAGGACGCTGAACCGCGACAGCTGCGGGGCCGGCTCGAAACCGGTCGGCGGCAGCTCGATCCCGCGGGGCAGCATGAGCAGCGCGGAGTCGAACACGTCCCGGGCCACCTCGCGGACGTCCGCGGCGGTGACCTGGCGCAGTTCGTCGGCGAATTCGGCCACGGTGCGGCTGGCGAATCCCGTGAGCACGTCGACCGCCCGCTGCGGCAACCACTTCGCGTCTGCCGCGGAATCGTCCAGGGCCTCCAGTTCCAAGGCCCGGATCGCGTCCAGTTCACCGGCGTCGAGGCCGGTGTCCCGCAGGCGGCGCAGCTGCGCGGCGCACGCCTCGACGACCGCCTCGGCGTCGCCGTCGCGGGTGTCGGCGACGGCAGTGATGGTAGCGGTCGGGCGGCCGGCGGTGCTGTAGTCGGCCGCGACGGTGTAGGACAGGCCCCGCTCCTGGCGCAGCTCGCGGAACAGCGCCCGCTCCAGGGCCCTGGTGTAGACGACGGCGGCGGCGCCGCGCGGTGCCACCGCGTCCAGGACCAGCACGGGCCCACCGCCGGGGAACACGGCCGGCGTCAACGGCAGCGCCGACGACGCGGGCGGCAGCGGGCGGCGCGGGCCGTCGGGAAGGTCGAGCCGCAGCCCGGCGGGCACCTCGGGGGCGGTCAGCCACAGCACCGCGTTGCCGCGGGTGAAGCGGGTGGCGGCCCACTCGGTCACCTGCTCGGCGGTGAGGGTGTGGATGCCGTACTCCGGGAGGCTGACGAGCCCGTAGTCGCGGGCGCCGTGCCGCCAGAACGGCAGCGACAGGTTGACCGGGTTGCCCCGGCCGGCGGCCTCGCTGCCGATGAGCTTGCGCTCCACCGGCAGCCGGTCGACCGGCAGGGCGCGCAGCCCGGCGCAGACCCCGTGCAGGAACTCGGTCACCGCCTCGGGCGTGCCCTGGGTGACGAACTGCGTGATGGTGGCGCCGGTCATCCCGTTGTAGTGGTAGTCGGCCACGCCGTGCCGGTGCAGCACGAGATGCTCGACGAGGTGGGTGATCCCGGCCGTGGCGGCGGTCTCGTCGGCGACCCCGACGCGGAACACCAGCCCGGCCCGCAGCGGCCCCGCCATCGGGGTCAGCAGCACCGGCACACCGTCGACCTCGAGCGCGGTCATCGGACACCCGCCGTGCGGCCCGCGTGCCGGAAGTCCGACCGCCAGTTGTTGCTCATCTGCTCCCACCCGTACGGCGCCATCAGGTTGCCCAGCCGGGCGAAGTGCTGTGCGGACCGGGGCAGGTCGCCGCCCTCGTACAGGGCGAACGCGAACGCGCTGTGTGCCCGTACCCACCCGTGCTCCTGCTCGAAATCCCCGTGCAGCACGGTGCGCGCCGCCGCGGCGGCGATCTCGTCGCGGACCTGGCGCCTGCTGAGGTAGTCGCGGATCCGGAAGAGGCGGTCGTCGGTGAAGGCCCGCTCGATGTGCGCGTTGGCGACCACCGCACCCGCGAGGGTGCCGGGTTTCCCCGCCTTCAGGCACTCCCGCGCGAAGTCCTGGACGGACTTGATCGATCCGCCCCACTTCGGGCAGAGGTTCTGGATGAGGTGAGCTTGCGCGGTGTACGGGACGTCGCAGTGCTCGGCGGCCCGGTCGTACCTGCGGCGCGCCTCCTCGGGTGCGAAGCCCATCGCCCTGGCGGTGACGATCCGCTCCGTCCACGCGGCGGCGTTGCCCGGCTCGATGGCGACGGCGTCGGTCAGCAGCCGCTCGGCCCGGTGGATGTGGTCGTGGAAGACCCTCCACTGTGCCGGGCTCACGTTCGCCGCGTACGCCGACGTGCGCGCCTTCCAGCCGAGCACCACGCACCGGACCCCCAGCAACGTCCTTGCGAGGGACGAGTCGCGGTCGGTGTCCACGGCCCGCTGCAGGAACCGTTCGGCACCGTCGACGTCGGCGACGACCCGCACGGCGACGGCGTGGTCGGCGCGCGGCGGCAGCCCGTCGAAGTGCGCCACGACACCCGGCCAGTCCCCGGCCTTCGCCACCCGGCGCAGGACCGCCAGGTCGGGCGAGTGCTCGGCGTCACTGGTCCGCAACGGCCTCAGCTGATCAAGCAGCAACACGGCGGGGATCATACGGCCGGGGCCCGGTGCTGTCCGTCCCTTAATCCCGGGCGCGCACGAGCGGCAGGTACACCTCATCGACGATGTCGACGAGCACCTCGTCGGGCGCGGTGGGCACCCCACGGGTGACGAACTCGTTGCGCAGCAGGACGATCGCGACGGTGGCGACGCGGGGGTGCAGCGCCGCCGGGCCGGCCTCGCCACGGGCGACGGCACGGCCGAGGACGGCCAGCCACATCGCGGTCATCGCGTCGGTGGACTGCCCGGGCAGCTGCGCCAGCAGGTGCTGCGCCCCTCCGGCGGCGGTCAGCAGCTCGCGCAGGATCGCGCCGAGCGGTGAGCTCCAGTGCCGGTTCGCCCGGCGCAGCAACTCCAGGGCGTCCTCGCGCAGCACCCCGGTGTCGGGCGGCTCGATCGTGGTGGCGAGCTGCCGGTACGCGGCGACGCCGAGCGCGAGCCGATCGGGCCAGCGGCGGTAGATGGCGTTCTTGTTGGTGCCCGCCCGCTTGGCGACCCGGTCCATGGTCAGGCCCGCGTAACCGTTTTCGGTGAGCTCGCCGGCGGCGGCGTCGAGGATCGCGGCCTCCAGGGTCGCGCCCCGCCGCCGGGTCTGTGTCGTCGGGTCGTCCGGCATCCTCGTCCTCCGTTCCTCCCCAGCATCGACTTGACCGCGGCCCCGCGTCAAAATACGGTACGTCCAGTACCTAATATTTCGACGAGGAGGCCACCGCGTGCGAGGCAAGGGCATCACCTACGACACCGGTTTCGTCCGGTACGGCATGAACTCACGCCGCCGGTTCGATCCGGACCTGGTCGGGCGGGAACTGCGCATCATCCGCGACGACCTGCATTGCACCGCGGTCCGCGTGACCGGCGGCGACCCGGACCGGATCGACCTCGCCGCGACGCTCGCCGTCGCGCTGGGCCTGGAGGTGTGGTACTCGCCGTACCCACTGGAAATGACGCCGGACGCGACGCTGGCGCTGTTCGCCGACTGCGCGGAACGGGCGGAGCGGCTTCGGCGCCGCGGTGGCGTCATCGTTTTCGTGACCGGCGCGGAGCTCAGCATCATGAACCAGGGCTTCCTGCCGGGCGACACCCTCGACCAGCGGCTCGCACTGCTGACCCGGCCCGACCGGCTCCGGGAGGTCATCGGCGAGGTCGGCGCCCGCGTCAACGACTTCCTCGCCCGCGCCGTGACCACGGTCCGGGACCGGTTCGGCGGCCGGATCACCTACGCCTCCGTGCCCATCGACCGGGTCGACTGGACCCCGTTCGACATCGTGTCCATGGACGTCTACCGCTCGGCCGCGATCGCCGACACCTTCGCCGGGATGGTCGCCCAGGGCATGCGCGACCCGGCGCTGCAGGGCAAGCCGGTCGCCATCACCGAGTTCGGCGCCGCCACGTACCGCGGCGCCGGCGACCGCGGCGCGCAAGGCCTCGACGTCGTCGAGCACGACGAACACGGCCCGGTCCGGCTCGACGGCGACCACGTCCGCGACGAGGCCGGCCAGGCCGCCTACATCCGCGAGCTGCTGGAGGTCTTCGACGCGGCGGGTGTCGACACCACTTTCGTGTTCCTGTTCGCGCTGTACGACCACCCGCACCGCCCCGACGCCCCCGCGCGCGACGACCTGGACCTCGCCAGCTACGGCATCGTCAAGGTGTACGAGGACCGGCACGGCACCACGTACCCCGACATGCCCTGGGAACCGAAGGCCGCCTTCGCCGCCGTCGCCGGCTACTACGGCCGGTAGCCTTCGCTTCTTCTGCGACTGCGGCTGAGCCACGGCAGCCTCACGCCGGGCGGACGCCGGCGCTCAGGTCGATGAGGCCGCCGCCGCCGGGTCGGGCCGCGGTCTGGCGGCGGCGCAGGCGGGCGGCGGTGATCATGCTGCCAGCCAGAACGAGAGCTTCCGCATGTGCCCGGGCAGCGCCCTCTCGACGCTACGCCCGGCGACCACCCCCACGACATACGTCAGAAGGCGAATCCAGGCTGCGCCGCGGGTAGGTTGCAGGCATGGACGCGACACCGCTGGAGCGGCTGTGCGCCCACCACGGTGTCCCGGCCCCCGCGGTGAGCCCGGCCGCTCTGGTCGGCCTCGCGCCGGTCCTCGACCTGCACCCGGCCGACCTGCTCGCCGTCGGCGGCGGCGAGATCCCCGGCGCCTACCTGCCGGCCACGACCGCCGACGCCACCACCGAGCTCGCCCGGATCAGGTCCGCCACCTGGGATGCCGGCGAGGAGACCCTGGCCGCGCTGCGAGCGTTCGTGCGGTCCGTCCCCGCGGCCCCGGACCGGACCGGAACGCCCCCGTGGCCGGCGCTGGACCCGGTGACGGTCGGCGGGGTGGTCGGCCGGCTGATGCACGTGCGCAACCTGTCGAGACGGTGGGTCGCGGAGGACTCCTGGCTGGCCGCGACCACCGTCAGCCGCCTCACCAACGACGGCATCGACGGCAGACCGGCCGCCGACATCATCGAGACCCGGTTCATCCTGCGCGTCGCCGACGCGCTGAACCTGCGGCACGGCGACTTCCTGGCGATCGTCGGCCGCGTGGACGAGATCACGCCGGCGCTGCGCGAAGAGGACCGGACCAGGCCCCCGAACCAGCGCGGGCGGCTGATGCAGGACCTCGCGCCACTGCCGCCCGACCAGCTCCGGCAGGTCGCCGAGCACGCGGAGGCCACCGGTGCCGGCTGACCATGCAAGGCTGCACCGGGCTCGCGGGCCGCTTGAGGTTCCACCCGGTGGAACCCGCAGACTCGGCCCGTGGACAGCGAGGCGGAGCTCTACACGATCGGACAGCTCGCGCGGCGTGCCGGGGTGCCGGCGCGGACCGTGCGGTTCTGGTCGGACAGCGGCGTGCTGCCGCCGGTCGACCGTTCCGGCGGCGGGTACCGGCGCTACGACGCGGCGTCCGTCGCCCGGCTGGAGCTGATCCTCACCCTGCGCGACCTCGGCCTCGGCCTCGAGGCCGTGCGGGCGCTGCTGGACCGGCAGGTCACCCTCGCCGAGCTCGCCGCCACCCACGTCAAGGCCCTGGACGCGCAGCTGCGCACCCTGCGGGTGCGCCGGGCCGTCCTGGACACCGTCGCCCGCCGGGGCAGCAGCACCGAGGAGATGACCCTGATGAACCGGCTTGCCAAGCTGTCCGCACAGCAGCGCCAGCGCATCATCGACGACTTCGTCGGCGCCGCGTTCGACGGCGCGGCGGACCCGGACGCCGAGGTCGTGGCCGGTTGGATGCGGGAGCTGCCCGCCGAGCCCACCGCCGAGCAGCTCGACGCCTGGCTGGACCTCGCCGAGCTGGTCGCCGACCAGGGCTTCCAGGGCAAGATCCGCACCATGGTCCGCAGCGGCACCGGCGGCGACCTGGACTTCGGCTTGACCATCCGGCCGCTGGTGCTCACCCACGCCGGCGGCGCCGTCGAGCGCGATGTCACCCCGGACTCCGCCGAGGGGCGGGCCGTCCTCGACCGGATCGTCCCGGCGGACCTGCCGGCCGGCGAGTCAGCCGCGCTCGTCACCTGGCTGGAGCTGGTCGCCGATCCCCGCGTCGAGCGGTACTGGCAGCTCCTCGCCGCGCTCAACGGCACCGACGCCGGCCCGCCGGCCGTGCCCGCATTCGCGTGGCTGCTCGAGGCGATGCGCGTACACCGGCATCCGGGCGAATCAATCTAAGGCAGGTGGCGGCGGCGCCACTCGTCGGGCGTCATCCCGTAGCCCGAGCGGAAGCGGCGGGAGAAGTGCCGCGGGTCGGTGAAGCCCCACCGGCGGGCGACGGTCGCGATGAGCGTGCGGTCGCCGGCCCGGGCGGCGAGCTCGCGGCGGGCGCCCTCGAGGCGGCGCGTGATGATCGCCTCCGCCGGGGACTCCGCCTCGGCGGCGAAGAGCTTGTACAGGTACCGCAGCGAGATCCCGTGCCGCAGGGCGAGCCACTCGGGGGTGAGCGCCGGGTCGCCGAGGCCGGCGTCGATCGACGCGAGGATCACCGTGCGCAGCGACTCGGCGCGCCCGGCCCGGGCCCGCGGGTGGTCCGCGACGATCGACGCGACGAGGGCCCGGACCAGGTCCACGGTGGCGGTGCCCAGCGTGCCCAGGGCGGGGTGACCCGGCGGCATCCGCCGGGCGATGCCGGGCAGGTCCCGCAGGTGCCGCCGGGTGAGGTCATACAGCGGGCTGGCGCGCAGCCGGGGCACCGCCGCCCGGACCAGGTCCACCGGCAGGCCGAGGTCGGCGTAGTCGGCGTTGAACCCGATCGCCGCGTTCGGCCCGTCCCAGCGGGTCTCGTAGCCGCAGGTGAGATCCAGCAGCGTCAGGTCCTGCTCGCGGAGCAGGCCGTGGCCCAGGTGCGAGGCGTGGCAGGCGCCGCGGATGTTGTACGCCAGGGAGATCCGCTCGGGCGCGTCGACGCGCAGGTGCCGCGCGGTGCGCCGCATGTGCAGGGCGTCGGTCGTGTCGGTGCTCACCAGGTTGACGCCGGCGCTGAAGCGCCACCCCTCGATGACGGAGTGGGTGCCGGGGGCGACGTTGACGGTGGTGGGCGACGAGGCGGTGCTGAGCGTGGTGACGACGGCCTCGGCCGAGTCGGCGGGCGAGAGCCCTCGGGTGTCGACCAGCACGGCCATCGCGGGAGCTTATCGGAGTTTCCCGCCACTACGATGGGTGCGTGGCCGGCGGGGTGGACGAGGTCGAGAGCAAGCACCACGTGCCGGACCCGGCCGCGCTCCTCGACCGCCTGCGGGCGCTCGGATTCCAGGGTTCCCCGAAGCAGGAACAGATCGACGAGTATTACGACACCCCCGACGGCCGGCTGCGCGGGCAGGATCTCGTGGCGCGGCTGCGGGTCGTCGCCGGCGTCGCGACCGCCGGGTTCAAGGGACCTCGCACCGGCGCCGACGACGGCACCTACCGGCGGGTCGAGGTGGAGTTCCCCGCCACCGGCGAGGTCCGGGACGCGTTCGCCCGGCAGGGCCTGATCCTGGTCTGGCGGCTGGCGAAACGGCGCCGCGAGTTCCGGCGCGGGACCGACCTGGTGATCGCCGTCGACGAGCTGCCGGCGCTGGGCACGTACGTGGAGTTCGAGGGCGACCCAATCGAGATCGCGGCCGCCCGGGACCGGGTCCAGGGTCTGATCGGGCCGGCCGAGCCGCGCAACTACGCCGAGCTCGCCGCCGACTGGCTCCGCGAGCACGGCCGCCCCGACGCCCGCGAGCTGCTGTTCTGAGCCTTACACCGTCGCGAGGCGGTTATAGATGCAGATCGGGCGATGCCCGCCGTCCTCCGGCCGCAGCGGGCATGCGTCGCACGGCGACGTCGTGCGGGCCAGTTCGGTGTCGCCGGCGCGGCGCAGCAGCGCGCCGTCCTGCCAGCGGTACGCCGCGAGCGCCTCGTCCTCCAGCAGCATCCCGCACGCGAAGACCGCGCCGCTGGGCAGGAACTGCAGGTTGGTGCGGTCCCGCACGGCGCAGCTGCCGCGGTCGGCGCCGGGCACCGGGAAGTCGAACGCGACCTGGCAGTCGACGGTGAACGACTGGCGCGACGGGCGGTAGGCGGCCACGACGTCGAGCACGTCGCTGCGCCAGGCCGCGGCCGGCACCGACTGGTCCGCGGCGTGCAGTGCGCCCCGGCCCACGGGCGAGAACCAGTGCATGTTGAGCCGGCCCGCCCCGCTGGCATCGGCGTACGCCAGCATCTCCGGAACCAGCGGGACCGTGTCGGCGAGGACGGTGCAGTTGAGGTCGAACGGCACCCCGGCGGCGCGCAGTTCCTCGACGGTGGCGACGGCGTCGGCGAAGGCACCGCGGCCGCGCAGGCGGTCCACGACGGTGGCCGATGGTGCGTCCAGGCTGACCGCGACCCTGCTCAGCGCCTGGTGTACGGCCGGCAGGGCGGCCCTGAACTGCCGGCTCCCGTTCGTGACGGTCCGGACCTGGATCGGCGTGGCCGCCGTATCGCGGACGATCGCCGTGAACTCGGGGTGCAGGGCCGGTTCACCGCCCAGGACGGTGATCTCGGTCGCGGCCCCGGACGCCCAGGCGGCGATCGCGGCGACCGTCGCCGGCGGCATGTGCTGCGTCCGGTCGAAGTAGGTGTCGGGCAGGAAGCAGTACGAGCAGCGGCGGTTGCACCGCGACGTGATGTAGAGATCGATGCTCTCGAGCTTGAAGTCCGAGGCGGCGAGCCGGGTCACGCGGCGAATCATGCCATCGCCAGGGCCGGTCCGTGGCCGAACCGGTCAGCGCGGCTTGAGCGAGTCGCGCTCGGCGAGCTCGAGCACCACGCGGCGCTCATCCTCGTCGCCGGTGCGGATCACGCTCGCCGGGCTGCGGAAGCCCAGCGCCGGATGCAGGTCCCGGGCCCAGGCGCGGGCCACGCTGCCGAGGTCGAAGAGGCGCTGCACCTCCAGCACGCAGTGCAGCCGGATGCGGACGCCGGGGTCCTGGAGCGCGACCTCCGCGGACCAGCCGGCCAGCGGCGCGTCGAGCCCGGCACCGAGCAGGTAGGCCAGCAGGTCCGGACCCCAGACCTGCTCCGCGGTGTCGAGCAGCACGAGGTCGTCGACGGCCGGCACGGGGTCAGCTACGGCTGTGGCGGGGGAAGCGCCCATGCCTCCGACGGTACCTGCGAGCGCCGTTCCGCGCATGGGCCGATCGTCCCCCGCCGCTTTCGTCGCGGGTCACACCGACTCGTGCATCAGCAGCGCCGCCACCTCACGGGCGATCACCCGCACGGTGCCGGGGCGCTGCCGGGCGTCCAGCAGCGCCGCGCGGACGGCGTCCCACGAGTCGAGCAGCCTCCCGTCGTAGGACAGCGCCGGCCGGTTGCGCAGGTACCGGTGCAGCACGACCGCATGCTGCACGATCCAGTGCAGGTAGTGGTCCTCACGGTCCCAGCTCTCCAGCCGCATCGCCTTGCGCAGGTGATCCTCGACCTCACGGAAGCTGCGGGCGCCGAGCATCCGCGCGTCCTGACGGACGTTGGCCATGACGGGGTGGAACAGGTGACCGACGGAGTCGGGAAACGTGTCGTGCCACTGGTCCCACATGACCGCCTCGTCCTCGCCGCCGAGGGTCATGACCGCCTCGGGGCGGGTGTCGCGCAGCAGGAACTGCAGGTACGCCCAGATCGCCGGGGTGCTCATCAACCGCTCGGCGCGGGTGGTGCGGATCTGCGCGCCGATCATGGCGTCGTCGATCTCCAGGTCGCCGGCGCCCGGGAACGCCTTCGCCGCGCGGGCCACGTCCAGCATCATCCGGTCGCCGCGGTAGTACTCCAGCTGCACCGCCCACGGGTGCGTCGGCCGGCGCAGCAGCTCCGGGTCCTGCAGCCGCTCGGCGACGCGCCCCGGCGAGCAGAACGCCATCAGCGAGTCGACCTCCGGCGGCCGGGCCCCCTCGACGAGGGCGAACCAGCGCTCGACCTCGTCGGTGAACCGGACCCGCCAGCTGCGGGTGTGCTGGTCGCCGGCGAGGTCGTCGAAGCACAGCACCACCCGGACGCCCCGCGCGGACAGCGCCGCCGCGACGGTCGCCTGCACCGCGTAGATGAGCGTGGGCTGGCGCAGACGCACCGGCCAGAAGACCAGTTCGAGGGGCGTCTCCGGGGTGTCGTCGACGCGCCGCCACCGGAACTCGTAGTCCAGCTGGCGCAGCAGCTCCACCGCCGACGGGCGGGTGCCGAGGATCGCCTCCAGCGTCGGCAGGTGCACCCGGTGCAGCGCGGTCCCGGCCGGCTGCACCGCCACCGAGGCGACGGGCACCGGCTCGCCGGGCTGGGCTCTTGCCGGCGCGCCGGGCACGTCGCTCGCCGGCTCGCCGGGCTGAGCTATTGGCAGCGCGCCGGGCTGGGTTCTCGTCAGCGAGACGGGCAGGGCGGCGAGGCCGCGCCGGACCGCCGGGAACAGCCGGTCGACGTCGACGCCGGTGTAGATCAGCGCCCGGCCGACCGGGGACGTGTCGTCGTCGTGCCGGGCCCACAGCACGTCGGACTGCTCCTGGACCGCCCTGGTCAGCGCGTCGTTGCGGCCCGGCGGGTAGCCGGCCACGCAGATCGTGTCGCTGTGCAGCACCGCGGCCAGCGCGGCGACGACGGCGGTGTCATCGGCCCGCGGCGGCACGGGGTCGTGCAGCAGCGAGCGCTCGTCGGTCTCCGAGGTCGGCCGCCAGTACCCGTGCAGATGCAGCACGTCGATGCCGGCGGCCGGACCGAGCGGCCCGGCGAACGTGCCGTCGCGCCGCAGGGTGAGGCTGCGCGCGGTGCCCCCGGCGCGGCGCACCGCGAGCTCGATGAGCGGGTCGAAGTTGGTCGTGATGACCCGCCGCTCGAAGCGGTCCGGCAGGCCGGCGAGGAGCTCTCCCAGCGCCTCGACGCCCGGGGCCAGCGCCCACGCGTCGCGGTCCTCCTCCAGCTGCACGCCGCGGTGGTAGCCGACGCGTTCCCACCCGGCGGCGGTGGCGCGGTCCGGCCGGTACGCCTCCAGGGCGGCCCGCTGCACGACGATGTCGAACTCGACCGGGGACAGCCACTCGGTGAACGCCTGGCGGTAGGCGGTGTACAGGGCACCGCCGCGGTGGGTGGCGCGCAGCCCGGCGAGGGCCGCCTGCAGGTCGCTGTTCTGCAGCGCCTGCCCGACGAACTCGTCGGCGAGCTCGACCATCCGCTCGACGCCCGGCACCACCCCGGCGGTCAGGCCCGAGCCGAGGACCAGGGTGACGTCACGCCCCTGCCGGATCGTGGTGACCAGCCGGTGCACGAGGCTCTGCTCGGTTCCGGTCATGCCGTCACCTCCGCTGCGCTCCGGCGCCGGCCTGACCCAGGGCTGCAATTCCGATGCCCGGCCCTCCGCTCCGGCCCGGTCATGCCCATGCCTGCTGCGGGTCGGCGAGCCAGGTGGCCAGGTCGGTGCCCGCGTCGACGAGGTCACCGGCGGCCAGCTCGGTCTCCAGCTGGTGCGGCCGCCAGCCGAGGTAGCCGACGAACAGGTACGCGGCCTCCACCACGGCCTCCGCCCGCGCGGGATCGGCGTCCAGCGGCATGACGACGAGCCCCGGGCCCAGCACCCGCCACCCGTCGGGCGGCGCGACGCCGGCCCGCAGCACGGCGAGCAGCAGCACCACGTCGCGGACCGGCCCGCCGTCCAGGACCGCCGGCACGTGCAGCGACGCGGCGAGCTCGTCGCCGAGCACGTGCGCGGGGGAACGGGTCGCGGGGCGGTCGAGGCGCACCCCGATCGCGCCCTCGATCGGCGAGTGGGCGAGGATCGCGACGGCCCCGTCGAGCTCCGGATCCGTGGCGGCCGCCGCGCCGCGCAACACCCGGCCGACGAGGGAACTGTCGAGGCGCGGCGTTTCCGGCGGCGGCCGTTCCGGCGTCCGTGCCGCCCGGCGGGCGTTGATGACGATCGGGATCCGGTCGCCGCCGTTGCGGGCGCGCAGCTCCGGGATCGGCCGGCCACGGGCCCACTGCACCCGCCGGATCTCGTCGTGCAGCGTGCCCAGGTCCAGCAGCGCCGGCCCGCCCTCGACGCCGTCGCGCAGCAGCTCGACGAGCACGCCGGTGAACGCGGTGAGTGGCTCGTCCGGCGGGGCGAGGGCGACCCGGTTGCCGGACGCGGCCACCAGGACGCAGCTGCGGTCGATCTCGACCTGGGTGGCGAGCGCGGCGTCGTCGGCGGACCCGAGACCTGGGATCGCCCGCCCGGCGTAGCAGCAGTCGAGGACGACGACCCGGTGCGCGCTGCGGCTGCCCTGCACGAGGCGGCGCACCCAGTCGAACGGCACGGCGCTGGAGTACGCCGAGTCGGGCATGGTCTGGCCGACCGCGAGGTGCAGCACGCCCGTGTCCGGGTCGATGACGCCGTGGCCCGCGAAGTACAGCAGCAGCAGGCCCGACACGTCGACCTCGGCCGCGGCGCGGCGCATCACCGTGTGGACGTCGCGGGGCGTCTCCGGGTTGTGCACCACGCGGCACGCGTCGGGGTCCAGCCCCCACCGCTGCGGATCGATCAGCACGTCCCGCAGGGCGGTGAGGTTGTTGGTGACCGCGGGGATGGCCGGGAAGTTGTCATACGTGCTGGACCCGACGAGCACCACCCGCGACCGCCGCGCGTCGGACAGTCCCGTCAAGACGCGGGCTCGTCGAGCCGCCGGTCCCCGGAATCGTCCCCCACCCAGGCACGCACCACGCCACCTTCTCCCGGCCCTCGCCCCATCGACCCTCGTCGTCGGAACCGAGGGTATACGGTCGACGCCGGTCGGTGCACGGCGCGCCGCGGCCCGGCTTCCTCAACCGCCGAGCCGCGGCTCCTGAACCGTCGCGCGGCGGCGCCTCAACTGCCGCGCGGCGGCGCCTCAGCCGCCGAGCTTCGGCCCCCTACCCACCGAGCTTCGGCTCCTTGCCGTCGATGAAGTCGATGAAGTCGACGACGGCGCCGACGACCTCGGGCTCGCGCAGCAGCCGGCGGTGCCCGAGCCCCGACGTGACGTGCAGCCGCGCGGTCGGCCACGCCTCGGCGATCGCGATGCCGTCCGCGACGGGGATGGACCGGTCGGCCCGGTCGTGCACGATCAGCGTCGGCGGCATCTGCACGGCCCGCCCGATCTCCGGCACGTCGAAGTGCCGCATCGGCGCCCCGACCCGCCGCTCGACCCGCCGGGTGAGCCGCTGGAGGGTCCGCGGCCCGAACCCGAGCACCCGGGCGAAGTAGCGGGCGTAGGACGCGGGACTCGCCATCGGCGCGATCATGACGACCCGGCCGGCCCGCAACCCGTCGCAGAGGGCGACCGCCGCCGCGACCGAGCCGAGGGAGTGCGCGACGATCGCCTCGGCCGGTCCGTGCTCGGCGACCACGGCCTCCAGCGCGGCGGCGAACTCCGGGATGGACGTGGACCGCGGCCCGAACGCGCCGGGCCCGGACCCGCCGTGGCTCGGCGCGTCGAACGCGACCACCCGGAACCCGCGCCCGACGAGCCCCGGCACGAACGGCTCCAGCTGCCCCCGGTGCCCGGCCCAGCCGTGCAGCAGGTACACCGCCGGCCCTTCACCCCAGGAGGCGCCGACGACGTCGGTCGCACCGGCGCGCACGGTGAACGGCCGCCCCGGATCGCCCGCCGCCGCGGCCCGCGCCTGCCCCGCGGCATGTGCGGCCCGCACGGTCCGCCTCGGCAGCCGGAACCAGATCCGCTCGGCCCACCGCGCCCCCACCGCCGGCGCCGTCCGTTCCAGCAGCCCGAATGCCATCCGCAGCGGTCGCGGCGCTCGAAAAAACCGATCGTTCGTGCTTTTCTGCGGTACCACTGCGGCCTCGGTGACCATGGAACTCCTCCGTGAAGTGGGTGGATCGATGAGGTGCGCCCTGCGTCGATCAGCTCCGGACGCGGTCCAGCAGGGCGTCCAGCGCCTGCCGCGCACGCCGCTCGGAGCGCTCGTCCTCGAGCAGGTGGAAGCCTTGATGGAAGGCCAGCAGGACGCCGTTGAACTCATAGGCGCACTGCTCCGGGTCGGCGTCCCCGCGGAACGCCCCGTCGGCGATCCCGGCCCGGAACATCGTCATGATCATGTCAGTCATGTCACGCTCGCCCCGGACGACCTCGTCCCGCACGGCGCCCGGCTGATGGTGGAACTCGGCCGCCGCGGTCACGAACAGGCACCCGCCGGGCACCGCCTCCCACCGCAGCCACCCGTCGAAGAGCACCCGAAGCCGCGGCTCCCCGCGCGGCGCCCCGAGCGCCGGCCGGACCACCTGGTCCACGAACCGCGCCCGGGCATGCTGGAGCACCTGCAGCTGCAGCGACTCCTTGGACTTGAAGTGCCCGAAGAGCCCGCTCTTGGACAGCGCCGTGCGCTCGGCCAGCGTGCCGATGGTCAGCCCACCGAGCCCGACCCCGCGGGCCACCCTTGCCGCCTCGTCCAGCACCGCGAGCCGGGTCTCCTCGCCCTTCCCCATGGGTCAAGAAAAGCACGAACGTTCGCATCTGGCAAGCACCGGCGCGGCGGGTCCCCCACCGCCCGCGGGCCACGGATAGGGTGGCGGCGTGAAAGTCACCTGGAAACAGGTCGCGACCTGGCGCATGCGGCGCCAGTACGTGCACCCGCGCACGAAGCGCAGCGCCAGCGAGATCGTCGGCCGGCTGTGCGGTGTCCAGGCACAGGTGTGGAGCGCCGCCGAGCTGGCCGTCGCGTTGCGGCAGACGACCCCCGACGGCGACGCGGTCGACCGGGATGTCGCCGACCTCACGCTGATGAAGACCTGGGCGATGCGCGGCACGCTGCACCTGCTGCGCCCGGACGACGCCGGCGCCTACCTGTCGCTGATGGCGGACCTGGGCAACTGGCGCAAGCCGTCCTGGACCAAGGCCTCCGGTGTCACCCCGCAGCAGATCGACGAGCTGACCGAAGAGGTGGCCGGCATCCTCGACGGGGGTGCCGAGCTCACCCGCGACCAGCTGGTGACCCGGCTCGTCGCCGACAAGCGGTTCGCGAGCATGGAGGAGCGGCTGCGGTCCGGGTGGGGTTCCGTGCTCAAGCCCCTCGCGTGGCGCGGCGCCCTGTGCCACGGCCCCAACCAGGGCAACAAGGTCACGTTCACGTCGCCGGCGAAGAAGTTCGGGTCCGCCTGGAAGGGCATCCCCGAGCCCGACGACGCCGCGCCGCTGGCGATCGAGCGGTATCTGGGCGCGTATGGACCCGCCGCACCCGAGACCTTCGACCGCTGGCTCACGCTCGGCAGCACCAGCCGGCCGAAGCTCCGCAAGTGGTTCGCGAGCCTGGACCACAAGCTGACCGAGGTCGACGTCGAGGGCCGCAAGGCGCTGATGCTGACCGAGCACCTGGACGACCTCGTGGGCGCCGCCGCATGCCAGGGGGTCAAGCTGCTCGGCCACTT
This sequence comes from Dactylosporangium cerinum, assembly GCF_042653625.1. NCBI lineage: Bacteria > Bacillati > Actinomycetota > Actinomycetes > Micromonosporales > Micromonosporaceae > Dactylosporangium > Dactylosporangium cerinum. Next base: position 391,798 of record NZ_JBHSIU010000010.1, on the reverse strand, counting down.
CGACCAGTACATCCTCGGCCCCGGCACGAAGGACGACGCGCTGCTGGACTCCAAGCACCGCGCCTCCGTGAGCCGCACGGCGGGCTGGATCTCCCCCATCGTCGTGGTCGACGGCCGGGTCGAGGCGGTGTGGGCGGTCGACGGCAAGGAGCTCGTGGTCACCCCCTTCGACGGCGTCAGGCTGCCGATGAAGGACCTCGAACTGGAAGCCGCACACGTGGGCCGGGCCAACGGCGTGAGCGGGCTGACGGTCCGCGTCGCCTGAGCGTCACGGGAAGCGGGCCCGGTGCAGGTCGCGCAGCAGGCAGATCTCCGCACCGTGGTGCATGACCTCGCGGTTGACGTGCAACATCAGGGTGGCCATGGGCCGCTTCGCCCATGGTCCCTCGGCGGGGCCGATCGCCCGTGCGAGGGCCGCACCGTCGAGCCCGACCACGGCGTCACGCCAGCCGCGGTAGTGCCGCTCCAGCGTCGCGACGGCCTCCTCGGCGGTGACCGGCAGCCGCGCCGTGGCGGCGGTCAATGAACCGTCGCCGAAGTGCGTGCTGGTGCGGAAGCCGAGCACGTGGAAGGCGACGTGCGCCATCCGCCACGCGATCGTGGTCACCGGCGGCGGATCCGGGGACGGCTGCGAGCCGTCGAGCGTCGCCGTGCCGTCCCCGGCGATCCGCACCGACCAGCAGTCCCGCACCGGCTCCCAGAAGTACTCCTCGTCGGTGAGACCGGCCAGCCTGGGCGCCAGGTGCAGATCCCAGTAGAGGTCGAGCTGGTCGACCACCTCGGTGCGCCACATCATCCGCGGCTCCCTTCGGCAGGTCCGGACGGAGCGGCGGCCCGACGGTCGCGGTGGGTGCGCACCTTGTTGCGGTTGCCACAGCGCTCCATCGAGCACCAGCGGCGGTTGCCCGGCCGGGACGTGTCGAGAAAGATCAGGCGGCAGTGGTCGCCGGCGCACTCCCGGATCCGCTCCCGCAGCGCCGGCGTGCCGATCACGTCCAGCGCGTCGCGGGCGAACGCGCCGAGCACCTGCACCCCGGTGACCGGGACAACCCACCGGCGACCCAGATCCGCCGCGTCGACCCGCAGCCTCGGCGGCTCCTGCACGAAGCCGTTGATGGCCTCGAGATCGGCGGGGAGCACGTCCCGCCCGTGCGCCAGGGCCGGCGCGACCGCCCAGAACGTGTCCCGCAGGTGCCTGATCCGCTCCAGGTCGGCGGCCCGGATCCGCAGGTCGGCCGGAGCGAGCGGGGCGGCCGCCGCGAGCCGGGTGCGCGGCAGCCACTCCGCCAGGTCGGCCGGGCGGTGCAGGATCTCCCAGCGCCGGTAGTCACCCGGACCGCCGGTGGACAGCAGCTCGACGCTGAGACTGCCGGGATCGAACGAGAACCGCTGACCGCCCCCGCTGGTCAGCACATGGATGCCGGGATGCATGTAACCAGTTTAACCGGTAGCGTGTGGGTATTCCACGAACCGGAAGGGGGCAACATGACCGTCGAAACCGAGCTGGAACAGCTCGAAGAGGAGATGTGGCGTGCCAACCGCGAGGGCGACGGCTCGTTCTACGACCGGGTCGTCCGCGATGACGCCCTGGTCGTCAGCAAGTACGGCGTCGCGGGCAAGGCAGACATCGTCCCGACCATCACCAAAAACGAGAACCCGTTTCTGAAGACGACGTTGGCCGACCTCAAGGTCCTGCGGATCAGCGACGACAGCGCGCTGGTCACCTACAAGGCGACCGTGACCGCCCTGATCAGCGCCGCCGAGCGGACGTTCCAGGTGCTCGCCACCAGCGTCTACACCCGAGACGGCGACGAGTGGCGCAGCGTGTTCCACCAGCAGACCGAGGTCTGAACCCAGCCGACCGGCTCCGGTCCCCGGTGGGACCAGGGCCGGTCGCGCTCCGCCCGCGGGCACCCGGCCGCGGCGCCGGCTCGAACACCTCGGCGACGAGCCGTCGCACCAGGTCCGACGCAGCCGCTCGTCGGCGAAGCCCCGGAACTCGGCGCAGATCCGCCGCTCCAGTCGCGCCCGGAACCCGTCCTTCCGCAGTCGCCCGGTCAGGCCGCCGCGACCACCTCGATCTCGACCAGCCAGCTGCTGACGAGGGTCTGCACGACCATCGCCGTGGTGGGAACGGCGCGCCCACCGAGCGCGGCGATGCGGGCGGCGGCATTGGCGTCCGCGAAGGCGGCATCCGTGAGATAGCTCGTGAGCCGGACGATGTTGTCGACGGTCATACCCGCCGCGGCGAGAATGCCGCGGATGTTGGACCAGATGAGGTCCAGCTGCTCGTCCAGCGTCGCGCCGGGCGTGCCGTCCTGCCGCAGCCCCATCGTCCCCGCCACGAACAGCAGCCGCTCGGCCCCGCGGACCTCCATCGCGTGCACGTAGTCGTCGGTGGCCGGGTAGACGCCCACGGTGGGACTGTGCGGTTGCAGCTGCATCCCCGCCATGCTGCCAGACCCGCAGGACCGGCGGTTGCCCCTGCAGCCAGACGCACGACCATCATCGCAGCGGGATATGACAATTCCCGGCGGCGATGCCACGATCGGTGCGGCCCTTGGAGGTTGCGCCGTGCGTCCCGTCCATCTGTTGCTCAGCTGTGCGGTCCTGGCCGGTCTGCTCGCCGGGTGCGACCGCGCGAAGCCGGCGACCGATGCGGTCATGGAGCGGACCCTGCAGGTCACCAACGGCCCCGACCGGCCGCTGCCCACGCTGCTCGTCCACCCCGTGACCGGCGGCCGGTTCCCCGTCGTGGTGTTCAGCCACGGGTACACCCGACGCCCGGAGGACTACCTGCGCCTGTTCAGGATCTGGGCGGCGGCCGGGTTCATCGTCGCGGCGCCCACCTTCCCGCACTCGGCCCGCGGGTCGCAGCGCCTCGACGACAAGGACATCGTCAACCAGCCCGGCGACACCGCCGCCGTCCTGACCGCGGTGCTGGCGCTCGACGGCACCGGCGGCGACCCTCTCGCCGGTCGCGTCGACCGTGCCGCGGTCGCCGCCGCGGGGCACTCGCTGGGCGGCATGACGACCGTCGGCATGTTCACGAAGCACCGCGACGACCGGCTCAAGGCGGGCATCGTCCTCGCCGGCGGTCAGTGGCCGTTCGGGGTGGGCTACACCGGCGAACCGGCCCCGATCCTGTTCGTCCACGGCCGCCAGGACACCGTGGTCAGGTTCGAGGGCTGCACCGAGGCGTACGACCCACTCCCCTGGCCCAAGGCACTCCTGGACCTGTCCAACGGCGACCATCTCGCCCCGTACCTCGGACCCGACCCCGACTTCGACACCGTCGCCGCCGTGACGGTCGAGTTCCTGCGCTGGTCGCTGCGGGGCGACCAGGCCGCCCGTGCCCGGATGACCGCGGGCACCCGCGGCAGGCTGGAGGACCGGCTGTAACCGTCAGTCCGGGGAGAGCCCGCCGCCGAGCATGACGCCACCCAGGGAAGTGATCGCGGTGACGAGCTGACCGTCCATTGTGCTCACTGTAGTGCCGCCTAGCGGGCCACCGTCTACAGCTGAGACGGTGGCCCGCTCCGCGCTACTGTGCGCGCAGGTAATCGATGTCGTGCACGCCGTTTCCGTCGAACCAGACGTAGACGGCGCGCACGTCGGCCAGGGCCGCCGCGTCGCAGGACATCGCGGTGCTCAGGTCGGCCTCGACCGTGGTGGTGCCGGCCGCGCCCGCGTAGCCCCACGTCGACTGGCACCAGGTGTACGCGTCACCGGTCTGCAGCGCGATGCTGTAGGAGGTGCCGGTCGCGGCGGTGCGCAGCTCGTAGCGCAGCACCGCCTTGCCGGACAGGTCGACGCGCTCGGGCAGGCCGGTGACGCCGAACCAGCCGCCGTCGGCGGTGGTGACCCGCAGCCCGGCCGCCCCCTCGGGGTGGAACTCGGTCGTCTGCGCCACGGTGCCGGCGTTGGACTGCCAGCTCGCCGGCGCCCAGCCCTCGGTGCCGGACTCGAACGACGCCAGCACGAGCGGGTCGCCGGGGCGGTTCTTCACCGTGATCCGCAGCTCCGCCACGTTGGACGTGCGGCCGGCCTGGTCGCGGACGGTGTAGGGCACCACGACCCGGCCGGTGAACCCGGCGGCCGGCGTGAACGTGACCAGGCCAGTGCCGCGGTCCAAGCTGAAGCCACCACCGGGCACCGTCACCGCCGCCTGCTGGCCCGCGACGGCCGGGTCCAGGTCGATGGTGGACGGTTTCACCCTGGTGCGGTACGCGATGTCGTTGGCCGCGGGTGCCACCGTGACCGGCTCCTCGCGCAGGGTCTGGGCGGTGTCGTGGTCGGCGACCGGCGGGCGGGAGCGCTGCCCGTGGCGCAGTTCGTCGCCGGCGTTGGCGACCGTGGTGCAGACGGGGCTCGGGCAGTAGACGGTGAAGCCGTCGTAGTCGGGGTAGTCGGTGCCGTCGTCCTGGACGCCGGACAGGATCCAGTACAGGAATCCGTCGATGCCCGCGCGCACGGCGGCGTCGGTCCACTCCTTGTACACGACGTTGCGGGTGGCCTTGTCCAGCAGCCCGAACTCGCCCAGCAGCACGGGTTTGCGCAGCCGGTCGGCGAGGCGGACATGGCTGGTGATCCAGCCGGTGCCCCAGGCCGGTTCCTTGTTCCAGTGGTCGGGGTACAGGTGGAAGGACAGCAGGTCGACCGCCGGCAGGGCAGCCAGAGCCGCGGAGTTCACCCCGTCGGCGCAGTTGGTGGTGAAGTCGGTGCCGGCCCGGTCCGTGCACAGGAATCCCTCGTCGCCGGAGCCGATGAGGTGCCTGCCGTCGACGCCGTCGATGTGCCCGCTGATGTCGGCGGCCCATGCGGTGACCGTGGTGTCGGTGCAGGTCGCCGAGCGCGGGTAGACCCCGGACCCGCCGCAGCGCGGCTCGTTGGCCAGCTCCCACGCCATGATGGTGGGGTCGTCCTTGTACTTGACGCCGGTGAGACTGTTCGTGCGGTTCAGCACGTGGCTGATCCAGTCCTTGTACCAGCCGCGGATGACGGGGTCGGTGTAGAACTGGTCGTGGTGGGTGCCGCCGCGCCAGCGCACGTACTGGTCCATGCCGCCGAACGCGCTCCAGTTGTTCGTCAGCGGGATGACCAGTTTGATGCCCTTGTCCCGGGCCGACTTGACGACCTGGTCGAGGTGCTGCAGGCCGTCGGGTCCGTCGTTGTAGGCGGGTCGCGTGCCGTCCCAGTACTGGAAGTAGACGCCGTTCTCCTTGTGGTGCACGGATCCGGTGTCGTCCTGGGCACCGATGTCCAGGAACCCCCAGGTGCGCAGCACGGTGAAGCCGGCCGCGGCCGCGTCGGCGAAGACGTCGTCGACCATGGCCGGCGACCGGTACATCAGGTAGTAGTTGTTGGACCCGGCGAACCGGAAGTCCTTCCCGTTGAGCTGCAGGTCGTCGCCGTGACGCACGACGAAGCCGTCGTGGCGGGGGCTCGCGGAGGCCACGCCGGCGCTCGCCGCGAGGGCGAGGCCGGCGAACCCGGCGAGGAGGCGTCTGATCATCGGTCGCCTTCCTGGCGGTGGAGGCAGCACGCGGCTGCGTAGTGACTTAACCGACTCAGGTCGGAGCGTACGAGCGCCCATCCACCGATGTCAACGATGTCTTTGACACCTGGGAATGATCGCAATACGGTCTGTCTTATGCGCTTCAGCTCGCGGGTCACGATCCGTCAGGTCGCCACCCATGCCGGGGTGTCCGAGGCGGCGGTGTCGTATGCGCTCAACGGCCGGCCCGGCGTGTCCGAGCAGACCCGCGCGAAGGTCCTCGCGGCCGCCGGGGAGCTCGGCTGGGCGCCGAACATCGCCGCGCGGTCGCTCGGGCTGTCCCGCGCCCACGCGATCGGGCTGGTGCTGGTGCGGCCGCCGCGGGCGCTGATCGTCGACTCGTACCTCACCCAGATGCTCAGCGGGGTCGAGGCCGCGCTCAACCGCAACGGCATGAGCCTCCTGCTGCACCTCGTCGCCGAGGTCGACGACACCGTCGAGGTGTACCGCAGGTGGTGGGCCGGCCGGCACGTCGACGGCGTGATCGTCACCGACGTGCGCGAGGACGACCCGCGCATCGACGCGCTCGTCGAGCTCGGCCTGCCCGCCGCGGTCATCGGCGGGCACCGCGGACTCGACACGATCAGCACCGTCGACGGCGACACCGCCGGCACCGCCGGCCGGGTCGTGGAGCACCTGCGGGCGCGGGGGCACCGGTCCGTCGCCCGGGTCGCCGGCACCGCCGAGCTGCTGCACACCCGGCAGCGCGACCTGGCCTACCTCGACGCGCTGGAGCGGGCCGGGATCGACCGCTATCTGGTGCTGTACACCAACTACAGCGCCATGGACGGCATGGGCGCCATGCTGCAGCTGATGAGCGGCAGCGAACCGCCGGCCGCCGTGGTCTTCGACAACGACGTGATGGCCGCCGCCGCGCTGAAAGTGGTGCACGACATGGGGATGACGGTGCCCGGTGACGTCGCGGTGGTCGCCTGGGACGACTCCGACCTGTGCCAGATCACCGTGCCGACGATCACCGCGGTCGAGCAGACCCCCGCGCACCAGGCGGAGCTGACCGCCCAGGCGCTGCTGAGGACCCTCCAGACCGGCGAGGTCACCCACACCACGGTGCCGCCCGGGACGCTGCACGTGCGGCAGTCAACCTGAGCGGGATCGCTGATACTCGTGTTCGGCGAGGCCGAGCGCGCCCAGGACGCCGGAGAAGGTGCCGAGGTCCGGCGGCACGATGTACTCGTCCATCCGGGCCGTGGCCGGCACCGCGTCCAAGGCCTTGCCGAGGCGGGCCGCGGTCGCGTCGCGGACCGCGTCGAGGAGGCCGGGGATGTTCAGCACCCCGCCGCCGACGACGATGCGGTGCGGCATCAGCAGGTAGATGATCGACGACATCAGCTGGGCCAGGTAGTGCGCCTCGAGTTCCACGGTCCGCGCGCGCAGCGGGCCGAGGTCGCGGGCGGGCCGGCCGGCCCGGCGCTCGATGGCGGGCCCGCTGGCGAGGCCCTCGATGCAGTCGCCGTGAAACGGGCAGGTGCCGGCGAAGTCGTCGTCCGGGTGCCGCCGCACGTGCAGGTGGCCCATCTCGGGGTGCAGCAGGCCGTGCAGGGGTTGCCCGTTGACGATCGCGCCGCCGCCGATGCCGGTGCCGACCGTCACGTAGACGACGGTGCCCTGGCCGCGGCCCGCGCCCCAGCGGTGCTCGCCGTAGGCGGCGCCGTTGACGTCGGTGTCCAGCGCCACCGGCACGCCGAGCCCACGGCGCAGCGCACCCACCAGGTCGGTGCCGCCCCAGCCCGGTTTCGGCGTGGTGGTGATGTGGCCGGAGACGAGGTCGAGCGGGCCGAACGAGGCGACGCCGAGCGCGGCGATGTCGTGGCCGGCGGCGCGCTGCGCCCGGAAGTAGGCGATGATCCGCTCGAGGGTCTCGGCCGGCGAGGTCGTGGGGATGGTGGTGCGGTCCAGGACCGCATCGGGCCCGACGCCGACCGCGCAGACGACCTTCGTCCCGCCGGCCTCGACACCCCCGAACAGCACGCTCATTTGCCCGCTCCGGCGGTGAAACCGTTGTAGATGAACCGTTGCAGGGCGAGGAACGCGATCAGGGTGGGGATGATGACGAGGATGACACCGGCGGAGATGACCTCCCACTGCGCCCCGAACGGACCCTTGAAGCGGTACAGCGACGTGGAGATGACGCCCAGCTCCTGCGACGGCATGTACAGGAACGGGATGTAGAACTCGTTGTACATGGCGATGCCCTTGATGATGACGACCGTCGCGATCGCCGGCTTCAGCAGCGGCAGGATGATTTTCCAGTAGATGCCGAACGGGCCGGCGCCCTCCAGCGCGGCGGCCTCGTCGAGCTCGCGGGGCACGCCGCGCAGGAACTGCCGGAAGATGTAGATGGAGATGATGTCGGTGCCGAGGAAGAGCGCGATCGCCGACCAGCGGCTGTCGTAGAGGTCGAGGGCGTCGACGACCTTGAACGTGGCGACCTGCGTGGTGACGCCCGGCACCAGCGTGGCGAGCATGAAGAGCGCCACGACCAGTTTGCGGAGCCGGAACCGGAAGCGGTCGATGGCGTAGGCGGCCATCGAGCCGATGAGGACGGTGCCGGCGAGGGAGACGGCCATGATGACGGACGTGTTGGCGAAGCCGCGGAGCATGTGCCCCTTGGTGAACGCCGTGACGTAGTTGTCGAAGTTGAGCCAGTCGCCGGGCGGGTCGAACGGGCCGCTGTTGAGGTATTCGTTGTTGGTTTTCAGCGACGCCATCACCAGCACGATGGGCGGCAGCAGCACCACCAGGCTCGCGCCGGTCAGCGAGAGGTACTTGAGCACGCGGGCGATCACGACAGTTCCACCTTCTCGTCGGGCGCGACGCGCCGCTGCAGCCACGTGACCAGCAGGATGATCAGCAGCAGTACCACCGCCATCGCCGAGGCGAGGCCGAGCTTGTAGTACTTGAAGGCCATGTTGACGGTCTGGATGACGAAGGTCTCGCTGTCGTTCGCGCCGCCGGTCATGATGAACGGGATCTCGAAGACCGACAGCGAGCCGGAGATCGCGAGGATGAACGACAGCCCGACGATCGGCCGGATGCCCGGCAGGATGATGTGCCGGAACTGGTCCCAGCGGTTCGCGCCGTCGAGCTCGGCGGCCTCGTACAGGTGCGCCGGGATCGACTGGATCGCGCCGAGGAACAGCACGAAGTTGAGCCCGAGGTAGCGCCAGACCGAGGTGCCGGCGAGGGACCAGTTGACCACATCAGGGTCACCGAGCCACTGCTGGGTCGCGCCGCCGAGGCCGACCGCGGACATCGCCGAGTCCAGGGTGCCGCCGGGCTGGAAGAAGAACAGGAAGATCATGCCGATGGCGACGCCGTTGATGAGGTACGGGAAGAACAGCACGCCCTTGAACAGATTCCGGAAGCGGGTGTTGAAACTCAGGATCGTGGCGAAGTACAGCGCCAGCACGATCTGCACCACCGAGGCGCCGATGTAGTACAGGCTGACCTTCAGCACCCCGAACAGCTCCGGCCGGGTGGCGATCTCCACGTAGTTGTCGAACCCGACGAACTCGCGGCTCGGGCTCAGCCCGTCCCAGGACGTGACGCTGTAGCCGAACATGTTCACCACCGGGATGTAGGTGAACACGAGCAGGAACGTCAGCGGCGCGACGAGGAACAGGTACGGCGTCAGCGTGCGGGCAAGGCCGCGGCGCGGTCGGCCCGGCCGGGCGGGCGGGCGCAGCTCGGACGCCGGTTTGGTGTCAATGGCCATCGGGCTCACCTTCAAGGAGCGGCGTGCGGCCCGGGGGGACCGCACGCCGAAAGCAGAACCGTTACTTGAGCTTGGCCCGGGTGTCGGCCCACTTCTTGTTCAGGTCGGCGAAGATCTGTTCCTTCGTCTCCTTCTTCGCGCCGCGGGCCGCGTCGACGAGCCGCTGGCGGTACTTGCCGTCGAACAGCGCGATCTCGGCCGTGTTGCCGATCTTGTCGGCAAGCCCCTCCTCGCCCTTGGGCGCCGGGTTGATCTCGATGAACTCCGTCTTGGCCGCCTGCAGGTCCGCCAGGGACGCCGGCAGCTGCGCGCTGGTCACGACCGAGACCCCGCCCTGGTCGATGGCGTAGTTCGACTCGTCAGCGAACCAGTCGACCCAGGCCCGCGCGGTCGCCTTGTTCTTGGAGTTGACGTTGATGCCGTTCTTGTAGTCGCCGCCGACGACCGTGTGGAACTTGCCGTCGACCTGGTTCGGGAACGGCCAGTAACCGATGTCGTCCTTGCTCGCGGCGGCCGCCTGCATCTGCACGACCGACCAGGAACCGAGGACCATCGTGGCGATCTTCCCGGTGCCGAGCATGCCCTTCGACTGCTCCCAGTTCGTGGTCGTCGGGTCGGCCTCGGTGTAGCCGCCCTTCACCGCGTCGAACAGCAGCGAGTCGATGATGTACTGCTCCTTGCCCGGGCTCCACGGCGCGTCGTCCTTGGCCAGCTTCGTCACCGCCTCCGGGTCGCCGCTGACCGCGCCGCGCACGCCCTCCCACTGCCCGAGCGGCCAGCCGTCCTTGTAGTTGGTGTACAGCGGGACCACGCCGGTCTTGTCCTTGATGGCCTGCAGCGCCGACAGGAACTCCTCCGGCGTCTTCGGCGGCGTGGTGATGCCGGCGGCGGTCCACACCTTCTTGTTGAACACGTAGCCCTGGGCGTTGCCGGTGATGGCGAGGCCGTACACCTTGCCGCCGAACGTCTGCTCCGAGCGCACGAAGCGGTACTTGTCCTTGAGCTCGTCCACGGTGCCCAGCGGCTCGAAGAACGACGGCAGCTGGTCGGCGGTGACCGAGTTGGGGATCGGCAGCACGTCGCCGTAGTTCTTCGTGTTCATCCGGACGCGCACCTCCCCCTCGTAGTCGGTGATCGCCTCGAACTTGACGTTCGTGCCGGGATACTTGGCCTCGAACTTCTTCTTGTACTCCGGCAGCACGGTGTCGACGAGGTCGGTGCGCTGCGTCAGGACCGTGATGTCACCGGCGATCTTGCCGTCGCTGCCGCTGCCGGCGTCGTCCCCGCAGGCGGTGAGGACGAGGGAGGTCGCGGCGAGCACGGCGATGAGGCGCTGCTTCATATGCACGGGTACCACCTTCCGATGTGAGGGGGGTGTTATCGGTTGTGCTGCACAGGTGCCATGGTCATGAGGTCTCAGCACGGACGCGTGAGGTCTCAGAACGAGCGCATGAGGTCGAGGAGATGGACGTCGACGTCGAAGCCGTCGCGCCGCTCGAAGACCGCGCCGGGCCGGTGGTGCCCGACGATGCCGAACGGGCCTTCGAACTCCCACAGGGCGTAGCCCCAGCCGAACTGGCCGAACACGTCGAACAGGTCGGCGAACCAGGCGTGGGCGACCTCGTCGGGGGTGTGCTCGTAACAGCCGAACTCGCCGACGTGCACGGGCACGCCCGCGGCTTCCAGGTCGCGCCACGGCGCGTAGAACTCGCGCAGGGCCGCGCCGTCCCACCACCGGCCGGCGTAGTCGCACGGGTAGCTGGGTGCCGGCAGCCCGCGGTGCTCCGGCCACCACTCGGCCCGGTAGTGCGACACGCTCATCGGCTGGTAGCCACGGACGCTCTGGGTGAGGCCCAGGTCCGCCAGCTCCGGCATGGCCAGGTTACCGCCGTCGAGCCCGTCGATGACCAGCGGCCGGTCCGGCGAGATGGCCCGCACGGCGCCGACCGCGTGCCGGATGACGGCCTCGTGGGCGGCGCGGGTGAAGCCGCGCAGGCCCAGCGCCGGCGGCTCGTTGACGAGGTCGAAGCTCAGGTCCTGCGGCGGGACGTCCGCGTAGCGCGCCGCGAACCGTTCCCAGGTGGCGACGAACGCGTCCCGGGCGGGCCGGTCCACCCACAGGTTGTAGGGCTCGGTCTCCCAACCGGTGATGATGTAACCCGGCGCGCGGTGCAGGTTCAGTGAAAGATGCAGCCCCCGCTGCCGGCAGGCGTCGAGGGTCTTGTCCACCAGGGCGAGCACCGACTCGTCCGCGCGGTAGGGGTCGCCGCCGATGCTCCACAGCCGGTAGTCCGTCGGCAGCCGGATGAAGTTGAACCCCCACGCCGCGACGGCGTCCAGGACGCGCTCGTCGGGGCCCTCGGCGCCGGCGTTGGCGTTGAACATCCACTGGACGTTGAACCCATGGTGGGACATCGCGGGACCCTTCAGGCGGCGCGGCGGGGACTGAACCGGATAAGTTCCATCAACCTAGGCCCGCGCTCTGGAGCTGTCAATCCCACGTTTCGCAACAGTTTCAGCACCGGGCCCGCGTGGCGGTCCACTCGCACGGCCGCTCCGAGCGGCCCGACTGAAGCGCATAACAACGCCCGCCGCGACGGTAAGGTTCACGCTCGTGGACATCGACGGGCTCACCAACCTGCCCGGCTATCTCGACGCGGACGGCCAGCGGGACCTGCTCGCCACCGTCGACGCGCTGCCGTGGCGCGAGGACCTGCGCCGACGCGTCCAGCACTACGGTTACCGCTACGACTACAGCCGCAAGAAGGTCGACGCGGACGAGTTCCTCGGGCCGCTGCCGGCGTGGGCCGGCGCGCTCGCCGAGCGGCTGCACCGCGACGGTCACGCGCCCCGCCCGCTCGACCAGGTGATCGTCAACGAGTACCAGCCGGGTCAGGGCATCGCCGCGCACGTCGACTGCGTGCCGTGCTTCGCGGACACCGTGCTGTCGGTGAGCCTCGGCTCCGCGTGCGTGATGACGTTCAGCCTGCCGAAGGCGGAGCGGCGGGTCGACGTGCTGATGGATCCCGGCAGTCTGCTGGTGATGCGCGGTGCGGCACGGTACGACTGGCGCCACGGCATCGCCGCCCGCAAGTCCGACCGGTGGCAGGACACCGTCATCACCCGCGGGCGGCGTGTGTCACTGACGTTCCGGACGGTGCTGATCAGCTGACCGGCTTCGCCGGCCCGGGGTCGCTCGGGTCAGCTGGGGCCGATCGCGGGCAGGGTGCCGCCGTAGGCGTCGATGAGCGCACGGGTCAGCGAGGTGCGGATCAGCTCGAGGGTGTCGTGGCCCATGAGCCCGGCCCAGTCGGACTCGAGCTCGACGTAGATGTCCTCGACGGCGGCGAGCAGGGCCCGGCCCTGGTCAGTGAGGACGACCGCCTTCGTCCGGGCGTCAGCGCCGGCGGCGCCGCGCTCGACGAACCCGCGCCGCTCCATGCTCTCCAGCAGTTTCGAGGCCGCCTGCTTCGAGGTGCGCATCAGCTGGGCGATCTCGCCGCCGGTGGTCGGTCCCGTCCGGGCGGCCAGCAGGACGTAGCCCGTGGCCGGGGGGATGTCGGGCCAGCCGCGGTCGGCGAGACGCTGGTGCAGCCGCTCGACGAGGTACCGGCCGGCCATCGCAAACAGCCGCGCCAGCGGCACCGGCGGCAGGTCGCCGGGGCCGGTGGTCATGCGGTCCACGGTGGGGTGAACACGGCGCCGTCTGGCATGCGGACCTGGCCGCCGACCGGCAGGGCGCACAGCAGGCGCAACGGTCCAGTGCCGGTGTTGTGCAGGGCGAAATCGGTGTCCGGCGGCACCACGATCGCATCACCCGGCCCGGCGGTGAGGGTCTCGCCGGCGAGCCGGACGGTGGCCGTGCCGTCGAGGACGACGAACACCTCTTCGGCGGTGAGCTGATGCGGGTCGGGCAGCGGGCCGGGCTCGATCGTCGCCTGCCAGACGCTGGTGCGCTCGGCGCCGCGGCTCGGGGCGACGAGCGGGTGGAAGGTGGCACCGGGGAACGGGCTGATCGCGGGTGCGGGGCTGAGCACGGGCACGGAAGCCTCCGATGTGGTCAACTTGGTTGACTACATCGAAGCATGCCCCAGAAGGAACCGTCAACCAAGTTGACCAGATCGCCGGCGGGCCCGGCTCTTGCGCGCGGGCCCGCCGTCGTCGTCCACCGGGTGCTACACGTTGACGCCGTAGTCCTTGGCGATACCGGCCAGGCCGGAGGCGTAACCCTGGCCGACGGCGCGGAACTTCCACTCGGCGCCGTTGCGGTACAGCTCGCCGAAGACCAGCGCGGTCTCCGTCGAGTAGTCCTCGGTCAGGTCGTAGCGGGTCAGCTCGTTGCTGTCGGCCGCGTTGACCACCCGGATGAAGGCGTTGGTGATCTGCCCGAACGACTGCCCACGGGCGTCGGCGTCGTGGATCGAGACCGGGAACACGATCTTGTCGACCTCGGGGCCGAGCGCGCCGAGGTTGACCTTGATCATCTCGTCGTCGCCTTCACCCTCACCGGTGAGGTTGTCACCGGTGTGCTCGACCGAGCCGTCGGGCGACTTGAGGTTGTTGAAGAACACAAAGTGCTGGTCGCTGAGGACCTTGCCATCGGCGCCGAGCAGCAGTGCGCTGGCGTCGAGGTCGAAGTCCGCACCAGTGGTGGTGCGGACGTCCCAGCCGAGACCGACGTTGACGTTGGTCAGGCCAGGCGCGGCCTTGGTCAGACTGACGTTGCCGCCCTTGGTGAGGCTGACTCCCATGAATCCTCCAGGTATTGCCGGGCACGGGCACAGCCCGCTCTCAGTAAGCCATCATGCTCCGCCACCCTGAACGTCCGCTGGGAGGGTTGGCAGACGCGCCGCATGAATTTCACACCTCGTAGGGTTGGACCACGACGAAATGCCCCTGCAGCCCCATAAATTGCAGGGCGAGTCCCTCGGCCGGGCCGCCCGTGTACATCTGCCGGGACACCCTGACCTGGGTCGACACCGAGACCCGCATCCCCGTGGTCCAGGCGACCACGGCGGCGATGTCGGCGAACGTCGGTCCCTGGCACAGCAGCGTCACCGGCGTGCCCCGCGTCATGACCACGACCGACCCCTGGCCGGACACGACGAGATGGAACACGCCGCCGCCGGGGATGCCCGGGCTCTCGATGCGTTGGATCTCCGTGCTCAGGGTGGCGTCGAAGGCGAGGACGTTGTTGGCGTTGATGCACAGCGAGTTGCCCTGCAGCTCGACGATGTGCAGGTCGGTGGCGTTCTCCGCGATGAACACCTCACCCTGGCCCTTGCACGTCATGAGCTTGAGGCCCTGCCCGGTGAGGGAGCCCTCGAACATCGCCCGCAGACCGCCGGAGCCCTTGTAGATGAACTCGACGTCACCCTGGTAGGCGACCATCGACCCGCGGCGCGCGTGGAACTCCGGGCCGAGCGTCACCTTCACCATCTTGCTGCTCTGCTTCGTCCACCGCCCGGTCGCCGGCACCTCGCGGTACTTCTGCAGGCTGACCATGGCACCCGGCTGGACCCGCTCACCCTGCACGGGTGGCGGCCCACCCTGCCCCGGCGGATACCCGGGCTGCGGCGGGAAGCCAGGCTGTTGCGGCGGGAGGCCCTGTTGCGGCGGGAGGCCCTGTTGCGGCGGGAGGCCCTGTTGCGGCGGATAGCCGGGTTGCGGCGGCGGATAGCCGGGTTGCGGCGGCGGATAGCCGGGTTGCGGCGGCGGATAGCCGGGTTGCGGCGGCGGATAGCCGGGTTGCGGCGGCGGATAGCCGGGTTGCGGCGGCGGGCCGAAGCTCTGCTGCGGCGGGCCGGCCGGAGGTCCCGGCGGCGGCGCGAAGCCCGGCGCGGCCGGGGCCCCGCCCACCGGCGCGGCCGGCGCCGCACCCATTGGCGCGGTCGGTGCCGCACCCGCCGGTGCGGCCGGTGCCGGCTCGTCGTCGACGGTGCCGCCGTAGGAGCGGATCAGGTCGGCCAGGCCACCGGCGAACCCCTGCCCGACCGCACCCGCCCGCCAGACGCCCTTGCGGTACAGGTCGCAGATGATGATCGCCCGCTCCGGGCCGAAGTCGGCGCCGGTGAAGCTGTACCGCATGACCTCCTGCCCACCGGCCACCAGCCGCACGTGCCCCGACCGCAGCTTGCTGGCCGTGCCCGCCCCGTCGATCGCCGCGCAGAACGACAGCTTGGCGATCTTCTCCGGCACCTTGCTCAGCACGGCCCGGAACGAGTCGGTGTCCCCCTGCTGCGGGCCGAGCTGCCGGATCGCGCCCTCCGGCGACGCCGGCTGGTTGAAGAAGACGAAGTACGCGTCGTCGGACAGCTTGTTGCCGGCGTCCAGCCCGAAGCACGACACGTCCCAGGTCAGCCCCGGCGCGTCCAGGAAGATGCCCACGTAGAGGTCGTCGGCCGTGGTGAGGGCCGACAGCGGGCTCTTCTGCCCTCGGGTGAATGCCTTCGACACGCCCCCAACATATCCGGGCCGCTCCACCTGGGCGATCTCTGAACCCGCGTCAGGACGCCCGGACCGGTTCGTCGGCCGGGGCGAACTGGGTGTGGTAGAGCTCGGCGTACCGGCCGCCGACGGCGAGCAGCTCGGTGTGGGTGCCGCGTTCCACGATCCGGCCCGCCTCGACCACGAGAATGAGATCGGCGGCGCGGACCGTGGACAGGCGGTGCGCGATGACGACCGCGGTCCGGCCGGCAAGTGCCTCGGCCAGCGCTGCCTGCACCGCCGCCTCCGACGTCGAGTCCAGATGTGCGGTGGCCTCGTCCAGCACGACGACCTGCTGGCCGGCCAGGAGCAGCCGGGCGATCGTGAGGCGCTGCCGTTCCCCGCCGGAGAGGCGGTAGCCGCGCTCGCCGACGACGGTGTCGAGGCCGTCGGGCAGCGCGGCGACCAGGTCGTCCAGGCGGGCCCGGCGCAGCACCGCCCACAGCTCCTTCTCGGTCGCCGTGGGGCGGGCGAGCATCAGGTTGGCGCGGACGGACTCGTGGAACAGGTGCCCGTCCTGGGTGACCATGCCCAGGGTGGCCCGGATCGCGTCGGCGGACAGGTCCCGCACGTCGACACCGCCGAGGCGGACGGCGCCGCTGTCGACGTCGTACAGGCGGGGCAGCAGCTGCGCGATCGTCGACTTGCCCGCGCCGGACGAGCCGACCAGGGCGATCATCTGGCCCGGCGCGGCGGTGAACGAGACGTCGTGGAGGACCTCGACGCCGCCGCGCGTGTCGAGGGTCGCGACCTCTTCGAGGGAGGCGAGAGACACCTTGTCCGCGGCCGGGTAGCCGAAGCGGACCGAGTCGAACTCGACCGAGACCGGGCCGGCGGGCACCGTGCGGGCGTCGGGCTTCTCCGCGACGAGCGGGCGCAGGTCGAGGATCTCGAAGACGCGTTCGAAGCTGACCAGGGCGCTCATCACCTCGACTCGGGCGCTGGCGAGGGCGGTCAGCGGGGCGTACAGGCGGGTCAGCAGCAGCGCCAGCGCCACCACCGCGCCCGCGTCCAGGCTGCCGCGCAGCGCGGCGACGCCGCCGACGCCGTACACCAGGGCCAGCGCGAGCGAGGAGACCAGCGTCAGGGCGGTGATGAAGACGGTCTGGTTCATCGCCGTGCGGACGCCGATGTCGCGGACCCGGCGGGCCCGCAGGGCAAACTCCGCCGACTCGTCCGCCGGGCGGCCGAACAGCTTCACCAGGGTCGCGCCCGGCGCGGAGAACCGTTCCGTCATCTGGGTGCTCATCGCCGAGTTGTGCATGGCGGCCTCCCGCTGGAGGCGGGCGAGGCGGGTCCCCATCCGCCGCGCCGGCAGCACGAACACCGGCAGCAGCAGCAATGCGAGCAGCGTGATCTGCCAGGACAGGCTCACCATCACCGCGAACGTCAGCGACAGCGTCACCAGGTTGCTCACGACCCCGGACAGGGTGCCGCTGAACGCCCGCTGCGCGCCGATGACGTCGTTGTTGAGGCGGCTGACGAGCGCGCCGGTGCGGGTCCGGGTGAAGAATGCCACCGGCATCCGCTGCACGTGGTCGAAGACCGCGGTCCGCAGGTCGAGGATCAGCCCCTCGCCGATCTTCGCCGACAGGAGCCGGGCGAGCAGCCCGACCCCTGCCTCGACGAGCGCGATGACCGCGATGAGCACCGCGAGGGTCACCACGGTGTCGCGGGAGCCACCGCCGACGATCGCGTCGACGACCCGCCCGGCGAGCACCGGGGTGGCGACGGCCAGGAGCGCCGTGACGACGCTCAGGGACAGGAACCCGGCGAGCCGGGCCCGGTGCGGACGGGCGAACGCGGCGATGCGTCGCAGGGCGGCGGCCGAGAACGGCCGCCGGTCCTCCGAAGCGTGGATGGCTTGGTACATCTGATTCCAGGCGGTGACTTCCATGCTCACGCGAGCCACCGTACGACCTCGACCAAGGTTGAGGTCTACCCGCGTGCCAGAATCACCAGCCGCTGAGTGGCGCGCGTCATGGCGACGTACCGGTCGACGGCGCTGCCGATGCCGTCGACGAGGACGACCAGGTCGAACTCCAGCCCCTTCGACAGCTCGGGCGTCAGCGACCGGACCCGGTCCGTGGCCTGGAACGTGCTCTGGAACGCAGGGTCGCCGATGACGCATGCGATCCCGTCGGCGTGCGCCGCGAGCCAGGTGTCCAGGATCGTGCCGAGCTCCGACATCGATCCGTGCGTGACCGGGATGCCGCTGCTGCGGATCGAGGTCGGCACGTTGGCGTCGGGGATCGCGGCCCGGATGACCGGCTCCGCCTCCGCCATGACCTCCGCCGGCGTGCGGTAGTTGATGTTCAGCGCCGCCAGGTCGATCCGGGTGAGGCCGATCCGCTCGAGCCGCTCCTGCCACGACTCGGTGAAGCCGTGCCTGGCCTGGGCCCGGTCCCCCACGATTGTGAAGCTCCGCGACGGGCAGCGCAGCAGCAGCATCTGCCATTCCGCGTCGGTCAGCTCCTGCGCCTCGTCCACGACGATGTGCGCGAACGGGCCGGCCAGCAGGTCCGGCATGGTGCCGGGCTGGGCGGCCGCGTCGACCAGGGTGTCCTTCCAGCCTTCATGGCGCAGCATCGTCACCAGGCCGACGCCGTAGTCGTCGTCGAGGACCGCGCTGAGGTCGTCGACGACCCTGGCCCGCTGCTCGCGCTCGGCGGCGAGGGCGGCGGCGCGCTCATGCTGCCGCCGGGACGCCTCCGGGTCGCCGAGCCGCTGCCGGGCCGCGTCCAGCCACGGAAGGTCCGACACCGTCCAGGCCTGCGCGTCGGTGCGGTGCAGCTTCAGCACCTCCTCAGGCCCGAGCCACGGCGCGCACCGGCGCAGGTAGGCGGGGACCGACCACAGGTCACCGACGAGGTCGGCCGCCTCGATCAGCGGCCAGGCCCGGTGCAGCGCCGCGGTCAGCTCCCGGTTGCGCAGCAGCGACGTGCGCAGCTGCTCGTCCGGCACGTCGCCGTCGTGCTTGGCCGCCAGGATCGCGAGCAGCTCCTCCAGGATCTGGTCGCGCGCCTCGTTGTGCGGCGTGCCGGGGTCCACCGCCTCGAACGCCTCGGCCCAGTCCTCCGCGCTCAGCCAGAGCTCGTCCCAGTCCGTCTCGACCGCCATCCCCTTCGCCGGCGGCCGCTCGTAGAACCGGACGGCCGCCTCGATCGCGCCCACCAGGTCCGCCGACGACTTCAGCCGGGCCACCTCCGGGTCGGTCTCCGGCACCGCCGTCGCGCCCTCGGCGACGAGGTCCCGCACCGTGCAGGTCTGCACCCCTTCCTCGCCGAGGCTGGGCAGGACGTCGGCGACGTAGGCCAGGTACGGCTGATGCGGCCCGACGAACAGCACACCGCCCCGGCGGTGCCCGAGGCGAGGGTCGGCGTACAGGAGGTACGCGGTGCGGTGCAGCGCGACGACGGTCTTGCCGGTGCCGGGACCACCGTCGACGACGAGCGCACCGGCGGACCCGGCGCGGATGATGGCGTCCTGGTCGGCCTGGATGGTGCCGAGCACGTCGCGCATCCGGGCCGACCGGTTGCCGCCCAGGCTGGCGATGAACGCGGACTGGTCGTCCAGCGCGGCGTGCCCCTCCAGCCCGTCGGCGGTGAACACCTCGTCCCAGTAGTCACTGATCCGTCCGCGGGTCCACCGGTAGCGGCGGCGGCTGGCCAGCCCCATCGGGTTGGCGTGGGTCGCGCCGAAGAACGGCTCCGCGGCGGGCGAGCGCCAGTCCAGCAGCAGCCGGCGGCCCGAACCGTCCGTGAGCCCGAGCCGGCCGACGTAGACCGGTTCGCCGTCCTCGCCGACGATCCGCCCGAGGCACAGGTCCAGCCCGTAGCGGCGCAGCGCCCGCAGTCGGGCGGTGAGCCGGTGAATCTCCTGGTCCCGGTTCATCGCCGCCTCCCCGATGCCGCCGGGCGCCAGGCGCTCGGCGTCGAGGCGGTCCGACAACTCGGCGATCGACTGCTCGAGGCTCTCCGCGATGGCCGCGAAGTGCCGCTCGTCGCCGGCGATCAGCGCCGGGTCCGCTTTCGGGGTCAGGTGGTCGGGAAGGTCGAACGCACTGGTGGTCAGCGAATTCACGTCATCAGCTCCGATCGTTCGAGGAGCGATTCTGCGCCACGACCCGGGTCTTGCCACAAGCCCCGGGACACGGTATACGTTAAGAATGGAAGGAGTGGGTGCTCCTCTTTCCATTCGTCGATTGGCCGCCCGTGGCGCACCTGATCAGAGCAGGTTGAGGAGTCGCTCGGCTTGCTGGTCGAGGGTGCCGGCCGGGTTCCGGCGTTCGGCGGGTCCGCCGGGGCGGAGCAGGTGCAGCCAGAAGATGCCGTAGAGCCGGCGCGCGTCCAGCAGCCGGTCGCCGTCGAGGTCGAACATGGCGAGGAACCCGGTCCAGTCGGCGCGCCGGGCCGAGAGATGTTCGACCAGGTCGGCCAGTTCGAACTCGCGGTCGGACCGGCCGGCGTCCTCGAAGTCGACGATCCGGATCCGCTGCCCGTCCCACAGGTAATTGGCGAGGTTCGGGTCGGTGTGGCCCAGCACGGTGTGGCCGGCGGGGCCGAGGCGAAGCCCGGCCAGGAAGGACCGGGCGGCGCGGGCGGCCTCGCCCGCCGAGCCGGGCAGGTCCACGCCCGCCATGCGCTCAGTCATCAGCGCGTGCAACTCGGCGGGGTGGTCCCGGCGTTCGGGGAGGTCAGCGCACGGCACCGACCACAACTGACGCAGCGACGCGGCCAACGCGACCTGCTGACCGGTGTCCAAGCCGTCGGTCAGCGGCGTGCCCGGCAGCAGGCTCATGCTGACGGTGGGCGGGTCGGCATCCAGGTCGGCGGCGATCGGCTCGGGCACCAGGTCGGGATACCGGGCGTACACCCGGCGCAGCACGGCCCACTCCCGAAGGTGTTCGCCGCGCGACCACGACACGTACCGCTTGGTCAGCCGACCGCCGTCGACGAGAAGTTCGTGCGTCTGCGACACCCGTCGACGCCAGGCCGTCATCCACGGTCGGGTTGGTGCGGGCGGAACAGGTCGTTGAGGTCGGCCTGGGAGAGCTGGTCCTGGGCGTAGGAGAAGGTGCCCTGCGCCAGCTCCTGGGCGGCGCGCTGCAGGTGGCGGTACATGGCGCGGGCGATGCTGCCGCCGACGGTGACCCGGCGCACGCCGAGGTCGCGCAGGTCGTCGAGGGAGAGCGCGTTGCCGGTGAGGCCCATGACGACGTTGAGCGGGCCGTCCAGCTCGCGGACCAGGGTGGCGATGGTGGCGGCGTCGGCGGCGCCCGGCACGAACGCGCAGTCCGCGCCGGCCGCCAGGTAGGCGTTGGCCCGCTCGACGGACTCGGCGACGGAGCCGCCGACCAGCAGCGTGTCGGTGCGGCCGACCAGGACGAACGGCTCGCCGGCGGCGTCCACGGCGGCCCGGGCGGCCCGGATGCGGTCCACCGCGAGCGCCCGGTCGTGCAGCGGGCGGGCCCGCTCACCGGTGAAGTCCTCGATGTTGCCACCCGCGGCCCCGGCGGCCAGGGCCATCCTGATCGTGGTCGCGACCGTCTCCGGCGCCTCGCCGAACCCCTCTTCCAGGTCGGCGCTCACCGGCACCGCGACGGCGGCGGTGATCTCACGGACCCGCCGGAGCATCGTGTCGCGGTCGATGCGGCCGGCGGGTCCGTGCTCGGCGAAGAAGTCGTGGTCGGGGCGGCCCAGGGAGAACGCGATCCCGGCGCTGGTGGTCGCCACGGCCGGGAAGCCGGCCGCCTCGAGGATCCGGGCGCTGCCGACGTCCCACGCGTTGGGCAGCAGGAAGCAGCCCTCCCGGTGGAGTTCGACGAAGCGCTTCCGCCGGTCGCCGTCCAAGCCGCGCCTCCCTGGTGCAGATCAGCTCGCGCCGATGTCGAAGACGTTACCCTCCGGGTCGGCGAGCGTCGTCCAGACCACGCCGTACTCGGCGAAGTCCGCGACGTGTTTGGCGCCGAGGCCGACCGCGCGGGCGACCGCACCGGGCAGGTCGGCCGTGTGCAGGTCCAGGTGGATGCTGTTCTTGCCCGGGGTGCGGTCCGGCACCTGGATGAACATGAGCACCGGGTGGGCGCCGGCCGAGCGGCCGACGGTGGCGAAGAACTCGGTCGGCGAGGGGTCCACGGGGCGGTCCAGCAGCCCGGCGTAGAACGCGGCGAGGGCGGCCGCGTCCGTGCAGTCGACGGTGACGTGGGCGATGGCGAGGTCGGTCATGCGAAATGCTCCTCAAGGTTGGATGGGCCAGCAGATCTCGGTGCGGAACTGGTCCGGGTCGTCGGTCTCGTCCGGTCCGACGAGGTAGAGCTCGACGATCGGGTCGGGCAGTGCGATGTCGTGCTCGGCCACGTGCAGGCCGAGCCGGCCGTAGGTGATGTCACAGTCGCCGAACGGTCCACTGTGGACGGCAATGGCGTACCGGGTGGGCGGGAGGATGTCGAAACGGTCGTCGCCGGGGGGCACCGCTGACGCCGCCACCGGCACGAAGGCGACGACGTCACCGGTCTCACCCTCGAAGAACTCCGCCGAGTAGGTCGCCCCGGCGGGTCCCGCCGGGTCGGTGCCGAGGGCGCCGAGAATCGCGTACATCTCGGGGTAGACCCGCCGGCAGAAGTCCGTCACCTCGGTGCGGGCCAGCCGCGCCGACATCCGCAGCACCGGCGACCCCGGCGCCCGGCGGTACCGCACCGGCAGGTCGGGCCCGGACCCCAGCAGCCGCCGCAGCGAGGCCACGACGTCCCGGGTGCGGGTGAGCTCGGCCTCCATCCGGTCCAGGTGCCGCGCCAGGGCGTCCTGCCGCGCGGCCGGGTCCGGCTCGGCGAGCACGCCCCGGATCTCGGCGATCGGCATGTCGAGGTCGCGCAGGCGCCGGATGAGGTGCGCGTCGTCGACCTGACCGGGCGCGTACCGCCGGTAGCCGGTGCCGTCGACGCCAGCCGGCACCAGCAGCTCGATGTCGTGGTAGTACCGCAGCGTCTTGGCGCTGAGGTGGCACAGCCGCGAGAATTCCCCGATGGTGACGCCCGGTGTCATGCGTCCAGTCAACCCGTTCCAGTAGCTGGAAGGTCAAGCCTCAGCGGTGTGACACCCGGGTGTGGCGGCGTCCCGCCACGGCGCGCGTGGCGCCAGTGGTGTCGCGCTGCCATGCTGGACCCATCGACACGATCAGAAGCGTCACTGGCGACGCGCCGGACCGGGCGGCCGCGTCCGCGCTGCTGCCCGCGAAGCTCGCCCGGCCCGAGCCGGTGGAGCGGTGGCTGCGGCGGGAGCGGCTCATCGACGCGCTGTGGAGCCTGACCGACCGGCCGGTCACCGTCGTCACCGGCCCGGCCGGGTCCGGGAAGAGCCAGCTGATCGCGGCGTGGGCCGACGACAGCCCCGGCTGGGACGCGATCGCCTGGCTCACCCTCGACCAGGACGACCGGCGGCAGCCGGCGCGCATGTGGCGGCACCTGCTGGCCGCCCTGCGGCGGGCCGGCGCGCTGCTGCCCGCGGCGCTGCTGGACTGGACCGAGGGGTGCGACCACGGGGCCGTGATCGAGCTGGCGGCGGTGCTGGCCCGGCACCATGACCCGATCGTGCTGGTCCTGGACGATGTGGGCTGGCTCGACGCGGAGCAGCTGCACGAGGTCGAGTTCCTGCTGCGGCACGCGCAGGGCCGGCTGCGGCTCGTGCTGATCGGCCGGCACCGGCCGCGGTTCCCGCTGCACCGCTACCGGCTGACCGACCAGCTCAGTGAGCTGCCCGCGGCCGACCTCGCGCTGCATCCCGCCGAGGTGCGGGCGCTGTTCGCCCTCTACGGCGTCGACCTCACCGACGCCGCCCTCGACGAGGTCACCCGGCAGACCCTGGGCTGGCTCGCCGGGGTGCGGCTGTGCGCGATGGCGATGCGGGCCGGCGACGGCGTGACCGTGCCCGCGCTGGCCGGCCACGACTACGTCGTCGACTACTTCACCGGGGAGATCCTCGACCGGCTGACGCCGCCGCAACGGCGGCTCCTGGCCGGGGTCGGGCGGCTCGACGCGTTCACCGCCGAGCTCGCGGCGCTCGTCGGCGGCCCGCACGGCACCCGTGGCGCCTGGGACGTGCTCGCCGACCTGGAGGAGGCCGGCGCGTTCCTGGAGGACGTGCCGGGGATGCGGGGCACCCACCGGTTCCACCCGCTGTTCCGCGCGGTGCTGCGCGACCGGCTGCGGCTGCCGGCCGAGGAGGAGCGCTCGGCCCGGCTCGTCGCGGCCCGGTGGTGCGCCGGGCACGGCGAGCTGCCCGGGGCGGTCGGGCACGCCGCCGCGGTGGGCGCCTGGGACGCGGCGGCCCGGTTCGTCGTCGACGGCCTCGCCGTCGCCGAGGTCATCATGGACGGCCCGACCGGGTTGCTCACCGGCCTGCTCGCCGGTATGCCGGCGACACCGGCGACCTCAGAGGGCGTGATGGTCGCCGCCGCGCTCGCGCTCAGTCACGACGACGTCGCCCGCGCGGAGCGGCTGCTGGCCGGTGACGCGTGGCTGCCCGGCCCGGACGCGGCACTGCCGAGCCGGCTCGCGGCCTGCCTCGTGCGGCAGACGGTCGCCTACGAGACGGGCGACGCCGAGCTGCTCCAGGCGGTCACGCAGACGGCGATGCAGCTGCTGCCCCAGGTCGACCCCGGCCGGGTCGCGGCCCGGCCCGAGCTGTCGGTGTTCGTGCTGTCCGGGGTCGCGACCGCGCACCTGCGGGCGGGGCGGCTCGCCCAGGCCGCCGACGGATACGCCGCGGCGATCCGGGCGGCGGTCAGCGAACGGTGCGGCGGGCTGCTCGCGTACTGCACCCAGCACCTGGCCTTCACCGAGGCGCTGCTGGGCCGGTTGCGGGCGGCGTACGACGCGGCGCAGTGGGCGTCCGACGTCGTGGCGCGCACCCAGGCGCTGAACCGGGGGCCGCGGCACGTCGCCGACGCCGCCCTCGCCTGGGTGGCGGTCGAACGGTACGACACCGCCGCCGCCTGGCACCACCTGCACACCGCCGAGGCCGGGCTGGAGGCCGGCGCCGGGCCGCGGGAGACCGTCTACGCGGCCACCCTGGCCATCGTGCGGTCCCGGCTGCTGCGGGCCCGTGGTGAGCTGCCCGCCGCGTTGTCGGTGCTGCGTGGCACACCGGTCGCGGCGCCGGCCCGCAGGTGGGTGCGGGACGAGCTCGACCTCGCCGAGCTGCGGGTCCTGGTCGCGATGGGCCGGCACGAGGAGGCGTTCCACGGCCTGACCCGGCTCGGCGGCAACGCCGATGACCGGCCGGAGGTCGACGTGGTCCGCGGCGCCGCGTTCCTCGCCGCCGGCGACCCGCAGCACGCGGTCGAGTGCGCGCACCGGGTGCTGCGGCAGCCCGGCCTGCCGGTGGGGGTCCTCGTCGACGCCTGGCTGCTGGTCGCGGCGGCCACGGCCCGCCAGGGCGACCACGCACGGGCCGCGGAGGCGCTGCAGACGGCGGTCGAGTTCACGGTCGACGACGGCGGCACGCGCGCCGTGTACGAGTCGGACGCCGCCCTGCGCCGGCTGTTGCGGCTGCCGGGTGTCGCGGTGGCGGATCCGGGCCGGTCGCTGGTGGCCGGGCCGGTGCCCGTGCTCAGCGCCCGGCAGGCGGAGGTGCTGCGGCACCTGGCGGCGCTGACGCCGGTGGAGGAGGTCGCGGCGATGATGCACGTGTCGGTCGGCACGGTGCGCACCCACATCCGCGACGTGCTGCGCAAGCTGCAGGTGACGAGCCGCAGCGAGGCCGTCCGGCGGGCCCGCGAGCTCGGCCTGGTCTGACCGGCGGCCGCGTCGCGCTCCCCGCCCGGCGTGGTCAGGGAGCGCGACGCTGCGCCTACGGGATGAAGCGCACCTCGGGGAACGCCCGGGACGGGCCGTCGAGGAGGCGCTGGCGGCGGTGGCGCAGGTGCTGGTCGAAGAACGCGAGGGGGTATGCCTGCTGGATGCGCAGCCCCCGGGACGGATCGAGGGGGCCGATCCAGCCCAGCAGCTCCTCGTCACTCATCCCGACCACGGCCGCCAGCTGCGGCATCAACACCTCGTAGTCGCAGTACGAGCGGTGGCTCGCCCCGTCGGCCTGGATGTTGAGCCGCCACCCCTTCAGGTGCGACCAGCACTGGGCCACCGGCTCCTCGGCGCGGGTGAACTCGGCGGTCATCAGCATGAAGGGCCGGTCGAGATCGGCCTCGACGCGCGGCTCCATCGGGGCGTCGATGGCCAGCCCGGCGCGGACCCGCCGGTCCGCCAGCATGGTCCAGGCGGTGGCCGTCGCGCCCTTCGACCAGCCGAACATGCCGATGCGGCGCGGGTCGAGGGCGCCGCGCAGCCCGGCGGGCAGCGGCCGGTGGTCGGCGTCGGGGTTCCGCCCGGCGGCGAGGTCCTCGATGCAGTCCAGGACGAACGGGATGTCGTCGGCGAAGTCGCGGGCGCCGAGGAAGAAGTCACCGTCCCGCAGCGGTTCGAGGATCCGGCCGTCGGGGAACCCGGTGAACGCGTCGTAGGTGTGGTCCACGGTCACCACCGCGTAACCGTGGCTGGCCAGCTCCTGCACCACGGTCGTGTACTCGAAGCGGTGGCCGTGCGCGCCGTGCGAGAACACCACGACCGGCAGCCGCTCGCCCGACCGCCGCACCGGGGCGCCCAGGCGGCCGGCCGTGAACGGGGTCGACACCACGTCGGGCGGAAACCCGTTCTGCGTCAGCAGCGCGTTCAGCGACGCATCGGGCAGCCATTGCGCCCGCGGGTGCCGGGCTGCGTCGCGGGCGGGGTACCAGACGCTTGCCATCAGCTCGCGGTGGTGCGGCGGGCCGGTCAGGGGGTCCGGCCGGGACCGGTCGACGAGGTGCAGCGGGACCGTGCCGACCGGGAACGGGCCGGTCGGCGCGGGCAGGACGGGCCGCGGCGGGCCGGCGGCGGCCGTTGCCCCCGCCCGGCCGGGCAACCCGAACGGCACGGTGAGCCCGGCCGCGAGGGCCGCGGTGATGACGCCGCGGCGGGACAGGCGGGCACGGTCGATCTGCGGTGCGGTCATGGTGCCTCCTGGTGTCATTGGGGCGTTTCGATCCGGGCGATGAGTTGCTTGAGGCGCGCGATCTCCTCGGCGAGCGCGGTGGTGCCCGCCGGGGTGAGGGTGATCCAGGTCCGGCCGCGCCTGCCGGCGTACCCCTTCTCGACCTCGACCAGACCCGCGGTCTCCAGCACGCCGAGGTGCTGGGAGAGGTTGCCGGCGGTCAGTTCCAGCTGGGTGCGCAGGAAGCCGAACTCCACCCGGCGGGCCTCGTGCGCGATGGTGAGGATGCCGAGCCTGACCCGCTGGTGCACGACGTCGTCGAGCCCGGTGACGGGGTGCGGGGTCCCGGCGTCGTCGGTCACCGGGACCGCAGTCTCTGCGCGAGGAGCCGGTGGGGTTCGCCGGCAGGAACCGCATCGGAAGTCATGCCAATAGGTTTGCACAACAAACCAATTGGCGCTACTGCTATTTCGCGATGAGGCTCCGGCAACCCCCGGCGGGCAACCGGGCGTCGTATTGAGGAGTCCAACACCGTGACAGCGCCGAACAACGGGGGCCGGATGAGCCAGGACAGGCGTCTCACACTGGTGGCCGCCGGGTCGGCGCTGCTGGCCGCGCTGCCGGTGACCACCATGTTCGACCACGTCACCTGGGCGGTGCGGGCGGTGCTGGTGGTGGCGGCCATGTGCGGCGCGGCCCTGCTGCTGCGCGGTGGGCGCACACCGCGCTGGGCGCCGGGCGCGACCATGGCGCTCGCCGGGCTGCTGGTCCTGACCTGGCTGTTCCCCAGCGGCCGCGAGTACGGCGGCGTCATCCCCGCACCGGGCACCTTCGCCCACTTCGGCGCCCTGGTGCGCACCGCCGCCGACGAGATGCGCAGGTTCGCGGCACCCGTCAGCGACCGGGAGAGCCTCCTGTTCGTGGCCGTGCTCGGCGTCGCCGCCGTCGCCTGGCTCGTCGACCTGCTCACGGTCGTGCTGCGCCGGCCCGCGCTCGCCGGCCTGCCGATGCTCGCGGTGTACTCGGTGCCGGTCGCCGTGACCGACGGCAGCACCAGTTGGTGGCCGTTCGTCCTGGGTGCGGTGGGCTTCCTGTGGCTGCTGGTCGCCGACAGCGTCGACCGGGTCCGCCGCTTCGGCCGGCGGTTCAGCGGCGACGGGCGCGATCTCGACCCGTGGCTGCCGTCGCCGCTCACCGCCGCCGGCCAGCGACTCGGCGCCCTCGGCGTCGGCCTGGCGATCCTCGTGCCGCTCGTGCCGTTCACCATGCCGGGCGGCGCCCTGGACCGGTCCGGCGGCTGGGGCGCCCCGGAGGAGAGCCGGTCGGTGAGCATGCTCGCCGAGTTCGCCGGCCGGCTGCACCAGGGCGCGACGGTCCCCATGGTCACGGTGACGAACGCGACCGAACCCGACCCCTACTACCTGCGCCTCAACATCCTCGACCGGCTGACCGAGCGGGGCTTCACCGAGCGGCCGGCCGGCACCGGCAGGCCGGTCGTCGACGGCTTCGACCGGCCGCCGTGGGACGGCGCGGTCACGAGCACCACGTTTCGGGCCGACATCGAGGTCGCCGCCGGGCTCGGCGACGGCTACCTGCCGATCTACGCGTGGCCGACCCGGATCGACGGCGTCGACCCGAGCTGGACGTTCGACCCCCGGACCACGGTCGTGTCGTCGCGGCGGCAGACCGCGGCGGGCAGGCGCTACTCATTGACCTACGCCCGGCCCGACATCACACCCGGCGACCTGCGCGGCGCGGCCCCGCTGGACCCCACCGACCCGGCGCTCAAGGACATGCTCGCCGCGCCGCCGAACGCGCTCGTGCGGTCCACCGTGGAGGAACTGGTGCGGGGCAAGGTGACCCAGTTCGACAAGGTCGCGGCGATCCGCGCGTTCTTCTCCGCGGCGAACAACTTCCGCTACGACACCGGCGTCGGCCCCGACACCGACATCGCCGCCTTCCTGCGCACCAGGCACGGGTTCTGCGTCCAGTACGCCGCGGCATTCGGCTGGCTGCTGCGCGAGGCGGGGATCCCGTCCCGGGTCGCGATCGGCTTCGCCCGCGGCGCCACCCGCGACGGGACGAGGACCATGACCAACCGGGACCTGCACGCCTGGACCGAGGTGTACTTCCCCGGCTTCGGCTGGCTGCCGTTCGACGCGACCCCGCCGTCGGCGATCGGCGGCTCGGCGGACACCAGCTACGTGCCCAACACCGCCGCCAGCAGGGAGCCCGACGACCAGCCGCGGGGCGGCCCCGTGCCCGGCCCGACCGGGACGACCGCCGGGCCGGCCCCGGGACCCACGACCCCGGCGGTGGCCGACCCCGGCGGGTCCGGCGACCGGACTGGACAGTCCACAGTGGAGCTGCTGCTGGTGCGGGGCGGTCCGTGGGCCCTTGTCCTGCTGCTCCTGCTCTCCCCTGCCGCGGCCCGCCGCCGGGTCCGCCGCGGCCGCATGGCGCGCGCGTCCACCGGGACCACGGAGGACTCCGCGAGATCGCACGCCCACCACGCCTGGGACGAGCTGATCGACACCATGCTCGACTACCGGCTGCCCGTCCACGGCACCGAGACGCCGCGGGCGACCGTCGAGCGGCTCGTCGTCGAGGGGCGCCTGCACGATCGGGCCCGCGCCGGCGTCCGGCTGCTCAACGAGGTCGAGGAGCACGCCCGGTACGCCCGCCGGCCACTTGCCGCCCGGGAGCTGCGCAGTGCGCTGGGGGCGATCCGCAAGGACCTCGCCGGGCACGCGTCCACCGCCACCCGGATCAGGGCGGTCCTGCTGCCCCGGTCGGTGCTGCGCCGGTGGTGGGCCGGCCTGAACGGCGGACGGCCGCCGCGGGTTGCTCGGGCCCACGGCGGCCGTCATGGCGGACGCCCGCCGCAGGTTGCTCAGGCCCACGGCGGCCGTCCCGATCACCGGGCGGTCAGCTGAGGTACTTGGCCGCGTACTCCTGGGCGTCCTGGACGATCAGGGCGACCCGGTCGGGCGCCGCGGTGAGGGTGTCGTCGACGACGGTGAGCGTCGGGATGACACCCTCGCGGACCGGCAGCCGCCAGTGCGCGTTGTAGCCGGCCTCGTGCACGCCGGTCGAGCCGTGCGCGGGGTCGCCGAGGCAGACGTGGCCGAACGACCGGTTGGTGCCGGCGAACAGGGCCTGGTCCGGCTGGTCGTGATGGGTCGGCACGGTGTCGCGGTGGCCAGCCTGCACGAGCGGGATGATGCCGCCGATCCCGTCGAACCAGGCCTCACCGGCGATGAGCAGGTCGGGGTTGCCCTCGCGGAGCAGGTCGACGAGGGCCTGCAGGCCGGCCGTGGTGCTGCCGCGCGGGTCGTTGTTGTACATCGCGGAGATGTCCAGGAACGCCGCGTCGAAGCCGTACTCGTGGTGCAGCCGCACGATCTGCTCCGCGAGGTGCCGGCGCCACGGCTCGTACGACGGGTTGATCAGGGCGCCCCAGCTATGGTCGAAGTGGCGCGACGCGTCCCAGTCGACCGAGCCGATCGGGGTGTGCCCGCTGGGGTTGAGCAGCTGCCCGGGCGCCGCCCAGGTCTCGAAGCCGGGCAGGTCCCGGGCGGCCACGTTGGCGCCGAACATCGGCATGATGCGGGCGCCGAGCCGGTGCGCGCCGTCGATCAGCCGGCGGAAGCCCTCGGCGCCGGCGGGACGAGCGGCGGCAGGCCCGCGAGCAGGCGCTCCGGTGGGACCAGCCGGCCGCCGACCCGCTCGGCGCAGCCGTGGCAGCCCTGCAGGTGCCGGCCGATCCGCTTGCTCCACAACGGATCCGGCTGCCCGTCCCAGCTCGCCACCAGGGCCGGCAGCTCGTCGCAGACCGGTCGGCTGCGCAGCACACCGACCACCCGCCGAGCCGTGTCCAGCTGTTCGCGCATGCGCTGCACGCGGACCGCCACGTGCGGCACCGGCAGCGCGACCGCGGCGGCCACGTCGAACCGGCTCAGGTGCCCGCCGACCTCCAGCCACCACAGCGACAACAGGTCCCGGTACGACGGATCCAGCCACCGGGTCGCCTCCGCCACCTCCCGCTGCTCGCGGGTCAGCGCCTGCCGCAGCAGGACGAGCCCGGCGAAGGCGGCGGCCGGATCGGTGAGCCGGTCACCCGGGGTCAGCCGCTGCCGGCGGGCGTCGGCGAGGTGCCGCATGGCGATCGTGACCACCCAGGCGCGCAACCGCGTCGGCTCGCGCAGCGTCGACAGCCCGGCCACCAGTCCGGCCATGGTCTCCCGGACGATGCCGTCGACGTCCAGTCCAGGCTCCGCGGCCCGGCCCACCACCGTGTACACCAGCGGCAGATACCGCGTGGCCAGCACGCGCATCGCGCCCCGCTCGCCGGCGCGGACCGCCGCCACGAGCTCGTCATCCCGTCGTTCCGGTGCACTCACTGCCCGCTCCCGCGCTCGCACCTCGTCCCGGCCGCCCACCGGGCGGCCCCTACGGGTACTCCAGACCGGGAACCCACCAGCCGGATAACACTTTTCAGGGCGCTGCCGGGAGCACCGCCACGAGCAGGAACCGGCGGTGGTCGGCCGGGTCGTAATAGGCGGCGTACCGCTCACCCGGCCGGGGAGTCATGAGCCGCGACACGATCCGGGTCGCTTCCACGGTGACGGCGTCGCCACCGGCGGCGGGGTCGAGGCGGACCCGCAGCAGCACCTTCGGGTCGTCGTTGATGGTCGTGGTCCTGTTCCGCACCATCCACACCACCGGCCCAGGGTCCCGCCACCCCTGACGGCTGGCAATGCCGGGTGCGGCACGTTCAACCGTGCCGCCATCACAGGTTCACCGGTGACCGGCCGCCGGCAGATCGCCCGCCGGGTGCGGCATGATGCGTCAATGGCCGAGCAGACGTGGGACGGCACGACTCGCTTGACGTCGCCGACGTCGCCGCAGGTGCTGGTGCGGCAGCGGCTGGCCGACTGCGCGAAACGGTACGACTGGCCGGGAGTGTTCGCGGTCCTCGACGCCGAGCCCGGCCTGGTCAACGCGGTCCGGCCCGGCGGCGCGTCCTGGTTCGCACCGCTGCACCAGGCGGCGCACGCGGGCGCGGCCGTGGCGGTCGTGGAGCGGCTCGTCGGGCTCGGCGCCTGGCGCGGGCTGCGCACCGCCGCCGGCGAGCGCCCGGTCGACCTGGCCCGGCGCGGCAACCACGCGCACCTGCTCGGCGCCCTCGAACCGCCCCGGCGGGCCGACGTGCCGGCCGAGACACTGCGCCGCATCCAGGTGTATCTCCACGCCGTCATCCGGGCCCGGGCGGGACACCTGGTCGACGAGCACGCGCTGCGACTGCCCGAGCTCGACGTGCTGCTGGAGCTCGACGAGCCGCGGATGGTGTTCCCGGTGCCGGGGCTGCACGGCCGCTTCGAGTTCCGGCTCGAACCCGACGGGCCCGGCACCCGGCTGCTGGTCGACGTGTTCGCCGAGCGGCACGAGGTCACCGCGCAGGAGGTGCGGTTGCACGCGGTTGCCGGTGCGGCGTCGGTGCGCGTGCCCGACGAGCAGGCCGGCTTCCCGGAACTGGTGACGTTCGCGCACACGTACAACGGCTACGACCTGCATGGCGGGTCGGCGGGACTGGCCGAACTGGCGGTCCCGGTCCAGCGCCACTGGGAGCGCACCGGCGAGCTCCCCGGCGACGTCGACGTGCTGCGGGCGTGCCTGTTCTTCCAGCAGCGCTCCCACTACTGGGACGGCGGATCGTGGGACTTCCAGACGGCACCGCTGGTCGTCGCCCTGCTCACCCGGATCCGCGCGCTGTCCGCCGGCACCGTGCCGGTGCGATCCGTGAAGCCACGATGACGACGAAACCATGAGGGAGGAGCGGACATGGACGACACGGCCGCCGTGGTCGCAACGGTGACGGACTACTTCGAGGGCTGGTTCGACGGCGACGCCGGCCGGATGGAGCGCGCCCTGCACCCGGCGCTGGCGAAGACCGGGGTCAGGACCGACCCGGCCGGGCAGCTCGCCACGGAGTCGATGGGCGCCGCGGACATGATCGGCTGGACGCGGGAAGGCGAAGGGGTGGCGCGGAAACCGGCCGGCTTCACGTTCGACGTCACGGTCAACGAGATCTACCACGAGATCGCCACGGTCACCGTGCACAGCCCGGTCTACCGCGAGTACCTGCACCTCATCAGGACCGCGGACGGGTGGCGGATCCTGAACGCCGTCTACATGAACGTCCTGGAGACCTGACCGGCGGCCGCCAGCTCGGGCGGGAAGCCCTGCAGGGCGACCGGGCGCAGGAAACGGTCGACGGCGCGGGTGCCGACCGAGGTGTGCAGCGGGTTCGAGGTCGCCGGCCACGGCCCGCCGTGGTGCGTCGCGTCGCAGACGGCCACGCCGGTAGGGACGCCGTTGAGGACGATCCGGCCGGCGAGCGGCACAAGGTCGGCCAGCAGCCCGGGCAGCAGCTCGTCGTCGGGTGCGGCGAGGACGGTCGCGGTGAGCGAGCCGGGCAGGGCGGCGGCGATCTCGCCGTAGCGTTCGACGGGGGTGCGCACGACGACGGCGGCCGGACCGAAGTGCTCTTCGAGCAGTTCACCGGCGACCGCGCCGACCTCGACGGTGAACGCGTGCCGGGGTGACGCGCCGCCGGTCACGGCCCCGAGGCCGGCGGCGCGGGTCCGCCACCGCGCGTGGGCGTCGGCCATCGCGGGGGTCAGCATCCGGTCGAACGGGCTGGCCGCGGCAACCGCGGCGCCGAACGCCGCGACGAAGCCGTCGGCGGCCGGCGGCACGACGACGAGCCCGGGCTTGGTGCACAACTGCCCGGCCGAGCCGGTGACGGCGGCGGCGAGCGCGCCCGGCCATTTGGGGTTCGGCAGCGCCGACGGCAGGACGAAGACCGGGTTCAGCGAGCCCATCTCCGCGAACACGGGAATCGGGTCGGGACGGGCGGCGGCGGCGTCCATGAGCGCCCGCCCGCCGGTCGGGGATCCGGTGAAGGCGACCGCCCGGATCGCCGGGTCGCGCACCAGCGCGAGCGAGGCGTCGACGCCGCCGTGGACGAGCCGGAACACGCCCTCGGGCAGGACCGCGGCGGCGAGGCCGGCGAGCAGATCGGCGGTGCGCGGCTGGGCCGGGTGTGCCTTGACGACGACGGGGCAGCCGGCCGCGAGGGCGGCGGCGGTGTCGCCGCCGAGCACCCCGAAGGCGAGGGGGAAGTTCGACGCGGCGAACACCGCGACCGGCCCGATCGGCACCCGGACCAGCACGACGTCCGCGCCGCCGGCCGCGGCGGCGGGCGCGACGACCGCGGCGCCGGCGGTGGCGATGCGGTCTGCGAGCAGCCGTAGCTGGCCGGTGGTCCGCTCCAGTTCGGCGGTGAGCCGGGCCTCGGCGAGGCCGGTCTCGGCGGCGGTGACCGGCAGGATCCGGTCGCGGGCGCCGGTCAGGGCGTCGGCGAGGGCGTGCAGCGCGGCGCGGCGCCGGTCGGGGTCCCAGGTGTGGTTCACGGTTGCTCCAGCGTCTCGGCGGTGGCGTGCAGGGTCCGCCACGCGGTTTCGGAGGCGAGCCCGAGGTGATAGAGGTTGATGCCGGTCGCGCCGGCCGCGACCAGGGCCCGGACGTGTGCCGGCAGGTCGAGGTCGCTCAGCGCGGTCACGTAGGCATGGACCGTCGCGGTCGCCGCGGCCTCCGCGACCGTGGCGGGCAGGCCGGCCCAGGCGTTCAGCAGCAGCCGGCCCGTGGCGGCGTGGCCGGGGGAAGGACCGGTGGCCCACGGGTCCGGCGAGGCGTGCAGCAGCACCGGGATCCCGTCCGCGGCAGTGGTGCACTGCTCCCGCAGCGCGGCGGCGGCCCGCAGCCGGACGCCGAGGACGACCGCCGCGTCATCGGGCCGCAACGGCGCATGCCGGAGCTGGTCGGCGATCCGGTCAGGGTCGGCCCCCTCGGCCGCCCACGCGCGCCGGCACGCGGGGCAGCAGCAGACCGACAGCCGCCGCTGTTCATCCGGATCCCAGGCGCCGGCGGTCTTGTCGTGGTGCCCGGCATGCGCGACCCCCATCTGCCCGCACGACTCGAGCGACACCCCGTCGAGCGCCACGTCCCGGACCGCCTCGGCGGTGAGCAGCGCCGCGTAGTCGCGCACCTCCGTCCACGATGGACACAGCGCGTACGGGTACCGGTCGCCGAAGCAGTTGACGACCGTCACGTCCGGAAACGCGGTGCCGAGGCGGGTGTTGTGGGTCAGGACCACCCACGCCGTCACCCCGAGGCCACGGGAACGCAGGGCCGCGGCGGCGGTGCTCACCGGGTCCGGCGCCCCGACCCAGCCGGGCGCGACCGGTGTGAGTCGCCGGCCGCGCCAGACCGCGTCCCGCACCGGCCGGTACAGCGCCGAGTGCGACGCCTCGACGACCCGGTGCCGCGGGTGCAGCGGGGTGGCGGCGCGGACACTGTGATAGGCCGCGGCAAGGGCAACGGTGTCGAGGCCGAGTCCGGCGGCCCGGTCGGGAAACGCCGGGTCGCCGAGCACGTCCCAGCAGTAGGCGTGGCCGGTCAGGGTCACCATCGTGGCCGCAGTTTCCGGAACGACGGATCCACGGTGCGCATGTAGGCGGTGTCGTCGCGGACCCGGATCCCGCAGCGCTCGTAGTGCTCGTGCAGCCGGCCGAGCCGGTCCCGGTCGAGTTCCACCCCCAGACCCGGCGAGTCCGGCACCGCGACGGCGCCGTCCACGATGGACAGTGGGGCGGTGACCACGTCGACGCCGTCCTGCCACGGGGTGTGGGTGTCGGCGGCGTAGGTGAGCTCCGGCAGCGCCGCGCCGAGCTGGACCATGGCGGCGAGGCTGATGCCGAGGTGGCTGTTGGAGTGCATGGAGACGCCGACGCCCCAGGCCCGGCAGACCGCGGCCAGGTCGGCGCAGGCGCGCAGCCCGCCCCAGTAGTGGTGGTCGGCGAGGACCACGCCGACCGCGCCCTGCGTGAACGCCGGCCGCAGGTGCCCGGTCCGCACGACGCACATGTTGGTGGCAAGGGGCATCCGCGCGGCGCGGGCGACCTCGGCCATGCCCTCGATGCCCGGCGTCGGGTCCTCGAGGTAC
The DNA here is from genome assembly GCF_042653625.1 of Dactylosporangium cerinum. Taxonomy (NCBI): domain Bacteria; kingdom Bacillati; phylum Actinomycetota; class Actinomycetes; order Micromonosporales; family Micromonosporaceae; genus Dactylosporangium; species Dactylosporangium cerinum. The sequence goes on along the minus strand of NZ_JBHSIU010000010.1, from coordinate 355,925 downwards.
TCCAGGAGATCTGCGGTGGCCGCGGCGACCTTCGCCGACGTGCCGGTGGTCCAGGCGCAGTTCGGGTCGAGGCGCAGCGGGTGGTCGGGGAACGCGGCCCGCAGCGCCTGGATCGCCTCGACCTCGGCGGCGGGCTCGAACACGCCGCCCTTGAGCTTGATGGAGCCGAAGCCGTGCCGGTCCACGAACAGCCGCGCCTGCGCGACGAGACCGTCCGGGTCGAGCGCCGCCCCGAAGCCGTCCGGGTCACCGCCGGGATGCGCTGCCCACTTGTAGAACAGGTAGGCGCAGAACTCGACCCGGTCGCGGACCTTCCCGCCGAGCAGGGCGTGCACCGGCTGCCCGGCGGCGCGTGCCTGGATGTCCAGGCACGCGACCTCGAACGGCGCGAACACCCTCGCCACCGGATCCTGGCCGTCGGCGCGTGGGGCGCGGTCGCCGCCGACCGCGCGGCGCACCGCGGCGAGGTCGAACGGGTCGGCGCCGACCAGGGCGGCCGCGGCCCGGCGGACCTGGTCCAGGTGCGGCGCGTCGCCGAAGGTCTCCCCCAGGCCGACGAGTCCGTCGCCGCAGTCCAGCTCGACGATCGTGCGCAGCGCCCACGGTTCGTGCACGCCGGCGGAGTTGAGCAGCGGCGGATCCGGGAACGCGACCGGCGTCACCACCGCCGCGACGATCCTCACGCCGCCGCCCGCAGGTCCCGCAGCGCCGCCCGGCCCGCGGCGAGGATCGCGGCGAGCCGCTCCACGTGGGCCGCGCTGGCGTCCACCAGCGGCGGCCGGACCGGGCCCATGTCCAGGCCCTCGAGTCGCGCGCCGGCCTTGACCAGCGCGACGGCGTAGCCGGGCACCTGGTCGCGCAACGCCACGAACGGCAGGTAGAACGTGGCGAGCAGGGTCTGCACGGCGTTCGCGTCGCCGGCGCGGACCGCCTCGTAGAAAGCGGTGGCGATGTCCGGGGCGAAGCACAGCACGGCCGAGGAGTAACTCTCCACACCGATCGACCGGTACGCCTGCACGGACAACTCCGCGGTCGGCAGCCCGTTGAGGAACCCGAACGAGGCGGCCCGCGGGTGGCCGCTGGTCCGGATCGCGGTGACGAGGCCGAGCATCGCGCTGACGTCGCCCCGGCCGTCCTTGATCCCGGCGACCGTCGGCAGGTCGAGCAGCGCGACCGCGGCGGCCTGGTCGAGCACCGCGTTGGCCCGCTGGTAGACGGTGATCGGCAGCGGGGTGCTCTCGGCCACGAACCGGACGTGCTCCACCAGCCCCGCCGGCGTGGAGCTCACCAGGTACGGCGGCAGGAGCAGCAGCCCGTCGGCGCCGGACTCGGCGGCCGCGGCGGCGAAGTCGCGGGCCATCTGCGCGCCGCCGCCGGTGCCGGCGAACACCGGCACCCGGCCGGCGGTGACCTGCGCGGCGGTGGTCACGACGTCGCGGTACTCCTGCAGGGACAGGCTGGTGAACTCGCCGGTGCCGCAGGCGACGAACAGGGCGCTCGGACCGGCGGCCACCTGCTGCTCGACGTGCTCGGCGAACACGGCGAGGTTCACCTTGCCGTCCTCGGTGAACGGGGTCAGCGGGAACGACAGCAGGCCTTGGAGGCGCATGAGCGAGGGTCCTTTCATCCTTTGACAGCACCGGACGTGAGTCCGCGCATGAACTGGCGCTGGAACGCCAGGAACGCGAGCACCGACGGCAGCAGGGCCAGCAGCGACGCGGCGAGCAGGACCCCGACGCCGACCTGCTCGTCGCTGCGCAGGCTGCGCAGCGCGAGGGGCAGGGTGAACTGGGCGGCGTCCTGCGCGACGAGCAGCGGCAGCATGTACTGGTCCCAGATCATCGTGAAGCCGAAGATGCCGATGACGCCGAGCGCCGGCCGGCACAGCGGCAGCACCACGGACCAGAAGATGCGCAGGTCGCCGGCGCCGTCGAGGCGGGCGGCCTCCTCCAGTTCCATGGGGATCTCGCGCATGAACTCCGACATGACCAGGATCGAGAACGCCCAGGCGCCGACCGGGACGATCATGCCGACGAGGGAGCCGACGAGGTTGACGTGGACGACCGGGACGTCGGCCAGGACCAGCGACAGCGGGATCGCGAGGATCTCCTCGGGCAGCATCATCGTGGACAGGATCAACAGGAACACCAGCCGGGCGCCGGGGAACTGCTTGCGGGCCAGGGCGTAGGCGGCGGACACGCTGACCAGCACCTGCAGCAGCAGGCCACCGCCGACGACGATGAACGAGTTGAGCAGGTACGTGAGCACGTCGCGGCGGATCGCGGCGCGGAAGTTGTCCAGGGTCAGCCGGCTCGGCAGCAGGGTGAGGCTGGTCGGGTCGTGCACGGGGCTGAACGCGCTGACGAGCAGGGCGAGCAGCGGCCCGGCGAACACGAGGACGAGCGCGGTGTACACCACGAACCGCACGGTGCGCGCGAGCGGGCCTTTGAGTTCGGTGAACCCGAGGGCGGTGTCGTGTCTCATCGCTGCGCCCGGCGGGCCCGGGCGGTCTGCACCGCGAGGGTGAGGACCACGGTGGACAGCAGCAGCACCACGGAGCCGGCGGCGGCGACGCCGAGCTCGTTGCGCTCCAGGCCGAGCTTGTAGATGAGGGTCATGAGCACCTCGGTGGATCCGTTGGGGCCGCCGTTGGTGAGCAGGAAGATCTCGGTGAAGACCCGCATCCCGCGGATGGCGGCGAGGGTGAACAGGATCGCGAAGACGGCCCGCAGCGACGGCAGGGTGACGTGCCACAGCCGGCGCCAGGCACTCGCACCGTCCACCGAGGACGCCTCGTACAGGGTCCGGTCGACACCGGCCAGCCCCGCGATGAAGATCATCATGTCGTAGGGCGCGCCCCGCCAGATGCCGACGGCCATGACCGACCACAGCGACGTGTCCTGCGAGTTGAGGAACTGCGACGGGCCGACCCCCACCCAGCCCAGGACGCTGTTGATCGCGCCGTCCGGAGCCGGGTAGTACAGGATCCGCCACACCTCGGCGACGACGGCCATCGCGGCGACGGTCGGCAGGAACACCGCGGTCCGCACGAACCAGAGGCTCTTGGCCTGCCCCTCGACCAGCAGGGCGAGGATCAGGCCGAGGACGATCGAGCCGGCGGTCTGGCCGACGGCGAGCACGACGGTGTGCCCGATCGCGGACAGGAACGCGTCGTTGGTGACGACCTCGCGGTAGTTGTCGGCGCCGACCCACCGGTCGCCGAGATACGGCCGGACCTCGTGGAAGCTCATCCCGATCGCGCGGGCCATCGGCACGAACTTGAACAGGGTGAACAGGATCAGGGCCGGGGCGAGGAACGCCCACGCGACGAGGCCGGAGCGGCGCCGGCGCCGTTTGCTGGACGGCGCGGGGGTGGGTGCGCCGCGCGCACCCACCCGCGTCTGCGCGACGAGCGTCATCAGCCCGCCACGCCCTGCTTGGTCAGCTCCTGCTGGAACGTCGCGGCGAGCTTCGTCAGCTCCTGCTTGGGGTCGGAGCCGCAGTTGGCGACGACGGCGTTGATGGTCTCGGCGGACGCCTGGCGGAACGGGTTCCAGTCGGGCACGACCGGGGTGTAGCGGCCGGATTCCTTGTACACCTTGTCGAACACGTCCCAGCGGGTGTCCTTGCGCACCGAGGACAGCGTCACCTGCGAGTTGACGGGGAGCCGGACGATGTTGCCGTCGGTGTCGCCGGCCATGCCGATGGTCTGGCCGTCGACCGAGATGGCGAACTCGGCGAACTTCTCCTGCCCGGCCTGGTTCTTCGAGCCGGCCATCAGGTAGACGTTCTCCCCCTCGGCCAGGGACGCGGCCGTGCCGCCGGGCCCGGCGGGTGCGGGCACCACCTCGTACTTGTCGGCCCCGAGGTTCTTGTCGAAGCGGCCCATGTTGTAGGGCCCGGTGAAGTAGATGCCGGCCTTGCCCGTCTCGAACACGGGGTGCGCCTGGGTGGTCTCCATCGTCACCGCGCCGGGCGCCACGGTCTTCGCCGTGCAGAACTGGGCCTTGAACCACTCGACCGCGGCGACGGACCTGTCGTCGGCGATGGCAGGCTTGAACTTCCCGGCCTGCCCGGTGAAGTAGTCACCGCCGGCGGCCCACAGGAAGCTGGTGAAGTACCACGACATGTAGCCGCGCTTGGTCGAACCGGGCACGGTGTAGCCGTAGGTGTCGGCCTTGCCGTTGCCGTCGGGGTCCCTGGTGGTGAACGCGCCGGCCAGGGCGTCGAGCTCGGCCCAGGTCTTCGGCACGGGCAGGCCGACCTTCTCCCGCCAGTCCTTGCGGATGAACAGGGCGAAGGACTGCGCGCTGTTGGGCACGCCGTAGAACTTGCCGTCCGCGCCCTTCGCGGCGTCCCAGGACGCGGGGGTGAGCTTGTCCTGACCGTCGATGGCGGCGCGGTCGACCTCCCGCACGATGCCCTGCTTGACGAGCGTGCCGAGCTGGGCGCTGTCGTTGATGACGATGTCGGGGAGCTGCTTCTGAGCGGCGGCCTGCTGCAGCTTCGTCTCGAAGTCGTCGAAGAGTGCGGTGACGTGGGTGGGGACACCGGAGCGCTCGGTGAACTTGGCGGCGAGTTCCTTGGCGGTCTTCTCGGTGTTGGAGCCTGGCGGCTTGCGGATCCAGATCTCGAGCTGGGAGCCCGGATCCTGCTTGGCGGCCGGGGCCGCGTCGCCACCGCAGGCGGCGACCGAACCCATGAGCAGGCCGGTGAGCGCGAGTGTGGCAACACGTCTGACCGTGGGGTTCCGTCCAGACACTGCCTTGCCTCCTGTCTACATATGTGGACGCTGTCCGTTCATGTGAAGGCGTGCAGGGACAAGTTAACGTCCTGTATCATGACCGTCAACACGTCGGCTGAGGGAAACGGTGATCGTCATGGCGGGCAAGCGGCGCTCAGCGAGCGAGGAGCACGGCTCGGGCGAGACGGCGACGGTCAAGTCGGCCGAGCGCACCGTGCGGATCCTGGAGGTCCTGGCCGCCTCGCCGACCCGGCTCACCCTGGCCGAGCTGCAGGAGAAGATGGGCTACCCGCGCTCCAGCCTGCACGCGCTGATCCGCACGCTGCGCGAGATGAAATGGGTCGAGTCCGACGCGACCGGCTCCGCGTTCGGGGTCGGCCCGCACGCGCTGCTGTCCGGCACCGCCTACCTCGACCGCGACCCGGCCCTGCCCTTCGCCTACGAGACCCTGGAAGACCTGCGCGCCGAGCTCGGCTACACGATGCACTACGCCCGCCGTAACGACGCGCACGTGCTGTATCTCGCCAGCCGCGAGTCCCGTGGCGGTGCCAGCGTCGTGCCGCGGGTCGGCCGCCGCCTGCCGGCCCACGTGACCGCGCTCGGCCAGTGCCTGCTGTCCTGCCTGACCCGCGACGAGGTCGATGCGGTGCTACCGGCCCAGTTGGACGCACTGACCGGGCGCACGATCACCGACCGGGACGAGCTCTTCGCCGAACTGGACCGGACCCGGGCCCGTGGCTGGGCGGTCGAGCACGAGCAGGGCACCGAGGGCGTGGCCTGCGTGGCCGTGCCGCTGGACTACCGGATCCCGGCGACCGACGCGATCAGCTGCTCGATGCCGGCGAAGCTGGCCGACGACGACGAGGTGGAGCGGGTCGCGGCCGCCCTCCTGCGCCACACCGCCATCCTGGTGGCAACGTTGCGCCGCGAAGGTATCCGCTAGCGCTGCACCGAGGGCTGTCCGAGCGGGATGTCGCACCAGGCGCCGCCGATCCGGGTCAGGGACGGGTCCGGCGAGCCGTGGCGGGCGACGAGGTCGGCCAGGAACGCCTCCGCGTCGTCGCGCGGGTCGTAGCCGATCGCCTCGCCCTCGGCCAGGGACGCCCACCGCCGCGTGTTGCGGCTGATCCCCCACAGCAGCCGGAAACCCGGCGCCGGGGCGCTCAGGCACGCTTCGATCAGCCGTGCGCCGTCGTCCGGTGACAGCCACATCGACAGCCCGCGCAGGGACGGCGGCGCGGTGGTCCACATGCCGATCCGCGGGCACAGCACGTCCATGCCGAAGCGGTCGGCGTAGAGACGGCCGGCGGCCTCCCCGGCGACCTTGCTCCAGCCATACAGCGTGTCGGGCCGGCCCGGCAGGTCGGCGGGCACCTCGGCGCGGCCGGCCACCTCCTCGAATCCGACGGCGTGATTGGACGAGGCGAGCACGACCCGGCGCACGCCGGCGAGCCGGGCCGACTCCAGGACGTTGAGCGTGCCGGCGACGTTGACCCGCAGCACCTCCGTGGCGGTGTTCTCCTTCGCCAGCCCGCCGAGATGCACCACCGCGTCGACGTCCTTGCAGGCCACGGTCAGCGCGTCGAGATCCTCCACGCCGGCGACCACCGACTCCTCATCGCCCGGCATCCCGACCGGGTCGGGCGGGCGCAGGTCGAGCAGCCGCAGCGTCCGGCCGGGGCGGGCCAGCCGGGGTCGCAGCAGCGCCGCCACCTTGCCCGATCCACCCGTGATGAGTATGCGCCGCACCCGCGTCGCCTCCGTCTACATATGTGGACAGCTACCTAAATGACAGACATCTATTGACCTGCTGGACGGAGTTCAGTTTACTAGCGCATTGCCAAGCTGTTAAGCCCGGGAGGTAGCAATGTTCCGAAGATCCGTGGTGCTGCCCGCAGCAGCCGTCATGCTCGCGTCGGCGGGCGTCGTGTACCTCGCCCAAACCTCAAATGCCCAGGTCAACGCCGGCCTGGACCTGTCCGCCGCGAACCGCCGGGCGCCCGTCGCCGGGCTCTACGACTGGAGCCGGGCCGGATACCGCGGCGGCGCCGACCTGCCCGGCGCCGGCCAGGTCAACCCGGACCCGAACTGCCAGCTCACCCCCGCCGAACTCGACAGCCAGTACGGCGTGCGGCCCGGCGACGGCACCGACGACACCGCGGGCGTCCAGGCCGCGATCGACGCGCTGAAGGCGGCCTGCAGCCCGTCCGCGTCATACGCGAAGCTCAGCCTGCTGTCACTGCCGGCCGGCACGCTCAACGTCTCCCGCGAGATCCACGTCGACGCCGACTACCTCGTGCTGCGCGGCGCCGGCTCCGCCCCCGGCGGCACCCAGTTCGTCTACCGGCCGGACGCGAACACCGCGTACGACACCCTGACCGAGGACGGCTCGGACTGGGACGAGGACGGGATGACCTCGGGGCAGGGCAAGGGCGGGTGGCTGTGGCCCGGCCGCGGCCTGTTCCGGGTGCAGTCCCGCGGCGTGCACTCCGCCTACACCGCCGACCATGCCGCCGCGCCCGCCAACCGCAAGGACATCTTCGAGGGCACCGTCAACGTCCATTGGAAGGTCGGGGTCGCGCTGCGCGCCAAGCCCGGCGACGCGGGGTTCGCGGGCCGCACCGGCGACACCACCGTCTATCTGGCCAGTTCCGGCTCCCTCGCCAACCTGACGGTCGGCGGCCTGGTCAACGTCCGGGCCGCCAACACCGTCGCGTTCTACGCCCAGCAGAACATCACCCCGGCCGACGGCACCCTGCTGGACCAGCACATGCGGCAGCAGATCTTCACCGTCGCGGCCGTCGACTCCGCCAACCGGACGGTGACGCTCAACAAGCCCCTGGAGTTCGACGTGCCGGTCGACTCCACATCGGACGGTTCGGCACCGATCGGGTCGGCCACCTACGCCTCGAAGGTCTCCCCGATCGTCGACCCCGTCGTCGGCGTCGGCTTCGAGAACCTCGCCTTCACCCAGGACATCCCCGGGCTGGACCGGGCGGCCGCGGTGCACAACTACGGCAACATGGCGCCGGCCCAGGAGATGCACGGCATCGTGTTCAAGTGGGCGGCGGACTCGTGGGTCAGCGGCGTGCGCGCGGAGATGACCGGCTCCCACCCGATCGTCACCGAGGAGGCCTACCACCTGCAGATCGTCGGCAACACCCTGGACGGTGCCTGGAACAAGGGCAAGGGCGGCAACGGGTACTTCCGCGGCTCCCGCGTCTGGGATTCCCTGTACGCCGGCAACACCTCACGCAACCTGCGCCACTTCACCTTCCAGTGGTCCGCGTCCGGCAACGTCGTCATCGGCAACGACTTCGACTCCGACCTCAACCTGCACGGCGGCTGGGAGCGCAACAACCTCTTCGAGAACAACACCGTCACCGTGCCGTTCGAGCACCGCTCCGCGAACTGCACCACCAACTGCGGCGAGGAGGGCGGCGGCGGGGTCGACGCCTCGACGTGGTTCCCGATCTGGTGGGCCGCCGGCAAGAAGGCCGTCAAGTGGTCCGGCTCGTCCGGGCCGCGCAACGTCTTCTTCCACAACACGATGCGCAAGCAGGTCAGCACCGGCGCCGCGTTCACCCCGTTCTACGCCGACGCGCAGCGGGTGTACCAGTTCGGCTGGAACGGCAGCGGTTGGCAGCACCTCGACGCGGGCGGGGTACCGATCGCCGACTGGGCCGGCAACGAGCAGCGGGACTACACCGGCGGGCACGGCGTGGACGCGTCGCGCACGGATGCCGCCGCGTCGCTGTTCCTGCGCTCGCTGACCACCTCTCCCACTTCCCCGTCGGCGTCTCCGTCGGCGTCTCCGTCCCCGTCCCGGTCGCCGTCCGCGTCGGCATCCCCGTCCGCCAGTGGATGTCTGGCGGTCACGTTCGCGCAGACGTCGACCTGGTCGAGCGGCTACGGCGCCGAGTACACCCTCACCAACCGCTGCACGACCGCCACCACCGGCTGGAAGGTCGAGTTCGACCTGCCGTCCGGCACGACCGTGTCGAACTCGTGGAGCTCCGTGCGCGTCAGCAGCGGGCAGCACCACACCTTCACCAACGCCGGCTACAACGGCGCGATCAAACCCGGGAAGTCCGCCACGTTCGGCTTCAACGCGGCCGGTACGGGGCTGCCCACCAACTGCCGCGTCAACGGCTCGACCTGCTAGGAGGCCCCCATGCGAAGACTTGTCATCGCGGCCCTGAGCGCCGCCACGGTGGTGGCCGTCGGCGGTGTCGCCTACGCCGCCGCACCGCAGCTGACCGCCACGTTCGCCCAGACGTCCACCTGGAGTTCCGGGTACGGCGCCCAGTACGCCGTCCGCAACACCGGCGACGCCGCATCCACGGCGTGGACCGTCGAGTTCGACCTGCCCGCCGGCTCGACCGTGAGCAGCTCGTGGAGCTCGGTGCGCACCAGCACCGGGCAGCACCACAAGTTCACCAACGCCGGGTACAACGGCGACATCGCGCCGGGCGCCACGGAGACGTTCGGCTTCAACGTGTCCGGGCTCGGCGTCCCCTTGAACTGCACCATCGGCGGCCGGCCGTGCGGAGGCGGCACCCCACCGCCTTCCTCTCCGCCGCCGTCGTCGCCGCCGCCTTCCTCCCCACCGCCGTCGTCACCGCCGCCCACCGGGCCGGTCGTCGACGTCGCCACCGCCGCGCAACTGCAGCAGGCCCTCGCCGCTGCCCGGCCCGGGCAGACGATCCGGCTGGCGGCCGGGACCTACCACGGGTCGTTCGTCGCCACCGCCGACGGCACCGCAGCACAGCGCATCACGCTCACCGGCCCGGCCGGCGCCGTCCTCATCAACGACGGGCCGTCCGGGACCGCGCCGAGCTGCCCGGCACCGACCGCGGGCTGGGACTCCGGTTACGGCCTGTGGCTGGCCGACGCGCCGTACTGGAACCTCGTCGGGTTCACCGTCGCGGAGTCCAAGAAGGGCATCGTCGCCGACAACTCGCACCACACCACCATCGACGGCGTGTTCGTGCACGACGTCGAGGAGGAGGCGGTGCACTTCCGCCGGTCGTCGGCCGACAGCGTCATCCAGAACTCGCGCATCGAGCGGACCGGCCTCGTGCAGCCCGGATACGGCGAGGGCGTGTACATCGGCTCGGCCAACTCGAACTGGGGCTGCCACGGCAACAGCGGCGGCGCCGACCGGTCCGACCGGGTCCAGGTCCTGAACAACCGGATCGGCCCGAACATCGCCGCGGAGGCCATCGACGTCAAGGAGGGCACGTTCAACGGCGTGATCCGCGGCAACACCTTCGACGGGCAAGGCATCTCCGGGCAGAACTCCGCCGACTCGTGGATCGACGCGAAGGGTATCGGTTACGTCATCGAGAACAACACCGGCACGTTCCGCTCGCCGGGCACGTTCGCCAACGGGTACGAGACCCACAACCCGAGCACCACGCCGTCGTTCGCCAACGGCTGCGGCAACATCTGGCGCGGCAACCGCTCCGACCTCGGCGGCGCCGGCGACTACGCGATCAACGTGACGTCGACCTCGAAGTGCGCCGAGCTCCCGAACGTCGTCTACGCGTCCAACACGGTGAGCAACGCCGTGCGCGGCCTGACGAACATCGCCGTGACCCCGTAAGCACCGGTCAGGAGGTGCTGGCCGCGCCGGCCAGCACCTCCGCCTCCTTGAACACCGTTGACGAGGGAGCCCACATGATCGGCCTGTGTTCAGTGACGATGCGGCGGCACCCGGTCCCGGACGTCGTCGCGGTCGCCGCCGCGGCGGGCCTCACCGCGATCGAGTGGGCCGGCGACCACCACGTCCCGCCGTCCGACCCCGCCGCCGCCGCGGCCGCCGGCGCCCGGACCCGCGACGCCGGGCTGACGGTCGCCGCGTACGGCAGCTACTTCCGCTGCGACGACCCCCTCGCCGCGACCGGCACGGTCGCGGCCGCCGTGGCGCTCGGCGCGCCGCGCATCCGCGTCTGGGCCGGCGCCACCGGCTCCGCGAACGCGTCACCGCAGCAACGCGCCGCAGTCGCCGCCGCAGCCAGGCGGATCTGCGACGAGGCCGGCGGGCACGGCCTCACCGTCGCCTTCGAGTGCCACCGCGACACCCTCACCGACACCCCGGCTTCGGCCCTGGCGCTGCTGGCCGCCGTCGACCGGTCCAACGCCGCCATGTACTGGCAGCCCCCGAACGACCTACCCGACGCGGCGGCCGTCGGCACGCTCGAAGCGCTGCTGCCGCACGTGGTGGCGGTGCACGCGTTCTCGTGGTGGCCGGGCACGCGGCGCCTGCGGCTGGCCGAGCGGGAGGACCTCTGGCGCGCCGCGGCGGCGCTGCTGCCGAGCGGCATCGACGTGCTGCTCGAGTTCGTCCCCGGCGACGACCCGGCGCTCATCACGCCGGAGGCCACCGCGCTGCGACGGATCCTGGGACTCGCTCAGCCCGGGTTCAGAACGGATCGAGGCGCAGCCGGGCGAGTTCGGCCGCCATCATGAGGGCGCTCACCGCCACGTACTCGTTGGCCGGATCCGCCGCGTCGCCCTCGGGGCCGCACAGCCAGGCGTCGACCTGGTCGACGTCGACACCGTCGACCGCCTGGACGAGCCCGTCGAGCTCGAACGGTGAGGCGTCGTCGACCGCGTCCACCCGGAACACGTCGTCGGAGATGCCCCACCGCCGGGCCGGTGCCAGCAGGGACCGCAGCGGCGCCGGGACGCGCCCGGGATCGAGGGCGGCGAGCCAGACGCCGCACCACGCGCACGCCGGCTCGTCAGCGGCCGAGACCCGGTGGCACCGCCAGCAGTTCAGCGTCACGCGGTGATCCTGGCGCGACGCTCCGCGAACCGCAATGGCCCGTCAGGCGGCGGCCTGCCGCTTTCGCAGCGCCTCGACGGCCTTGTCGGCGTGCACGTCCATCCGGATCTCGCTCTTGACCACCGCGAGGATCCGGCGATCGGTGTCGATGACGAACGTGACCCGGGCCGTCGGGGTGAGCCCGAGCGGCCCCCGCTTGACCCCGAACTTCGCCTTCACGACACCGTCCGGGTCGGACAGCAGCGGGTAGCCGAGCCGGTGCTTGGTGGCGAACTCGGCCTGCCGCTCGACGGAGTCGCCGCTGATCCCGACCGGATGCCCGCCGACCGCCCGGAGCTCGGTGGTGACGTCGCGGAAGTGGCAGGCCTCGGCGGTGCAGCCGGCGGTGAGGGCCGCCGGGTAGAAGAACAGGACCACCGGCCCGTCCGCGAGCAGCCCGCTCAGCGACCGGGTCACGCCCTGGTCGTCCGCCAGCTCGAAGTCCTCGACGATGTCGCCGACGTCCATGCCAACCACCCTTTCCGTCGCCGCGCGCCAAGATCCGCGGCCGGCAGGTCCATCCTGTTCGCTGCGCGGGACGAGCGCAACTCGGACATCTGCCATCATAGGGGGCATGCCGAATGATGACGAGGTGCACGCGCTGAGCGTCGAACGGACCATCGACGCCGCGCCGGAGGCGATCTTCGACGCGTTCATCGCCCTGTACGACAGCGACCGGCCGGACTGGGTCGTCGACTCCTCGCTGGACCTGCGGGTCGGTGGCCGCTGGTCGGTGGCGTTCCAGGTGCCGGACGGCCCCGCGTTCCGCGAGGAGCGCACGATCACGGCACTGGACCGCCCGCACCGCCTCGAGTACGCCGTGACCGCGGTGTATGACGGCGTGCCCGCATTCGACACCACGGTGCAGGTCACGATCGACGGCGGACGCGTCCGCCTGGCCCAGCAGGGCTTCCCGGAGCGGGAGACCCGCGACGTGTTCGCCGGCGCCTGGCCGGACGTCCTCGCCGAGGTCGACCGCCGCGTCTCGGGGCGGCCGTCCTGAGCACCGTCGGGGATCATCGGGACATGTCGAGCGGCGTCGAGTTCGTCCGGGCGACGGCCACCGACGTCGGGGACGTCCTGTCCGTGCTCGACGACGCCGCGGCCTGGCTCGCCGCCGGCGGCGTCCGGCAGTGGCCGGAGCGCTTCGCCGCGGACTGGGTCACCCCGGCCGTCGAGCGCGGCGAGACCTGGCTGGTCCGCTCCGGCGGGCGGACGGCGGGCACCGTGACCCTGGACTGGTCCGATCCACTGTGGAGTGACCTGCCGGGCCGGGCGGGGTACGTGCACCGGATGGCGGTGCGGCCGGTGGGCCGCCGGCACCGGCCACGCCATCCTGGCCTGGGCCGCCGGACGGGCCCGCGCCCGGGACGCCGCGGCGCTCCGGCTTGACTGCGTGGCCGGCAACCCCCGGCTCCGGGCCTACTACGAGGCCGCCGGCTTCCACCACCGCGGTGACGTCGAGGTCGGCGGCGCGCCCGGCCAGCGCACCGGCGACACCCGGACCCTGGTCAGTCGCTACGAGCTACGGGTCTGACCGCCTCCCGGAATTGCGCCAGATGCCCGCCGCCGCAAGGAAAGGCGACCGGATCGCGCATACCGTCCCGGGCATGACCGCAACCCAGCTGCCGGCACCTCCGGCCGCGCCGATCTGGCCGTCGCAACCGGTGCCGCCGGGCCGGCGGCGGGTCGACCCCCGCCTCGGCGCCCTGGTGGTGCTGTCCCTGGCCGCCGTCACGGCCTTCGCCGTGCTCGTGTCACAGCTGGTCCTGCTCTCCACCCCGGCGTACGCCGCCAGTGACCTCGCGCTCACCGGGCCGCTCGTCCGGCCGGGCGACGACCCGCTCGACGCGATCCGGACCGTCCTCACCCAGCAGTCCGAGGCGCTGCTGCGCGGTGACCGCGCCGGCTACCTGCAGGCGATCCCCGCGGACCGGCAGGACCTGCGGGCGGAGGCCGGCCGGCGGTTCGACTCGCTCACCGCGCTGGACGTGCGGCGGTGGGACCTGACCGCGACCACCAGCCCCGAACGCGACGGCGACGGGTGGCGGCAGGTGGTCGGCATCGGCTACTGCTTCGCCGCGGACGACTGCCTGCCGGTGGAGTTGCGCATCGGCACGCAATGGTCGGTGGCCCGGGGTCGCCTGCAGCTCATCGGGTACGAGCAGACGACCCGACCCTGGGACACCGGGACGCTGACGGCCAAGCGGGGCGCCCGGGTCACCGTCGCCGGGCCGGCGGACGACGCGCAGGTCTCCCCCGCGACCCTGGACCTGGTGCTGGGTGCGGCGGAGGCGGCCGCCCCGACCGACGACCGGTTCGCCACCTCGTTCGACGGCCCGCCGCAGCGGTACTTCGTCTACGTCGCCGGCGACGCGCAGTGGCAGCGCTGGTACGACCACGCCGGCACCACCAACGCCGCCGCCTACGCCATGCCGCTGCAACCGGGCGCGACCGACGTGATCCTCGACGTCCACGACGTCCGGTCCGCCGCCGGCGCGACGCTGCTGCTCACCCACGAGTTCGCCCACGTGGTGACCCTCAACGGCGTCGCCCCGCCGGCCGGCACCTTCTGGCTGACGGAGGGCATCGCCGAGTACATCGCCGACGGCGACGGCGCGATCCTGCGCCAGGACCTGCCGTCGGTGCGCACCTACGTGGCGAGCGGCCGCTGGGACGGCACGGTCAACCAGGCCCGGCCGGCCAAGGACGGCACCCTCGACGACGCGATCGCCCGCTACGGCATCGCCCTGCTCGCCGTGCGGTACCTGGCCCAGCGCCACGGCGAGGCGAAGCTGCTCGCGTTCTTCACCGAGGTGGTCCGCCGGCACCAGACCCTGGACGCGGCCGCGCGGTCGGTGTTCGGCGCGGACTGGCCGGCAGTCTCGAAGGACGCCGCCGCCGCGGTCCGCGCCGCCGCGACCGGTCAGCCGGCGTAGAACCGGATCTCGCGCGGGCCGTCCATGTCCTCGATCGTGTCCGAGCCGGTCACCGTCCAGCCGGGGCCGGCGCCGAGCAGCCAGCCGCTGTTGTCGGCGATCCAGTCGATCCGGCCGGAGCTCAGGTCGATGACCCGCAGGACGTTGCGGGCCTTGCCGCCGATGCCGTCGGGGACGAAATAGTACTGGTACAGCAAGCGGTCGCCGGTCGCGGTGACCCGGTTCACGTCCACCCGGCTGTCGCCGACGACCTTGGGCACGGGCGACACCCAGCGGCGGTGCCCGTCGGCCGGGTCGAGACCGATGAGGTCGCCGCCGGCGTCGCGGGCCACGACGCACCGGTCCGTGAGGGTGAGCACGTGGGTGTCCGGCTCCCCGGTCCACCGCACGCTGCCGTCGGCGAGGTCCACCAGCTGAGGACGCCCGTCGGCTGTCGTCACCGCCATCGCGACGCCCGTCACCGGCGGCGCCCAGGCCGTCTGCCCGCACCGCAGCTTGCCGCCCCATGTACGTTCCGGGAGCTCCCACTGCCCGGCGGTAGCGGTCCAGGCGAGCTTGCCGGCGCGCACGTCGTACGCCGAAACGGTCAGCTCGCACCCGGCCGCGTCCAGGTCCCAGGCCAGCATCGTGCGGGCGGTGACCACCCTCGTCATGAGGTCCGGGATGGTGTAGCCGCCGACCGGCTCGCCGGTGGTGATGTCGCGGACCGTCACCTTCCAGGTGCCGTCCTGGGCGCGGCTCTCCCGGACCAGCACCACGTCCGCCGCCCGGGTCGCCATCGACTCGGCCCGCCGGTTGCCGCCCAGGTCCGTCGGGGAACCGAGCATCTCGACGGTGGCCATGGACGGGTCCCAGCCGGCCGGCCGGGGATACGTGCGCTGCCACCGCCGGCCACCGGTGGTCATGTCCCGGGCGGTGATCGTGCACTGGGTGGCCGCGTCGGGGCAGTCGTTCACCACCATCGTCGAGGTGCTGACGGCCACGTCGCCGTTGAACGCCTGCGCGAAGCGCTCCTCGCCGGTGGCGAGGTCGTACAGCTTGACCGACTCCCGCACGAACGCGGCGACGCCGCCGGCACCGGCGAGCACTGTCACCTGCCGCTGGGATAGCAGCGGCCGTTGCCAGCGCACCCGGCCGTCGACCTTGTCCAGCGCGACGAGCGTGTTCTCACCCTGGACCAGCGTCACGTCGCCGACCACCATCGCGTCCCGGACCGGTCCGGTCCCGGTCACCACCCGCGACCAGGTCGGCGCACGCTTCGCACCCTCGGGCTCGGACGGCGCGTGGCGCTCCGGCCGCGAGATCCACCAGACGAGGCCGAACCCGGCCAACGGGATGACGAAGGACAGGCACAGCAGGAAACGCGCGACACGAACCATGGTTCCCCCCAAACCGGATCGAACCATCGATCGTAGTCACCCCGTGCACGCTCAGCGGTCGGTGCGGAAGATGACGACGAGGACCCGCAGCGCGAGGATCGCCGCGACCGCGAGCAGGTTGTAGCCGAACAGCGCGAACAACGACAGGTTCGTGGTCACCTTCGGCCCGCCGTCGGTGCCGAGCAGCATCACGGCCATGATGCCGGCCACCCCGCCGAGCACCGTCAGCAGCACCTGATGCACCAGCCCGCTGACGTGCCGCCGGTCGCGTTCGTCGGCGAACAGCCGGACGTTGACGCCGAGCCGGCCCCGCTCCAGGGCAGAGGCGATCCGGTCGACCCGGCGCGGCAGCCGGCGCAGCACCGGCACCAGCGTGGTGAGCTCCGCGGTGAGCGCGTCGCGGACCGTCTCCGGCCGCCACAGCTCGGCGAAGTACCGGTTGGCGAACCCGCGCGCCTCGGTCATCACGTCGAAGCCCGGCGCCAGCTCGGCCAGGCCGCCCTCGATCGTGGTGAGCGCCCGGAACACCGCGGCGACCTCGGGCGGCACGGTCAGCTCGTAGTCGGCGATGAGGCGCAGTAGCGAGCGGAACAGCGCCGGGTCGGTGCCGCCGCCGGTGCTGAGGTGCCGCGCCATGAACTGCCCGAGCGAGCGCTCCAGGCGCTCCTCGTCGACCTCGTCGGGCCGGGCGACGACGCCGAGCAGCGCATCGGTGGCGCCGGCCGGGTCGCCGCGGTCCAGGGCCAGCAGCAGCCGTTGCAGCGCCTCGCGGACGCCGCCGTCGAGCCGGCCGACGGAGCCGAAGTCGAGCAGCCCGAGCCGGCCGTCGGTGAGCAGCAGGACGTTGCCAGGGTGCGGGTCGGCGTGGAAGACCCCGGCGACCAGGATCTGCCGCAGCACGCAGAACAGCAGGGTTCGGGCGAGGTCGGCGGCGTCCAGGCCGCGGGCCGCGACGACCGGCGCCGCGCCGCTGAGCGGCACGCCGTCGAGGCGGCTCATCACGAGGACCTTCTCCGTGCACAGGGCCGGGACCGGCACCGGGAACGTCACCGGGCCGTCCGGGTCGGCGGCGGCGACGGCCGCCAGGTTGCGTGCCTCGATCCGGAAGTCCAGCTCCTCGCGCACCGCCTGGGCGAAGCCGTCGGCGAGACCGACCGCGCCGGCGGTGCGCCCCCAGCGCGTCCGCGCCTCGAGCGTCTCCGCGAGCCGGCCGACGATGTCGAGGTCACGCTCCACAATGGAGCGGATGCCGGGGCGCTGCACCTTCACCACCACGGCGGCGCCGGAGCGCAGTGTGGCGGCGTGCACCTGGGCGACGGACGCCGCGGCGAGCGGCTCCGGCTCGATCGAGGCGAACAGCTCACCCGGCGGCATCCCGAACTCCGCTTCGAGGACCGCCTGCACGTCCGTCCAGGCGACGGGGGTGGCGCGGTCCCGCAGCGTGCTGAGCTCGTCGACGAACTCGCCGGGCACCAGGTCGCGGCGGGTGGACAGGACCTGGCCGAGCTTCACGAACGTCAGCCCGCCCTCTTCGAGCGCCAGCCGCAGGGACCGGGCCGCGGGCGCGGCGCTGCGGCGTCCGCGCAGGTACGGGCCGAGGCCGTGGCGCACCGCGATGGCGACGATCTGCGCGTACCGCCGGGTCCGCCGCGACCTGGCGCGCAGGCCGCGCAGCCACAGCAGCGGCGTGAACCGGCCGGTCGGCACCAGCGCCTCGGCGACGACGAGGAACACCATGGCGACGATGAGCGAGGCGATGACGGCCAGGATCAGCAGCCACAGCGGCGCCGTCGACGTGGTGTCGCGCGGCACCGAGCCGGCCACGCCGCGCGAGATGGGACCCGACACGACCAGCGCGAGCACACCGGCGAGCAGGAGCCGGGTCCGTCCGAAGCGCACGCCCAGCAGGCGGCGCGCGGCGGCGGCCATGACGGCCACCAGCCCCAGCACCGTGACGACGACCGCGACCCAGACCGACAGGCTCCCCATGGGCAACGACCGTAGTCGATCACCTACTCGGTCAGCAGCCCCAGCAGATACGCCAGGCCGTCCAGGGCCAGCCGGTCCTGGGACTCGGCCAGGGGCCGCCAGATCGACGCGGCCGTCGCGATCGTCGCGTTCTCCGCGGTGAACGACTCGATGCACAGCGCGCCCGTGTACCCGGCCTTGCCGATCGCCTCGAGGAACCGCGGCCAGTCCAGATGGTCGGCGCCCGGCGCGCCGCGATCGGTGCCGCTCACCTGGACGTGCTTGATGTGCGGGCCGGCCACCGCCACGGCCGCGTAGGGATCTTTTTCCTCGATGTTCATGTGGTACGTGTCGAGCATGATCCCCACGTTCGCGGGCAGGCCCTCGATGAGCTCGACGGTCTGCGCCATCGTGTTCACCACGCTGGTCTCATACCGGTTGAGCGCCTCGACGCCGATGCTGACGCCGCGCTCGCCCGCGTAGTCGGCCACCGGGGCGAGCCCGGCCCGGAAGTCCGCGTAGCAGGCCAGCCGCTCCGCGGGGGTCATCCGCCAGGTCCGCCCGACGGCGGCGTAGACCGGGCCGCCGACGCACGGCGCGCCGACGGCGGCCGCCGCGTCGACACAGGCCCGTAGATAGGCCTGGGTCGACGCGACGGTCGACGCGTCGGTGCACACCAGGTCGCGGCCCGGCGGGGTGACCGCACAGACCCCGGCCGCCTGGATGCCGTGCTCGGCCAGGAGGTCGGCCGTGCGCACCGGGTCCCAGTCACCGACCTGTTCGACCGGCAGCTCGACCGCGTCGAAGCCCCAGGCCGCGAGGCGCGGCACGAGCCCGGCGAGCACGGCGTCGTCGACCGGCGAGGACCAGATCCAGGGATTGGCACCCAGTGCGTGCACGTGTGACCTACTTCCAGCGCTGCGGGTAGCCGGGCAGATCCTTGCAGCCGCACATGGCGTAGTGCAACGGCGGCATGTTCGCGTCCACGTACGTGTCGAGGTTGTCCTGCGTGATCGTCGGCTGCGGCAGCTTCCACGGGCTGGAGACCTGCTCGCCGTTGAGGATCTTCAGGGCCGCGATGATCGGGGTGCGCCACTGGTAGGTCGGGTAGGTGGGCGCGATCGCGGTGAGCTTCTTGTCCTTCCACAGCTTCAGGAAGTCCAGCTGGTCCTCGCCGTTGATCGGCGGGACGGGCTTGCCCGCGTCCTGGAACGCCTCGACGGCGGCGACGGCGGTGGCACCGGCGTCCATCCAGATGCCGTCGATCGTGCCGTACCGCTGGATGTAGTCGTTGACGATCTTCTTGGTCTTGGCCGGGTCGCCGTCGGTGAACTCGACGCCGACGACGTTGACCTTCGCCTTGTCGAACTGGACCTTGGCGGCCGACCAGCGGGTCTCCAGCACGTCGACGCCGGGCAGGATACGCAGCGCGAGGACCTTGCCGCCGGGCTTGACCTTCTCCGACAGGAACGACGCGCCCACGTGGCCGAAGCCGTAGCCACCGATGGGGTTGATGAACGTGACCGGGCACTTGGTGTCCACGCCGCGGTCGAACACGATGACCGGCAGGCCCTTGGCGCAGGCGGCCTCGACGGCCGGGGTCAGCGTCGCGGTGGTGTTGGGCGAGACGATGAGCGCGTCACAGCCCTTGCCGAGCAGGTCGTTGATGTCCGCGATCTGCTTGCTGTCCTTGCCTTCGGCGTCGACGTGCACGAACTCCTTGATCTTGGCCTTCTGCGCCTCGACCTCGGCCTGCATGACCTTGTAACCGACCTGCCGCCACGGGTTGTTCAACGCCGCGTTGGAGAAGCAGATCTTGTACGGGCCGGCCTTCTTGTACTTGGCGGTGTCGACCAGCTTCGGGTTCAGCACCTGCTCCCACGGCTTGTCGGCGGGGCCGGTCGCGGTCGCCTGCAGCAGCGACAGTTCGTTGTCATAGTCAGCCTGCACGAAGAACTTCGACTGCTCACCGGTGCCGGAACCGGCCGCGGCGCTGGACGACGCGGCGCCGGAGGCGGACGTGGTGGGTTCGTCGGTGGAACAGCCGCTCAGGATCAGCAACGCGGCGCTCATGGCCGCGACGACGGACGTGGTTCGTCTCACGTGTTCTCCTAGGGATGGGGTGTTGGGGGTGCGTGCCTCAGCGACGGCGCAGTGATCCGACCGCGACGGCGATGAGGATGATCAGGCCCTGGACGGTCGACCGGAGGGCGCCGGAGACGCCGTAGAAGTTCAGGAGGGCGAAGAGCGTCTCGAGGGTCAGCGCGCCGAGCATGGCGCCGGCGACGGCGCCGCGGCCGCCGCCGAGGACGACCCCGCCGAGGACGACGGCGGTGATGGCGCCGAACTCGAGGCCGGCACCGGCCTGGAACGACACGCCGCTGTAGCCGCCGAGCAGGATCGCGGCGACGGTGGCGAGGACGCCGCTGAGCACGAACGCGATCGTCTTGGTGCGCCAGACCCGCACGCCGGTGAGCTCGGCGGTCCGCGGGTTGCCGCCGACGGCGACCAGGGTGCGGCCGAAGTCGGACCGGGTGACGGCGACCGCGATTGCGGCGACGCCGAGCAGGACGAGCAGCGCGTAGGGCACCCGGCCGAGCAGCGGCACGTCCTCGAACGCGCGCCGGCCGAAGCGGCGGAACTCCTCGGACAGGCCGCCCTTGGGCGCGCCGTCGGACCACAGGTAGACGGCGCCGACGAGGATCAGGTACATGCCGAGGGTCGTGATGAACGACGGGACCTTCAGCAGCGTGGTGACGAGGCCGTTGACGAGCCCGACCACGATGCCGAACGCGAGCACCACGGCGATGACCGGCCAGGTCTTGTCGGGGTCGCTGTCGATGAGCCGGGCCGCGACGACGACCTGCGCGGTGACGAGCGACCCGACGGACAGGTCGAACTCGCCGGAGACGATGACGAAGTACTGCCCGGCGGCGAGCAGGATGATGGGCGCGGACCGGCCGATGAACGACAGCAGCGACGCCGGGGCGAAGAAGTCGGGCTGCCGGATCGCGACCAGGACCAGCAGGATCGCGAGGATCCCGATGATGGGCGCGATCCCGCCGGGCTTCAGGAGGTTGACCCGGCGGCGGGCCGGCGTCTCTGCAACGGTGGTCGTCATGCCGCCGCCTTCCGGGTCGCAGTGCGGCGGCGGTGCATCCGCCGGGCGTAGACGGCCACCGCGGCGATGATGATGACGCCACGGATGACCTGCTTGAAGAACGCGTCGACCTCGAGCTGGTTGAAGATGCTGTCGATACTGGCCAGCAGCAGGACTCCACCGACGGTGCCGAGCACGCCGCCGCGCCCACCGGCCAGGGCCGTGCCGCCGAGCACCACGGCCGCGATCGACTCGAGGTCGTAGAGGCCCTCGACGCCGACCCGGGGCGCGCCGGAGCCGAGCCGGCTGGCGAGGTAGATGCCGGCGAGTCCGGAGCACAGGGCGCACAGCACGTGGGCGGCGATGAGGATGCGGTCGTTGCGGACGCCGGAGAGCCGGGCCACGTCGGGGTCGCCGCCGACGGCGATGAGGTGGTGGCCGAAGCGGGTGTTGCGCACCACGAACCAGGCCGCCGCGGCCACCGCGAGCAGCAGCAGGAACGCGACCGGGACGGGTCCGACCCGCTGGTAGCCGAGGCTCTGCACGAACGCGTGCGCGGTCTTGCCGGCCGGCCCGTCGTAGCCGTTGTCGAGGTACCCCTTGAGCAGCAGCCCGACGCCGACCGTGGCGATGAATGCGTTGATCCGCAGCTTGGTCACCAGCAGCCCGTTGACCAGCCCGATCGCCGCGGCGACGAGCAGCACCAGGCCGACGGCGGGCAGGATGAGCTCGTCCTTGCCGGCCATCGTCTCGGCCGCGACGAGGGTGCTGATGCTGATCACGTACGCGACGGACAGGTCGAGCGAGCCGGCGAGGATGACCAGGGTCTGCCCGACGGCGACGAGGCCGAGGCCGGTCGCCACGTGCAGCAGGCTGACCACGGTGGACTGGTTGAACAGCGAACCACCGTCGATGGCGACGACGATCCAGCCGATGGCGAGCGTCAGGGCGAGGGCGATGTAGACCCCGCGGGCGGGCCCGGCGGCCGAAGCCCTGAGCCGGATCGCGGTGGTCTTCGCCGGTGCTGGCGGGGCCATGGTCATGCCGCCACCTCCGTTGCGCTCCGGCGCCGGCCTGACCTGAAGCCTGCGCTCATGATGACCAGCTCCTTGCTCCGCTGCGGGCCGTTCATGCCTTCACCTCTTCGACGGTCACGGCGCCGGTGGCGAGACCGACGACGTCTTCCTCACTCGCGCCGGCGGGCAGTTCCCCGGCCACGGCCCCGTCCCGCATGACGACGATCCGGTCGCTCATGCCGAGCAGTTCGGGCAGCTCCGACGAGATCATCAGCACCGCCGCGCCGTCGCGGGCGAGCTTGCGGACCAGGTCGTGGATGGCGGACTTGGCGCCGACGTCAATGCCCCGGGTGGGCTCGTCGAACAGCAGGATCTTCGGCCCGAGCGCGAGCCAGCGGGCCAGGACGACCTTCTGCTGGTTGCCGCCGGACAGGAACCGGATCTCCTGATCCTCGCCGGCGGCGTGCACCTCGACGGCGGTGAGCAGCTCGCGGACGTTGGCGGTGCGGTCGGCCCGGCCGCCCATCGAGAAGAGCCCCGACGGGAACACGGCGCGACCGGCGAGCAGGGCGTTGTCCAGGACCGACTGGCCGCCGACGATGCCTTCGGCCTTGCGGTCCTCGGTGACGTAGGCGATGCCGGCCCGGATCGCGGCGCGGGGCGAGCGCAGCTGCACGGGCGCGCCGTCCAGCTCGACGGTGCCGCCGGTGAACGGGTCGGCGCCGAAGATCGCCCGGGCGAGCGCGGAGCGGCCCGAGCCCTGCAGGCCGCCGATGCCGAGGATCTCCCCGGCGCGCAGCCGCACGTCGACGCCCCGGAGCTTGTGGTTCGTTCCACTGTGGACGGCGAGGCGGACCGCGCCGAGGTCGCCGGGCGCCGCCCTGGGCGGGAAGTAGCCGGCCAGCTCCCGGCCGACCATGTGCTTGACGAGCTGGTCGCCGGTGGTGTCCTTGGTGGCGAGGGTGGTGACCCGGCGGCCGTCCTTGAGCACGGTGATCCGGTCGGACAGGTCGAACACCTCGGCGAGGCGGTGCGAGACGTAGAGCAGGCCGATGCCGCGCGCCTGCAGGCGGCGCACCAGCGCGTAGAGCAGCTCGACCTCGTGGTCGGCGAGGGCCGCGGTCGGCTCGTCCATGATGAGCAGCCGCGCGTCGAGGGCGAGGGCCTTGACGATCTCGACGACCTGCTGCTGGGCGACGCCGAGACGGCCGACCTTCACGCCGGGGTCGAAGGACGTCTCGCCGGCGGTGGCGAGCAGCGCCGCGGTGCGCACGTGCATGGCCTTGCGGTCGACGAGGCCGCGGCGGACCGGTTCGTGGCCGAGGAAGACGTTCTCCGCGACGGTGCGCTCGGGCAGCAGGTTGAACTCCTGGTGGATGATCCCGATGCCGGCGGCCTGCGCGTCGCGTGGCCCGCGGAAGTGCACGGCGCGCCCGTCGAGCTCGACGGTGCCGCCGTCGGGGGTGTACACGCCGGAGATTATCTTCATGAGGGTCGATTTCCCGGCGCCGTTCTCGCCGACGACCG
This sequence comes from Dactylosporangium cerinum, assembly GCF_042653625.1. NCBI lineage: Bacteria > Bacillati > Actinomycetota > Actinomycetes > Micromonosporales > Micromonosporaceae > Dactylosporangium > Dactylosporangium cerinum. The sequence continues at coordinate 332,420 of NZ_JBHSIU010000010.1, read as the reverse complement.
CGTGCACCTCACCGGCGCGCACGTCGAGATCGACGTCGGCGAGGACGCGGACACCGAGGAAGGACTTGCCGATCCCGCGCAGTTGGAGCAGTGGCTGGGTCGGTGACTCTGCGGGTGTTTCAGGCATCGCAAACCCCTAACTGACCGTAACCATCGAAGACGGCCGTGATCGCGGTCGAGCATCGGTGGAGCACGTAGCGTGGGGACTTTCGCCGTTGAAGCCCAGAACTTTTGCTGGTTTCGACTAAAGGTGGCGGAGAGTAGACTAAATGTTTCGATGATCGGCCGCAATGGCGCAACGCCACCGAAACAAAGCCGTTGCCTGACGTCCACCGATCGACTGAGTTCGACCGACCGAACGGGCGAGGCCGGTGAGAGCGCTCTACCGCCCGGGCGGGCCGGAAAGCGCCGCCGACCTGCTCGTACCCGCCAAAATATTGACTTCCGGAGATGGCTCCAGCACTGTGGGCGGCGCAGACACGGCTCGGAAACCGTGAGTGTGACTGTCCGTCGCGGCGGGCGGCAGTCGATCCGTCCGGAATCTCATGCTTCGCGTAACCCTGTGCAGCCACAGGGCCGATGTGTCGTGCACTCATGACTGGAAACGTTCGAGACGTCGCTGAATCGCTCCCGTGAAAATTGTTATGCGCATTCGCGCAATGGACCGCCCTGCGGTGGGATCTTGACACCATCGCCTTCCGTCGCCACTGTGATGGGCCGATGCACGACCTGCGCATTCATGACAGCGATTGTGGGACCTGACATGCACGGCGGACCGGCACCCAGGCTGCGGAAGCCGTCCTCTGTACCGCCCCTGACGTTCCGGGGTGACTATGCGCCGCTGGTCATCGCCGCGCAGGCCGGCAGCAGAGACGCACGTGACGAGTTGATCTCGGCGTGCCTGCCGCTGCTGTACAACATCGTCGGCCGAGCCGTGGGCAGGCCCGCCGACGTGGACGATGTCGTGCAGGAGACATTGTTGCTGGTGCTGCGGGACCTGCCGGGCCTGCGCAATCCCGAGAGCTTCCGACCGTGGCTGGCCGCTGTGGCGATGCACCAGATCGGCAGACACAGGGACCGCTGGCAGTCCGCGGCAGCGCGGACCACCGTGATCGAGGAGGCGGCCGACGTCGCGGACAGCGCGGCGGACATCGAGCGCACGACAGTGCTGCACATGCAGCTCGCGGAGGAGCGACGCCAGTTGTCCGAGGCGAGCCGATGGCTGGAGCCGGACGACCGGACACTGCTCTCGTTGTGGTGGCAGGAAACGGCGGAACTCATGAGCCGCGCCGAGGTGGCCGAAGCCATGGGGGTGAACGTCGCTCACGCCGGTGTCCGGCTGCAGCGGATGCGCGAGCAGCTGGAGCGATGCCGTGGAATCGTCAGCGCCCTCGCCGCCGAGCCTCGCTGCGCCGGCCTGGACACCGTCGTGTCCGGATGGGACACGCAGCCGTCGACCGTCTGGCGCAAACGGATCGCCCGACACATCCGCGACTGCGCCGTCTGCACTGCGACCACGGCAGACCTGATCAGGATCGAAAAGATCATCACGGCCCTCGCCGTGCTGCCCGTTCCGGCCACGCTCATCGCTGCGCTCATGGCCAAAGGCCTGCTTCCGGCGGCCGCCACGGGCGCGGCGAGCTCGATCGCGCACGCCGCCTCCGGCGCCGCCGCGACCGGCACCGCGCACTTCTCGCTGGCCGGCAAACTCGCCGCCGCGGTAGCGGCACATCCCATCGTCTCCCTCATCGCGGGCACGGTCATCGTGGCCGGTGTCGTCCTCACGCCGATCGCGGTGTCCACGCCACCGGCGCAACCCACGCCCACCCGCGCCGCGGTCGCACCGCCGATACCGCCGCGACCACCGGTCACCACCGGATCCACGGCCAAAGGAGCGGCCCCGGTCACCCGCGGGCCCACCGCATCTTCGACACCGGAACCAAGCCCTTCAGCCACCGTGCCGATCACTGGGCGGACCTGGACGCTGACCGCGGAGCACAGCGGCAAGCTCATGGACGTCGAGGCGCATTCCGGCACCGATCGGACCCCGGTCATCCAATGGCCCGCGACCGGCGCCGACAACCAGCGGTGGCAGGTCATCGACGCCGGCGGCGGCACCGTCTATCTCAAAGCCGTGCACTCCGGCAAGTGCCTGGACGTCGCCGCCCGCTCCACCACCGCAGGGGCGGACCTGCAGCAGTACCGGTGCAACAACGACGACAACCAGCGATTCACCATCACACCGGTGCCTGTCGCGACGCCGGCACCGACCCCGACAGCGACCGGGGTCGTCTACGTCATCAAGAACGTCCTGAGTGGACTGTGCATCGACGTCTTCGGCAACGCGGTGGACGACGGTACCCGGCTGGTGCAATGGACCTGCCAGGGCACCACCAACCAGCAGTGGCGACTCACGCAGGTCTGACCTTACTTCCAGCGTTGGGGGTAGCCGGGCAGGTCTTTGCAGCCGCACATGGCGTAGTGCAGTGGTGGCATGTTGGCGTCGACGTAGGTGTCCAGGTTGTCCTGCGTCACTGTCGGCTGCGGCAGCTTCCACGGGCTGGAGACCTGCTCGCCGTTGAGGATCTTCAGGGCCGCGATGATCGGGGTGCGCCACTGGTAGGTCGGGTAGGTGGGCGCGATCGCGGTGAGCTTCTTGTCCTTCCACAGCTTCAGGAAGTCCAGCTGGTCCTCACCATTGATCGGCGGGACCGGCTTGCCCGCGTCCTGGAACGCCTCGACGGCGGCGACGGCGGTCGCACCGGCGTCCATCCAGATCCCGTCGATCGTGCCGTACCGCTGGATGTAGTCGTTGACGATCTTCTTCGTCTTGGCCGGGTCGCCGTCGGTGAACTCGACACCGACGACGTTGACCTTCGCCTTGTCGAACTGGACCTTGGCGGCCGACCAGCGGGTCTCCAGCACGTCGACGCCGGGCAGGATGCGCAGCGCCAGGACCTTGCCGCCGGGCTTGACCTTCTCGGACAGGAACGACGCGCCCACGTGGCCGAAGCCGTAGCCACCGATGGGGTTGATGAACGTGACCGGGCACTTGGTGTCCACGCCGCGGTCGAACACGATGACCGGCAGGCCCTTGGCGCACGCGGCCTCGACGGCCGGGGTCAGCGTCGCGGTGGTGTTCGGCGAGACGATCAACGCGTCACAGCCCTTGCCGAGCAGGTCGTTGATGTCCGCGATCTGCTTGCTGTCCTTGCCTTCGGCGTCGACGTGCACGAACTCCTTGATCTTGGCCTTCTGCGCCTCGACCTCGGCCTGCATGACCTTGTAACCGACCTGCCGCCACGGGTTGTTCAACGCCGCGTTCGAGAAACAGATCTTGTACGGACCGGCCTTCTTGTACTTCGCCGTGTCCACCAGCTTCGGGTTCAGCACCTGCTCCCACGGCTTGTCCGCCGGACCCGTCGCAGTCGCGTTCAACAACGACAACTCGTTGTCATAGTCAGCCTGGACGAAGAACTTCGACTGCTCCCCGGTACCAGAGCCGGCGGCAGCGCTGGCAGAAGCACCCCCGGACGCGGTGGCGGTCGGCTCATCGGTCGAACAACCGGACAGGATCAGCAACGCGGCACTCAAGGCCGCAACGACGGACGTGGATCGTCTCACGTGTGCTCCAATGGGATGGGGCGCCTCGGCAACACTTCGGAGCGTGAGCAGCGAGTTCGATGCCAGGGCGATTTCTCTTAACGGTGTGTCACCTCCGGGCGTGACCGCGCCGACGATCGCAACCCGAGCGGCACTCAAGGTAAGCGGCAGACTTCACATCGCTAGATCTTCCGGTGACACATGCAGCACTTCTGCTGGATGAGACAAAAGATCGTGTCCGTCACGTTAAAGCTCTGGGCGCCGCCTGGCAATGACGTAACCCGATCAAGACGAAACAGCTACGAAATCGTGCTCTCCGCGCACAGAAATTGGCTCCAAAAAGCGTTATGAGCTGCCCGTTTGTTGTCCGTATTGACTTCAAAAGGTTCGCCGGAGCAGGCTTGGCGCCGCGAGCCATGACAGAAGAGCCCATCGATGTGACTCTTCGTCACGGCAGCTGACGCGTCTTCATCCGGTCGATGTCACTGTCCGTCGCGGCGGACGACAGCGACTCGACCGGATCACCCACACGTCACTCAACCCTGTCCACGGGTGGCGCTGCCGTGCGCCCATGGCCCGCATCGCGTTGTCCCGCCGAGAGGAAACGGCATGCGAAGAAGTACGTTGATCCTGGGCACGATCGTGGGGATGCTCCTCGCGATGGCGCTCGTCAAGCCCGCGGCGGCGGCGCCCGCCTTCCGCGCGCTGCTGTTCACCGGAACCCTCGGATATCGACATGATTCAATTCCTGCCGGTATCACCATGTTCCAGCAGCAGGCCGCCGCCAACAACTTCGAGGTCGTGCAGACCGAGGACCCGGCCGTCTTCACGACCGCGAACCTCGCCACCTACGACGTCCTCATCATGTTCCAGACCTCGGGCCTGGTGTTCACCACCGCCGCGCAGCGTTCCGCCGTCGAGGGCTTCCTGGCCAGCGGCCGGGGGATCGTCGCGATCCACAACGCCACCGACATGGGCATCGACACCGAGTACCCGTGGTGGGACCAGACGGTCAACGCGGGCGCGCACATGCCGGCCCACTCCCCCGGCGTCCTGGCCGGCCAGGCCATCGTCGCCGACAAGTTCCACCCGTCCACGGCCGGCCTGCCGGACCGGTGGAACCGCAGCGAGGAGTGGTACAACTTCGACAAGAACCCGCGCGGCGACGTCCACGTGCTCGTGACCGCCGACGAACGCACCTACAACCCCGGCGGCTCCGCCATGGGCAGCGACCACCCGATCTCCTGGTGCCGCAACACCGGCGGCGGGCGGGTCTGGACCACCGCCATGGGCCACGCGATCGAGTCCTACAGCGAGACCAACTTCCGCAACCACGTGCTCGGCGGTGTGCGCTGGGCAGCCGGCAACGTCGCCGGCGACTGCGGCGGCACCGTCTGGGGCAACTTCGAGAAGCGCACCCTCGACGACAACACCGCCGACCCGATGGCCCTCGCCGTCGCGCCGGACGGGCGGGTCCTCTACGTGCAGCGGGCCGGGCAGGTGAAGATCTTCAAGCCCAGCACCAACACCACCGTCACCGCCGGCACCCTGAGCGTCTACACCGGCGGCGAGGACGGCCTCACCGGACTGGCCCTGGACCCGAACTTCGCCAGCAACGGCTACGTGTACGTGTACCACTCGCCGGCCAGCAGCACGACCGACATCAACCGGGTGTCGCGGTACACGCTGAGCGGTGACACGCTCAACATGTCCAGCGGGGTCACCATCATCGACATCCCCGCGACCCGGGACCGCACGTCCCCGGAGCCCGGCCACACCGGCGGCTACATCGCCTTCGGGCCGGACGGCAACCTGTACATCGGCACCGGCGACGACGTCGCGCCGAACCTCGACAGCAACTGGCAGGGCTACGCCCCGCTGGACTGGCGGGCCGGCAAGTCCCACCTCGACGCGGCGAAGACCGCGGGCAACACGAACGACCTGCGGGGCAAGCTGCTGCGCATCCGCCCGGCCGCCGCCGGCGGATACACCATCCCCTCCGGAAACCTCTATCCACAAGGGACCGCGCAGACGCGGGCCGAGGTCTACGCGATGGGCTTCCGCAACCCGTTCCGCTTCTCCATCGACCCCACCACCGGCTGGGTCCACCTCGCCGACTACGGCCCGGACCGAGGCCTGCCGACGACGAACCGCGGGCCCGAGGGTCTCGTGGAGCTCAACGTCATCAAGGCCGCCGGCAACTACGGCTGGCCGTTCTGCCACGGTGACAACCAGCCCTACGCGCCCTACAACCCGGACACCGGCGTCGTCGGCGCGAAGTTCAACTGCGCCGCGCCGGTCAACAACTCGCCCAACAACACCGGCCTGGTCAACCTGAAGCCGGTCGTCGCGCCGAACCTCTGGTACGGCTACGGCGCCTCGCCGAACTTCCCCGAGCTCGGCTCCGGCGGCTCCGCCCCGATGGGCGGCCCCGTCTACCGGTACAACGCGTCGAACCCGTCCACGACGAAGTTCCCGCAGTACTACGACGGCGTGAGCTTCTTCTACGAGTGGTCGCGCAACTTCGTCAAGGAGGTCCACTTCGACAGCAGCACCGCCGTCACCCGGACCAACACGTTCCTGCCCGCCGGCAACTTCAACAAGCCGATGGACATGGAGTTCGGCACCGACGGATCGCTGTACCTGCTCGAATGGGGCTCCAGCTTCGGCGGCGGCAACAACGACTCCGGCCTCTACCGCATCGACTACGTCCAAGGTGGACGGTCGCCGATCGCCAAGGCCAACGGCACGCCAACCAACGGCAACGCCCCGCTCAACGTCCAGTTCTCCAGCGCCGGCTCGCTCGACCCGGACCCCGGGAACACGATCAGCTACCTGTGGACGTTCGGCGACGGCACCACGTCGACGGCGGCGAACCCCGCCAAGACGTACACCACCAACGGCAACTACACCGCCCAGCTGAAGGTCACCGACAACACCGGCAAGACCGGCTTCGCCAACGTGCAGATCACCGTCGGCAACACCGCGCCGACCGTCACGGTCAGCACCCCGGTCAACGGCGGCATGCTCAACTTCGGCGACCAGGTCTCCTACACGGTGACCGTCACCGACCCGGGCGGCGCCGCGATCGACTGCTCCAAGGTCTACGTCAACCCGGCCCTCGGCCACGACGACCACCTGCACGAGACGACCGAGTACCCCGGCTGCTCCGGCACCATCTCCACCGACCTGCTCGGCGGGCACCCGGACGGGGCGAACCTGTTCTACGCCCTCATCGCCCACTACACCGACAACGGCGGCGCGGGCGGCGCGGCCCCGCTGACCGGCTACGGCCAGGCCATCCTGCAGCCGAAGCACAAGCAGGCGGAGTACTTCACCGCCCAGTCCGGCATCCGGGTCATCGACCAGGCCGGGGCGGAGAGCACGAAACGCATCGGGGACATCTCCAACAACGACTGGATCTCGTTCAACCCGATGAGCCTGCAGGGCATCACCAACGTCACCTACCGGGTGTCCACGCCGACCGGCGGCGGCTCCATCGAGCTGCACGCCGACTCGCCGACCGGCACCCTGCTGGCGACGACGCCCATCGCCAGCACCGGCGGCTGGGACAACTACGCCAACACGGCGACGGTCAACACGGCCGCGCTGTCCGGCACCCACACGCTGTACATGGTGTTCAAGAACAGTGCGAACAACGGCTTCGACCTGGACTCGTTCACCTTCGGCGGGGCCGGCGTCGGCACCCCGAACACCGGCGGCGTGGCCGGCAAGACGTGGACGCTGACCGCCCAGCACAGCGGCAAGAACGTCGACGTCAACGGCGTGTCGACCGCGGACGAGGCCCAGATCATCCAGTGGGCCCCGACCGGCGGCAACAACCAGAAGTGGCAGGCCGTCGACGCCGGTGGCGGCGCGGTCTACCTGAAGGCGGTGCACAGCGGCAAGTGCCTCGACATCATCGGCTCCTCGACCGTCAACGGCGCCTTCCTGCAGCAGCTCACCTGCAACAACGGCAACAACCAGAAGTTCACCGTCACCCCGACCGGCACGTCCGGCGTGTACACGGTGAAGAACGTCAACAGCGGACTGTGCGTGGACGTCAACGGCAACTCCACCGCCGACGGCGCCCGCCTGCTGCAGTGGACCTGCCACGGCGGCACCAACCAGCAGTGGCGCTTCACTCTGGCCTGACCCGCTGGCCTAGATGAACGGTTCTGAACCTTTCTGAACCCGCTCCGAACCAGGTGCCGGTCCCCGCAGCGACGCGGGGGCCGGCACCTGCCTTAACGGGCCATGAAAGAAGATGCAATTCATTGCCATCGATTGACTTCCTGCGTAGCGTGCTGGGTCGGTGCACGACGGAAGGAGATCAATCGTGTCGATACGTTGGTGCGCGGGCAGACGCGCACTGTTGGTGGGCGCCGGCGCGGCCGGACTGCTCACGGCCTGCGGAGACGACCCCGAACCACCCGCCGCCGCAGCGGCCAACCCGAAGGGCGCGCCGGCCGCCACTTCCACGTCCGCCACGCCGGCCCCGGCAGCCAGCCTCGCCAACACCGCGGACGTCCCGGTCGGCGGCGGGACCATCGTCGGTGACGTCCTGGTCGTCCAGCCGGTCGCCGGCACCTTCAAGGCGTACGACGCCGCCTGCCCACACAAGGGCGTCAAGGTCAGCCCACCCAAGGACGGGGTCGCGACGTGCCCCGCGCACAACTCGACCTTCGCCATCACCGACGGCGCGCGGATGAGCGGACCGGCGACGAGCGGTCTCAAGGAGATCGCGATCACCGTCGACGGCAGCCGGATCAAGCAGGCCTGAACCACGCGGCCTCCGCACAGCGTGGTGCGGGCCGTCAGCCGAGCGGAAGTTTCATGCCCTCGTGGCTGGCGACGAAACCCAGCCGCTCGTAGAACCGGTGCGCATCCGGCCGCCGCTTGTCGGTGGTGAGCTGCACGAGCGCGCAGCCGCGCTCCCTCGCCCGGTCCACGACCCAGGTCATGAGCCGCGCGCCGAGCCCCTGGCCCCGCCGGTCGGCGCGGACTCTGACCGACTCGACGAGCGCCCGCTCGGCGCCGTGCCGGCCCAGCCCCGGGATGTACGTCACCTGCAGGACCGCGACCACCTCACCACCGTCGTCGGCGACGATGAGCAGGTTGCGCGGATCCTCGGTGACCGCCGCGAACGCCCGCTCGTACGCCTCGTCGACCACCGCGTGGTCCCGGGCCTTGCCGAGGATGTCGTCCGCCAGCAGCGCGACGATGGCGGGCAGGTCGTCGTGGACGGCTTCGCGGAACTGCACAACGTGATCGTAGTGCCGTGCCCACCGACGTTCGCCGCCCTGGGGTGCGTCGCCGGCAGCAAAGGAACCGAACAAATCGTCTGAATAAGGGAATCGGCGCCGCGCATCGCACGGTCAGCGCGGCGGCGGGCGGTGCAGGAGAATCGGCGGGATCAGCCCGTCTTCCCCTGGAGTGCAGCCGTGCCGGAAGCGCCGCAACGCAGTGTTCTCGTGCGGGCGCGGGTCGCGACCGCGCTGCTGTTCCTGCTCTTCGGGATCACGCTCGGGGTGTGGACCGTGCGGATCCCGGCGATCAAGCGGAACCTGTCACTGGACGACGGCGCGCTGAGCATCGCGCTGCTCGCGTTCGCCGCCGGGGCGATCGCCGGGATGCAGATGACCGGGCGGCTGGTGGACCGGTTCGGCAGCCGGCGCGTGATGCTGCCGGTCGCGTTCGCCGAAGGTCTGGTGCTGATCCCGCCCGCGTACGCGCCGAACCTCGCGGCCCTCGCCGTCGCGCTGTTCGCGTTCGGGGCGGTCCACGGCACGCTGAACATCGCGATGAACGCGCATGCGATCGACGTGCAGCGGGCCTGGCAGCGGCCGATCATGTCGTCGTTCCACGCGGTGTACAGCATCGGCGGCTTCATCGGCGCGAGCGCCGGCGGCCTGTTCGCCCACGCCGGCGTCGGGCCACGCACCACGTTCACGGCCGTCGGCGGCACGATGGTGGCCTTCGCCGCCTGGTCCGCGTGGTGGGCGCTGCCCCGGACCGCACCGGCCCCGCGGGGCACCGGACCGGCCGCGCAGGACGGGCCGGTGCGGGGCGTGCTGTTCCTCGGGGTGCTGGTCTGCTGCGCGCTCGTGGGCGAGGGCGCCGCCGCCGACTGGAGCGCCGTGTACCTCCGCGACAACCTGCACAGCTCGGCCGGCTTCGCGGCGGCCGCGTTCGCCGCGTTCTCCGTGGCGATGACGGTCACCCGGCTCGTCGGTGACCGGCTCACCACCAGGTTCGGCCCGGTCCTGCTGGTCCGGGCCAGCGGCCTGCTCGCCGCCGGCGGGCTCGGTGCGGCGTTGCTCGTCGGTGCGTCCCCGGCCGGCGTCGCCGGCTTCGCGTGCCTGGGCGCGGGCATGGCGCTCATCGCCCCGCAGGTGTACTCGGCCGCCGGCGACCGCAACCCGGACGCGGCGGGGCGCGCCCTGGCCCGGGTCGTCGGCCTCGGCTACCTCGGGTTCCTGCTCGGCCCGGTCCTCATCGGCGGCGCCAGCAAGGTCGTCGGGTTGCCCGGCGCGCTGGCGATCCCGGTCGTGCTGTCGCTCTTCGTCGCCGCCACCGCCCCCGCGCTGCGCCCCCGCCGCCCGTCGCCCGTCGCCGACCCGGCCGATCCCGACGCGCCACCACCCGGCCCCGCAACGCCGAAAGCCGACGTGCCGGCACCCGGCCCGGCAACGCCGTAGCCCACCCGACCAACGCCGTAGCCCACCCGACAACACAAAGGCCAGCCCGGCGGCGCAACCCCCGGCCCGCGAAACTTTCCTCCGGGAGGCATTGCGGCGCGGCTGCGCGGTGTCTGTACGGGTGACCATTGCCGCGACGGAGGGATGCCGGATGAGCCCGGAGGACGAGCGGGAGTTCCGCGAGTTCGTCACCACGCGGTCGGCGGCGCTGCTGCGGGTCGCGTACCTGCTGACCGGCGACGTCCACCACGCGCAGGACCTGTTGCAGACCGCGCTGCTCGGCGCCGTCCGCCGGTGGGCCGCGATCCGCCATCGCGAGCACCCCGAGGCGTACGTGCGCACCGCCATGTACCGCCACCAGATCAACCGGTGGCGGCTGCGGTCCCGCCGCCCGGAGACCCTGGTGCCGTCCACCCCGGACCGCGCCGGCGGCGACGACCACGCCACGGACACGGTCGTGCGGCACGGCGTCTTCGAGGCACTGAGGGTGCTTCCGGCGCGGCAGCGGGCCGTGGTCGTGCTGCGGTACTACGAGGACCGCTCCGAGGCCGAGGTGGCGCAACTGCTGGACATCTCGCTCGGCACCGTCCGCAGCCAGGCCTCGAAGGCCCTGGCGAAGCTGCGGGCCGCATACCCCGACCTGGCAGGCATCCCTACCTCGATGAGGAGCGCGCCGTGAACCTGGACGATCAGCTGCACGGCGACCTGCGTGCGGTCGCCTTCCCGGCGGACCTGGTGCCGCCCGCGCGGCTCGCCGACACGGTGCTGCGCATGGCCCGTCGGCGCCGGCGGACCAGGGTCGTGGTGCTCGGCGCCGCCGTCGCGGTGACGGCCGCGCTGGTGGTGCCGGCCGTCCTCAACGGCGAGCGGGCCGCTGCCCCGGCCGGCACGGGCGCGACCCCTACCGTCACGCCGACCGCCGTCCAGCAAACCGCGCAGGACCCGCCCGTGCCCGCGTCGGCGGGCGGGGCGCCCCTCGCGACGCCGGGCGGCGGCCCGCAGGCCATCCACGTCTACACCGAGGGCGAGCGCTCGTTCCTGCTCGACCCCGGCACCGGGCGGTACGTGTCGATGCCGTTCGCCGTGGTGCTGTCCCCGGACCTGACCCGCGCCGCGGTCAACGACAACGGCCGGGTCGGCATCGCCGACCGTGCCGCGCTCACCCGGGACGCGACCGCGGTCCAATGGCTCGACGTGCCGCCCGGCAACGGCCCGTCGTGGTCGCCGGACGGCACCGCGCTGCTGTGGACCTCCATCACCAAGGACCCCAAACTGCAGTTCACCGCGCACCGCATCGACGTAGCCACCCGGCACGTCACCAACACCACGATCCCGATGCCGATCCTGGGCGCCACCGTCGGCTGGGCCGCCGACTCACGGCGCTACCTGGCGCTGCTGATCGGGCCCGAGGCCAACGACTCGACCGAGCCGGGCGCGCTGCAGTACCTCGACCCGGACGGCACCCTCGGCGCCCGGATCGCCGAGCGGGGCGGGATGGTCGACGGCGCCGCCGCCTACTCACCGTCGCGCCGGTACGTGTTCGCGGACGCGTCGGGCATCACGTCGGCGCAGCCCCTGCCTTCGCCCGTGCTCGACACCGCCAGCGGGCAGGTCGTCGCGCTCGTGCCGGCCCGGACGAAACCCGTCGGCTGGTACGACGACACCACGCTGGTCAGGCTCACCCCCGGAAACGCGGCGCTGGAGCTCGTCGCCGTCGGGAGCGCGGCGGTGTCGCGCGGCATACCGCTGACGAACGCGGGACAGGTGACGAGCCTGCAGCTCGGCTCGTCATCCGGCCTCACCGGCACGGCAGCCAGGCTCGGCTTCTGAAGCCTTCACCAAGGCGCGGGCCAACGGTTGCGGCGCCCGACGGTCAGTGAGCGACACCTATACGTTCTAGAGTTGCGGTGTGCAGCGGCTTGCGATCGACTTCGGCACGTCCAACACCGTCGGCATGATGACCGGCCCGAACGGTACCGCGCGGCCGCTGCTCTTCGACGCATCGCCGCTGCTGCCGTCGGCCGTCTTCGCCACGTCTGACGGGTCGCTCCTGGTCGGCGCCGACGCCGAGCGGGCCGCGATCGGCGACCCGGCCCGGTTCGAGGGCCACCCGAAGCGGCGCATCGACGACGGCGTGGTCTGGCTCGGCGACCGCGAGCACCCCGTCGCCGGCCTGATCGGCGCCGTGCTCGCCCGGATCGCCGGTGAGGCGGTGCGGGTCGCCGGCCGGCCGCCGGACGAGGTGGTGCTCACGCATCCGGCGGCGTGGAGCCGGACCAGGCTCGGCATCCTCGCCGATGCCGCCGGCCGGGCCAGGCTCGGGCCGGTCTCGTTCGTCCCTGAACCGGTGGCGGCGGCCGCGTATTTCGCCGCGCCGGCGGACCGGTCCGCGCCGCGCGGCTGCGTCGCCGTGTACGACCTCGGCGCCGGCACCTTCGACATCACGGTGATCCGGCCGACGGGCGCCGGGTACGAGGTCCTTGCCACCGACGGCCTCGCCGACGTCGGCGGGCTTGACCTCGACGCCGCCGTGGTCCGCCACGCCCGGGGGATCACCACCGACGCCGGCGACGCCTGGCACCGGCTCGACCAGCCGGCGACGGCGTCCGAACAGCAGTCCAGGCAGCTGTTGTGGCAGGGTGCCCGGGCGGTCAAGGAGCAGCTGTCCCGGCACGCCACGGGCGAACTGCACCTCCCGATCGTCGACCGCCGGCTGCACCTGACCCGCGAGGAGTTCGACGCGGCGGCCCTGCCCCACCTCGAACGGACCGTCGCGTTGACCACGCAGGTGCTGCGGGCGGCCGGCCTCGCACCGGCGCAGCTCGCCGGGGTGTTCCTGGTGGGCGGTTCGTCGCGGGTGCCGCTCGCGGCGACGCTGCTGCACCGGGCGCTGGGGATCGCGCCGACGGTCCTGGACCAGCCCGAACTGGTCGTCGCGGAGGGCGCGCTGCTGACGCTGCCGCAACAAGGAAACGCCAGTGGCAGCCGAACAGCGCCACCACCGGCCGCGAGCCCGGCAGCGCCGCCCACACCACCGCAAGCACCGCCGCCGCACGTCCCGTTCCCACCACCATCGCCGGCGCCCTCGAAGCGGCCGGTCCGGGCGCTGACCATCGCAGCCTTGGCGATCGTCGCGGCCGTTGCCGCCGGCGCCTTCGCCATCAAGACCTGGTCCGGCAACGGCGGCAACAGCGGCAGCGACGGGACGACCGACAGCCCGAGCGTGGTCCTCGAGAAATACATCAACGCCAAGCTGAACACGTACGACGACAACGCCGCCCTCAAGCTGCAGTGCGCGTCCCCGGACCTCGGCGCGGTGGACCTGCTGCGCGACCAGGTCAAGGACCTGGAGACCCGGTCAGCCGTCGAGGCCACCGTCAGCCTCGCCGACCTGCAACCGAGCACCACGGGCGACACCGCCACGATCGCCGCCGCCTTGAACATTCGCGTACCCGAAAGCGGCGGCTTGATGTCCAACACCCGGCAGAGCTGGCAGTTCGGCTTGACCCGGACCGACGGCTGGCACGTCTGCAGCGCACGCAAGAACTCCTGAAACGCGCGTCAGCCGCTTCCGGGTGCTGACCGTGGACGGCGGGTCAGGAGGTGCCCCGACGTCGCCAGGACGAACGCGGCAAGGGTCAGGAAGCTGGTGAACCGGATCGTCCACAGTGGCCCGTGTGCGTTGCCGGCGACGGGGAAGGCCGCGCCGGTGACCAGAAGCGCCGCGGCGACCCAGCCCAGGACCGCGACGGTGCGGGGGCCGGCGGCGTGGCGGACCAGGGTCGCGGCGGAGGCGGCGAACACGGCCGCCGGCAGGCCGATGAGGGCGATGCCGGCACTGTTGGCGTACAGCAGCGCCGCCACCGTCGAGTCGTCGAGCCGGGTGTCGCCGCGGGCCATCGCGACGGCGTCGAGGAAGGACGTGGCGACGCCGCCGACCGTCACCAGCCCCACCACGCCGGCCGCGGTCAGCGGCGACCACCACGGCGCCGGGCGGTCCACAGTGGACAGGGCGCGGGGCAGCAGGACGCCGAACGGCAGGAGCAGCAACATGAACGCGCAGCCGGCGACGAGGTCACCGACCAGGTACTGCCGCCCGGCGGTGTGGAAGAAGTCGCGCACCTGCGCGACCGGGCCGCCGGCCGGCGGCGGCTCGCCCTGCAGGACAGCGGCACCGACGATGAACAGCACGAACCAGCCGATGCCGAGCAGGCCGACCCAGCGGCCGTCGGAGAGTCTTCGCATGAGCTCCATGCTGGCCGTCACCCGCCGCCGGCGCGTCGTGCCACGGTCCACACGGGACGCTCATCCTCCCGTGGTACACCCGGGGTCGCCGGCTCAGCCGCGCGGTGGAGCCGGCTGGCCGGGAGTGCGACGGCCGCGGTACCGGCGGACCGGTCCCCCGGCCTGACGACCCGCGGCGGGATCCGGGCCACGATGCGAGGCATGACAACTGCCATCAGTACCCGGGGGCTGACGAAACGGTACGGCGCGCGAACGGTCGTGGACCACCTCGACCTGGACGTGCCGGCAGGCGTGGTCGCCGGGTTCATCGGCCCGAACGGCGCGGGCAAGACCACGACGCTGCGGATGCTGCTGGGCCTGGTGCGGCCCGACGCCGGCACCGGCAGCGTGAACGGCGTCCCGCTCACCCAGCCGGCCAGGTACCTGCCGCGGGTGGGTGCGCTGATCGAGAGCCCGGCGTTCTACCCGGGCCTGTCCGGCGCGCGGAACCTCGCCGTCCAGGCGACCCTCGGCGGTCTCGACCCGGCCGGCATCCCGGCGCTGCTGGAGCGGGTCGGGCTCGCGGCGCGGGGAGCCAGCCCGTTCCAGAGCTACTCCCTCGGTATGCGGCAACGCCTCGGCATCGCGTCGGCCCTGCTCGGCGACCCCGCGCTGGTCGTCCTCGACGAGCCGACCAACGGGCTCGACCCCGCCGGCATCCGCGAGATGCGCGGGATCCTGCGGTCCATCAACCAGGAGGGCCGGACCGTCCTGGTCTCCTCGCACCTGCTCGCCGAGGTCGAACAGGTCTGCGACTGGCTGATCGTCATCGGCGAGGGCCGGCGACTGTTCCAGGGCCCGACCCGGGACCTGCTCGCCGGTGGCGGCGACCTCGAGGACCACTACCTCGCCATGTTCACCGAGACCGCGTCGACGAAGACCACGTCCACGAAGACCACGTCCACGAAGACCACGTCCACGGAGGGAACGTCATGACCCGAACGTTCACGGCCGAACTGATGAAGCTGCGGCGCCCCCGCGTGCTGTACGGCGCGCTCGGCGCCCTGATCGGCTGCACGATCCTGGTGACGGTGCTGACGTTCGCCACCGCTCCGACCCCGCCGGAGCGGCTCACCGCCGGGTTCACCAACGCGTCCCGGCTCGTCGGCGTCGTCGTCCTGGTCGTGTTCCTCACCGGCGTCACCACCGAGTACGGGCTGGGCACCATGCGCACGTTGCTGCTGCGCCAGCCGCTGCGGGACCGGCTCCTCGCCGGCAAGGCCCTGGCCCTGGTCGGGTGCACCGCCGGCGCGCTGCTCGTCGCGCTCGCCGTGAGCGTGGCCTCCGCCGCGGTCGTCACCGCCGCCCGCGACACGCCGACCGGGCCGTGGCTGGCCGACGCCGCGACCGGCTACGCCAACGCGCTCCTCGCCGCCGTGTGCTACGGCGCGATCGGGCTCGCGCTCGGGGTGCTGCTGCGCTCGACGGCCGTCGCCGTCGGGGCCGCGCTGTTCTGGTTCATCATGGTCGAGAACATCGCGGACCACACCTGGCCGGCCGCCGGGCACGTGCTGCCGGGCCTGCTCGCGGGCGCGGTCACCGGCATCCCCGGCAGCGTCCCCTACAGCCACGGGCTCGCCGGCGTGCTGGTGTACAGCGCGCTCGCGATCACGGCCGGCTTCATCGTGTTCTCCCGCCGCGACGTGAGCGGCTGAGAAGCTGCGGGCTGAGCCGCTCAGGTCATCCAGCCCGGCCGGATCAGGCCCGTCTCATACGCCATGATGACCAGCTGCGCGCGATCCCTGACGTGCAGCTTGGTCATCGCCCGGCTGATGTGGGTCTTCGCCGTCGCGAGGCTCACGAACAGCCGCGCCGCGATCTCGTCGTTGGTCAGCCCCTGCGCGGCCAGCAGCATGACCTGCCGCTCCCGGTCGGTGAGCGCGGTGAGCGCCTCGGCCGGCCGGGCGACCTTGGCCCGCGACGCGAACTCCTCGACCAGCCGCCGGGTGACGCTGGGCGCGAGCATCGAGTCACCGGCGGCGACCACCTGGATCGCGCGGATCAGGTCGTCGGGCTCGTTGTCCTTGAGCACGAACCCGCTCGCGCCGGCCCGCAGCGCGTCGAACACGTACTCGTCGATCTCGAACGTGGTGAGGATGAGGACCTTCACCGCGTCCAGCCGCGGGTCGGCGGCGATGCGCCGGGTCGCCTCGAGGCCGTCCATCACCGGCATCCGCACGTCCATGAGCACCACGTGCGGCCGCAGCTCGGCCGCCGTGCGCACCGCCGCCTCGCCGTCGCCGACCTCGGCGACCACGTCGATCCCGCCGCCGTCCTGCAGCAGCGCCCGCAGCCCGGCGCGCATCAGCGCCTGGTCGTCGGCGAGCACGACCCGGATCACGCCGGACCCCGGAGCGCCGGACCCTCGAGCGCTGGACCCCCGAGCGCCGGGCTCCGGTACGGCAGCCGCGCATGCACCCTGAACCCGCCGCCGGGCCGGCGGCCGGCCTCGAACGACCCGTGCAGCCCCGTGGCGCGTTCCCGCATCCCGGCGATGCCGTCTCCGTCGCCGGCCGGTCCGTTGGCCGGTCCCTCGTCGAGCACGGTGACGGCGACCGCCTCGTCGTCGTACGCGATCCGCAGCGTGGCGGCCCCGGCGGCGGAGTGGCGGCGCACGTTGGTGACGGCCTCCTGGACGATCCGGTACGCCGCGAGGTCCACCGCGGTCGGCAGCTGCCGCGGCGGGCCGTCGACGGTCTTCGTCACCCGCAGGCCGGCCTCGCCCGAGCGGGCCAGCAGCTCGTCGAGCTGGCCCAGCCCGGCGCTCGGCCGCCGCGGCACCTCGGTGTCCTGGCGCAGCACGGCGAGGGCGGCCCGCAGGTCGTCCAGGGTCTCCCGGCTGACCTCCTTGATCGCCGCGACCGACGCGCGGGCCTGCTCCGGGTCCCGGTCGAACAGCCGCAGCGCCACGTTCGCCTGCACGTTCACCAGTGACACGTGGTGCGCGAGGACGTCGTGCAGGTCGCGGGCCACCCGGAGCCGCTCCTCGCTGACCCGCCGCCGCGCCTCGGCGACCCCGGCCCGCCGTGCCTCGGCCCGGCGCTCCTCGGTGACCCGCACCGCCTCACCGGCGGCGAGCAGCAGGCACAGCACCGCGGCGATCGCCACGACCGCGACAAACCCCGGCTGCTCCTGCCGGCCGACCACGGCGCTGACGAGCAGGTAGACCGGCAGGCCGAGCGCCGTCACCAGCCACGCCGTGCGCCGCCGGCCGGCCGCGACGGTGACCACCGTCGCGACGGCGAGGCTCAGCGCGGCCGGCCCGAACCGGTAGTTCAGCGTGTAGTACGCGGCCGCCGCGGCGAAGTTGCCGGCCAGCACCGCCCCGGGCGCGCGGTGCCAGGCATACAGCAGCAGCGGCCCGGCGCCGAGCAGCGCGATCGCGACGAGGTCGACGGGCCGCCGCTCGGTGACCCGCTGCGCGGCGGCGACGGTCGTGGCGATCTGCACGGCACCGATGAGTGCCGGCAGCCATGGCCGCCGGCACCACCGGTCCCACCGCCCCCCGATGACCACCCGGCTCCGGTCCACCCGCCCAGCCTAGGGACACCGCGCCCGCTGGTCGTCATCCTCAGGACCGGTCGGCCGCTACCACGGTGGGCGTACCCGGACGCCGCCGGCTACGCCACAGGTTGAGCCGGTTCATCCGACAACGGCCGGGCGCATCACCTGCCAGGGGGTCGCGTCGAAGATGAGCGTGATCGACGTGATCAGCCCGCCGGTGAGGCGGAAGTGCTCGGCGGTGCGCTGCGTGCCGACCGGCGTCGCGGTGTGCACGTCGTAGACGAGCGTCGCTTCATCGGCGCCGTACAGCTCACTGCGCAGCTCGACGCCGGTGACGACGCGCAGGAAGTCGGGCAGGCCGGCGAGGTGCACGGCCGCGTCGTCGAACCGCAGCATCGGGCTTTCGAACCGGAACGGCGTCCCGGTCAACGCGACCGCCGCCGCGACGTCGCCACGGAACCGCGCGTCGTGATAGGCCCGCACCACATCAATGGTCTTCATCGTTCTCGTACTCCTCGCACACCTAGGACGAGCCGGAGGCACAGGTCACGCAACTGATCCGCCTCGGCGGGGCCGAACCCGGCGAACACGGCCGTCATCGCCGCCCGCGTCGGCGCCCGGAACGCGTCCAGCCAGGCCAGCCCCTCCGCGGTCGCGACGGCCCGCACGGACCGCCGGTCCGCCGGGTCCGGCACGCGCCGCACGAGACCCTCCCGCTCGAGGGTGTCGACGAGGCCGGTGACGTTGCGGGGCGTGACACCGAGCGCCTGCGCCAACTCCCCGAGCGGCAGCCCGTCGTCCCCGCCGGCCCGCAACCGCAGGAGCAGGTCGAACCCACCGGCGCTGAGCCCGCGACCACCGGTGCCGGCGGACCGCAGGTGCTCGATCGCCGCCGCCGCGGACCGCACCGCCGCAGCCGCCTCGAGCAACGGCAGGACGTCGTCGCCGCCGCCGACCTCCTCCAGCGCCGCCCGCGTCCCGGGGTCGAACAACCGCCCGTCGTCATCAGTTACGTACTGCATATTGAAGTACTACAGCAATTCCGGCCGGGACGCAATGCGCCTGCACTAACCTGTCCCGGTGGGATACGACTTCGCCGCCGAAGACGCCGGCACCAACTACCGCCTCAACGACTGGCAGATGGGTCACGTCCGGCTCGTCATGCTGGAGGCGGGCGCCATCGCCGGCGGCGGCCTCGAGCGACTGTTCGGCAACGAACGGTTCGCGCCCTCCGCCGACACCGTCCCGGTGGGCCATTTCAGCTCCAACGACGGCTGGCAGGTGACCGCGGCGCAGAGCGCCTTCATCGCCGCCCGGCTGCGCGCCGCCCTCGACGCCGACCTGATCGGCGACATGGCCCTGTTCTACTACGACCAGCCGACGCAACTGCGCGACTGGGTCGAGGAGTTCGCCACCTTCAACGAGCAGGCCACCGCGCACGGCGGCTACCGCGTCTCCTGAGACTTCAGGGCATGACTCCGGTCCGTCGTGGGCGCGGCCGTCGCTCCCGTCAGCGACCGGTCGGCCGTGAACGGCCTCCCTGCCAGGTCCGCTTCCAGTTGCGCGGACACGACCTGCGGTCGTGACCAAACCCGCGGCCGTGGCCGGCCGCGACGCGACCTCCGGCCGCGACCGCCCCGGCCCCGGTCAAAGCCCCGCGCGGCCGCCCGCGACCAGGGACTCCATGGTGCGCACGACGGTCTCCGCGTCGGTGCGGGACAGGAACGCCGTGTCCACGTCGACGGTGAGGACCAAGGCGCCCGGCTCGTCGTCGATGTGCAGGAACAGCGGCTCCGTCGGCCCGGTCGACGCACCCACCCACTCGAACACGCCGTCGCCGGACGGCGCGCCGGGAGCCGCCGCTCGGCGGGTGCGGCGGTCGTTGTAGCAGACGGTGCGGGTGACGTCGGTGGCCGAGCCGGCGAGCAGCTCCGCGAGCCGCAGCGGGTTGTAGTACGCGTGCTTCTGCGCGGCCAGGGACGCCCGGGCGACCCGGCCGAGCGCCTCGTCCAGCGGGCCGGACACGTCGGCGACGCACAGGCCGAGCTGGGCCAGGGGGCTGACCACCTCGGCGAGGCCGGCGCGGAACCGGTTGCTCACCAGTTGCCGGACCGCGACCTCGCCGGCGCCGGTCACCTGCCCGACGGCCATCATGAACGCGGTCGACAGGATCGTCGCCGGGTCGACGCCGGTCCGGGCGGCGACGGTGCCGACCGCTACCGCCATCGCCGGGGAGGTGAACCGCGCCTTCGGGAACCGCTGCCGTTCCGGCTCCAGCGCCGGGGACAGCATCGCCACCGACGGCAGGTGCCGCTCCCAGTGCCGCACGGCGGCGGCGCTGCAGCGGTCGCCGGACGGGGAGCGCTGCCAGGCGGCCAGTTCGAGCGGCTGCGGGCCCGTGACCGGGGTCGCGACGCGGGCGGTGGCCTCGGCGACCATGACCCCGGCGCCGATCGCGTCGGTCACCAGGTGCGGCATGATCGCGACGAGCCGCTCGGGGCGGCCGTCGCGGCAGACGACGGCGGCGCGCAGCGGCCAGTCCTCGACGAGGTCGGGCTGGGCGATCCGGTATCCGTGCTCGACCTCGGCGGCGAAGGACATCGGGTCGTCGGACTCGTACACCTCGACGGCCAGCGTCCCGGCGGCGTGCACCTCCTGCAGCGGCCCGTCGTGGCGCAGCCTGGTCCGGAAGGACTGGTAGCGCTCCAGCGAATACCGCAGCTCGGCGACGACGTCGGCGACGGTGGCGCCCGGCGCGACCGGCTGGTGCCCGCCCATCGGCAGCCACGACCGCTCGCGCGCCATGGTCATCAGCATGGACTGCTGTCCCCAGGTCAGCTCCGCAACGCCGCTGCCCTCGCCGCGGAACGCGACGTCGATCCGATCCACCACGTCAACCATCGACGAACCACTCTCGTGAGGAGGGGGCGCGACCCAGGACAGCGTAGCGCCCCTACGGCACCAGATGGATGCGGATCTTTCTGGCCGTGACCGCCGCGTCCTCGAGGACGTTGAGCCGCGGCTCGGGCACCTCGAGCAGGTGCGGGTGCCGCAGCGCCGCGATCCGCTCCAGTCGCGGGTCCTCCAGCACCAGATCGATCATGGCGCGGTCTCCACCGCACACGAGCGCGGCGAGGTCGGTGTGGCCGGCCAGGACCCGGGCGGCGATGTCGGCCGTCTCGTCGACGGCGGCGTCGGTCTGATTGCCGCGGCGGCGGGCGTACCGCTGCTGCGACCACCCACCGGCGGCGGTGCGCCCCTGCACGTAGAACCGTTCGACCTTGGACGTCTCGAGCGTGGTGCCGTCGGCGACCCCGACCGCCGCCGCCCCCCGCCGCACGAGCAGCAGCCCGATCCTCGGCGGCTTCGCGATGCCCTGCAGCAGCCCGTCGATGTCGGCGACCCCGTCCAGCCCCGGCGACGGGTGCAGGGTCGCGGTGTCGCCGTTGCTGGCGCCGGTGAGGGTCAGGGCGTCCTCGGTCGCGCCGTCATGCCGGCCGTAGAACCCGTCGAGCCACCCCTTGAGCCGCTCCGGGGAGATCTCGACCCATCGTCCCCCGCCGGCCGCGGGTCGCGCCTTCACCATGCCGCTCAGTCTGCCCCTTCCGCCCGGCCAACGCCTTTCCCGCCCGACGAAACGCCCGGCCAACGCCCCGGCCCGCCCGCCCGCCGAACGCCAAGCCGGCATACGGATCACGCGTGGTGTGGGGCTTGCAAATGCGGAGCTCCAGTGCCCGCCGATCGCTTCCAGAGCACCGTACCAATGCGAGAAAAATTCACGTACTGCCCCGCTACCGCCCGTAGTCTACGCAGCGTACCGGTCACGCGTGGCAGGCCGGAGGCAGCGGTCAGGTGTGGACGAACAGCAGCGGCACGAGGACCACGACGCCGACGATCGCGACCGAGGACAGGACGCCGCGCCAGGTGCGCAGGAACCGCCGGATCCGGCGACGCCACCCGCCGCGGCGGGGGCGCGGGCCCGACTCGTCCCGGGTGACGGCGAAGATCTCCAGCCAGAGCCCGCCGAGCAGCGCGACCGGCGACGCGACCGCCACGACGACCAGCCGGGCCCCGGTCAGCGGTGGCATGCTGTTGACGACGATCGCGGTCACCGCGGCCACCAGCACGGCGACGGCAAGCTGCGCGACGGCACGCAACCGTCCCTGCACGCCACCTCCCTGTGTCGCCCCAAAGCGTAGGTGGCCACGGGTGAAGCGGGCACCCGCTTCACCCTCCCGCGTGAACGCCTCCCCCGTGAACGCCCCCCGCGTGAACGCCCCCCGCGTTCACGCAGGGAACACCTCCCGCGTGAACGCCTCACGCAGGGAACACCTCACGCGGGAACACCTCACGCGGGGAAAACCGGCCCGTCATCCGGGTGCGGCCGGTGCTCGAACGTCGCCACCACCTGCCAGCCGCCGTCCCGGGGCCCGTAGCGCAGCGTCCCGCCCGCGGCGAGGACGTCGGCTTCGAGGCTGCGCAGCCCGTACCCCCCGCCGGCGGCCGAACCGATCGCGCCTACGGCAGGCGGGCGGCGGCTGGAAAGGCGCACGGTCCAGCGGTCACCGTCGCGGTCGACGGCGGCGTCGAGGCGGGCCCCGGGACCGTCGTGCCGCAGCGCGTTGGTGGCCACCTCCCCCACCAGCCGGAACGCCACGTCGTGCAGGCCCGCCGGCAGGACGCCGAGGTCCTCGGGCAGGGCCGGCGGCACCGTCAGCCCGGCGTCCCGCAGCGCGTCGAGCCGCTCGGCGAGGGTGGCCGCGGTGTCCCGCTGGGCCTCCTCCGCCAGGGCGAGGCGGACCTCGGCGAGGGCGTCCCGGCCGGCCCGCAGCACCGTGTCGAGGCGGTGCTCGTCGGCCGGTGCGAGCCGGGCGGTCGCCCGCAGCGCCTCACCCTGCACCAGCATGACCGTCATCGTGTGGGCGAGGCTGTCGTGCAGCCGCCGGGCCAGCCGCTCGCGGGAGCGGGCCGTGGCCGCCGCCTGCTCGGCGAGGCGCCGCTCCAGGCGCAGCCCGGCGATCGAGGCGCGCTCCCGGAGGTGCTCGCCGCGTTCGACGCCGGCCAGCCAGGTGACGGTCAGCGCCACGGCCGCCAGCAGGCCACCCTCGACCGGGCCGCGCCGGATCGCGCCGGCCACCGTGACCAGCACCGTGGCGGCGCCGCACACACCCCACCGCACCGCGGGTGAGCGTTGCGTCGCCGCGCCGTACACGGCCAGGGACACCGGCAGGTACCCCACGGCGCGGCCCATGCCGAGCAGCGAGTGCGCCGCGGTCGCCACGCTGATCACGGCGAGCACGGTGCCGGGGGCGCGGCGGCGCCACACCAGCGGCACCAGCTGCGCCACCGCGAGCGGCACGCTGATCACCGTGCCGGACAGGACGTACAGCGTGACCAGGGTCGCGTAGAGCGCCAGGTCGATCGCGATCCGCCAGTGCGCGCGAAGCACCGCCGGCATCACGTTCCCCCTGACTATCATCGGCCGGGTGATCCGGCTCGCCATCGTCGACGACCAGGCCCTCGTCCGCGAAGGTCTCGCCCTGATCCTCGGCGCCGAGCCCGACATCGAGGTGGTCGCCGGGTTCGCCGACGGCGCCGAGCTCCTGCGCGACCCGGTGCGGGCCGATCTCATCCTGCTGGATCTGTACCTGCCCGGCGCCGACGGGGTCGCGACGATGCGCGAACTGCGGGCCAGGCAGCCCGGGGTCAAGGTGCTGATGCTGACGACCGTCGGCAGCGCCGCCGACGTTCAGCGGGCCCTGACCGCCGGCGCCGATGGGTTCGTGCTCAAGGACGCCACGGGCGCCGAGCTCGCGGCGGCGGTGCGGGGCGCGCACGCCGGGGTGCGGCCGCTGAGCGCGTCCGCCGCCGAGCTGCTGTGGCCGCGGCGGCCGGCCCAACCGCGGCGCGGCCCCGACCTGAGCGCGCTCACGCCCCGCGAGCGGGAGGTCCTGGACCTGCTCGGGCAGGGCCTGGGCAATCGGGAGATCGCCGCCGAGCTCGACCTGGCGGAGCGGACCGTCAAGACCCACGTCAGCAACGTCCTGACCAAACTCGACGTAACCAGCCGCACCCAGGCCGCACTCCTGGCCCGCAACCACTTCCAGTGATCCGGAAGACCTTGTGCACCCCTGACTACACAAGGTCTTCCGGATCATCAGGACGGCGCGACCGGGACCAAAGGGCCGGTCGGGCTACGTCCTTCGCCGCTTCCCGCCGTCCGCGCCGGCCTGGCAGGCTGCCCTGATGATCACTCCACGAGCGAGGGGCCGCCGGTGGCCGCGGCGCGTCGCCGTCGCTCTGGCTGTCGTGCTCGTCGTCGGCGGCGGCCTGTACCTGCGCAACAGCTCGACGATCGCCGGACCTGAGCAGGGGCAGCGGCCGTTCCTGCTCGCGCACCGTGGGATCGCGCAGACGTTCGACCTGGCCGGGGTCACCGCCGACACCTGCACCGCCAGGATCATCCATCCGCCGCAGGTGCCGCACCTGGAGAACACGCTGCCGTCGCTGCGGGCGGCGTTCGACGCGGGCGCGGACCAGGCCGAGATCGACGTGCAGCTGACCCGCGACGGCCAGCTCGCCGTCTTCCACGACGCCACGCTCGACTGCCGCACCGACGGCACCGGCACCGTCGGCGAGCACACCATGGACGAGTTGCGCCGGCTCGACGTCGGATACGGGTACACCAGCGACAACGGAACCACGTTCCCGCTGCGCGGATCCGGGGTCGGGCTGCTGCCGACCGTGCCGGAGGTGTTCGCCGCGCTGCCCGGCCGGGCGTTCAAGGTGGACCTCAAACGCGACCAGCAGGCCGACGGCGACGCCCTCGCCGACTTCCTCGGCACGCTGCCCGCGGACCGGCTCGCCACGGTCACGGTCACCGGCGGCGACACCGCCGTCGCGGCCGTGCAGCGGCGCCTGCCGCAGGTCCGGGCCGCGTCGCGGGCAACCATCAAAGCCTGCCTCATCGATTACGCAGGAATCGGCTGGACCGGGCACGTCCCGGACAGCTGCCGGCACCTGGAGCTGCCGCTGCCGGCCCGCTACGGCCGGTGGCTGTGGGGCTGGCCGAACCTGTTCGTGGCCCGGATGCGCGGCGTCGACACGCGGGTCGTGCTGGTCCGCGGCGAGGGCGAGTGGTCGGCGGGCTTCGACACGCCCGCCGACCTCGCCGAGCTGCCCGACGGCTGGGCCGGCGGGATCTGGACCAACCGCGTCGACGTCATCGCCCCGGATCTATGAGGATCTTCGCGTGCACCTCCGGGTCGGACAGCGCCGTGAACGCGTCCGCGACCCCGGCCAGCCCGACGTGGCCGGTGACGACGTGCGACACCGCGAGCCTGCCGGCGGCCAGCGCGTGGAGGGTGTCGCGGAACTCCAGCGGCGTGTACCCGACGACGAACCGCACGTCGAGCTCCTTGTTCACCGCCAGGGCGGGCCGGAACGCGTCGGCGCCCATGCAGACCCCGACGACGACGATCCGCGCGTGCAGCGGCGCCGCGGCCAGGACGCCGTCGATCATGCCGGGCACGCCGACGCACTCGAACACCACGGGACGCTTCGGGCTGGTCGCGCCGACCTTGTCGAGGACCCGCCACGCCGCCCACCACGGCACCGGCAGCCGCGCCAGGCCCTCCATGGCGTCGATGCCGGCGGTGTACTCGGCGGGCATGTCCGTCACGAACCCGTGCCCGCCGATCGCGTCCCACGGCGAGCCGGTGGCCGGGTCGACGACGACGTCGGCGCCGCACCGCTGCGCCAGGGCGCGCCGGGCCGCGGAGTAGTCGCTGGCGACCACCAGCGCCACCCCGCGGGCCTTCAGCACGGCGATGACGGCGAGCCCGACCGGCCCGCAGCCGAGCACGACCGCGACGTCCTTGCGCGTCACCTCGCCCCGGTTGACGGCGTGCCAGGCCACGGCGAGGGGTTCGGTGAGCGCGGCGAGGTCCGGCGCGAGCCCGTTCGGCACCGGCATGGTCAGCGACTCCTGGACCACGACGTGCTCGGCGTACCCGCCGGGGGCGTGCTCCGACAGGCCGATGCCGTCCACCTGGCCGTCGCGGCGCACCAGCGGAACGGCGACGACGGCGGTGCCCGGCCGGAGCCGGCCGGTCGTCGCGGGTCCCCGCTCGACGACCTCGCCGTAGATCTCGTGGCCCAGCACCACCCGTTGCCCGGACCGCAGGTACCTCGGATAGCCGCAGACGTCGAGCACGTCGGCGAGTTCGTCGGCGTGCCGGCGGGCGTGCAGGTCCGAGCCGCAGATGCCGCACCGCCGGACCTGGACGAGCAGCTGGCCGGGGCCGGGCCGCGGGGTGGGCAGGTCGGCGAGTTCGAGCCGGCCGCCGGTCAGGGTCACCGCCTTCATCGGGTCTCCCCCGCGCCCGTCAGGTCGTAGGCCCGCGGTCGCCAGCGGACGGCCTTGCGGCGGAACCGGAACGTCCAGTCGGGGTAGATCGTCGCGTTGCGGCCGTTGGCATCCTGATAGAAGGTGCGGCAGCCGCCCAGTTCCCACACGGTTCTGGCCATTTTGCGGTCGAGTTCGCAGTTGTACGCGTCGTGCACGTCCCGGCGTACCTCGATCGATGTGGCACCGGCCCGGTCCAGCGCGAGGACGGCATTCTTCACGTGCTCGGCCTGCGCCTCGATCATGTACACCATCGAGCTGTGCCCCAGGCCGGAGTTGGGGCCGAGCAGCATGAAGAAGTTCGGGAAGCCGGGCATGGCCACGCCGAGGTACGCGCGGGGCGAGCCCGCCCACACGTCGCTGAGCAGCGCGCCGTCCCGGCCGCGGACCTTGCCGGCGAACGGGATGTCGGTGACGTGGAAGCCGGTCCCGAAAACGATGACGTCGACGTCGCGCGCCACGCCGTCGGCGTCCACGACGCTGTGCTCGCGGATCTCGCGCAGCGCCAGCGGCACCAGCTCGACGTTGGGCCGCTGCAGCGCCGGGTACCAGTCGTTGGACGGCACGATCCGTTTGCACCCCAACGTGTAGTCGGGGGTGACGGCGCGGCGCAGCCCGGGGTTGGCGACCTGCCGCTCCATGTGTTTGCGCGCGACGCCTTCGAGCAGCCGCATCAGCCGTGGGTACTTCGCCATGCCGAGGACCAGCAGCTCCTTGCCGACGTACACCTTGCCGCGCTCGACCTTCTGCCGCCACGGCTGGCTACGAAATCGATTCCGTTCGGCGTCGCTGATCGGCCGCTTGTCGTGCGGCGTGATCCACGGCGCGCTGCGCTGGAACACGTAGAGCGTGCCCGCCTGCCTGGCGAGGTGCGGCACGTACTGGATCGCCGAGGCGCCGGTGCCGACGGACGCGACCCGCTTGCCGGTGAGGTCGTAGCCGTGGTCCCAGCGCGCCGAGTGCATCATCGCGCCGCGGAACCGCTCGATGCCCGGCACGTCCGGCAGCTTCGGCTCGGTCAGCGGCCCCATGGCGCTCACCAGCACCTGCGCCGTCCACGTCCCGTGGTTCGTGGTGACGTGCCAGCGCTGTCCGTCCTCGTCCCACCTGGCCTCCTCGACCTCGACCCCGGTGCGCAGATGCGGGCGCAGGCCGAACTGGTCCACGCAGCGCCGCAGGTACGCGCGGATCTCCGGCTGGGGAGAGTAGGTGGAGGACCAGTCGGGGTTGGGCGCGAACGAGAACGAGTACAGGTGCGATGGCACGTCACAGGTGCAGCCCGGGTAGGTGTTGGTCTGCCAGACCCCGCCGGTGTCGGGTTCGCGTTCGAGGATGACGAAATCGGTTTCGCCCGACGTCCGCAGCGCCCGGCCCAGCGCGATGCCGGAGAACCCGCCGCCGACGATGACGACCGTTGCATGCTGTTCCTCCGTCATGCCTGTGCCCCGGCCAGCATCGCGTCGCGGTCGGCCTTGACGAACCGGGCGGCGAGCAGCATTCCCGCCGCCGCGACCGCCAGCGCGAGTGGCACGGCGATCAGCATCGCGGTCTTGAGCCCCTGCGCCTCGGCTGCCGCCCCGCCGGCTTCTCCGCCGGCCAGGGCGTCGGAGACGATGCCGACCACGATCGGGCCGCCCGCGCCACCGAGGAGGTAGCCGACCGCGCCCATCAGCCCGATCGCGCCGGAGCGCTGCGCGGGCCGGATCACGTCGGCCATGACCGGGACGGCCGCGGCGAGGTAGATGACGCCGAGCAGGTAGCCGAGGCTCAGGAACAGCACCAGCTGCCACAGCGCGTCCCGGCCCGCCGCGAGCCCGGCCGCGGTGAGCACCGCGGCGCCGGCCAGGCTGAGCACGGCCACCTGGACCCGGGCGGTGGGCGACCTGCGCGCCGCCGCGTCGAGGGTCCGGCCGCCGATCAGCAGGCCGACCAGCCCCGTGATGCCGATGACGACCCCGCCGACGGCGCCGGCCTGCACCAGGTCGAGGCCGTAGTACCGCTGCAGCACCGGGGTGAGGAACGTCCCGATGGCATACGCGGCGAAGTTGTATCCGGCGAACGCGAGGATCAGCCCGTACACCGACCTCACCTTCCACACGCTCGGGCCTTTCGTGGTGGCCTCCACGCTCACCGGCTCGGCGGCGCCCCGCTCCGGTTCCCGGATGCGCAGGACGAGGAAGGCGACGACGATCCCGGGCACGGCGGCGATGAGGAACGGCGCCCGCCAGCTGTCGAACGCGACGGCGAGACCACCGGCGGTGAAGAACGCCAGCAGCGTGCCGATCGGGAAGCCCAGCATGAACACGGCGTTGGCCCGGGAGCGGCGTTCGCTCGGGTACAGGTCCGACAGCAGCGAACCGGTCGCCGGCGCATAGCTGGACTCGCCCACGCCGACCCCGACCCGCGAAGCGAGGAAGCCCCAGAAGCTGGTCAGTACCCCACCCGCCGCGGTGAACACACTCCACGCGAACAGACCCCATCCCGCCACGGTCCGGCGCGGGATCCGGTCCGCCAGCCGCCCCAGCGGCACCCCCGCGATCGCCGCGACGAGCACGAACGCCGACGCGAGGATGCCGACCTGGGTGTCGTCGAGGCCGTACTCCTCCTTGATCGGCTCCAGCACGACCGCGGGCAACGCCCGGTCGTAGAAGTTCAGGAGGTTGCCGGCGAACAACAGCGCGAGCACATACGCCGCCGATGACCGCTCCTTGACCGGACCTGCCACCTGGGCCGCCTTTCACTGGATGGCGTACGCAACAAACGCCGCCATGAGGTGCATCACAGTGTGGCGGCGCAGCGGCAGCGCAGCTACGGCGTGCAAACCAAGCTCGATGCCCCGACTTTGTGCTGGATTCCAAAGTCGTGCCCTACGCTGGACCGATGACCAGCCCGTTTCCGTTTGCGTGGCCGGCCCGTCGCGGCATGCCGGACCTCGCCAGCCTCGACGAGCCGACCCGCCGCACCATCGCCAGGGCCGTCGAGCTGCTGCGCGCCAAGCAGGACGCGTTCGGCCACCGGTTCCTCAAGCTCGCCCGCGCCCACCTCCCCGGCTACGGCGTCCTCACCGACGAGGAGATCCGCGCCACCGCCCAGCTGTTCATGGACACCCTGGTGTCGGAGCTGTCCTTCCTGCGCGTCCCCGACGGCGCGCTGCGGGAGCTGCTCAACCGGTTCGCCGTCGAGCGGGGCGCCCGCGGTATCCCGCCCGAGGTCCTGGCGGCCGGATACCAGATGGGCTCCCGGGAGATGCTCACCCTCCTCGACGAGGTCGGCCTCGAGGTCGGGCTGCCGGCGGACCTGCTGCTCGCCGTGCACGACAGCACCTGGGAGTTCTCCAACGAGGCATCGTCGGTCTTCGCCCGCGTCCAGCACGACCTCGCCCTGGAGCGCGCCCACTTCGACGCCGAACGCCGCTCCACCTTCGCCGCCGGCGTCCTCAGCGGCGCCTTCCCCGCCGAGCAGATCAACCGCGACGCGCACCTGTTCGGCCTGGATCCCCGGGCGCGCCACGTCCCCCTCGCCGCGCGGGCCCCGGCGCCGGCCTCCCCGGACGGCGCCGACGCCATCCGCCGCGGGATCGCCGCGGCGCTGCGCATGCCGGCGGACCGGCTGCTCTTCGCCGAAATCGGCACCTGCCTGGGGTTCATCGCCCCGGCGCCGCCGGACCAGCTCACCGGTCACCTCGTCGCCGCCGGCCCGCCGACCGTGCTCGACCAGTTGCACGACGGTTTCCAGGAGGCGGTGCTCGCCCTGGCCACCGCCGAGCAGTTCCGCCAGTCGGGCCTGGTCCGCCTCGCCGACCTCGGCCCGCGCCCCCTCGTCCTGTCCGGCACCCGCATCGCCGCCGGCCTGGCCGCCCGCCACCTGCACGCCCTGGACGCCCAGGCCCGGGCGACCACCGACATCGAGGAGACCACCCGCGTCTACCTCGAATGCGACCAGCAGGTCCGCGAGGTCGCCCAGCGCCTCGCCGTGCACCAGAACACGGTGCGGTACCGGGTGCACCGCTTCGAGGAGCTCACCGGCCTCGACCTGCACCACACCGAGGACCTCGTCACCGCCTGGTGGCTCCTGAACCGCCGCCGCCCACCCGCTGTCATGCTCAAGGAGTGAGGGAGCGGCACAGCATCAGACGCATCAAGCCCCCGGACCTGCGCCCCCTCGCCGCCCACGAGGCCACCGTCATCCTGGACGCGGCCGTCTTCGCCGATCCCGCGCCGGTTGCCGCGCTGCTGGCGCCGCGGCCCGACGTCGCGGTCCAGGTGAATCTGGGCTGGGACGCGACGGACCTGTCCGGCCTCGCCCAGCTGCCGCCCCTGCGCCGGCTCACGGTCCTGTTCGCCGAGGAGGTCCGGGACCTGGCGGGCCTTGACCGGCACGCCGACAGCCTCGTCTCCCTGCATCTGGAGCTCGGCGAGCACCGCGTCCCGCTCGCCCCGCTGGGTCAGCTCACCCGGCTGCGGCAGTTGTACCTGCGCAAGCCCGGCCGGCACCGGGATCTCGAGCCGGCTGGAGGACCTCACCCTGCACAACGTCACCCTGGCCGGCACCGCCTGCCTGTCCGGCCTGCCGAGCCCGCGCGGCCTGGCCCTCAAGCTCGGCGCGACCCGGGACCTGTCCGTCCTGCCCGGCCTCCCCGGCCTTGAGTTCGTCGAGCTGTGGCAGGTCCGGGCGCTGGACTCGATCGACGTCCTCGGCGCCTGCCCCCGGCTCACCACGGTGTTCCTGCAGGCGCTGGCCCGGGTGCAGCACCTGCCCGACCTGTCCGGCACCCGGCTGGCGCACCTGCACCTGGAACGCCTGACCGGGCTGAGCGACCTCACCCCGCTGCGCAGCGCCCCACTGCAGACCCTCTGGCTCATCGACATGAACCACCTGCGGCGGCCGCATCTTGAGCCCCTGATCGGTCATCCCACGTTGGGTGCGGCCGTCTTCGGCCTCGGCTCCGTCGCGCGCAACGACGAGGCCGAACGCCTGCTGGGACTGCCCGAGCCGGACCACGCCCCATTCACCCGGCACGCGGCCGGCGCGATGGCCCTGCCTCCCCTGCGGGACGAGCCTGAGACGGTCGGCTGAACGCCCGTCCGCTTACTGCTCAAGAACGGTGGACCGCTTACGAACGGTGGACCGCGCAGCGTCCTCCACCGGTCGCCACCCCGCACGGCGTCCCGCGTTTGGTGGGCGCGCCGCACAGCACGGCCGGATCGTGAACGTGGCACAGCCCGGACGGCCGCGCCGCGATCGGGCACGGCTTGCCGGACTTCGTGGTGGACTGACAAAGCCCGTCGCCGCCAGGCGAAGCGGGCCGCGTCGAAGCGGGCCGTGATGCGGCAGGGCGTGGTGCGGCGGGCTTTTCGGCCACGCCCAGCGCCTCCCGCAATCCCTTCGCCGCGAGCCGGTCGGCTCGCTCGTTCTCCACGTGCCCGGCGTGCCCCTTGACCCAGTGCCACACGACCTCGTGCCGGCCGACCGCGGCGTCCAGCTCCCGCCACAGGTCCTCGTTCTTGACGGGCTCACCGGCCGCGGTCCGCCAACCGTTGCGCTTCCACTTCGCGACCCACGACATGATGCCGTTGCGGACATACGTGCTGTCGGTGTGCAGATCGACCACCGAGGTGCGGGTCAGCGCGGCCAGGGCCCGGATCGGCGCCGTCAGCTCCATCCGGTTGTTCGTCGTCGGGGTGGCCTCGCCGCCGCAGAGTTCCTTCTCCACCTCGCCGTAGCGCAGCAACGCCCCCCAGCCACCGGGGCCAGGATTGCCGCTGCAGGCGCCATCGGTCCAGATCTCCACCCGGGACGTCATCCAGCGAACCTACGCCACAGTCCCGGTCTGTCCGGTCCCGGCACCGCGGCCGACGATTTCTGTCGTACCGCGCTGGCATGCTGTCAGCCATGACACCGTTGACCATCATCAAAGGCGACGCGACCAGCCCGCAGGCACGCGGGCCCAAAATCATCACCCACGTCTGCAACGACCAGGGCCACTGGGGCGCCGGATTCGTCCTTGCCGTGTCGCGGCGCTGGCCCGAGCCGGAGCGGGATTACCGGCGGTGGCATCGGGAACGCGCCGGCAACGACTTCGCCCTGGGGGCGGTGCGTCTCCTGGAGGTCCAGCCGTCGATGTGGGTCGCCAACATGATCGGGCAGCACGGCATCAAGACGGGCAGTTCCGGCCCACCGGTGCGATATGAGGCGATCGGCCGTGCCCTGACGACGGTCGGCGACCGGGCCCTGGAGCTGGGCGCGTCGGTGCACATGCCGAGGATCGGTTGCGGCCTCGCCGGCGGCCGCTGGGACCGGATCGAGCCGCTCGTGGTCGCGGCGTTGAGCGGTCGCAACGTGCCCGTGACGGTCTATGACCTGTGATTTTCGTTGCGCATGGGGGTGTACGGGGTAAGCCCGCCCTCTGACGTGCCCGGCGCGAAGGGGTGACCGGCTGCCGCGGCGGCGACCTGGACGGGTCGCCACCGCGGGATGCCACCCGCCCTGGTCATTGGCGTGGTGTGGTCGCCAGCGGCGCGGTCATGAACGAGACCAGCAACGGGACGTCGGCAACCGCCGTGCTCGTCGAGGTGGTGGACTCGACCGCGGTGGGCCCGGCCGCTTCGAGCGCTGCCGCTACGGGCGGCGTTGCCGCACGCGGCGTCGTTGCCGCGGCCGCTGCCGTTTCGAGCGCTGCCGCTTCGGGCGTCGTTGCCGCGGGCGCTGCCGTTTCGAGCGCTGCCGCTTCGGGCGTCGTTGCCGCGGGCGCTGCCGCTTCGGGCGCTTTCGCTACGGGCGTCGTTGTCGCGGGCGCGGGTGGCGGGGCGGTCGGGTCGATGCCGTCGATGAAGGCGGTGGCCTGGCGGGCGAGTGCCGCCGCGCCGATCGCGGTGGCCCACCGGGCGATCTCGGTGGCAAGGGCGACCGCGCCCGCCTCGTTGCCCACGGCCCGGGCGAGGACGGCCAGGAGGAGCTGCTGTGACAGCGTGCCAGGGACGTTGCCAGCCGCGGCGCCGAGTTCGGTCGCACGGCGCCACCGGTCGAGGGCGACCTCATCGCGGCCGGCGTCATGGTCGTGGCCGCCGAGGTGGCGCAGCGCTTCCCGGGCGAGCAGCCCGTCGCCGCGATCAGGCCCGGCCCCGGCCCGGAGTGCGGCGTGATAGTGGTCAGGGGCCACGTCAGGCTGGTCGAGGAGGTTGTCCGCGATCAGGCCCTGATACATCGCCGCCCAGCCCTGGCGCACCGCGTCCGGTGCCGTGGCGCGCAGATCGGCCGCGAGACCTTGGACCGCTTCGGGGGACGTGCGAGCCGATCCGTCCGCCATCAGCAGCGTCCGGTACCCGTGCCGCAGCTCGACGAACGCGAGATCCCAACGTCCCGCATCGTCGAGACCCGCGGCGAGCCGGGTGGCGGTGATGAGCCGGTCGGCGGTGGTGGACGTGCCGGCGAACCAGTCCGACTCGACGGACACCTGCGCGGCAGTGAGGGCCAGCAGTGGGTCTTCGGGTGGTGCGGCGGCGAGCAGGGCCGCCGCGTCGTGCCACCGCCCGGCGTGGGCAAGGGCACGTGCCGCGGCGGCCAGGGCCTGCCGGGAAACTGCGATGTCGGTCATGATGGTGACAGTAGTAATCGAAAAAACTATTATCAAGAAAACTATCTGGCACAGCGGGAGCGGCGATGAAGGACGACGTCGAGCAGCACATCGGCATCTGGGAGCGGGAGCTGCCCTGGCTCGACCCGGTCAAGGAGGCCATCTTCATGCGGCTGAGCATCCTCGCCCGGCACACCCAGCAGCTGCGCCGCGACACCCTGGCGGAGGACGGCCTGCCGCACTGGCAGTACAAGATTCTGATGAAACTGCGGCGGTTGGGTCCACCGTACGCCGCCAGCCCGTCCGAACTCGCCGACGAACTCGGGCTGACCCGGGGCGCGCTGTCCGCGCGACTGGCGCCGATGGAGGAGGCCGGACTGATCACCCGCGCCGGCGACACCACCGACCGGCGGCGGGTCCACGTGCGGCTGACGGAGGCAGGCAGCGCCGCGTTCGAGCAGCAGGCGGGCCGGGAGGACCACGGCGAGGCAGCCCTGCTGGAGGCGCTCACCGCCGACGAGCGTCTCGTGCTGGCGGACCTCCTGCGCCGGCTGGTCCTCGCGGCCGAGGAACGGTGACCCTCACCACCGGACAGCGTGCCCGAGGAGCCGTGACCCCCACCACCGGACAGCGCGCCCGAGGGCCGGTCCAGCGACGCCCGGCCCAACCTCGCAGCGCCCACCTCCTGCGGATGCCCCTGTCATGGATCCGGCCAGCTGTAAGCGAAAGACAGCGAGAAGGTCCGACCGATCCAGTCCCTGGCCGGCTCTCCCTGCGCCGGCCCCGGCGTCGTGTCGGCAAGGCGCCGGCGCACCTCGGCAAGCTCGGCCGACCGGTCGGCTGCCGCGGTCAACCGACCTTCGTCGAAGGCCAGCTCCCAGACCCGGGCAAAGCCGTAGGCAGGGCGAAACCCCATGTGGAGCCGGCCGATGTCAACCACCTCGGCACCAACCAGGAGCCGCCCCGTAAAGTCAACCGGCGCACCGATATCCACATAGGACAACCGCCCGCGGAACACCTTCGGATACGCCGAGCGTCCAGGCTCGACACCGAACAACGCGACGGGGGCCGTTCCTGCCGGGGCACCGATCTCCGCGGCGTCCAGCACCAGCCGCCGCCCCTCGAGCCGGTATCGGCAGACGCTGCCCCGGTAGCACGCCGTGCTGATGACCGTGGGCTCGAAGCCGTGCGCGGCGACGTCGAAGAGACCGGTCCCCTCAACGGCGGTGATGCTGTGCCAATCACCGTCGTGCATGACCTCGTCGGCAATCTGTCCCGTCACCGCCCCATCTTCCCCGACCGCCACCAACTCATCCCCACGCAGGCCACACCCACCGAACGCCGCCAGCCCGAAGGCGACTACGCCCCGCGGCACTGCTGGGGCCGGCACGCGCGGGGTCGCGTCCGCTGACGTGATGGACGTCCGGCCGGGCCGCTGCACGGGGCGAGAACACCCCGAAAGCGGCCAGGCCGCGGGCCGTCAGGCATTGTCGGTCACCCCACCAGGTACGTCAGGTGGGTGGCGTCGGTGGTGTGCTGCGGCTCGAGTGGGGTCAGCGCGACCGGGCCGCCGAGATGCGCGAACAGTGGCGTGCCCGCGCCCAGCAGGACCGGTGCCACGTGCAGGCTGAGCCGGTCGACGAGGCCCGCCCGCAGGGCCTGCTGGATGATGCTCGCCCCGCCCATGACGTGCACGCGGCGGTCGCCGGCGACCGCCGCCGCGGCACGGATCGCCGGCGGGACCCCGCCGGTGACGAACGTGAACGTCGTCGTGCCGCGGGTCACGGGCTCGTGCGGCCGGTGCGTGACGACGAAGACCGGCATGCCGTAGAGGCCGTCCTCGCGCTCCCAGCCGCCGGTGGCGTCATAGACGCGACGGCTCGTCACGACGGCGCCCGACGCGGCGAACGTGTCCGCGAGCAGCGCCCTGCCCGCGTCCGTCCAGACCCAGGTGTGCAGGCGCTCGCCGCCCGCGCCCAGCCCCGGGTGCCCGTCCAGGTCGGGACCGGTGACGTACCCGTCGACTGACATCGAGATGTTCGCTTCGACCACGGCCATGGTGTCCGGTGTACCGACGCCGGGGCACGACGAAACATGTCGCGGCGGGACCGATGAGTCCGGCACCCGCCTGTCGTCAGTACGAGGGCACATGACCGAAGGACACGACGGAAGGACCGCGCGTTGAACAAGATCATCTTTATGATGTCAGTGTCGCTGGACGGCTATTTCGAGACGGGTGGGCACAGTCTCGCCTGGCAGAGCATCTCCGAGGAGCTGCACACCCACTTCAACGAGGAGCTGGGCGCGGCCGGGGCCATGCTCAACGGCCGGGTCACCTACGAGCTCATGGCAAAGGCCTGGCCGAGCGCCGACGAGGACCCGGCCGCGCCGAAGTTCGTGGCGGAGTTCGCCCGCATCTGGCGTGACATGCCGAAGGTCGCATACTCCCGCACCCTGCGGGAAGCCGGCTGGAACACCACGATCGCCCGTGAGGTCGTGCCTGCCGAGGTCGAGGCGCTCAGATCAAATGCCGGAGGGGACCTGTTCATCGGCGGGCCCGACCTGCTGACCACGTTCCAGCGCCTCGACCTCGTGGACGAGTACCGCATCTACGTGCACCCCACCGTCATCGGCGCGGGCAACCCCCTCTTCCGCCCCGGCACGACCCTTGACCTCGCCCTGACCGGGTCGCGCCAGTTCGCCAACGGGGTGGTGCTGCTGCGGTACCGGCCGGCTCAGGCCGAATAGCCACCGTCGGCGTTCAGCGTCGCACCGGTGACGTAGGACGACTCGGGCCCGGCGAGGTAGGCGACGAGACTCGCCACCTCGGCCGGGCTGCCGTACCGGTCGACGGCGATGTGCGGGCGGGTGAACCCGGCGAACGGCCCGTCCGCCGGGTTCATGGCCGTGTCGACGGGGCCGGGCTGCACGGTGTTGACGGTGATGCCGCGCGGCCCGACCTCGCGCGCCGGGGCTCTGGTGAATCCCGCGATGCCGGCCTTCGTGAGGGCGTACACGCTGCCGCCGCCGAAATGCACGCGGTCGGCGTTGACGCTGCCGATCGTGATGATCCGCCCGCCGGCCCCGAGGTGTCGCAGCGCCTCCTGGCTGGCGGTGAAGACGCCGGTCAGGTTCACCGCGACCGAACGGTCGTAGACCTCGTCGGGAAGGTCCCCGATCGGCGCGACGACGGCGACGCCCGCGTTGTTGACCAGGATGTCGAGCCGGCCGAAGCGGTCCACCACCTGCCGCACCCCCTCGCGGACCGCCGCCCGGTCGCCGGAGTCCACCCGCAGCGCCACCGCCCGGCCGCCGGAGCCGGTGATCTCCTTCGCGACGAGTTCCGCGGTTTCATTGCTGCTGTGGTACGTCAATGCCACCGCTGCCCCTTCGGCGGCGAGTCGTCGGGCGATGCCTTCGCCGATGCCGCGTGAGCCACCGGTCACGATCGCGACCTTGCCGTCGAGCTGTCCCATGGCCGTACCCCCTCCTAGTTTTTGAATGCCCACTCAACATGTCACGCGGAGCGCCGCCCTGTCAGTGATATATTGATCACACGTTCAAGAAATGGGGTGGCGGGTCATGGCGATGGGCAGGCCGCGCGGGTTCGACCCCGACGCGGTGGTCGACGCGGCCGTCGAGGTGTTCTGGCGCAAGGGCTACGAGGGCGCGAGCATGGCCGACCTGTGCGCCGCCACCGGCCTGCGACCCGGAAGCGTCTACGCGGCGTACGGCTCGAAGCTCGGCCTCTTCAGTGCCGCCGTCGACCGGTACGTCGACACCGTCTTCGCCTACGGGATGAGCGCCCTCGAGGCACCGACGGCCGCCGAGGTCGTGCGCACGTGGCTGCTCGGGTCCGTGGCGGCGACGACCGGCGCGACGACCCCGGCCGGGTGCCTGCTGGTCCAGGGCGCGCTCGCCACGGGCGAGTCGGCCGCCGAGGCGCAGGAGGTCCTGGCGGCGAAACGCCGGGCCGGCGAGCACGTCCTGGCGCAGCGGCTGGCCAGGGCGCGCACCTGCGGGGATCTGCCGGCGGACGCCGATCCGGAGCTCATCGCGCGGTTCGTGCTGACGGTCGCGGAGGGTATTGCGGTGCAGGCGGCGTCGGGGGTGGACCGGGCCGCGCTGCTGGCAGTGGTTGACCTGGTGACGGCGCGGCTGCCGTGGTGAGCGGGTCCACCGGTGGCCGGGCACGGGTCAGCAGGGCGGCGGCCAGCAGCAGGGCGACGCTCTCGGCGGCGAGGATGAGCCGGTAGTCGAGGACGGCGAGGAGCGCCGCCCCAGCCGCAAGGCCGGCCGTCTGCGGGCCCGTGACACAGACCTCGAAGGCGGCGTACACCCGGCCCTGCAGCTGCAACGGTGCCAGGCGCTGCAGCAGTGAGATGATCGCGATGACGATCCATGGCACGGCGGCCCCGGCGACCACGTTGCCGGCGAGCACGACGGGCAGCGACGACGTCGATACCAGCAGCGGCGCGGCGGCGAAGACCGCCAGCGCGACGACGGTCGTGCGGACCTCGCCGAGCCGGCGGATCGCGGCCGCCGCGGACAGGCCACCGGCGATGGCGCCGATGCCCTGGACCATCTGGGTCACCCCGGCGAACTGCGGTGGGCGGTGCAACCCGAGACCGATCACCGCGTACATCGTGGAACCGCCGAGACCGACGGCGAGGGTGGCGACGGCACTGGCGACGGTGAGCCGCCGCAGCTGCGAGGTCGCGGTGACGAACCGGAACCCCGCGCCGATGCTGCCCGTGACGCCTCGGGTCCGGGCTTCGGTGTGCCGCAAGGTCGCGACGAGCACGGCGGCGACGACGAAGGTGGCCATGTCCAGCAGTGCCACCGCACGGCCGCCGAGCAGGCCGAACAGCCCGGCGCCGGCGAGCGGGGCGAGGACCCGCAGCCCTTCCTGCGTGGTGCGTAGCGCGGCGTTCGCGTCCGTGCGCAGCTCCGCCGGCAGCAGCGTGACCAGCAGCGCCGACTGCGCGGGCGCAATCAGCATGGAGAGCCCGCCGTGCAGGACCATCACCACGTAGATGAGCCAGACGTCCTCGCGGCCGTCGACGAACAGCAGCGGGACGAGCATCGCCGCACCCGCGAGATTCGCCCAGACCAGCAGCGGCCCGCGGCGCACCCGGTCCACGAGCAGCCCCAACGGCGGCGCCAGCAACGCCGGCGCGGAGAAGCACAGAAACGTCAGCGCCGCCGCGGTGTTGCTGCCGGTCAGGGTCTTCACCCAGATGCCGCAGGCCAGCCACATCGCGCTGTCGCCGAGCAGGGACAGCGCCTGCGCGGACAGGTACCGCCGGGCGTCGCGATGCCGCAGCAGCCGCCTCATGATCCCTCCCGCCGCGGCCCGTCGACCGGATACACCCCGTAGAACGTCTCGACGGGCAGGGCCCCCTCGGGCTGCTCGGTGCGCCCCGCCCACCGGGTCCGGAACCGCTCGGTGACCTCCTGGTAGGCAGCCGCGAGCTCGGCCGTCTCCGCCGCGGTCAGGTGCAGGATCGACGTGTGCCCCCGCGCCGCCGCCTGCCACTGCGGTGAGTACGTCGGCACCGCGTCGATGAACCGCCGCATCCGCGCCACCTGCCGGTCCAGCAGCACGTGGTCGAGGACCTGCACCGCGCGGGTGAACTCCGGGTCGTCGGGCCGCGCGGGCGCGCTCCAGCCGACGTGGGTGAGCTGCCACGGTCTGGCCCGCCCGCGCCCGCCGCCGGTCTCCTCGACGAAGCCGTATCGCGCCAGCTGCCGCAGGTGGAACGAGCAGGTGGTCGGCGACTCGTCGATCAGTTCGCCGGCCTGCGTGGCGGTCAGCGGTCCGGCCAGCAGCGCCTCGAGCAGCGCCAGGCGGACGGGGTGGCTCAGCGCGCGCAGGCTCCGCGCATCGGACAGCGTGCGACTCTTCTCCTCGGCCATGACTTCGAGAGTAGTCTCTCGACACTTTTCTGTCGAGAGAAGTCTCTCATCACGGGTGCAGCAGCCGCAGCGCGGCCTGGTCGGGGGTGTCCGGGTCCGCCTGGAACGTGACGAACCGCTGCCCGTCGACCGCGGTCAGGATCTCCGACGTCAGCTCGAGCCGGCCGGCCCGCGGATGCTGGAACGTCCGCCGCGCACCGCTCTTCTCCCGCACGTCGTAGTGCGCCCACAGGTCCGCGAACTGCGCGCTGTCCCGGTTGAGCTCCGCCACCAGCGCGGCCCGCGCCGGGCTGTCGTCGATCGACCGCAGGTGCGCCACGCAGTCCTCCGCCATCCGCTGCCACGACACGAACACCTCGCGGGCGTTCGGGTGCGTGAACACGTACCTGACCAGGTTCCCCGGCACGGTCAGGCCGGCGAGCAGGCTCCCGCCCTCGGGGTTGGCGGCGAGCAGGTCACTGGTCTGGCTCAGCACGTACGCCGGCGTCGGCCGCACCATCTCCAGCAGCCGGGCGAGGGCGGGCCGGACCACCGCCGGCTCCGCTGCGCCGGCCTTTCGGGGCCCGTCGGCGTGCGCCAGCCGGTGCAGGTGGGACCGCTCGTCGTCGTCGAGTCGCAGCACCGTGGCGAGCGCGTCGAGCACGGCCCGCCCCGGATTGGTGTCCCGCCCCCGCTCCAGCCGCGTGTAGTAGTCGACGCTCACCCCGGCGAGCGCGGCCAGCTCCTCCCGGCGCAGTCCCGGCGTCTGCCGCCGCCCCGCCCCTGCGGGCAGCCCGACCTCCGCGGGGGTGACCCGGCCACGACGGTTGCGCAGGAAGTCCCCGAGAGCCACCAGCCCATTCTGCAACGACGCACGCCCGTCGGGGGTGGCCCTGGCAGGGCCCCTCCTGAGCCGGTTCTCCCGCCCGCGCCGCGGACGCATGAGGCTGATGGACATGACAAACCAGCACGTACTCGTGATCGGCGGCAGCTCCGGGATGGGCCTGGCCCTCGCCGCCCGCCTGCTGCACACCGGCCACCGGGTGACCATCGCCGGCCGCTCCGCCGCCCGCCTCGCCACCGCCCACCGTGAGCTCGTCGCCCCGGACGGCGCGGCGGCCGGGCGGCTGGCGACGGCCCAGGTCGACGTCGGGGTGGAGGACCAGGTCGCGGCACTCGCGGCGCCCGCCGGTGCGCCTTACGACCACGTGGTCGTGACCGCTGTCGACGCGGTCGGCGCGTACGCACCGCTGCCCGAGTTCACCTTCGAGGCGGCCCGCGCGGTGCTCACCACGAAGATCCTGGGCCCCTGGCTCGTGGCGAAACACCTCGGCACCGCCCTCCCGGCCGGCGGCTCGCTGGTCTTCACCTCGGGCGCCGCCGCGTACCGCCCCGGGCCGGGCGCCAGCATGATCGCCACGGCCAACGGGGCCCTGGAGTCCCTGGCCCGGTCGCTCGCGCTGGAACTGGCACCGGTCCGGGTCAACGTCGTCTCGCCCGGCTGGGTCGACACGCCCATATGGGACACCCTCGCCGGCACCGCGAAGGGCGACCGGTTCGCCGCGATGGCGGCCCGCCTGCCCACCGGCCGGGTCGGCACCCCCGACGACATCGCCCAGGCCATGGTCGCCCTGATGGACAACGGTTTCATCACCGGCACCGTCCTGCACGTCGACGGCGGCCACCGCCTCGTCTGACCGTGCGCCGCCCCTGACGCCTCGCCGGTGATCGAAGTCGCGTGCCGGCCACCCACACAGCCGGCACACGACTTCGATCACAGGATGCGACGGCGGCCGGCACGGACCGGTGGGGGCAGGTCAGGTCGGGGATGCCGGGACGTTGAGCAGGCCGAGCAACGCCCGGCGTTCCGCGCCGAAGCCAGGGGCGTCCACGGCCCGCGGCGCGGGCAGGGTCACCGGCCGGTCCTCCGCGATCCGGCCGCCGTCCAGGACCAGGACCCGGTCGGCGAGCAGCAGCGCCTCGTCGACGTCGTGCGTGACGAACAGGGCGGCGAAGCCGTGTGTCGCGCGCAGCCGGCCGAACAAGGCCTGCATCCGCAGGCGGGTGAGCGCGTCGAGGGCGCCGAACGGCTCGTCGAGCAGGAGCAGGTCGGGCTCGCGGACCAGGGCCCGGGCGAACGCGACCCGCTGCGCCTGCCCGCCGGAGAGTTCGGCCGGCCAGGCGTCGCGGCGGTCGGCGAGACCGACCTCGGTCAGGGCGGCGTCGACACGTTCGCGCAGGGAGCCGCCGCGCACGCCGAGGGCGACGTTGGCGGCGACGCGCTTCCACGGCAGCAGCCGGTGCTCCTGGAAGACCACGGCCGTCGAGCCGGTCGTGGTGACCGCGCCGGTCGCGTCGCCGTCGAGGCCCGCGAGGATGCGCAGCAGGGTGCTCTTGCCGGAGCCGCTGCCGCCGAGGAGCGCGACGACCTCGCCTGCGCCGATGGTGAGGTCGACGCCGTCCAGGACGACGGTGTCGCCGAAGGAACGCCGGACGCCCTGAGCAACGCTCACCTGGCTCGCAGTCCGTGTCGCCATGCCAGGAGCCTCCTCTCGCCGAGTCGCAGCAGCAGGTCGGAGAGCAGGCCGAGCAGCGCATACGTGACCAGGCCCAGCACCACCACGTCGGTCTGGCTGAACTCGCGGGCCTCCATCATCATGAACCCGAGGCCGCCCTGCCCGTTGACCTGCTCGCCGACCACGAGGCTGAGCCAGCCGGCGGCGAAGGCGAGCCGCACGCCGAGGAACAGCGACGGCAGCGCGCCCGGCACCACGACGTGCCGGACCCGTTCCAGGGCGGTCAGTCCACAGGTGCGGGCGGCCTCGACGAGCCGCTCGTCGATGTTGCGGATGCCGGAGTACGTGTTGAGGTAGATCGGGAAGAACGCACCGAGCGCCACGAGGGTCACCTTCAGCGACTCGCCGATGCCGACCCAGATGATGAGCAGCGGGACCAGGCCGAGGTGCGGCAGCATCCGGGCCATCTGCACGGTCGGGTCGACCAGGTCGTCGCCGAGCCGGACGAGCCCCGCGAGGGTGCCCAGCGCGAGGCCGAGCAGCCCGCCGATGAGCAGCCCGAGGACGGCCCGCTGGACGGAGTCGAGCAGGTACTCGCCGAGGGTGCCCTCCAGCGCCAGCCGCCAGCCGGTGGCGAGCACCGTGCTCGGGGCGGGCAGCTTGTCCGGGTCGAGCAGCCCGCCGCGGACGCCGCCCTCCCACGCGGCGAGCAGCACCAGCGGGGTCACCGCCCGGAGCCAGCGCCGACGGGAGACGACCTGCCGGGCCGGCTTCACAAGAACAGGGCGGTCCAGCAGTGCAGTCACCGCAGGATGTCCGAGAACTGCTCGTCGATGCGGCCCTTGATGTCCACCTTGCCGGGGATCAGCTGCAGCTCGGTGAACCCGTCGGCGATCTGCTGCAGCTCGTCGCCGATGGCCGCGTCGATCGCGGCCAGGGGCTGGGCGCTGCGGTCCAGAGCCCGGCGGGCGACGTCCTCGGGGATGTTGAGCTCCGGCGCGAGGATCTTCACGCGCTCCTCGGGGTGACCGATGCCCCAGTCGGTGACCTCGCGGTAGGTCTTGAGGAACTCGCGGATCTTGCCCGGCTTCGACTTCAGCGCCTGCGGCGACACCAGCAGGTACTCACGGTTGTTGGCCAGGCCGGTCGCGTCGACGAGCACCTTCACGCCGGGCGTCTCGGCGAGGGAGAAGTACGGGTCCCAGATGATCCACGCGTCGACCTGGTCGTTGTCGAACGCGGGACGGGCGTCGGCGGGCTTGAGGTACTGCACGTCGATGTCCTTGATGGTCATGCCGTTCGCCTCGAGCAGGCGCACGAGCAGCCAGTTGACGTTCGAGCCCTTGTTCAGCGCGACCTTCTTGCCCTTGAGGTCCTTGAAGGAGTTGTACCCCTTGCTCGCCTTGACCAGGACGGCCTCGCCCTTGGGCACCGGCTTCGAGGTACCGATGATCTTGAAGTCGATCTTCCCGGCGGCGGCGAAGATCGGCGGGGCCTCGCCCACCTGGCCGATGTCGATGGCGCCGGCCTTGATCCCCTCGGTGAGCGCCGGGCCGCTCTCGAACAGCGACCACGTGGTGCCGGCGGCCTCGGCCTTGCGTGCCTTGACCAGGCTCAGCCCGCCGAAGCGCTGGTAGCCGACCTTCAGCGGCTCCTCGGCCGCGCCGGGCTTCGCGGCGGCCGGCTCCTTGTCGGCGGCACACCCCGCAGCCAGGGTGGTGCCGAGCAGGACCAGGACACCGGTCAGGACGACCGAGAGCCGACGCATCGATGACGCTCCTCATTGACGGACTTGTGTGGCGGCACTATACCCACTACACCTACTGATTGACTAGGATTAGCTTGAACGCCTTGCCGGACTGCCGCACACTGCGACCATGACCTCACTCGCCGCACCGGGCAGCGCA
This sequence comes from Dactylosporangium cerinum, assembly GCF_042653625.1. Lineage (NCBI taxonomy): Bacteria > Bacillati > Actinomycetota > Actinomycetes > Micromonosporales > Micromonosporaceae > Dactylosporangium > Dactylosporangium cerinum. Next base: position 288,027 of record NZ_JBHSIU010000010.1, on the reverse strand, counting down.
CAGCGGAGACGAACGGCCGCCGTCACTGTGGCGGTCATGGCGGCGGCGGTACTGGTATGGCTGGCCGCGGCGTGGCAATGGCACGACGCGTGGCTGGCCAGCCCGGCGCTCGAAGCCATCTACTTCCTGCCGCCCATCGCGTTGCCCGTGGTCGCGATAGTCCATTACCTGCGGTACTTCATCCGCCGGCGACCCGTGGAATTCGAGGTGCGCGACGGCGCCTTCGTCGCGCCACCGGCCGATCAGGCGCTGGCGGGGATGGCCATGTCGCTGCTGGCCAGCGGCGCCGTGTCCGCCGGGTTCTTCCTGTGGCCACCGTCCACCAACGTCTCCCAGCACCTGCTCGCGTTCGGACGGATCGGCCTGGTGTTCGTCCTGTTCGCGTGGCTGCTGTGGATCATCGCGTTCGCCCGTGGCACCGGACGGATCCTGTTGCGCCCCGAGGGCCTGCGGATCACGTACGCGTACGGCACCCGTGACATCCCGTGGGACGCCGTGTCCGCCGGCCCGCCACGGTCGGCGTCGGTCGTGGAGCCGACGGTGCGGATCGGCCGGCCCGACCTCGTGCACTCCACCGGCCTCGCCCGCCGCCACCCCGGGAAGGCGTTCCTGCCGGCCGGCCACGCCTGGATCCGGCGCGAGTTCCTGCTCGACGCCATCACCTACTACCTGGCGACCCCCGGCGCGCGGCACACCATCGGCACCAGCGAGGGGTACACGCACCTGCGCCGCGTTCTGCAGGCCGACTGATGGACGACGCCGTCGCGGCGGTCATCGCCAGGATGGAGGACGGGCTGGCGCGGATGAAGCCCGAGGACGCCCGCCGCCATTTCCACGGCACGTATCTGCGCACCACCCGCGCCGTCGCCGAGGAGATCGACCGGGGTGGCTTCCTCGACGCCGCCTGGCTCAACCGGTGGGACGTCGCGTTCGCCGACCTGTACCTGGATGCCCTGGACGCCGAAATCGCCGGCGGGCCGGTCCCCCGGCCGTGGCGGATCGCGTTCGACACCGCCCGGGACCGGCCCGACCTGCCGGCGCTGCGGCACGTCCTGCTCGGCATGAACGCGCACATCAACTACGACCTGCCGCAGTCGCTGATCGCGGTGATCGACCCGGCCGAGTTCGACGACCCGGCCGTGCGCGCCGCCCGCGAGCGCGACCACACCCACATCGACACGGTCCTGCTCGCCAGGGTCGGCGCCGAGGAGGCCGAGGGCCGCGCCGTCAACCGCCCCGGCCTCCTGGACCGGATCCTCGCGCCGGCGAACCGGGCCGCGACCCGGCGGCTGCTCACCGAGGCGCGGGCGAAGGTGTGGCGCAACACCACGGTGCTGGATGCGGCCCGTCGGGCGGGAGCTTCGTCGTACACGGGAGCCATCCGCCAACTCGAGGACGCCTCGGCGGCGAAACTCGCCACGCTCGTCGCACCGGGGCAGGTCCTGCTGCGGCTGGCCCGGACGGGATTCGGCGTCCTCATCCCCGGCGCCTAGGACCGGGTCAGGGCAAACTCAGGGTCGACCGGCAGAAAAGCCCTGACGCGGTGGACGGGCTCGCGGATCACACTGATGCCATGACCGTTCGCCGTACCTTGCAGGCCGTCGGCGCCGCGCTCGCCGGGGCCGTCAGCGCGCCCGACGCCGCCGCGCCGCCCGCCGACCCGCGCGCGGTGCGCGCCCTCCTCGCCGACATCGGCCTGCTGCACCCTCGCTCCCCCGAGTCCGACGTGCCGCTCACGCTGTGCCGCTTCCAGGCCAGGGCCGGGCTCACCATCGACGGGGTCGCCGGGCCGCGGACCGTGCAGGCGCTCACCCGCGCCGCCCAGGAGGCCCGCCACATCCGGTCCCTGGGCCTGGCCGCCTGAGTTCTGCCTATCGCGTCGGTGATCGCCGGGACGCCTTGGGGAGCGGGAAGAACCCGTTGGTCCGTTCCACATAGTCGGCGTAGCCCGGCTTGGTGCGGCGCAGCTGCTCCTCGAGGAGGGGCTTGCCCGTCTTGCGGGTCAGGAACCAGGTCATCAGCAGCGGCGACAGCACGGTCAGCCAGCCCTGCCACTGGAGGCAGGCCAGGGCGAACAGGCCCCACCAGACGCAGGCGTCCCTGAAATAGTTCGGATGGCGGGTGTACCGCCAGAATGGGCGATCGGGGAGGCCGCCCGGCGCCTGCCCGGCGTCCCCGTCCTGCTCATCGGACACTCGATGGGCGGGCGCACCGCGCTGCGGCTCTCGCCCCGGGTGGCCGGCGTGTGCGCCCTGGCGCCGTGGATCGAACCCAAACGAGCCGTGTTCGTGGCAGACGGCCGGCACGGTCGTCCTCGCGCACGGGGACCAGGACCGGATCACGGATCCGGCGATGTCGGCGCGGTACGCCGCGAGCACCGGCGCGTCGTTCATCCTGGTCGCGAGGGAGGGTCATGCCATGCTGCGCCGCCCGACCCGGTGGACCCGGATCGTCCTCGACTTCGTGGCCGCCGCGCGTCGATCGCGCGAAGATGGGTATCAGTGACGCAGGCCAACTGGAGAAGGCCGACAGGTATGCGATGTGTTGAGACCGGCGGCGCGCGGCTGTGCGTCGAGACGTTCGGCGACCCCGCCGATCCCACGATCCTGCTCGTCCACGGCGCGTCCGCGTCGATGCTCTGGTGGGACGAGGAGCTGTGCGAGCTGCTCGCGGCGGGCGGCCGGCACGTGGTGCGCTACGACAACCGCGACACCGGCCGCTCCACCGCGTATCCGCCGGGGCGGCCCGGGTACACGATGCGGGACATGGGGCTCGACGCAATCGGGATCCTCGACGGGCTCGGCATCGGCGCCGCGCACCTCGTCGGGCGTTCGATGGCCGGCGGGATCGTCACCGTCGCCGCCGCGGAGCACCCGTCGCGGGTCGTCACGCTGACCCTCGTCACCACCACCCCGGGCCTGCCGGGGCTGCCGCCGATGTCGCCCGCGTTCCTCGACTTCACCGGTAGCGGCGGCCCTGACCCCGCGGATCCGTCTGCCGTCGTCGAGTTCATCGTCGGGCTCATGCGGGTGTACGGCGGCGGCTCCCCCTACTTCGACGAGCCCGCGGTGCGCCGGCTCGCCGAACGGGACGTCGCCCGCACCGCCGACATCGCCTCCTGCCTGGTGAACCACTTCGTCATCGACACCGGCGGGGCCGGCCCGCAACTGCTCGCCGGCCTGCGGGCGCCGACCCTGGTCGTCCACGGCGAGCACGACCCCGTCTTCCCGCTCGAGCACGGCACCGCCCTGCGCGACGCGATCCCCGGCGCGTCGCTGCTGGTCCTGCCCAAGGCGGGACACGAACTGCCCCGCGCGCTGTGGCCGCTGTTCACCGCCGCGCTGCTCGAACACACCGCCCGGCCGCTACCGTGAGGGAGTGCTGTCGGAGTACGTGGGCCGGCCCGCCGGGGTGCGGGTGCGATCGTTCGCCAGCCGGTACACCGGCTATCGCGACGAAGACGTCGCGCCTGCCGTGCACCGGGGGCTCCCGTCGCCGTTCCTGACGCTCATCGTCACCCTCGACGACCCGTTGCAGGTCGCGACGCATCCCGATCCCCGGACCCCGCCCGGGCGGTACGACACCCTGCTCGGCGGGCTGCACACCACGCCGGCGACGATCGTGCACCAGGGGCGGCAGTCCGGGATCCAGATCGCGCTGTCGCCGCTGGGCGCCCGGTCGCTGCTCGGCCTGCCCGCCGGTGAGCTCGCCAACCTCGACGTGACCGCCTCCGACGTGCTGGGCCCGTTCATCGACGAGCTGCGCGACCGGGTCCGCGCGGCGCCAGGCTGGCCGGAACGGTTCCGGATCGTCGATGCGATGCTCGCCGCCCGGTGCGCGGCGCCGGTCCTTCCGCCGCCCGAGGTCGTGCACGCGTGGCGGCTGCTGCAGGCGTCCGGCGGCACCGTTTCCACGGTCGAGCTCGCCCGGGAGGTCGGGTGGAGCGGCCGGTACCTGAGCCGCCGGTTCAACGTCGAGATCGGCCTGTCCCCGAAGGCGGCGGCCCGGGTCGCCCGCTTCGACCGCGCCCGCCACGTCATCCAGCGCGGCGCCTCCCTCGCCGCCGTCGCCGCCGGCTGCGGCTACTACGACCAGGCGCACCTGACCCGCGAGTTCGGCGCCCTCGCGGGCTGCCCGCCGGCGCGGTGGCTCGCCGAGGAGGACCTGCCGCCGCTCCGAACCATCCAAGACCCCGCCGCGGAGGACCTGCCACCGTTGCGGAACATCCAAGACCCCGCCGCGGAGGACCTGCCGCCGTTCCGAAACGTCCAAGACCCCGGCGGGCCGGTGCCGGAAGACTGGGCGGCATGACACCTCCACCACAGGTCTGGCCGACCCTCCGCGCCACCGACGCCCGCGCCCTGATCCGGTTCCTGGTCGACGCGTTCGGCTTCCGGGAGACCGTCGTGCACGGCGACGGCGACCGGGTCGACCACGCCCAGCTCTCCTGGCCGCTCGGCGGCGGCATCATGCTCGGCAGCACCCGCGACGAGGACGGCCCGGGCTGGCCGCTGCGCCCCGGCACCTTCGGCGCCTACGTGGTCACCGACGACCCAGATGGCCTCTACGCCCGTGCGGTCGCCGCCGGCGCGGTCGTGCACATGGAGCTCAAGGACACCGACTACGGCTCCCGCGACTGCGCCTTCCGCGACCCCGAGGGCAACCTGTGGTCCTTCGGCACCTACCGCGGCGAACCCGTCTGACCCGGTCGCCGCGTGCCGGGGCGCCACGGGGGCGTTACCGGATCTTCGGCGAACCTCAGGCGGAGCGGCGGCGGTCGGCGTTCATCGGCCACGGGGTGGTCGCGGACTGGGCCGCCGCATCCGCGTCGGTGACGAGCGCCTGCGGGTCGGCGGCGAGAGCGCTTTCCAGGGTCCGGTAGGTCTGGATCGTGGAAAGGGTGCCGCCTTCACGCAGCGTGTGGACCACCGACGGGGCCGGCTGCGCCAGGACGAGCGATCCGCCCTGCTCAAGGGCGATACCCGCAGTGACGCGCAGCATCATGATGCCGGTGCAGTCGATGGCGGTGACCTTGGCCAGGTCGATGATGATCCTGGGCTCGGTGCGGAGCAGCAGCTGAGAGAGCGCGGTCTCCAGCTGCATCGCGCTGGCCGCGACCAGCGCGCCGTGACAGGTCAGCACCGTCGCGGCAGCCAGTCGGTCCACTGCGAACGTGAGGGCTGCCATGCTGCGACGATACGGTCAGCCGTGACGGTCCGTGAACCCCTGACCAGGTGGAGGGACCGTCCGACCGGCCGGTGGCCGGACAGCCGGTCGTCGCTGCGGGTGATCCGACAAGCGGGCGTGGCACTGGTCGGCCGGGTGTTCATGGAGGAACCCGGGTGGGTACGCAACCAGAAGCCCCCGCAAGACGTCAGGCCCCGACGAAAGGGGCGTTTCCGGTGCAACTGGACTCCCGGCCGGCGGTCGTCGACTGTGCGTTGCATGTCGGCGGGGTCCGCCAATCGGACGACCTGCCCCTCGCCGAGCTGTACCGGTATCTGCCACACGGAGAACTGACGGACACGAGCGAGGTCATCGACACCGGGTCGATCCGGATGTTCTTCGGCCAGCACTTCGTTGTCACGGTCCGTCACGGCGAGGCCGGGGAGCTGCGGCATCGAGCCGATCATGTCGCTGGGTCGCTGCGGGCCTCCAGCCGCTCGTAGCGCTGCCGGGCCGCTTGCGGGGTGCCCAGGCCGAGGCTCAGCGCGATGTCCTGCCAGGTCATCGCGCGGGCGCGGGCGGTTCTGAGCAGGTAGAGCTCCGTGGCGTCCACTTCCGCCCGCACCTCGGGCAGCAGGGTCAGCGCTGCGACCAGGTCGGACGTGTCCAGCGGGGGCTCGTCCGGGGCCGGCGGGATCGACCCGGCGGCCATCGCCGCGGCGACGCGGACCACCTCGTGCGGGGCGGCTACGTCCGCGTGGGTGTGCCGCGAGCGCAGCTCGGGCGATCCGGCGTGGCGCTCGGTGAGGTGGACCAGCGCGGCATACACCCGCTCCGCGCGCCGCGCCTCGGGATCGGGGAACGTCAGCATCTCCGTCATACCTTCGGAGCATGCCACCTAAACGATCCGTTTTCAACAGAATGTTCAAAACGCCCCAGCATCAGGAAACCGCGTGGAGGCGATCCAGGAGGCGTTTGAGTTCGGCGAGGTGTTCGGAGGGGTACACCCGGCCGGCCGGATCCACGACCCGCTGCACCGGTTGCAGCAGGCGCCAGGCCTCCGCCACCTCGCCCAGCTGCGCCAGGGCCTGGGCGTCCAGCCAGTCGCAGTAGTCCCGGGCCACGCCGGCGCCGCGCAGCTGGGCGGTCAGCACCAGCACCGCCTCGTCCATGCCGGCGCCGAGCAGCAGCCGGGCCAGGGCGTCGGTGCCGAGGATCCACTGCCGGGTTCCGGGCGCCAGCTCGCGCAGCGTCTCGAACGCGTCGACGGCGTCCTGGGTGCGGCCCGCCCCGACGAGGCTGCGGCCGAGGTCCAGCAGCGTGTCCGCGACCTGGCCGGCGGGCGCGGACCCGTCGGCGATGCCGTCGAGGATCGACTGGGCCAGCTCGACGTTGCGCTCGGCCTTGCTGCGGCGTTCCTCGGGATCGGCGTACCCCTGGTGCTCCAGGCGGATCGCATCGCGCGGCGCCGCCGGCCACTCCGCGATCCCGATCCCCTGCACCGCACCGGTCCCGTGGCCCGGGCCGACGCTCGTGCCGTGGCCCCGGTCGACGAAGACGTCGGGCGCGCTGCCGCGGCCGGTGATGTGCACCAGGTGCTCGTGCACCCGGCCCTGCCACCGCAGTTGCGTCGGGCGGAACAGCCGGGCGGTGCGGAACGTGTACGGCAGCTCGTCGTGCGCGTTGTCGATGTCGACCAGCAGCGCGTCGGTGGTCGTCGCGGCGAGGACCTCCCGCAGCTTGCCGGGTGCGGCGACGGCCCGGTCGTCGGCGTCGATGCTGAGCACCCAGTCCGCCGCCGCCCACGGCCGCCCCCGCGCCACGGCCGCCTCGGCGAGCGCGGCGTTGCGGGCGGCGGCGAAGTCACCGGTCCAGGTGCCGTGGCTGACGGTGGCGCCGAGGTCGCCGGCCAGGGCCGGGGTGTCGTCCTTGGAGCCGGTGTCGTGGACGTGGATCGTGTCGACGACCCCGCTCAGCGACGTCAGACACCGGGACAGCATGGTGGCCGAGTCACGCACGATCAGCACCGCGGCAAGGTTCACCTCCGCCCGATCGGCGGCCGTCCAACCGACCTGAGCGTTTGTCCGGCCGCGTCACGACAGACCCGCGCGGCACCATGGACACGCGCGGCACCATAGACATATGGCGATCGAAAGCGTCGACTCCCCCGGCGAGCTCGTCGATCCCGGCGATGAGCTCGCGGTCCCCTACTGGCTCACCGCCACCGCCGAGGCCGCTTCCGCGTCGTTCGGCCGGATGGTGCGCCGGCTGCCGGGGCTGCTGCTGCAGGCGTGGCGGCTCGCGTGGCGGACCGACCGGCGCAGCACCCTGGCCGTCGCCGGGTTCAACCTGGCCGCCGGGGTCGCCTCCGGCGTCGGCCTGGTCAACGTCGTCGGCGTCCTGGACGGGCTGCTGCAGGCCGGACCGACCCCGGAGCGGATCCGGGCCGCCGTGCCGTCGCTGCTGATCATGATCGCCGCCGGCGCCGCCCGCACCCTGCTGTCCTCCGCCGCGACCGCCGCGCAGGGCCGGCTGTCGCCGCAGGTGAGCCAGGCCGCGGAGCTGCGCCTGCTGGCGCTGACCACCCGGGTCGACCTGGCCACGTTCGACGACGCCGACTGGCGGGACCGGATGCAGCGGGCCCGCGACCGGGGCATCGACGCCGCGCAGCGGGTCGTCGACCACGCCATCGAGCTGGGCACCAACGTGGTGTCCCTGGCCGCGGCCGCCGGGGTCCTCGCCGTGCTCCACCCGGTGCTGCTGCCGCTGCTGGTGCTCGCGGTCGTGCCGAACTTCTGGGCCTCGGTGCGCTCCGCCCGGCTCGGGTACCGCCAGCAGCTGCGCATCATCGCGGTGCTGCGGCGCAAGTGGATGCTGTCGGACCTGCTCGCCGAGCGGGATCAGGCCGGCGAGCTGCGGGCGTTCACGCTGCAGCGGTACCTCCTGGCGGAGGTCCGGCGGCTGCTCGACGCCGCGACCCGCGAGCAGGTGAAGGTGTCCGCCGCGCAGGTGCGCACGAACCTCGTCGGCCACGCGCTCGGCTCCCTGGCCACCGGCGCCGCGTACGCCGCCCTCCTCGGGCTGCTGCTGTCCGGCCGGATGGACATCGCGGTCGGCGGCGCCGCGGCGTACGCGATCAGCACCGGCATCAACGCGCTCACCCAGGTCGCGTTCTCGGTGAACCACCTGTACGAACAGGGCCTCTACTTCGGCGACTACGAGTCCTTCTGCGCGCTCGCCACCGCCCGCTCCGAGCCCCTGGACCAGCCCGCGGCCCCGGCCGGCTTCTCGCTGCTGAGCCTGGACGACGTCACCTTCACCTACCCCGGCGCGCAGCGGCCCGCCGTCAACGGGGTGAGCCTGAGCATCCGCCGCGGGCAGACGATCGCGCTCGTCGGCGAGAACGGCTCCGGCAAGTCGACCCTCGCCAAGCTCCTCGCCGCGCTGTACCGCCCCGACCGCGGGGTGATCGCCTGGGACGGCGTCGACCTGGCCGGGCGCGACCCCGACAGCGTCCGCGACCAGGTCGCCGTCGTCATGCAGGACCCGACGAACTGGCCGCTGTCCGCGGCGGAGAACATCACGACCGGCCGGCACGACCGGGTCACCACCCAGGCCGAGATCGAGGCGGCGGCCGACCGCGGCGACGCCCACGGGTTCATCGTCGAGCTGCCCCGCCAGTACCAGACGCTGCTCTCCCGGCACTTCAACGACGGCGCGGAACTGTCCGGCGGCCAGTGGCAGCGGCTCGCGATCGCCCGCGCGTTCTTCCGCGACGCGCCCCTGCTCATCTGCGACGAACCGACCGCCAACCTCGACGCCCGCGCCGAGCACGCCGTCTACGGCCGGCTGCGCGAACTCGCCGCCGGGCGCACCGTGGTGCTCATCACCCACCGCATGGCCAGCGTCCGCGAGGTCGACCGGATCTACGTCCTGGACCACGGCGTGCTCGTCGAGGAGGGCACCCACGACGAGCTGTTCGCAGCCGGTGGACTTTACGCCCAGTTGTACGCGTTGCAGGCGACCGCGTATCAGGACGGGAATGTTCCGGCTGATCAAACGCTTGACCATGGATTGTGACCGCAAATCCCGTCCGACTGGTATTGGTGCTCGGTTCGCTCATCGCGATCGGCCCGCTGACCATTGACATGTACCTGCCGGCCCTGCCGAGCATCACCGACGATCTGCACACCACGTCGACGGCGGTGCAACTCACCCTCACCGGCACGCTGGCGGGTCTCGCGCTGGGCCAGCTGGCGATCGGGCCCTGGTCCGACGCGGTCGGCCGGCGGGTGCCGCTGCTCGCCGGGCTCGTCCTGCACGTCCTGGCGTCCGTCGCCTGCGTGTTCGCCCCCGACGTGACCGTCCTCGGCGCGCTGCGCGTCCTGCAGGGCCTCGGCGTCGCCGCGTCCTCCGTCGTCGCGATGGCGGTCGTGCGGGACCTGTTCAGCGGCGCCGCGTTCGCCCGCCTGTTCTCCCGGCTGATGCTGGTCATGGGCGCCGCCCCGATCCTCGCGCCCACCCTCGGCAGCGCCGTGCTGCGCTGGACCGAGTGGCGCGGCGTCTTCGTCGTCCTCGCCGCGTTCGGCGTCCTGCTCACCACGCTTGCCGCGCTCGCCCTGCACGAGACGCTGCCACCGGCCCGCCGCCGCTCCGGTGGTGTCGGCGGGACGCTGCGCGTCTACGGCTCGCTGCTGCGGGACCGCGTGTTCGTCGGGCTGGTCCTGGTCGCGGGGTTCGCGATGGCGGCGCTCTTCGCCTACGTCGGCGGCTCGTCGTTCGTCCTTCAGGAGGTGTACGGCCTGAGCGAAGCCCAGTTCGGTCTGGCCTTCGGCGCCGGGGCGGTCGGACTGATCGGCGGCACGCAGTACAACGTGCGGCTGCTGCGCCGCTTCACCCCGCAGCGCATCCTCGCCTCGGCCCTGGCCGCGGGCACCGTGGCAGGTGGGCTCCTGGTCGCGCTCGCCGCCACCGGCCTCGGCGGCCTGCCCGCCCTGCTCGCCGCGCTGTGGGCGGTGCTGACCGCGGCCGGCCTGGCCCTGCCCAACGCCCCGGCCCTGGCCATGTCCCGCCACGGCGAGGCGGCGGGCACGGCGGCGGCGCTGCTCGGCGCGGTCCAGTTCGGCGTCGGCGCGGTCGCGGCCCCGCTGGTCGGCGTCCTGGGCACCGGCGCGACCGCGATGGCGGTCGTCATCGCCGGTGGCATGCTCACCGCGACGGCGACCCTGCTGATCGTCGTGCGGCCGGGTTCCCTGATCACCTCGGAGGACGACGCGTCCGGAATCACCCTGGACCCCACTCCCGCGGCGGCCTGAGCCCCCGCTGGGACGGCGGATCCGGTCTTCACGGCCGGATCCGCTGTCCGATCCCCGATCGGGTCAGTGGCTGCTGTGGTACTGGTCGACGATCTCCTGCTTGATCCGGCCCCGGTCGGAGACCTGGTAGCCGGCGCCCTGCGCCCATTCGCGGATGGCCCGGTTCTGGTCGCGGTCACCACGTGCCGCACCACGGCCCCGGGAGCTCGAGCGGGCCGCCGCGGCGACCGCGCCGCGGCCGACCTTCGTGCCGGCGGAAACATAGGGCTTCAACGCGGCGCGCAGTTTCTCGGCGTTCTTCTTCGACAGGTCGATCGCATACTGCACGCCGTCGAGACCGAACTGCACGCTCTCGTCGGCCGGCTTGCCGTCCAAGTCGTCGATCAGTTCTTGAATGACGCGCTTGGCCATGACGGCGCCTCCTCGGCAACGGTGCGGGTGACGGTGACGACCGAACGGCCCCCCGTCGGAGAAATAGTATCGCCCATTCTGCGGATTTGAAGTGCACTCTGTTTCAAATAGACACCATCACCGATCGTGTTGGTTCAATTACCACGGCCCGGCGGGGCGCGCATGATCCGAGCATCGGCGAGACTCTACCCATGGCGAACACTTCCACACCCGTTTGGAGCGAGCTGCTCATCGGCCAGTTGGCGTTCTACTGGGACGCCCACCTGCGCCCCCGGCTGGACGGGCTCACCGACGAGGAGTATTTCTGGGAACCGGTCGCGGGGTGCTGGTCGGTCCGGCCGGACGCTGCCGGGAATTACCGCCTCGACCTCGGCCAGGACGCCGACCCCGCGCCGGTGACGACGGTCGCCTGGCGCATGATGCACATCGCGGTCGGTTGTTTCGTGACCCGGAGCAGCACGTTCTTCGGCGACGGAAGTGTCGACGCGGACGCGGACATGTTCGACCCGCGGCACGAGCCGGCGGATCTGCCGCACACGGCGGCGGAAGCCGTCGCGTTCCTGGAGGACAGTTACCGAGCGTGGCACGGACACGTTTCCCAACTCGGTGACGCCGGACTGGGCATCCCTTTGGGACCGAAGGGCGCCTATTTCTCGGCGGAACCGATGGCGGCGCTGATCGTGCACCTCAACCGCGAGGTGATGCACCACGGCGGGGAGATCGGGCTGCTGCGGGATCTCTTCCGGGTCACCGGAGCGACCCGCCGCACCGATCACCTCACCACTGCCGCAACCTGACATCGACAACGGCCACCGTCTGGAAGACTTGCGGCCATGTCGACCATTGGTGGCCTTCTTTCCGTGCGCGCCGTGCTGCGGGCGCAGTATCTTGACCGGGACGCGCTCGATCGGGTGACCCTGGCCGGACTCCGGGGCGCACTGTCGCATGCCCGTGGGCGGGTATCGGCATACCGTGACGACACCCGCTACGACATCGGTCCAACTTGGGGCATTTCGGACTTCTCCCGGCTGCCGATGCTGCGCAAGGCCGAGGTGCTCGCGGCCGGCGCGGACCGGTTCCGCGACCCGGCGTTCACCCGCGACCGGGTCACCGTCTACACCACCAGCGGCACCAGCGGCCAGGTCCTCGAGGCGTGGCACGACCCGGGCAACTACGCCCACGACCGGGCCTGCAACATCCGCCGGTTCGCCGCCGCCGGTGGGCGCTACCGGCCGTGGTCGCGGCTCGTGCACTTCAAGCCGTTCCCCCTCGACACCGCCTGGTATCAGCGCCTCGGCATCTTCCGCCGGTCGGTCGTGTTCAGCGCGCTGCCGGTGCGCACCAGGATCGAGCAGCTGCTGCGCACCCGGCCGCACGCGATGATCGGCTACCCGGTGATGCTCCGGGACCTGCTGCGCGGCCTGCGCCCGGACGAGCTGGCGACGCTGCGGCGCACGCTGCGGGCGGTCTTCACCGAGTCGGAGCTGCTGACCCCGGAGATCCGCACGCAGCTCACGTCGGGCTTCGGCGTGCCGGTGTTCAACGAGTACTCCGCCTACGAGCTCATGCACATCGCGTACGACTGCACCGAGGGCCAGCTGCACGTCGCCGAGGACCGTGTCCACGTCGAGATCGTCGACGCCGACGGCCGTCCCGTGCCCGACGGCACCGAGGGCCATGTCGTGGTCACCGGCTGGCGGGAACGGGCGATGCCGCTGCTGCGGTACTGGCTCGGCGACCGCGCGACCCGCTTGACCGGGCGCTGCGGGTGCGGGCGGACGTTCGCCCGCCTGGAGCTGACCAAGGGCCGCGCCGACGACTACGTGGTCCTCCCCGACGGCGAGCGCATCTACGCCGGCACCTTCATCGGCATGGCGATCAGCACTCCAGGCGTCGCGGAGTGCATGGTCCGCCAGGACCCGGCCGGCAACATCACCGTGTGGCTCGTGCCGGACGTTGATGGTGCCGCCGGCCGCGGTTTCGACGACCTGGCCCGCGAGGCGCGCGCCTGGCTGCACGGCAGCGCCGGCCGCCCGTTCGACCTGGACGTGCGCCGGGCTTCCGCCCTGGAGCTGACGTCGGGCGGCAAGGGCCGCTTCGTCGTGTCGGAGTTCCGGGGCTGATTACAGGGTCACGGCGGCCTGTTGAGGCACCAGGCGGGCGCCGAGGCCCTGCTTCAGCTCGGCCATGCCCTTGCCGAGGATCATGCCGGTCGCGCCGCGGTCCACGACCCGCTCCACGAGGCGGCGGAACAGGTCGAAGTACAGGTGCCGGCGGCCGCCGTCGTCGACCGGCAGCGCGCCCCAGGACAGCCACAGGGGCCAGGTCGGGTGGTCCAGGATCGTCGCGGCGCCGAGCAGTCGTCCGGCGTTGTCGCGATACGCCACCGCATGCACGTCCGCACGACCGGCGACCGCTTCCTGCCACAGCTGCGAGCGGGGCCCGCTGCGCAGCTCGACGCCGCCGGCGGAGTGCTTGGTGACGCCGCCGGCCGAGTGCTTGGTAAAGCCGCCGGCCGAGTGCTTGGTGAAGTTGAGCCGGGCCAGGTGCGCCAGCTCGGCCGGGGTGACCACGTCGCCGATCGCGCCGCCGCGCACCCGCAGGTCGGGGTCGCTGGCGACGAGCCGCTGGGTGCGCCGCTCGTTGCCCCTACGTTTCTTGCTGAGGCCGGCCAGCCACGCGTCCAGGGACGCCGGCGCGTCGAGGACGGCGAGGGGTTCGGTGCTCCTGGCGTACCTCGGGCGCGGCAGCCAGGCGGCGTCGCCCTCGCCCAGCTGGCGCCACAGCACGCCGCCCACACCGGGGCCGAGGGCGCGCCGGGCCGCCCGGCGGAACGCCCGCGCGAGGTCCGCCCGCTCGTCCACTGTGGACGGCGCGGTCCACCACCCGGGCAGCGCGCTGCTCTGCGGGGCCTGGACGTGCAGGTATCCGATCCGCGGCCACCCCGTTCGTCCCGCCCCGCGGCGCAGCGGGACGACCGAGGCGGCGTACACACCGAGCGGCCGGTCCACATCGGACAGCACGGCGAGCAGCAGCGGGTCGGCGCCGGAGCGCACCCCGGCCCGCATCACCGGCCACGCCCAGTTGGCCCGCAGCCCGGCCGCGCAGCGCACGGCGTCCCACCCGGGCGGCTCCGGATCGGCGGCCGGATCGTGCAGCCGGACCGTGAGCCCAGCGGTCGTCACAGCGATCTCCACCATCATGGTCCCCCATGCCGCCGGGCCGGTCCTCGTCCACCGAGGCCGACATCGAGACTGATCGCGCTCGCTCCGGCCGACAGGAGCAGCGCCGCCATCGCGCCGCTGGATGCCGCGGCCGGCACCAGCACCACCGCAGCGACCGCAACGACGACCAGCCCGGTGCCGGCGGCGGCGGCCGTGAGCCGGGGTGAGCGCCCGTCGGTGTTCTCCACCAGGTAGGTGGCGTAGGCGACCAGCGCGAACAGCGGCGTCTCCAGGCCGGTCAGCAGGGCGAGCAGGAGCGTCCCCGGGGGCAGGACCAGCATGAGCGGCAGCCCCGGCAGGCACAGCAGCGCCGCGAACCGCAGGATCCGCCGCGCCTTCGCCCGGCCCGCCCGCCCGGCCGTCCCCCGCAGCCGCAGCGACGTCTCCGGCTGGCGCAGCCGGAACAGGTAGATCAGCGCCGCGCCGCAGAACCCGGACAGTGTCACCGCCACGTAGAACGGACCGCTCTCCGCACCGTGCCCGGCGATGCCGAGCACCAGGTAGCACACCGCAAGGCACAGGCTGGCCAGCAGCTCCGGCAGGCCGAGCAGCGCACAGGTCCGCAACACCAGCCAGGCCACCCGCCGCCGGCGCCCCTTCCCGGCCACGCCGCCCTCACCATCGATGGCGCCGTGCCGTGGGTAGCGCCGCTCGCCCTCCACCCGGCCGGCGCTCCCCGGCCCTCGTGATCCAAGGAGCGCAGCGGCCGCGCCCGCGACCGTCCGACGACTTCGATCACGGTCACCGGGCACAGGCTCCGCACCATCACCCACCGCCCGACCGGCGCCCACCGCCCCCCGTGATCCAAGGAGCGCAGCGGCCGCGCCCAGAACCGCCCAACGACTTCGATCACGGCCGTCCAGCCCGGGGCGCAGGTTCGGGTCCACGGCGCTGGGCACCCGCTCCTCACCACCACCCACCGCCCGACCGACGTCCACCGCCCCCCGTAATCCACGGAGCGCAGCGGCCGCGCCCACAACCGCCCAACGACTTCGATCACGAACCCCGGGCCCGATCATCACCCCTGGAGAAGCGTCACGGTCACCGGGCACAGGCTCCGCACCATCAGGGGCGCGGGGCTGCGGCCAGGAGGCGATGGACCAGCCCGGCGGCAGCCGCCACAGCAGGATCGCCGACGCGGTCAGGGCGGCCGTGGCGAGCAGGAGCAGCTGCCGCAGCGGCGACCACGCGAAGTGGAAGGTCAGCGCCGACAGGGCCAGCAGCACCCCCGTCATCACCGCGAACGTGACCGCGTCCGTGCCCACCCGCCCGCGCACCCGGTGCAGGCCCACGGCGAGCTGGAGCAGGCCGAGCGCCGCGGACCACAGCAGCGCCGCGGCGATCACCCGCCCGCGGTCCGCGACGGTCGCGGCGGCGAATGCGGTGGCGGCGGCGAGGACCGGCACGGCGGCGACCCGCAGCACGACCCGGGCGACGGCGCCGCCGAGCCGCCGGGCCCGGGGCACCAGCTTGAGGGCGGCCTTCTCGCCGCTGGCGGCGACGAACACCGTCCACGCCGACACCCCGACGGCGCCGGCGTAGTCGGCGAAGCGGGCCGCGCCCCACGGCACGGCGAGCGCGAGCGGCGTGAGCTGGATGGTCGCCCGGAACGCCCCGCGGCCGGCGAACAGGGCCAGCATCATCCGGCCGCCGGGCGTGGCGGTGCGTGGTTCAGCTCCCGGCGCGAGCAGCGTCATGACGGGCCGACGAGGAGTCCGCCGAGCGGCCCGGCCGGGACGGCCTGCGGGCGGGCCAGCACAGCACCGCCAGGGCGAGGGCGAGGTGCACGGCGATGAACACGTACGCCTCGGTGCGGCTGGCGACGTGGCCGAGCCGGACCGTCATGTGGTCGGCCCAGTCCCACCGCTGCGGCACCGGCTGCCCGCGCCACAGCCAGAACGACAGGTCCTCCAGTCCGGACAGCATGACGAGGATGCTCGCGTAGCTGATCCGCCGCACCGTGGCCGCGGGCGCGCCGCCGAGCCGCTGGTGCAGCGCGAACGCCAGGATCAGCAGCGGCGCGAGGACCCGCACCAGGGCGTAGAAGCCGTCGAAGTCCGCCGCGATGACCCGGTCGAACATCCGCGGGACGAAGCCGCAGAACACCGCGGTGAACGTGACGACCCCGATCACCTCCGGCAGCCGCCAGCGGCGCAGCCACTGCGGGTCGAGCGCGGCGATCGTCTCCGCGGCGAGGACGAACGGCACCAGGTACGCCAGGAACAGCCACAACGAGTCCAGCTGTTTGCCGTTCGGGGCGAGGGCGACCAGTAGCACCCCGGCGACCAGGGTGGCCAGGACGAGGGTGAAGAAGCGTTTCACGGGCGCACCTCGAAGCGGACGGTCGACAGCAGCCGGTCGGCCGTCTCCCGCAGCTGCGCGGGGGTGTCGGCGGCCAGCAGGGCATAGCCGAGCTTGCTGGTCAGGTCGATCGTGGCGGTGACGGGGCGGCCGGGCTCGGCGAGCAGCACGATGCGCACCACCTCGGGCCAGGCGCGGGCCTCCTCGACGCCGTGGACGGCGGTGAGGATGCCGGTGTCGGCCGCGTTGAGCAGCTGCACCATCACCGGTCGCGGCTCGGCCGGGGGCGGCATCGGGGGCAGTGGCGCGCCGACCGCGACGCTGATCGACGCCTCGATCGGGTTGATGCCGTAGCAGTGCCGGGCGAGCTCGCCCAGGGGGTCACCGCCGGTGCGTGCGCCCATCTCGATGAGGCGCGGCCGGCCGCCGGTGTCCACGACGAGGTCGAGGTTGAGCGGGCCGCGGCGGTACCCGAGCCGGGCGCAGAGCGCGTCGACGGCGGCCACGAGCTCGTCGTGGACGCTGCCGGCGACGGCGGCGGGCAGCACGTGTGCGGTGGTGGTCGCCTGCGGCGGCGGGGTGAGGTGGCGTTCGGTGAGGGCCATGAACACGACCCGCCCGTCGTCGATGACGCATTCACAGCCGCAGTGCTGACCCAGTACCTCCTCCTCGATGACGATGCCGGCGCCGTAGGAATGCTCCAGCGCGTCCGCAATCGCCGCGTCCACTGTGGACTCGTCGGGGCAGCGGGTGACACCGCGGCTGCTCTGCGCGTCGGCGGGCTTGACGACCAGCGGGAAACGCAGGCCGGCGGCGCGCCAGTCGGGGCCGTCGATCCAGCGGTACCCGGGCAGCCCGAGCTCGTCGCAGACCGCCCGGAACCGCCGCTTGTCCACCGACGCCTCGACCGTCGCCCCGGTCAGCCCGCACGGCAGGCCGAACCGCTCGGTCAGCGTGAGCTGCGTCGGCAGCGCGATGTCACTGCTTGGGGCGAGGATCCCGGCGACGTCGCTGCGGCCGCGCAGGATCGCGGTCAGGGCGGACACGTCGCGGGTGCTGACCGGCAGCAGCTCGTCGGCGAGGGCGACGGCCGGGGCGGTGTCGCGCAGGTCGACGGCGACGGTGCGGTAGCCCAGCGCCCGGGCGGTGCGGTAGGTGGCCATCGCACCGTCGGCGGCGCCGAGGATGAGCAGGCTCTTCATGCGGCGTCCTCACGCTGTGCGGGGATCAACAGCGCCGGTCCGGCGCCGGGGAACAGCTCGTCGGCGGGGTCGACCCGGATCGACGCCTCGCGGATGTAGAACATGGCCGGGCGCGGTTGCGCGTCGGCGACGAGCACCGTGTACCGCAGCAGCACCGCACCCCCGGCCAGCGCGAAGCACTGGGCGAGCAGCCCGCCGCCGAGCGCGGCCGCGACGCCGAGCCAGCCGGCGAACGCGGCGACGGCCAGACCGGCGGACGCGAGGGCGGCGAGCAGGAGCAGGACCGCGGCCCCGTGCACGGCGCGGCGGGAGAACGCGACGTAGAGCTCCAGCGCGTGACCGATGAGCCGGCCGAGCCGGAACTTCGACGTGCCGCGGGTGCGTGGCCGGTGCTCGACCGGCACGGTGGCGATCCTCGAGGTGAGCAGCGGGACGGTGGCCAGGAAGTACGGCGTGCCGAGCCGCAGCTCGACGACCCGCCGGGCGAGCTCGGTGCGCAGCACCCGGAACGTGGTCGCGCCCGCCGGGATCCGGAGGCGCAGCCGGCGGCCGAGCCAGTGGTACCCGGCCGCACCCCACCGGCGGTGCCACGGGTCGTGGCGGGCGCGGCGGACCCCGAACACGGCGTCGTAGCCTTCGAGCGCGCGCTCCACCAGGTGGTGCACCTCGGCGGGCGGGAACTGCAGGTCCGCGTCGAGGTGCACGAGCCAGGGCTTCCGGGCGTACTTGTACCCGGCCGAGAACGCCGCTTCGAACCCGAAGTTCCGGCTGAACGACAGGTACTGGACCCGCGGGTCGGCGGCGGCGAGCCGCCGGATCTCGGCAAGGGTGTCGTCGGCGCTGCCGTCGTCGACGAAGAGGAGCTCCAGGTCGTAGTCGCCGAGGGCGGCCACGATCTCGGCGTGGGTCTGCGCGACGCTGTCCGCCTCGTCGTAGCAGGGCACGACGGCGGTGAGGCCCAACCGGTGCATGCGGTGCCTCAGCGGGTGGCGAGCGCGAGGGGTGCGGTCCAGTGCTCGCCCTGGGTGGCGATGAACCAGTCCACGGTGCGCTCGAGGCCGGTCTCGAGCGACACCAGGTCGGCGGGGTCGATCCCGACGGCACGCAACGTCGTGGCGTCGGCGCTGACGACGGCGCCGGGCTGCTCGCCGGGGCGCATCGGCAGGTCCACGATCTCCGCCCGCGGGTGGCCCTTGCGCTCGCACAGGTCGATGACGATCTCGGCGGTGCGGCGGATCGTGGTCGACGCGACCGGGCCGCACTCCACCACGTGGTCCAGCACGGTGCCGGCCTCGGCGGCCTCGAACGCGGCGACGAGCGCCTTGGCGACGTCACCGACCCACACCATGTCGGAGACCTGGTGGCCGCCGCCGTAGAGCTCGACGGGCATCCCGCACAGGGCGCGGCAGATCACCGCGGGAGTGATCTTGCGGACCTTGCCGGGCCCGAACGGCGCGGCCGCGAGCTGTCGCGGCCCGTAGGCGTTGACGGCGCGCACGGTGTTGACCCGGCTGCCGCGGTCGGCGTTGAACATCGACACGAACCGCTCGACCGCGGTCTTGGAGATGGAGTAGCTGTTGTTCATCCAGTGGTTGCCGACCCCGATGTAGACGCCCGGCAGCTGGTACTGCGTGACGGCCTCGAGGAAGTTGAGCCCGCCGACGAGGTTCGTCTCGGCGGCCGGGCGCGGGTTGAGGATCGTCTCCTGGGTGCCGAGCACCGCGGCGAGGTGGATGATGCCGTCGCAGTGGGCGGCCAGCTCGACCATGGCGGTGGCGTCGCGGATGTCGCCGAGCATCACCTCGCGCTCGGGCGTCGCGTCCGGCCCGCGCCGGCCGTGCGCGTGGTGGTCGAACACCAGCACCTCATGCCCTCTGGATTCGATCTCCTCGCAGACGTATCGCCCGATAAACCCGTTGCCCCCGGTCACACCGATCTTCATTGGTTGTTTCCTTTCGCTGGAGCGGATCCTCGCCCTAAGCCGGTTTCAGGCAGGCCCGTCCCCCGGATGGTGATCCCAGGAAAAGCCCATCTGAACTGCACAAATACCACGTGATCTCGTCCTCACACGCCGGTCGCAATCTACCTTCCGCGCGCCATTGATCACAGTCCGAACGCAAAAATTTATTGACTGTGTCGTATGTGAGGCATCGTTTTGCCGACGTTGTCCGCCATCCGCCGGAATTTACGTGAAGCGATGCAGTTTGGGCCCGCCCGTTGGACGCCGTTGGACAGCGGGCGGCGGCCGGCAGCACCCGATCGGACGTCGCCGGCACCGGTGCCCGACTGCCAGGCTGCTGTGAACCCTGGCAAATCCCTGGCAAACACTCCGACCGGCGGGCAGGCGGTCGACGTTGACCCCGTCGGGCCGAACGGCGGCCCGGCAGCACGGCACCAGCCCAGCGACACACCCGCCGCCGTCTCGCGCGCCGCCACCTCGGCGGAGGAGGACGACGACGCGGCCGCCGAACAGATCGCGGCACAGAAGGGCCGGCCCGGCCCGCCGCCCGGCGGACCCCGCGGCGGCGCCGCCGGCCTGTCGGACGACACGAAACTGCAACAGCTCAGCACCCTGCTGGAGACCGACAGCGAGTCCCTGCGCGGCAGCAGCGCCACCGACGTCGTGAAACGCCTGCAGGACAAGGGCATCGACCTGTCCCAGCTACGCTCGGTCCTCAACAGCGGCGACCTGGTCGACTACGCCGCTTGAGGCCGCGGGGGTCGCACATGCCAGGCACGGACACCGGCGTGGTCGAGACGGCCACGCCGGTCCCCGTCACCGACGTCGCCCCGATAACCGTTGCGGGCGCGCCGATGTGGCTGCTGCTCGGTGACGACGGCCGGGTCGGCCGGTGGCACCCCGGGTCAGGCAGGTTCGAGCAGCCGGCTGCGGCGTCGGTACGCCCGGAGCCCGACCGCACGCCCCGCCCCGGCGGCGTGTTCCTCGAGCTGCGGGCCGGCACCGTGCTGACCTGGGCACAGGCTGTGACGACGACTTAATTGGAGACTTACTTTAACTATTAGGGTTCTTTACCTTGTGGTGGCGTCATCGATAGCTGATGATGCGAGGGGAGCGGATCCGCCCGTCCCTCCCGCCCTACCGAAGGACCCCTCGTGCTCAAGAAGCTCCCCTTGAGCGCGCGACGCCTCGTGCTCGCCGCGCTCGCCCTGGTGACCGCACTGGGGATAGGCCTGGTCATCAGGCCCACCCTGGCCCTGGCCGCCCCGTTCAAGGTGCTCGCCTTCTACAACGGCACCTGGGACGCGGCGCACATCGACTTCGACAAGGAGGCCAGGGAGTGGTTCCCGACGGCCGCCGCGCAGAACGGCTTCACCTGGGAGGCGACCACCGACTGGAGCCGGCTCAACACCGGTAGCCTGGCGCAGTACAAGGTCATCATGTTCCTGGACGACGCGCCGCCATCGGGCCAGCGGGCCGCGTTCCAGCAGTACATGAACAACGGCGGCGCCTGGATGGGCTTCCACGTCAGCGCGTTCACCACGGATCCCAACTCGTGGAGCTGGTACTACAACACGTTCCTGGGCTCGGGCGCGTTCCGGACCAACACGTGGGGGCCGACCGCGGTGACGCTGAAGGTCGAGGACCGGGCGCACCCGTCGACGGTACGGCTGCCGGCGACGCTCCGCTCCGCTGTCAGCGAGTGGTACTCGTGGAGCAACGACCTGCGGCAGAACCCGGCCATCGACATCCTCGCTTCGGTCGACGCGAGCAGCTTCCCGGTCGGCACCGACCCCAACCAGTCGTGGTACAGCGGCTACTACCCGATCCTGTGGACGAACCGTAACTACAAGATGCTGTACGCCAACTTCGGCCACAACGGCATGAACTACTCGACCAACACCCGCACGTCGTCCACGTTCGCCAGCGCCGATCAGAACAAGTGGCTGATCGACGGCATCCTGTGGCTCGCCGGCCAGAGCACCACCCCGCCGACGTCCCAGCCGCCCTCGTCGCCGCCCGCGTCGTCGGGGCCGATCTCGCCGACGGCGTGGTACACCGTCATCAACAAGAACTCGTCGAAGTGCGTCGACGCGCGGGCCGCGGGCACCACCAACGGCACGCCCATCCAGCAGTACACGTGCAACGCCAGCAACGCGCAGCAGTACCAGTTCCAGCCGACCAGCGGCGGGTTCGTGCGGATCAACAACCGCGGCAACAGCGCGCAGGCCCTCGACATCACCAACGTGTCGAGCGCCGACAACGCGCCGATCCAGACCTGGACCTACGGCGGCGGCACCAACCAGCAGTGGCAGCCGGTGTCCGAGGGCGGTGGCTGGTATCACTTCGTCAGCCGCCTGTCCGGCAAGTGCCTCGACGTGCCGGCCGCGTCCACCGCCAACAGCGTGCAGCTGGTCCAGTACACCTGCAACGGCACGGCGGCGCAGTCGTTCCGCCTGGCGCAGCAACCGTGAAAGTTTCGGCCTCGGCGGACCGTTCGCCGCATTGACATGGAGTGATGCGTTGCCCGACCTGGGGCCCGGGGCTACGGTTCCGCCGTCCCGGGTCGGGCACGTTCTCGTTGCGCGACCCGCCTTTCGCACAGCGAGGAGCGGATCGTGCGCTACTTCGAACACCGGCGGCGGGTCGTCGCCGCGCTCGCGGTCGGGATGGCGGTCGTCGCCGTCGCCGCGGTCGGCGTGACGGTCGCGTCGGCGGCGGCATCCGGCTGCCGCATCACGTACACCGTGACCAACTCATGGCAGGGCGGCTTCGGCGCCAACGTCGACGTGACGAACCTCGGCGATCCCGTCAACGGCTGGACCCTGGCGTGGACGTTCCCGGCCGGGCAGACCGTCACCCAGGCGTGGAACGCGACCGTCACCACCAGCGGCGGGCAGACCCGGGCCACGGACGCCGGCTACAACGCGCCGATCGCCACCGGCGCCACGGTGTCGTTCGGGTTCAACGGATCGTGGACCGGTTCGAACCCGTCCCCGACATCGTTTACGCTCAACGGCGTCACGTGTACCGGTGCCGCGTCTTCTCCTTCTCCTTCTGTTTCTCCTTCTGCTTCTTCTTCGGCGACGCCCCCGCCTTCGGGCAATGCCAAGCAGATGGAGGATCTCGACCGCGGGCTCATCTCCGTGCGGTCGGGCAGCGGCAACCTCGTCTCGTGGCGCCTGCTCGGCACCGAGGCGCTGGCGACGGCCTTCAACCTGTACCGCGGCAGCACCCGGATCGCCACGGTCACCACCGGCACGAACTATCTGGACTCCGGCGCCACCGCCGACGCGTCCTACACCGTGCGGGCCGTCGTCGGTGGCGCCGAGCAGGCCGCGTCCGGCGCGTCGCTGCGGTTCTCATCCGGCTATCTCGATGTGCCGATCTCCTCGCCCGGCTCCGGCTACACCGCCAACGACGCCTCGGTCGGCGACCTGGACGGCGACGGGCGCTACGAGCTCGTCCTGAAATGGGACCCCGCCGACGCCAAGGACAACTCGCAGTCGGGTGTCACCGGCGTGGTGTACGTAGACGCCTACCGCCTCGACGGCCAGCGGCTGTGGCGGATCAACCTCGGCCGGAACATCCGCGCCGGGGCGCACTACACGCAGTTCCAGGTGTACGACTACGACGGCGACGGGCGCGCCGAGGTCGCCATGAAGACCGCGGACGCCACCGTCGACGGCACAGGCCGCGTCATCGGCAGCGCCTCGGCCGACTACCGCAACAGCTCCGGCTACGTGCTCAGCGGGCCCGAGTACCTCACCATGTTCAACGGGCTCACCGGCGCCGCGATGTCCACAGTGGACTACGTGCCGTTGCGGGGCACGGTGTCGTCGTGGGGCGACAGCTACGGCAACCGCGTCGACCGGTTCCTGGCCGGCACCGCGTATCTCGACGGGCAGCGGCCCAGTCTGGTCATGGCCCGCGGGTACTACACCCGGTCGGTCATCGTCGCGTGGGACTTCCGCAACGGTTCGCTGACCCGGCGCTGGACGTTCGACAGCAACAGCTCCGGCAACAGCGCCTACGCCGGACAGGGCAACCACCAGCTCTCCGTCGCCGACGTCGATCTCGACGGACGCGACGAAATCGTTTACGGGTCCATGGCCGTCGACGACAACGGTGCCCGCCTGTGGAACACCGGCAACGGCCACGGCGACGCCATGCACGTCGGCGACCTCGACCCGTCCCGCCCCGGCCTGGAGGAGTTCAAGGTCGACGAGGACGGCAGCAAGCCGTCGTCGTGGATGGCCGACGCCCGCACCGGGCAGGTCCTGTGGACCACCCCCGCCAACGGCGACAACGGCCGCGGCGTGTCCGGCGACATCTGGGCCGGCAGCGCCGGCGCCGAGTCGTGGTCCTCGGCCGCCGACGGCGTGCGCAACCCCCGCGGCACGGTCGTGTCCTCCCGCAAGCCCGGCTCGACGAACTTCCTGGCCTGGTGGGACGGCGACCCGACCCGGGAGCTCCTGGACGGCACCCACGTCGACAAGTACGGCACCTCCGGCGACACCCGCCTGCTGACCGCCTCCGGCGTGCACTCCAACAACAGCACGAAGGCCACGCCGTCACTGTCCGGCGACATCCTCGGCGACTGGCGCGAGGAGATCGTCTGGCCGACGTCGGACAACACCGCGCTGCGCATCTACAGCACGCCCGACCCGACGTCGACGCGGCTGTTCACGCTGATGCACGACCCGCAGTACCGGTGTGCGATCGCGTGGCAGAACACCGCCTACAACCAGCCGCCGCATCCGTCGTACTTCATCGGCAGCGGCATGTCGACCCCGCCGGCACCGCAGATCTACGTCCGGTAGGTCCCCGTTTGCCGGGTCTTACCTCGTCTTTGGGGGACTCGGAACTGTCATACGGGGACGGTAGGTTGTTGCGCATGAGCATTGGTGTCACCCGCAGGGTGGACCGCTGCCTGCTCGTCGGCGACGTGCCGACGGTGCCGGTGGTGCCCGACGGGTGGCTGGCCGTGCTGGTCGCCCCGGACCTCGAGGTGACCGCCGACGACCTCGCCGAGCCGGTGCGGGCCGGGCTCGGCGGCGACAGCGTCCTGCTGCTCGCCGCCGGGCCGCTCGGTGCGGATCTCGCCGCCGCGCTTGACCGGCCCGTCGTCGCGCCGGACGGGCCGGTCGTGCAGACCCCCGGCGGCATCCTCGTCACCACCGACATCGCCGGCGGCTGGTGGCGGCACCGCCCCGGTCGCGCGCCGGAGCCCCTCGGCCCGCGCTGGCCCTCCCCCGACTGGCAGGCCCTCGTGCCGCCGGTGCCCTCGTGGCCCGCCGTGGTCATCGCCCAGCCCGTGCCCGCCGGGTGGCTGCTCTCCCCCGGCCCGGTCGGTG
The DNA here is from genome assembly GCF_042653625.1 of Dactylosporangium cerinum. Taxonomy (NCBI): domain Bacteria; kingdom Bacillati; phylum Actinomycetota; class Actinomycetes; order Micromonosporales; family Micromonosporaceae; genus Dactylosporangium; species Dactylosporangium cerinum. Next base: position 263,091 of record NZ_JBHSIU010000010.1, on the reverse strand, counting down.
CCGCGGCCGCCTATGACGGGGTCGAGTTCGCCGTCGCCGTCGATCCCGAGCGCCCCCGCCTCCTGCTCGACCCGACCCTCACCGCCGACCCGCTCGCCCAGGCCATGGCCGCCCTGCCCACCAGGGTCCGCCGGGTCGCCGACCTCGTGCCGCTCGGCGCCGGCCAGGGCGCGGGCCGCCTCCTGGCTTCGTCGGTGGCCCGCCTGCTCGGCGAGCCGGTCCACCTGGTCAACGGGGTGCCGCTGCACCCTCCCACCGGGCCGATCACGGTGTTCGCCCTCGACGCGCACCGCCGCCCGGTCTGGGCCGAGCCGGCCTGGCTGCTGCGGGTCACGCCGGACGGGGCGGAGGAGGTCGTCGCGTCGTCGCCGCCGCACGCGTCGCTGCGGCCGCTTGACCCGGCCACGTATTCGATGGACCTGGGCTGGCAGGTGCGGTTGAGCGGGGGCGGCATCCACGCGTTCCCGGGCCCGCCACTGCCACCGGCGAAGGGCCGGGCGTCGCTGCCCGAGCCGCTCGGCACGGGCCGGTCGCTGTCGTTCACCGTCACTGCGCCCGGGGCACTCGTTCTGGACAGCTCCCCCGACGCGCCCGACTCCGGCCTGCCCGGCTCTGCCGCGGCTGGCTCCGGCGCGCCCGGCTCCGGCGTGGCTGGCTCCGGCGCGTCTGGCTTTGATGGGGTCTCGACGGGTGACGACCTTCCGGGCCATGTTGCGTCAGCGGCCGGCAGCCTCGCGGACGGCGCAACACCGACAGGCGGTGGCATCACCACCGGCGCCGCTTCGACGGGCGGCGGCATCACCACCAGCGCCGCCTCGGCTGGCGGAGGCAGCGCAGCCGTCGCCACGTCGACGGGCGGTGGCAGCACCACCAGCACCGCTTCGACGGGCGGCGGCATCACCACCAGCGCCGCCTCGGCTGGCGGAGGCAGCGCAGCCGTCGCCACGTCGACGGGCGGTGGCACGGGGCCGGGGCCCGACGATCGCGCCGGGGTCTACCGGGTCGTCGTCGGCAGTCGTGACGAAACGATCGACGATCTGGTGTGGCCACCGCTGTCGGCGATGTTCACCGCGCTGCTCACCGACATCCCCGCCGCCGTCGACCTGGTCGTCGAGGGCAAGTCGTCCGCGTGGGGCGGGGCGGCCGAGCGGGAGCTCGCCGAGCGCCACCCGGGCAACGGCGTGACCAGCGGGCAGGCCCGTGAGTTCCAGCGCTGCGACCTGCTGCCGGTGCAGCTCCCGCCGGCGCCGGCGGACCCGACCGCAGTGGTCCGGCACGCCCGCAACGGGCTGGCGCTGCTGGCTGCCGCGGCGGTGGTCGTCCTGCTGCTCGCCGTTGCCGGCGCCGTCACGTTCTGGCCGCGCGGGGGCCACGGTGCCGACCTCGCCGGCGGGAGCGAGCCGCAGACCGCGACCGTCCCCGGCACCGCACCCGGCTCGGCGGCCGGTTCGGCGGCGATCGCGAGCGGCAGCGCCTCGCCGAGGCCCAGCGCGTCGGCGTCGCCGCGACCGAGCGCGTCCACGCAGGCATCGGCGTCCGCCAGCCCGGGTGCCCCGTCGACGGTGGCGAGCAATCCGCCGCTACCCCTCGACACCACCACCAACGTCGCGGCGGGCCGCGCCACCTCGGAGAGCAGCCACACCCAGGCGTACCGGTCGGATCGGGTCACCGACGGTGATCCCATGAGCTACTGGGAGAGCCGCAACAACGCGTTGCCGCAGTGGGTCCAGGTCGACCTGGGCGGACCGGTCGCGGTGCGGCGCATCGTCCTGCGCCTGCCCCCGTCGTCAGATTGGCCGGCAAGGACCCAGACGGTGACGGTGCTCGGCAGCCTCGACGGCTCCACGTTCTCCACCATCGCCGGCGGTTCGTGCCGCTTCGACGCCGGCAACGGCCAGCGTGCCACGCTCGGTGTCAGCTCCGGCGAGCATCGATACGTCCGCATCCTCATCTCGTCGAACTCGATCCAGCCAGCCGGGCAACTGTCGTCCGTCGAGGTCTACCGCGGCTGACCCGCCCGTACCTTCCGCCGCGCCACCTGCCGATGTCCCAAGCGGCCACATTCGCATGCCTGCCAGGCCGGGGCGGCACGGAAACACAACCCAGCCGAGCCGGCCCGTGTCGCGCGACCTCAGATCCAGCACAGCCGATGTCCAGCCAGATCTCTATGCACGGTTTGTCCTGTTCCTGGAGTGGATCTCACTGGTGATCGAAGGACGGCCCTGGCCGTTCACACAGCCAACCAACGACTTGGATCAACGACACGACGACGCAGAAGCGAAACAGGTCCGGCAGGGAGAGCGACGGCGTCCGAATCCGGGGTGGAGCGGCCCGCGGTTCGGTTGGGTTCGGGGCCGGGCCGCGGGCAACGCGAAGCTGCGACGTCGTGTGGGGCGCCGATATGTGCGCGCGCTCGTAGAGTTGCCGGTGTGCGGATCCGGATTGAGGGCAGCGACCTGCCGGGGCGGCGGGCCGGAGCGGAGGCCGACGCGCTGCGGCTCGGGGGTGTCCACGTGGGTGTCCAGCGCAAGGCCGAGGTGGTCGACCGGGTGGCGGCCGACGCGGCGCAGGCGGCGTGGGAGTTCGAGGTGACCAGCCGGGAGGTCGACGGGCTGCTCGACGTCGGCGGGCCGTGGGTGCACGGCCGTCCCGGCGCGAGGTTCCTCTACCTCAGCTGGGGCGCGGTGACCGGCGAGGAGTTCGCGATGTTCCGCCGGGCGAAGCTGATGTTCGGCGACATCCCCACGGATCTCCTGCGCGCCGCGCACGAGGCCGCCAGCCAAGACACCAAAGGCCAAACGCTCGTCGGGCGGCTCGGGCTGACCGACGCGGTGGGCGGGCCGGTGTGTGCGCGGGTCCGGCCGCCCGCCATCACCTGGACCCTGGAGTAGGGCTCACAGGGCGGCGATCGAGTCCGGGGCGCGCTCGCGCCGGGCGAGAGCGCGGATCACCGGGAGGGGGCCGTGCCGCCAGGTCGCGAGCCGGCCGAGCAGTTCGACCGTGGCGGCGGTCGCGGCGGGTGACGGGGCCGGGGTCGGCAGGTCCAGGCTGACCGCCAGGTCGTCGGTGTGCACTACCAGCTCCAGGACCCGGGTCAGCAGGAAGTCGTCGACCTGGAGCCCCCAGTCGCCGAGGTCGACGACGCGGTCCTCGGACTGGGCCGGCACCGCGCTACGCAGTTCAGACAGTGCCGCGTCCACCTCGGCGGCGAGGTCGGTGGGGGTGGTCTGGGCGGCGGCGGTCTCGCCCCGCTCGATGATGCCCCGGTTGTCAGCGCTGTCCACGCCGGAAGTGACCCAGCCCGCGCCGGTGAAGTGGTCCAGGACCGGGATCGCGGTGCCGCCCGGCGGGGCGGACAGCAGCCTGAGGGTGCGGGTGACCTGGTTGGCCAGGTGGCGGGCCAGCCCGCCGACGGTGAAGCCGGGCAGTGCGCTCGGTGTGGACCACGAAGCGGCTACGGCGGGGTCGCGCAACAGCGTCGCCGCCGCCGCCGAGGAATCGATGAAGGCTTGTCGGATCACCCCGACGACAGTAGCCGCACAGCGTGAGGCCCAGGGGGCCGTCAGCACCCCCTGGGCCTCATCCATCCGCTGGTTCGCGTCCCGCCCCGGACCACGCACCAGGGAAACCACCCGGAAAACTCAGCGCGACCGGCCGGCGCGGCGCTTCGCCCAGACGTCGAAGGCGACCGCGGCCAGCAGGACCAGGCCCTTGACGAGCATGACGCGTTCGCTGGGTGAGCCGATCAGCGACATGCCGTTGTTGATGACGGCCATGATGAGGCCGCCGGTGATGGCGCCGACGACCTTGCCGACGCCGCCCTGGACGGCGGCGCCGCCGATGAACGCGGCGGCGATCGCGTCGAGTTCGAAGGCGTTGCCGGCGGTGGGGCCGGCCTGGTTGAGGCGGCCGGCGAAGATGATGCCGGCGATCGAGGCGAGCAGGCCCATGTTCACGAAGATCCAGAACGTGACCGACTTGACCTTCACGCCCGAGAGTCCCGCGGCCTGCAGGTTGCCGCCGACGGCATAGATGTGCCGGCCGAAGACGGTGCGCTGGGAGATCAGGGTGTACGCGAGCACGAGCGCTGCCAGCAGCACCAGCACCCAGGGCAGGTTCTTGAACCGGGCCAGCTGGACGACGATGAACATCAGCACCAGGGCGGCACCGGCGATCTTCGCGACGAACACCGGCAGACCGTCGACGGTCTGGCCGTAGCCGATGCGGGCGCGGCGGGCCCGCCACTGCACGGCCACGATGCCGGCGACGGCGGCGAGGCCGACCAGCAGGGTGAAGAGGTCGGCGCCGCCGAGGACGCCGAGGCCGACGTTGTTGAGGAAGCCGGGCGTGAAGCCGTTGGCGAGGGTCCGCACGTCGTCGGGGAAGGGGCCGATGCCCTGGTTGCCCAGGACCGTCATGGTGAGCGCCCGGAAGACGAGCATGCCGGCGAGGGTGACGATGAACGCGGGGATGCCGAAGTACGCGATCCAGAAGCCCTGCCACGCGCCGATCAGCGCGCCCACGACCAGGGTCGCCAGGATGGCGAGGGGCCACGGCACGTCCAGGTCGACCATGAGGACCGCGGCGACGGCGCCGGTGACGGCGACGACGGAGCCCGCGGACAGGTCGATGTGCCCGGCGATGATGATCAGGATCATGCCGATGGCGAGGATCAGGATGTAGGAGTTCTGCACGACGATGTTCGAGATGTTCTGCGGTTCCAGCAACGAGCCGGACGTCAGGATCTCGAACAGCACCACGATCGCGGCGAACGCGATGTAGATGCCGCTCTGGCGCAGGTTGACCGAGAACCGGGTCGGCGCCGTGACCGCGGTCTCCGGGTCGGCCTCCACGATGGTCGTCATGAGCGTTCCTTCAAGCTGGTCATGAGCTGCATGAGCCGCTCGGGGGTCGCGTCGGCGCGGGACAGCTCGCCGGTGACCCGGCCCGCCGACAGGGCGTAGATGCGGTCGCAGATACCGAGCAGCTCCGGCAGCTCGGAGGAGATGACGAGGATCGCCTTGCCCTCGTCGGCGAGCCGGTTGATGATCGTGTAGATCTCGTACTTGGCGCCGATGTCGATGCCGCGGGTCGGCTCGTCCAGGATCAGCACGTCCGGGTTGGTGAAGATCCATTTGGCGAGGACGACCTTCTGCTGGTTGCCGCCGCTGAGGGTGCCGGTGACCGCACCGACGCCGGGTGCCTTGATGTTGAGGCTGTGCCGGTACTCCTCGGCGACCTGGAACTCGCGGTTGTCGTCGACCCAACCGCCCTTGGCGATGCGGGACAGCGCGGCTCCGGAGACGTTGCGCTGGATGTCCTCGATGAGGTTGAGGCCGTAGCGTTTGCGGTCTTCGGTGGCGTACGCGATACCGTGCGCGATCGCGTCGCCGACGGTGCGCAGCTGCACCGGGACACCGTCCTTGTACACCTGGCCGGTGATGCCGGTGCCGTAGCTGCGGCCGAAGACGCTCATCGCCAGCTCGGTGCGCCCGGCGCCCATGAGCCCGGCGAGCCCGACGATCTCCCCGCGCCGCACGGACAGATTCGCCCGGTCGACGATCATCCGCCCGTGCTGCGTCGGGCTGTGCACGGTCCAGTCCTCGATGCGCAGCGCTTCCGCGCCGATGGAGGACGTGTGCGGCGGGAACCGGTGCGACAGGTCCCGGCCGACCATGCCCGAGATGATCCGGTCCTCGGACACGTCCTTGGCGCGCATGTCGAGGGTCTCGATGGTGCGGCCGTCGCGCAGGATCGTGGTGGTGTCGGCGACCGCCTCGATCTCGTTGAGCTTGTGCGAGATGATCACGCAGGTGATGCCGCGCTCGCGGAACTCGAGGAGCAGGTCGAGCAGGTGCCGGGAGTCCGACTCGTTGAGCGCCGCGGTCGGCTCGTCGAGGATGAGCAGCCGCACCTCCTTCGACAGCGCCTTGGCGATCTCGACGAGCTGCTGCTTGCCGACGCCGAGGTCCATCGCCGGGGTGACCGGGTTGTCCCGCAGGCCGACCCGGCGCAGGAGCGCGCCGGCGTCGGCGTTGGTGCGGTTCCAGTCGATCAGGCCCCGGTGGACCCGCTCGTTGCCGAGGAAGATGTTCTCCGCGATCGACAGGTGCGGGATGAGCGCCAGCTCCTGGTGGATGATGACGATCCCGCGCCGCTCGCTGTCCCGGATCCCGCCGAAATGGCAGGGCTCCCCGTCGAACTCGATCTCACCGGTGTAGGAGCCGTGCGGGTACACCCCGGACAGCACCTTCATGAGGGTCGACTTCCCGGCGCCGTTCTCGCCGCAGATCGCGTGGATCTCTCCGCGGCGCACCTCGAGGTTCACATCCTGCAGCGCGGCAACGCCGGGAAAGGTCTTGGTGATGCCGCGCATCCGCAGAATTACGTCGGTCATGGTTACTTGAGGTCGCTCTCGGTGTAGTAGCCGGAGTCGATGAGGACCGTCTTGTAGTTGCTCTTGTAGACGATCACCGGTTCGAGCAGGTACGACGGGACGACCTTGTTGCCGTTGTCGTAGTCCTTGGTGTTGTTGGTCTCCGGCTTGCCGCCCTTGAGCACCGCATCGGCCATCTTGACCGTGACGTCGGCGAGCTTGCGGGTGTCCTTGTAGATCGTCGCGTACTGCTCACCGGCGATGATCGACTTGACCGACGCCTTCTCCGCGTCCTGACCGGTGACGATCGGGTACGCCTGGCCGGCCGTGCCGTAGCCGCTGCTCTTCAGCGCGGAGAGGATGCCGATCGACAGGCCGTCGTACGGCGACAGGACACCCTGGACCTTGGTGCCGCCGACGTACGTCTTGGTGATGATGTCCTCCATGCGCTTCTGCGCCGTGGCGGGGTCCCACCGCAGGATCGCGACGGTCTTGAAGTCGACCTGGCCGGACTTCACAACGAGCGTGCCCTTGTCGATGTACGGCTTGAGCGTCGCCATCGCGCCGTTGAAGAAGAACGTGGCGTTGTTGTCGTCCGGCGAACCGGCGAACAGCTCGATGTTGAACGGCCCGGTGGCGGTGCCGTCGGAGCCGTCCTCCTTCTTCAGGCCGAGGCCGACCAGCAGCGACGTGGCCTGCTGCACGCCGACCTTGTAGTTGTCGAAGGTGGCGTAGTAGTCGACGTTCGGCGAGTTGCGGATCAGCCGGTCGTAGGCGATGACCGGGATCTTCTTGTCCGCCGCCTGCTGCAGCTGCGTGGTGATCGCGGTGCCGTCGATCGAGGCGACGACGAGCAGCTTCGCGCCCTTGGTGATCTGGTTCTCGATCTGGTTCACCTGCGTCGGGATGTCGTTCTCCGCGTACTGCAGGTCGACCTTGTAGCCGAGCTTCTCCAGCGCCGCCTTGACGTTGTTGCCGTCGGCGATCCACCGCTCCGAGGACTTGGTCGGCATGGTCACGCCGATGAGGCTGCCCGCCCCGGCGGCCTGCCCGGCCTCCTTGTCCGCGGTCTTCTCGGCCGAGCCACACGCGGTGACGCTCAGCGCCACGGCGAGGCCGAGGCCGGCGATCAGTGCTCTGGGGAACTTCATGGGATGTCCTCCACCTGTTACGCAGGGTGCAGCGACCGTCGAGGCGCGCCTGTGAGCGCTATCAACGGCCCTGGGCAGAAATCTGTGGGTGTCTTGGTTTTGAACGACTTGAAAGCAGGGGGACGTTTCAAGTCGGTGGCGGGGGTGTTGCTCGGGACAGTGTTAACGCTCACAAATGGAGGTGTCAAGACGGTGCCACATCACGAAATGGCACGATGGTGGCCATGCGCCTGATCGCCGGCAGCACCGGCCCGGAATCCGCCGACCGGCCCGACGCGGTGACCGTCGCCGGTCGCGCCCTGTCCTCCGAGGCCCTGCTGGGCGCGTCCCTCGCCGTCGCCGACGAGGTGCACGGCGCGACGGTCGTCGCCGTGGACGCTACCCCGACCCTCGAGACGGTGGTGGCGGTGCTCGGCGGGCTGCTCGCCGGCGCCGCGGTCGTGCCCGTGCCCGCAGACGCCGGCCCCGCCGAACGCGAGCACATCCTGCGCGACTCGGGCGCCCAGGTCACGCTGGCGACGGTCGACGTCACCCGCCGCTCGTCGAGCACCTACCCCGCGCCGGCCCCCGACGACGCGGCGCTCATCATGTACACCTCCGGCACGACCGGCGCGCCCAAGGGCGTCGTGCACACGCACGCGTCCGTCGAGGCGGGGGTCGACGCCGTCGCCGAGGCGTGGGACTGGACCCCCGACGACCGGTTGGTCCACGGGCTGCCACTGTTCCACGTGCACGGCCTGATCCTCGGGGTGCTGGGGGCGACCAGAGCCGGCTCGCCACTCGTACACACCGGAAAACCGCAACCGGAGCGCTATGCGGCCGCCGGTGGGACGCTCTACTTCGGCGTGCCGACCGTGTGGTCCCGGGTGTGCGCGCAGCCGGCTGCGGCCCGTGCCCTGGCGCGCGCCCGGCTCCTCGTGTCCGGCAGCGCCGCACTGCCCGTGCCCGTGTTCGAGCGGCTGCACGCGCTGACCGGGCACCGGGCAGTCGAGCGCTACGGGATGACCGAAACCCTGATCACGATCAGCAGCCGCGCCGACGGCCCGCGCCGCGCCGGTCACGTCGGCTTCCCCGTGCGCGGCGTGCAGACCCGCGTCGACGCCGAGGACGGCGCCATCGGTGAGCTCTGGGTGCGCGGTCCGATGCTGCTGCGGCGGTACGTCCATCAGCCCGCCGATCTCGTCGACGGCTGGTTCCGCACCGGGGACATCGCCCGGAAGGACCCCGACGGCTGGCACCGCATCGTCGGGCGGGCCTCCACCGACCTCATCAAGTCCGGCGGCTACCGCATCGGCGCCGGCGAGGTCGAGGACGCGCTCCTGGCGCATCCGGCGGTGCGGGAGGCGGCCGTGATCGGCACTCCGCACGCGGACCTCGGTGAGGCCGTGACCGCGTACGTCGTCGTGTCGACCACCGTCAGTGAGGGTGAGCTCGCGGATTTCGTAGCCCGGCACCTTTCGATCCACAAACGCCCCCGGATCGTGCACCTGGTCGAGGCGCTACCGCGCAACGCCATGGGCAAGGTGCAGAAGAAGCGCCTCGGGAGTCCTATGCTCTGAGTGCCGGGCCCCGCGGCCGCGGGACGGTTCGATGGGTTGGTGGTGGTCGTGGTGGAGACAGGCAGGATCCTGCGGTTCGACGAGGTGCGCGGTTACGGGTTCATCGCACCCAACGCGGGCGGCGAGGACGTATTCGTCCACGCCAACGACTTCGGTGAGCAGCGGCACCTCGTGCATCCCGGTATGCGGGTCGAATACGAGGTCGAGGAGGGCGAGCGCGGGCTGAAGGTCGCCACCGTGCGCATCCTGGACGCCCCGGCCCGCCGCGAGCACACCCGGCCGCCCCGGCCCGCTTCGAGCGAGGAAGAGGCCGGCGAGGACGACGGTCTCTGCGACGTGCTCAGCAGCCGCGAGTTCTCCGCCGAGGTGACCGAGCTGCTCATCCAGCACGTTCCGTCACTGACCGGCAGCCAGATCGCGCAGGCCCGGCAGCACCTGGTGAGCTTCGCGCGCACGCACGGATGGGTGGAGAGCTGAGTTGAAGGTCCTGTTCATCGGCGGCAGCGGCATCATCAGCTCCGCCTGCACCGCCCTGGCCGTGCGGCGCGGCATCGACCTGCACGTGCTCAACCGCGGTGAGAGCACCACCCGCCCGCTCCCGCCGGAGGTCACCGTCCTGCGCGGCGACATCCGGGACCCCGCGTCGGCGCGGGCCGCGCTGGCCGGCCACACGTTCGACGCCGTCGTGGACTGGGTCGCCTTCACCCCGTCGCACGTGCTGGCCGACATCGAGTTGTTCCGCGGGCGCACCGGGCAGTACGTGTTCATCAGCTCCGCCTCGGCGTACCAGACCCCGCCGGCCCGGCTGCCCGTCGTCGAGTCCTCGCCGCTGCGCAACCCGTTCTGGCAGTACAGCCGCGACAAGATCGCCTGTGAGGACCTCCTCGTGCAGGTGTACCGCGACAAGGGTTTCCCGGCCACGATCGTGCGCCCCTCGCACACCTACGACCGCACCCTCGTGCCGTTCGACGGCGGCTGGACGGCCATGGCCCGCATGCGCCAGGGCCGCGAGGTCGTCATCCACGGCGACGGCACGTCCCTGTGGACCCTCACCCACCACGAGGACTTCGCCAAGGGCTTCGTGCCGCTGCTCGGCCACCCCCGCGCCATCGGTGACGTCTTCCAGATCACCAGCGACGACGTCCTGACGTGGAACCAGATCGCCGAGCACATGGCGGCGGCGTTGGGCGTGACGGCAAAGCTCGTGCACGTGCCCTCCGACGCGATCGCCGCCGCCGACCCGGAATGGGGTGCCGGCCTGCTCGGCGACAAGACCCACTCGATGGTCTTCGACAACAGCAAGCTGCGCTCCCTGGTGCCCGACTACGTCGCCACGATCCCGTTCCATGCTGGAGCGCGGGAGATCGTCGCCTGGTTCGACGAGGACCCGGCCCGCCAGGTCATCGACGAGCGTCTCGACAAGGTGATGGACGACCTGGTCGCCCGCTACCGCGTCTGAACCCTCGTCCGCCCCGCCCGCACCGCACGACGCGGCGTTGCGGGCGGGCGCTTACCGCACGACGCGGCGTTGCGGGCGGGGCGGGTCACCGCCATCGGCTCGGCGTTGAGGGCGGGCGCGCTCACCGCACGGCGCGGCGTTACGGGCAGGCGCGCTCACCGCACAACGCGGCGTTGCGGGCGGGGCGGGTCACCGCCATCGGCACGGCGTTGAAGGCGGGCGCGCTCACCGCACGACACGGCGTTACGGGCAGGCGCGCTCACCGCACAACGCGGCGTTACGG